>NZ_AJXU01000001.1 GCF_000264315.1 Rhodanobacter fulvus Jip2
ACCATGTGACACCTCCCAGGGGATTGTCCCCGTTCAAAGGTGTCCGTCAAACCCGGGCCATCTCAGTCTGACCCCGTTCGCTGCTTCAAATTGCTATTCCCCCGTCCACGCTCAGCGTTGTACCCGTGACGAATCTCGCACTCGGGGTGCACAAGTAGAGCACGGCGCCAGCCACTTCCTCGGGTAGGCCTATCCGCTGCATCGGCTGAAGCCCATTCAGGAAATCGCGGCCACTTTCTTCCGCGCGAATAGCCTCGTTCATGGGTGTTTCGATAACACCGGGACACACTACGTTGATCCGTACGCCTTGCGAGGCGAACTCCACGGCTGCGGATCTGGTCAGCCCGATCACTGCAGACTTGCTCGCGTTGTATATCGCCGTGCCTGGAAAAGGCCGGATGCCCAGGAACGAGGCGGTGTTGACAATGCCACCGCCGCCACTGTTCAGGATGGCGGGGATTTCGTGCTTCATGCAGAGCGCTACGCCACGCACGTTGACGGCCAATACGCGGTCGATGGTGTCGGTGGTGACCTCAGTCATGGGACCGGGTTCGGGAAAGACGCCCGCGTTGTTGAACGCGAAATCCAGGCGACCGAATGCCTCGACAGTCTGCACGACCATCGACGCGACGTCTTCTTCGACGGAAACATCAGCCCGCACGAAAAGCCCCTGACCACCGGTGCGCTCAATAAGCGAGACGGCTTCGGCGCCTTCATTTTCCCGTCGGCCTACCACCACGACCTTGGCGCCTTCCCCGGCAAAGGCGAGGGCGGTCGCCCGGCCAATGCCCGAGGTGCCGCCCGTGATGAGAACAACTTTGTCCTGGAATGATTTCATGAGACCACAAGATCCTGTTGGTTGAGTCCGGGGCTACCCGGAGGCGAATGGAGTTCGGCCAGAGTCTGGCCTTGTGTTGACCGATCATGCGACATGGTGGGCACGCGTCGTCACGACGCCGCAAATCATTCGTCGCCCGCAAGATCCATGCGTGCCACGCATCCGGCGTCGAACCGGTAAATGTGGTGCACCACCGAATCGGCCATGAGCTTGCCTGATAGGTCGCGCACGACCTGCTGCACGGTGACGTCGAGACTGCCATCGTGGTGAGGCTCGATCGACATCGGCTCGACGACTTTCCCTGGCATCGTTCAATTTCGTTCCCGCGTGAGATTTTGACCTTGCAGGATTCCTCGCGCGCGAAGGGGTGTATGACGTCTACGCAAGAATCCGCCGATCGTCGCGGCATGACAACGTCACGGAGCTCGAATTCCAACCCATTACGTAGCGCCGCCTCAATCGATGCTTCATGGGCTTTCGTCAGGCGCCGGCAAGCGCGCTGCAACGACTTGCTCACGAGCACTGGCAGCGAGAGTTGCCCTGGGTCGAAGGAAGTGACGGGCAATCCACCGGCATGCGCCGTTTGCTGGAGCTGGTGGGGCCGCCCTCGAACGAGCAAGGGTCGCCACGACACGCCTGAAGATCGCGATCCAAAAACGGGAGAGGGGCTCTGGCCCGCTTAGGACAAGCGAAAGCCCGGCGCCTGGCCGGGCTTTCAGGTATCAAGCGATCATTGGGCCGCTTCTTTTATTGTTTGTAGGCGACCAGCGTGATCCCGCGGTTGGTGGGTTTGTAGGTGGTCACGGTGGTCATCTGTTTGCCGTCCGACGAGACCGTCATCTTCGATATCGAGTTGACCTTGCCGTGCGTGTAGTCGGTTTCCTGCAGCGTGTTGCCGACCATTTTCACCGCTATCGTGTGGTGGTCGGGGTCGCCCTTTATCTCCACCGGGTTGCCGCCGAGCTTGGCCGTGTAGGACTCACCCTCGCCGTCGGACATGCTCACCGTGTCGCCATCGACCTTGTACGTGGAGGTCAGCTTGCTCTCCGACACGCTCTGGTAACCCGCGATTTGCCACGAACCGGCCAGTGCGTTCGAGCCGGGTGCGCCGCTGCCGACGCGCGTCAGGGTGCCATGGAATGTGGCGTGTTTTCCGCGATCCGACTCGGCCACGAAGGCGGCGGTCTTGCCGTCCGGTGACACGGTGTAGGTGCGGGTGTAGACGACCTTGCCATCCTTCTTGGCGGTCTGCTCGACGGTATGGTCGTCCACGATCTTCACGGCCATGGTGTCCATGTCCCGCCGTCCACTGATCGGCTGATCGGTGCCATCAGACGTGACGCGGATGGGAGGCGCGCAGTTGCAGGTGTACATGCCGTCCTTGAGCGTTATCACCTCCGCCGCTCCCGAGCCATGGACCTTGCTGACATCGATCTTCCAGGTGCCGTCGAAAGCACTGGCTGCCATGAGTGGAAGCGGCAGCAGAAAGGCGGTCACGACCCACGTAATGTTCATCAACCTTTTCATCGCAAGCCCTCGCATTGATTGCTACCGCGGCCGGGATCCACCCGAAGCGCTCCGGTGTGCCGGAGGTACGTCCGTTTCGAGCCCCAGGTCGAGGACGGTATTCCGAGTCCGGGGCATGCGCGCGTGCTGGGCAACCACCGCAGGTGGGCGACTTTGCCGGTAGTGAGCGGATGATGCGGGGCGGTATGGTTGCCTCGAAGTAGGGCCAGGAGTGTCCTTTTATTCCGGCATCGGCACGGACCAGACCTTGCCCGTCCCGCGCTCGGTGAACCACAGGGTATCGCCGGCCGGTTCGACGCCTGTCGGGGTCTTCAGCCCATCCTTGATGACGGTGACGTGGGCGGTGTCGCCGGTGATCGTCAGGCTGCTGATTTCACCGCTGCCGTTTGCGGCGACGAACAGCTTGCCGTTGGCGGCGCGCATGCCATCCGGCCCGTGGACGGGGGCATCCATCCAGATGTCGACGGGTGTGCCGGGCTTGCCGTCGGCGCCCACCGGCACGCGGTAGAGCTTGTTGAAAAAGACGTTGTTTACGTACAGCGTTCCGTCGAGGAAGGCGATGCCGTCGATGCCGAGCAAGCTGCGGTGGTCGAGATAGAGCTCGGGGACCTGGGCGCCGGGCGCCAGGCGGTAGATTTTCTGGTTGGCGGTGTCGGTGATGTAGAGCGCCTTGTCCGGTCCGACGGTGAAATCGTTGCAGGTGGAGTTGTCGCCGGGCAGGGTCCAGCTCAGCTTCGGCGCGCCGGACTTCAGATCAAAACCGCGCAGGGCGGTGGTGCGGCGCACCGGGGTGGCGCCGGCCACGGGCGTCAGCTGGCAAGTCCACAAGGTGTGGGTTGCCGCATCGGCCAGTACACCGAAAAAGAAGGTGCCGGGACCGGCGGCGCTGGCATCGATGAACGGTGCTGCCGTGGTGGCGCCCTTCTTCACCGTATAGACGTAGGGAGTACTGGCGCTGCCGACGTACAGGGTGCCGTCTGGCCCGACGGCCATGCTTTCGGGCTGCGACTTGGCGTCGTGAATGACAATCTCCGCTGCGTTGGAAGCTGAAGCGGAGGCGAGAAGGGCGAGGGCGAGGCAAACGGCGCGGATCATGGGCGTGTCCTTTGTCGTTGTCGTGAGAGGAGGGAAGAATGGCGAGGGCTTTCGCGGCTTCTTTCCAAGGTATGTCCTGAAACCGGCACGGTTGCAAGTGAACCTGTCCCGTTCTCGACCTTACCCGTTCTCGACGCCATCTCCGCAACAGCGTGGCTCACGGTACTTTTCGGGAAAACTGAAAGGGAAGAGGTTGAGCAGGGTTCGCACGTTCTCCTCTGCCGCGGTATTGAGCTTCGACACCTCCGGAGTACGCTGCACGTTCCACCAAGGGAGGCTCGAACCATGATCCAGCCCACGCGAAAGCTCCTGCTGCTTGCCAGCGCCCTGTTGTGGCCATGCTTCGCCAACGCCGCCGCGGTGAAGACGGATACCACCGCGTCCTTGCAACAGGCCGTCAACGGCCAGGGGCGTTCCGCCGAGAACAGAGCGCGCGACCGCTTCCGTCACCCGGTCGAGACGCTGCAATTTTTCGGCATCCAGCCGCACATGACGGTCATCGAGATCGCGCCGGGCGGTGGCTGGTACACCGAGATCCTGGCGCCGTTCCTGCGCGATCACGGTCATCTGATTGAAGCGGGTTCGCCGAAGTTTGCCGACACGATCAAGGCCCATCCCGCGATGTTTGGCAACATCGAGAACGTCGTGCCGTTTGCGCCGCCGTTGCAGGTGAATCTCGGCCAGCCTGACTCGGCCGACATGGTGCTCACCTTCCGCAATACCCACGACTGGCTGAACCACAGCCCCGAGACGCTGGCTGTCGTATTCAAATCGGCGTTTCAGGTGCTCAAGTCCGGCGGTGTCTTCGGTGTGGTCGAGCATCGTGCCAAACCGTTTGCCGATGCCGTGGAAAGTGCGAAAGCGCTGCACCGTATTCCCGAGGACTACCTGATCGAATTGGGTCTCAAAACGGGTTTCCGCCTTGCGGCGGTATCCCAGGTCAACGCCAACCCGAAGGATCCCGAAGACATCAACGTCCACCGCCTGCCACCGAATCTGGCAGGACCGGATAGCGAGCACGCGAAACTTGAAGCGGTCGGCGAATCGGACCGGATGACGTTGCGGTTTGTGAAGCCTTGAAGGGACCTGATTCGCGACGAAACTCAGCCACGGATTCCGTTCACGCTGGGCGTAGCTTGCGATAGCAAGCGAAGTTGGGGCGGCCCCTCGCGGCCACCCTTCGACTTCGGCCCTGCGGGCCTACGCTCAGGGCGAACGGGCAGGAGCTCAACTGAACTTCGTCGCTAACAGGTGAGGGGACCACCATTTCGCCGGATTCCTTTTTGCGGAAACCGCGGCTACGCCGGCAGACTCACGACCGGCACAAAGCCGCCAAAGATCATGCGTTTGCCATCGAAGGGACAATCGCTGGCAGCCTCCATGCGCGGATCCTTCATGAATTTCTCCATGCCGGCGTCGCGGGTGGCCTTGTCGGGCCATTCCACCCAGGAGAACACCACGGATTCGTCCTCCTTCGCCTGCACGGCGCGGCGGAAATCGGTGAGCTTGCCTTCGGGCACGTCGTCAGCCCAGCACTCCAGCACGCGCGTGGCGCCGAATTCCAGGAAGATGGCGTCGAAGGTGCTGGCGTGTTTGATGAACGACTCGCGGTTGGTGTCGGGTACGGCGATCACGAAACCATCGACATAGGACATGGCTGTCTCCTCGGCGGCAACGGCCACCGGAATGGCGGCCTTGCTGTATCGACGAACAGCGGCGGGCGAAATCGACACGGCGGCGGGCTTTGGCGCGCTGACCGGACTACCGTTTCTCCCGGTTGCCGTCGGCCGCCTACTTTGCGCCGACGTGCTTCCGCACGGCCTGCATGTCGCGCACCGGGCGCACTTCAATGCTGCCGAAACACGCCCACGGGAATTCCCGGGCGATGGCCATCGCCGCATCCATCGAGTCCGCTTCAATCAAGTTGAACCCGGCCAGGAATTCGCGCGTCTCGGCGAACGGGCCGTCGGTGACGCGGCTGATGCCGTCGCGTACGCGCAGGGTTCTGGCGCTGTCGGGATTTTCCAGTTGCTGCGAACCGTGCAGGCAGCCCTCTTGCCGCAGGGCGTCGGCTTTCTCGAAGCAGCCACGCATCAGTCGGTTGTATTCGGCGTCCGGGAGCTCGGCCAGCAAGCCGGGGTCGATGTGGATCAGGGTCAGGTACTGCATCGCGGGCTCCGCAGCGCATCGGGATGCCGATCATGCCCGCTACGGGTGATCCGCTCAAACAGGGCCAGGAAAAATAGTTTTCAGGGCATGTCGATCCGGGGCGCGTCCGTTCGTCGTCCTCCTTGCAAGCGGCCAGATCGCGCCGCGAAACGGGAGACTGGAATGAAAGTCATGGTGATGGTGAAAGCCACCGACGAGTCCGAGGCGGGCGCGATGCCGAGCCGGGAGTTGCTCGAAGCGATGGGCAAGTTCAACGAGGAGCTGGTCAACGCCGGCGTGATGCTGGCAGGCGAGGGCTTGCATCCGAGTTCGCGTGGTGCACGCGTCGCGTTTGATGGCCCGCAGCGACGGGTGATCGACGGTCCGTTCACCGAGACCCGTGAGTTGGTCGCCGGGTTCTGGCTGTGGCAGGTGCGCTCGCTGGAGGAGGCCATCGAATGGGTCAAGCGTTGCCCGAATCCCATGCCCGGCCCCTCCGAGATCGAGATCCGCCCGATTTTCGACGCCGCCGACTTCGGCGAGGAATTCACCCCCGAGCTGCGCGAGCAGGAAGACCGCTTGCGCCAGCGCCTTGGCAACTGAAACAACAGCCAGCAGGAGCGACACCATGAAACTGATCCCGTACCTGATGTTTCGCGAAGGAAAATGCCGCGAGGCGTTCGCGTTCTATGCGCAGGTCCTGCGCGGCAACGTTGTCTCCAGCGCGACCTATGGCGAGATGGGGCCGGACATTCCCGAGCCGATGCGGCCGCTGATCGCCAACGTCCACCTCGTGGTGGGCGGCGCTTCGATCATGGGCGCCGACGCCATGGAAAACCCCGATGGCCAGGCCACGACCTCGGTCAACATCGAGGTGGACAACATCGAGGAGGCCGAGCGCGTGTTCGCCATGATGTCGGACGGTGGGCTGGTTCGGATGCCGATGGCCGAGACGGCGTGGTCACCCCGGTTCGGCATGTGCGACGACCGTTATGGCCAGCCGTGGATGGTCAATTGCGTGACGCCTGCGCCGTAAGCCACGCACCTTCAACCCACACCAAGGACCACCATGCCCCGCAATCTCTACGTCAACCTGCCGGTGAAGGATCTGGCCCGCTCCGTCGATTTCTTCGAGGCGCTCGAGTTCTCTTTCAATCCGAAATTCACCGACGAAAATGCGGCGTGCCTGATCATCAACGAACGCACCGGCGTGATGCTGCTGGCCGAAAACTTCTTCGCCGGCTTCACCAACAAACCCATTGCCGATGCGCGTGCCAGCACCGAGACCTTGCTGGCGCTGTCGCTCGACAGTCGTGCCGACGTCGAGGCGTTCATGGCCAAGGCGCTTGCGGCGGGTGCCACCCCGACGATCGAGTCAAAGGATTACGGGTTCATGTATCAGCATGGGTTCGCCGACCCGGACGGTCACCAGTGGGAAGTGTTCTGGATGGACGAGGCGCAGATGCCGAACGGATGAGTCAGCGCGACGGGGATCGGCACGCTTGCGGCAAGCCGCCGGGAATGATGTGATCGATGCGATGACGGCCCACACCCACCCCGACGCAATTCATCGCGCGCTCGATACGCTGTGGCGAATGGAATCGCCACGGCTGCTGGCGCGCATCGCGCGCATGACCGGCAACATCGACACCGCGGAGGAGCTGGCGCAAGACGTGTTGCTGGGTGCGCTGGAACGCTGGCCGCGCGATGGCCTGCCGGACAACCCCGCGGCGTGGCTGATGACCGCCGCCAAACATCGCGCCATCGATCATCTGCGCCAGCGCGCCTTGCACGCGCGCAAGCAGGATGAATTCGGCAAGGAACTGGAGCTGCACGGAGCCGACATGCAGGGCGACGAAGCCCCGGACAAGGCAGACGATGACATCGGCGATGACTTGTTGCGCCTGCTCTTCGTCGCCTGTCACCCGGTGCTGCCGATGGAGTCCCGGGTGGCATTGACGCTGCGCCTGCTCGGCGGACTGAGCACACCGGAAATTGCACGTGCCTTCCTGCAGGCCGAACCGACCGTAGCCCAGCGCATCGTGCGCGCCAAGCGCACGCTGTCCAAGGCGGCGGTGGCGTTCGAGGTGCCGCGCAAGGCCGAGCTTCCCGAGCGTCTCGACGCCGTGCTCGAAGTGCTCTACCTGGTCTTCAACGAAGGCTACGCTGCCACCGCTGGTGAAGATTGGATGCGCCCAGCCTTGTGCGAGGAAGCGTTGCGGCTGGGGCGGGTGTTGGTGGGGCTGCTGCCGAATCAAGCCGAAGTGTTCGGCCTGCTGGCGTTGATGGAATTGCAGGCGTCGCGGATACCGGCGCGCACCGAGGTCGACGGCACGCCGATCCTGCTGCCCGAACAGAACCGCGCGCGGTGGGATCGCCTGCAGATCCAGCGTGGCTTGGCTGCGTTGGAGCATGCGCAACGCCTCGGTGGAGCAAGCGGTGCCTATGCGTTGCAGGCCGCCATCGCGGCTTGCCACGCGCGCGCCGTGCAGATGCAGAATACCGATTGGTCACGCATTGCCGCGTTGTACGGACAACTCCTGCAGGTGATGCCTTCGCCCGTGGTTGAACTCAACCGTGCGGTGGCGGTGAGTCGCGCGCAGGGCGCCGCCGCCGGACTCGTCATCGTCGATGCGCTGGAGGACGCAAGGCAGCTTCGCGATTACGCGCCGTTGCCGGCGGTGCGCGGCGATTTGCTGCAGCAACTGGGTCGCGTGGACGAGGCGCGCGAGGCATTTGCGTTGGCGGCGTCGCTCACCGGCAACGCACGCGAGCGTGCCGTCTTGCTGGCGCGCGCCCGGGCTTGCGAGGCATCCGCGGATTCACCGTGATGGACGCCGTCGGGTGACGGGTCACGATGGTCGTGGGCGGCTTCGGGCTTTCTCCCCTGCTGACGAGGGGCAAGGTGCAGGCCGGCAGTGAGCGGCGGCCAAGACCATCCATCTGCGCAAGTGAACGATTTCTTCACACGGCCTGACGTCTCACGTTGCACGCTCTTGGCTTGGCCCCGCTTTCGAGGCCAACAAGCACGAGGAGTGGTCGCTATGAGTCAGCAGGCAGTCGGTGTCGTCGGCATGGCCGTGATGGGTCGCAACCTGGCGTTGAATATCGAAAGCCGCGGCCACGCGGTGTCGATCTACAACCGTAGTCGCGAGAAGACCGACGAGGTGATCGCCGAGCACGGCGACAAGAAGCTCGTCGCCACCTACACGCTGCAGGAGTTTGTCGATTCACTGGAGAAGCCCCGACGCATCCTGCTGATGGTAAAAGCGGGCGCGGCGACCGACGACACCATTGCCCAGCTGCGACCGCTGCTGGACAAGGGCGACATCCTGATCGACGGCGGCAATACGAATTTCCACGACACCATCCGGCGCAACAAGGAGCTGGCCGCGGCGGGCTTGCACTTCATCGGCACCGGCGTATCCGGCGGCGAAGAGGGCGCGTTGCACGGCCCGTCGATCATGCCCGGCGGGCCGCGCGATGCGTATGACCTGGTCGAGCCGATCCTCACCGAGATCGCGGCACGGGCCAAAGACGGCAAGCCATGCGTGGCGTACATGGGCACCGACGGCGCCGGGCACTACGTGAAAATGGTGCACAACGGCATCGAATACGGTGACATGCAGCTGATCGCCGAGAGCTATGCGGTTCTCAAGCACGTGCTGGGTTTGTCCAACCAGGAGTTGGCCGACGTCTACACCCGCTGGAACGAAGGCGAGCTGGACAGCTACCTGATCGAGATCACCGCGACCATCTTCGGCAAGAAAGACGAGAAGACAGGCAAGGACCTGGTCGACGTGATACTTGATCGCGCGGCGCAGAAAGGCACCGGCAAGTGGACCAGCCAGAGCGCACTGGATCTTGGTGTGCCACTGCCTCTGATCACCGAAGCGGTGTTCGCCCGCGTGCTGTCCTCGCTGAAAGACGAACGCGTCGCGGCGAGCGGGCAACTGGAAGGGCCCGCCAACAAGGCCTTCGGCGGCGATCGCGATGCGTTCATCGCCGCCGTCGGCAAGGCCTTGTACCTGAGCAAGATCGTCTCCTACGCGCAGGGGTTTGCGCAGTTGCGTGCCGCGTCGGACGAGTACAAGTGGCAGCTCGACTACGGCACCATCGCGCAGATCTGGCGCGGCGGCTGCATCATCCGCGCCCGCTTCCTGCAGAAAATCACCGACGCCTACGCCGAAAACGCCAACCTGGCCAACCTGCTGCTCGCACCGTATTTCCGCGACATCGCCGGGACCTATCAGGTGGCGCTGCGCGAGGTGGTCAGCGTGGCCATCGCCGCCGGCGTGCCGGTGCCGTGCTTCTCCTCGGCCATCGCTTACTACGACGGCTACCGCAGCGAACGCCTGCCCGCCAACCTGCTGCAGGCCCAGCGCGACTTTTTCGGCGCCCATACGTTTGAGCGCATCGACGAAAAAGGCAGCTTTCACGCGGAGTGGAGCTGACGCATCCGGCTGGGAGTGGGCCTGTCGTGGTTTGATAAGCACCAGGATGCCGGGCGATCTTGGAGGGGATCAAGCCGCCGTGATTGCCTCAGTCCCGTTTGCGGCCGGATTGACACCGCCATCTACGCGAACAGACTGCTGTTCAGCATCGGCAGCGCCACGCACAGGGGTAAACGACGCGGAACAGGGCGGTGCGCCAGTGCCCGGTTCCGGGGTCATCTCGGGAGACGGTTCGCAGGCATCGTTGGCGGCGGCTCAGTTGGCGCATCGCCCGCTGCACGAACGGCAATGGCGGGCGTTCAATGAGTGTTTTCGGTGGGTTCACTGGACCATGCGTGCAAGCGTTCGCGTACGGCTGGCTCCAGGCTCTTCATGCCCCATCGCCGACCCTCGGCCAGCGCGGCTTCCGTGGACAGGCCATCCACCAGGGCGGCACGCAACGCGATCATGGCGCCCACCCGATTGCTGCTGGCGCAATGCACCAGTGTCGGTTGCTCGCCCGCGTCCCGCAGCAACCGGTCGAACTGCCTGACGCGGGTGCGCGTCAGGTCGCCGGCGCCATGGATCGGCAAGTCGTGATAGCCGATGCCGGCGGCCCGCACCGCGGCAGCCTCGTCGAAATCGGGCGTCTCGCTGTCGGCACTGAGATCGATGACCTGTTCGATGCCGGCGCGTTTCAGTGCCGCCACATCAACCGCCTGCAACCTGCCGGAAGCGACCCGATGCGGCGTCGGGAACGACACATTCGGCAAGCCCGCCAGTGCGGCCTCGGCCGGCGTGGCAGCGTGCCCGGCGAGCGGGATGATGGCCAGCATCAATGACAACAGCAGAAATCGAAACATGTCGGGCGTCTCGCGGTAGATCATCCACAGGATAGCCGAGTCGTCCCGGGCGTCGAAAAGGGAGGGACGTTGAATCCGACGTTTTTAGTTTCCGTCGCCTTTGCTCCCCGTCCCCCCAATTCGCATCCGCTGGTTTTCTAGAAGGATCCTGTCGCCACTACCGCGTGGGCCCGCCGGCCAGCCTGTTCTTCGTGATAATCGCGGCCATCGGCGCGTATTCCCCCGCCCCGTTTCTTGGATTGCCGCTGCGGGGCGGCCTGGTGTTTCTTGGGTGGGCTCCTGGCGAGCGTCATCGCATTCGTCTACAGCTTGATCGTGCTGCGACTGCAGGCGCAGCTGCCTGGCGCCACCTTCGACTATGCAGTGCTCGACTCGGTGCTGATCGGTGCGCTGGTCGGCCCTGCGTCCTCTGCTGCCGATCGACGGAGGCGTGGCTGGCCCGAGATCGGGTCGATGTCTGCCAGGGGCTCGGGAGTGGGCGCCGGGCGGCCGGAGACGTGTCGCGTCGCCGGATCGACTTCAAGCCGCAATCCTCGTTCGTTCTCGATCAGCAGCTTGCCGCCTTCGGCGCGCAGCGAGCGGAACCACACGTCCTGCACATCGCCTTCCAGTCCGGGGTTACGCGGGTTGTCGTAGACCTTGATGCGCCAGATTTCGCGATGGGACGCGTCGTAAGCCGCGAGGAAGCCACCGACCTGACCATCCGCTTCGACGTCGCCGGGAACCTGGGCATAGCGCACGCCCGCGATGAAGACGGAGGGGACGCGCGGTGGCGGTGCGCGCTTGGCAGCGGGTTTGGGCGTGTGCGTCATGGCGTTTTGCTTGCCGGGAAGAAACTGGTGGGGAAGTTACATGGGATGCGGCTGGCTGTCCGATTGCGGAAGACAGGTGTCTCGATGAAGCGCCGCGCCGACGTGAAGGATGCCGAGAACCGTTGCAAGGAAGCCAGGACCAAATGCACGGTCACGGCCATCCATGATGTGCGGCAGCCTGGAGACTGGACGCTTGACTCGCTCGCGACGCTGAAAGCGGCGGCCGCGAAATAGGCGGAGTTCGGTTTCGGCTGCCTTCTTCATCGCTCCGCGCTGCTGTCGAGGAAGACCAATGCGCTTTCGAAATCGGTAGCGTCGGGATACTGGTGGGCAAAGCGGGGCAGGTCGAGCAACAGCGTCTGCGATACACCGGCCTTGCGATAGCGTTCGTGGACATGCGTCATTTCCCGGCGATTGAAGTCCTTTTCGCCGGTCAGGAACACGTAGCGATTCGCGGCGATGGCGGCGAGCCGAGCCGGCTCGGCCTTGCCGAAGTCATCGGCTCCCACGATGTACAGCGCCCCGTCGAACAGCTGCGGGAACTTCGTGATGGCCATGCTGGCGATGCGTCCTCCGCCGGACATGCCGCCGATGTAGCGACGCGCATCGGCTGGTACGTAGTCGCGCCGTGCCAGCGTCAGCCCCATCAACGCGACCAGCACGCGTTGATTGCTGGGCACCGGGTTGCCGAAATCGCGGGCGGCGATCCACACCATGGCGTGTCGATCCAGCACTGTGTCCCAACCCGGTGGTGGATCGGCTGTTGCGTTGGGGCTGACGAATACCAGCACGCTGCGGGGCGGGGTGGATGGCAAGCGCACGGTCCACGTCACCTGCCGATCGGCAGGCAACACCGAGCGCAGCGCCCGGACCTGCTGCGCCGGAAAGATCTCGGCCAGCGTGGCCGAGCGCTCGATGAGCGCGGGCTCGGCCGCGCTGGCGTACGCCGCCGCACACAGCCATAGCAACAGGCTTGCCGATGCATGTCGCAGGTTCATGCCGCGAGATTAGCAGCGTGTCGCCGGATGCCTTGCGCAGCAAGGGCGCGGTGCCGCCCGCTACGCACGCGCCAGGCCGGCGCATCGATCTGTTGATGCGGATAGCTGGCCTCGAGCCCATTGGCCCGGTCTCCACATTCAGGGGCTGGACGGATGATGGTGCTTCGGTGAGCATGAACGACGATGCCTGCTCGTACCACGCCGCCTTCAGAACTGCTGCAGCTGCTGCCCGAAGCAGTGGTGCAAACCGATGCGTTGTGGACGATCACTTACGTGAATCCCGCCTGGCACAAGCTCACGGGCTATCCGGTGGAGGAGGCGCTGGGCCGGTCGTTGCTCGACTTCGTGCACCCTGACGATACCGGCACCTTGAGGTCGGGCATGCCGGTGTTCCGGTTGCGCGTGGCCAATGCGGACTATCGCTGGATGCGCCTGAAGCTCCAGCCGAAGACGGATGACGCTGAGCGGGTGATCAGTCGCCAGGGCGTGCTGATCGAGATTGTGGAGATCACCGAGCAGGTGCTGGTAGAGGTCCGCCAGCGCTTCCTGCGGCTGCTGGAAACCATCGATGGCGTGGTCTGGGAAGCCGAGCGCGGCGTGGGCAATACATTCCTGAGCCCGCAGGTCGAGCGCCTTTTCGGTTACTCGGTGGAGGAGTGGCGTGCCGACCCGGGGTTCTGGCGAGCGCATGTGCATCCCGATGACTTGCAGGAAGCGCTGGTCATCGACGACGCCGCGTACAACGCAACGCACAGTTATGCGTACGAGATGAGCTACCGGTTGATCGCCAAATCCGGCAAGGTGGTGTGGGTGCGCGATCTGTGCCGGGTGGATGTCGACAAGGAGCGTCCGAATCGCATGATCGGTCTGATGATCGACGTGACCCGGCAGAAAGATACCGAGCTGGAGCTGGTGCAATCCGACAACCGCTATGCGCTGGCCACGCGTGGATCCAATGACGGCATCTGGGATTGGGACCTGCAGACGGACGTCCTGCATGTGTCCCAGCGCTTCCATGAGATTGTCGGGCTCAGTGGCGCCGGCCATCTGCATGATGACGGCTGGCATTTCCTGCAACAGCTCATTGACCCCGATGACCACGAGCGCGTGCAGACGGCGTACCGAAGGCATCTGTCTGGCGACCGCCCGAACTTTTCGGTGGATTTTCGCGCGCGTCATGGATCGGGGCGATTGGCCTGGCTCAACTGGCGCGGGGTTGCCCGGTTCGAACGTGGCGTTGCGGTGCGGATGGCCGGGTCACTGAGCGATCTGGCCGAACGCGGCAGCTCGTACGACGCCTTGACCAATTTGCCGGGCCGGCCGTTGTTCCGTGATCGCCTCGAGCACGCGGTTGCCTTGCATCAGGACAATGCCACCCGGGCAACCGACGCTCCGGCGTGCACCGACAGCACGTTCGCCGTGCTTCTGCTGGACCTCAACCAGTTCAAGACCATCAACGACACGCTCGGGCATCACGTGGGCGACCAGCTGTTGCAGCGGGTCGCCCGTCGGCTTGAGTCCTGCGTGCGGACGGTTGACCTTGTCGCCCGCATGAGCGGCGACGAGTTCAACGTGCTGCTTGAATCTGTCGACCACGCCGGGGCGATCGAGCTGGCTCGGCAGATGGCTGTTGCCCTCGCTGCCCCCTATCAGCTTGGCACGCACACCGTGACGTGCGGCGCCAGCATCGGAGTCGTCAGCAGCCAGGCCGGCTTCACCACAACCGACGACTACCTGCGCGCCGCCGACGCCGCCATGTACCAGGCCAAGAGCCATTCATTGGGCGTGTGCGTTTTTTCGGAAGAGGTAATGCAGGGAAAAGGGGCGTCGTAAACGCTTCCGTCAGGATGACTGTAAACGCAGCCATCACCGCGCCGCGTTCTCCGATGCGTGAAGGGGCCTGCCGTCGGTGACCCGTGGCATTTGATTGCCGCCATGTGTCGCCATAACCTCTTTCCGTCTTCATGAAGGATGGCAGCCATGCGCGCGCTTCGTCTTCTTGCCTTGCTTCTGGCCGCTGGCCTCGTGTGCTCCGCCGCGGATGCGAGTGACGTTGGCGCGACGGCGCAGCCTGGAAGGCACGATGTCTTCAACCAGGTGCAGCGCAACGCCTGGTATCTGCCGACGACGGATCATGTCGCGAAGTTGTTCGTGACCGAGATCGGGCAGGGTGCGCCGGTGGTGTTTCTGCATGGCGGGCCGGGGCGCGATTTCCACTACATCATCGATGCCTTGCGGCCGCAGCTGGAACGGCATGCTTTCGTCCTGTACGACCAGCGCGGCAGCGTGCTGTCGCCGGTGCCGGCGGGGACAGAGGGCGAGCTGACCATGCGGCAGATGGTGGATGACCTGGAGACTTTGCGGGTCGCGCTGGGCCGCGATCGACTGGTGCTGTTCGGCCACTCGTTCGGAAGCCTGCTGGCCATGGCCTATTACCGCGCCTACCCCACGCACGTGGAGCGCATGGTGCTGGCCGGCAGCATGCCGCCCGTGATGGACCAGGCCATGTCGGATGCGTACAACAAGGCGCTGGAGCAGCGGGAGACCGCCATGATGGCGCGCGAAGACGCCATCGCGCGGGCGCTCGCCGAAGCCGGCCTGCCATCAGACAAGCATCGCGACACGCCGCGGCAGGCGAGGATGCGGTTACGCATCCGCTACAACGCGCCACTGGACCTCGTGCACGTGGAGCGCTGGCACCAGCTCACCAGCGGCGGCATCTACTACAACCACGCGGCAGGCGCGGCGATCGCCGCGAGCATGCCCACGTGGGACGTGCGTCCCGCGATCGATGCGCATCCCGTGCCGATCACGGTGATCCAGGGCGACAGCGACTATCTCGATCCCGCGGCCCACCTGTGGTCCGCCCTGGCCAAGGCGGGAAAGGTCCGCGTGCACGTCATCCACGATGCCGGCCACTGCGCCTGGATCGACCAGCCGCAGGCCTTCGCCGAGGCTTTGCGCGACGGCCTGGACGGTCGCTGAAAAGAAAAAGAACGCGGCTCGCTGCGTGATGTAGAGCGGGATGACGGGGATCTCCAGGCGAGCTTGGCGCATGGTGCATTCGGCCCCGGTGCTCCGCGTTCCTAGATGGCCCAACCGTCGCGATACTCGCGACGCAGGAACTGGTTGGCTGACGGTGCATTGGTGATGCGCATGTTCTGTGCGTCGTACTCGATCCTGCCGCCCGCGCGTAGCGACACGACGCCCAGCAGCATGACCTCGGTCAGCCGCGCGGCATACGCGAACGGCGACGACGCTTCCGCGCGCCCCTTGCAGGCATCCACCCAGTTCATCTCGTGCGAGGTCTTGATGCGCGCGTACTTTTGCGGGGGCGTGCCCACCGCGTCATGCAGCGACTGCGGCAACAGGCGCGGGTTCGCGCCGTAGGTCTCGTGGATCAGCTTGCCCTTGTCGCCGATGTAGAGGACACCTCCGTCCTTGCTCAGCTGCCCCGCGCCCAGAGCTTGCAGGCCGGGAGGCAGCAGCGCGCCGTCGTACCAGGTGAGCTTCACCGGCGGCCTGCCGCCGCGCGCGGGAAACTCGTAATACGTCATTGTCGCCACGGGATACGACGCATTGTTGAAAGGCGTGGAGACGGTCTCGACGGCCGTGGGAAAGCCCAGGTCCAGCGACCAGAACGGCGAATCGATCAGGTGCGCGCCCATGTCGCCGATGGCACCTACCCCCCAATCCACCCAGCCGCGCCAGTTGAACGGGTGATAGACCGGGTGGTAGTCGACGACGGGGCCGGGACCGAGGAAGAGATCCCACGCCAGCCCTTCGGGTTTGGGATAGTTGCCGACCATGGCATTGGCGAGCCGGTCCATCACCGCTTCCTCGTCCCAGCTCGCGTCGTCCGGCTTCGGCCTGGCTTGCGGGCGTGGAATGCCCTGCGGCCAGTAGGCCAGCGGGCGATTCGTCCAGACGTGGACCTCGCTGACGTTGCCGATCGCCCCGGCCGCGATGTACTCGTTGATCAGCCGGGCATCGTCGGTCGAGTGGCCCTGGTTGCCCATCTGCGTGACGACCTTCGGGTTTTCCCTGGCCTTCCTGGCCAGCGTGCGGGCCTCGTCGATCGACCAGGTCAGCGGCTTCTGTACGTAGACATGTTTGCCATGGCTCATCGCCGCGCTGGCGATCACCGCATGCAGGTGGTCCGGCGTGGCGATCACCACCGCGTCGATGTCCTTCTGCTGCTCGAGCATGCGGCGGTAGTCGGTGTAACGCTTGATCGAATCGAATTTGCGCGAGAGCAGCTCGGTCTGCCTGATCTCATCCAGCAGCTCGTGGCGCCTGGCCGGGGTTTGAGCCTTGTCGAGGCGCGCACGCGCTTTCCCCAGGCCGTCGAACATCCCGCGAAAGCTCTTCTCCGTGTAGCCCCAATCCACGTCGCACAGGGCGACGATGTTCTCGCCGGCCAGGGCACGGATGTTGTGCATGCCCATGCCGCCGACGCCGATGCCGGCAATGTTCAATCGGTCGCTGGGCGGCGTGTACCCGATCCCGCCCAGAACATGGCGGGGCACGATCATCAAGCCGGTGGCGGCGATGGCGGAGCCGGTGAGGAATTCGCGGCGCGTGATCTTGCCGATCGCCGACGTGTCGTTGGAGGTTGCCGAGGGACCGTGGTCCGGCTTCTCTTTTCCGCTGTTCGATTCATCCGTCATGAGCGTTGCGCCTCCGGTGGGATATCGACGGCCAAGCATGCCTGAAGAGATCGCGGAGAAACAAAACGGAGTCAACAAAACGGAGCACGGTGGAGTGGCGCTTGCTTGAGCGGACAACGCCGGCTTCCGCCATTCCTGCGACTCTCGATGGCCGTGGGGCTGGTCATGCAGGAATCCAGTGACTTCAGCTTGTCAGGAGCGCCTGGCCCGATCGGGCTGCGTGCGGATTTTTGCAGAGAACGAGCGACTGCACCGAGCCATGGCGGCGCAGTCGGCGATGGGATGGCGATCAGCGATGGACGACCACGCTTCCCGATTCCCTCCGCCCCTTTGCGTGTCGTGCCTCACGCCTTCTTCAGAAAACAGACCTTCAGCACCAGACCCTTGATCTTGTCCGAGTGGCCTTCGATGTTCTCGGTATCGCCATCGACCAGGCGGATGTTCCTGATCAGCGAGCCCTGCTTCAGCGGGATCGACGAGCCCTTCACCTTCAGGTCCTTGATCACCACCACGGTGTCGCCGTTGTTGAGCACGTTGCCGTTCACGTCCCGAACCACCGCGTCGGCATCCAGGGTCGTATCCGACTGGATCGGCCATTCGTGGCCGCAATCGGCACACACGTAGTTGTCGCCGTCGGGGTAGGTGTTTTCCATTGCACACAACGGGCAGGCAGGTATATCGGACATCGAATCGGTCCATCCGGGGGCAATCAATGGGCCACGGAGTATAGATGGTCGCCCCGATGCCCTTGCGGAGCGGGCGATCCATAACCCGTTTCTTTGGCTTTCCCTCGCCACGCAGGCGAATCATGGCACCGGATCAAACATCGCCACGGCCGACCTGTGATCGACAACCGCGCGGCCAGGCATCGCCGGTTGATCGATCGGCCTATGCGCGCCCGTTGCGCGCCTCGGCCCGCTTCAGGCTGTCGTCGACGATTTGCGCGGTGACGATGTCGCTGCCCACGTTGACCGCGGTGCGCGCCATGTCCAGGATGCGATCCACGCCGATGATGATGCCGATGCCTTCCGGCGGTATGCCGAAGGTGACCAGCAGCCCGGCGATCATCGGCAACGAGCCGCCGGGAATGCCGGATACGGCCACGGCGCTGAGCACGGCCAGCAGCAGCATGATGACCTGGGTCGCGAGACTCAGCTCGACGCCGAACACCTGGGCAACGAACAACACCACGCAGCCCTCGAACAGCGCCGTGCCGCTCATGTTCATGGTGGCGCCCAGTGGCAGCACGAAGCCCGAGGTGGTGGGGCGCAGCTTGAGCTCTTCCTGCGCGATGGCCAGCGAGGTCGGCAACGTGGCATTGCTGGAGCTGGTGGTGAAGGCGGTGACCAGCACCGGACGGATCTGCTTGAAGAACGTCCACGGCGATTTTCGCGCCAGCAGCGCGATCCACAGCGACATGGTGCCGAACAGGTGCAGGGTCATGGCCAGCAGGCAGCCGACCACGAACACGGACAGCGCCAGCACCACGTCCAGCCCCACTTTCACGATCACGCTGTAAATCATCGCCGGCACGGCATACGGCGCCAGGCGCAGGGCAAAGTCGACGATTTTCGTCATCAACTCGGTGATCAGATCCAGGCCGTCCTGCAGGCGTTGGCGCTTGTCGGGCGAAAGCTGCGTGCCGGCGGCGCCGACCAGGATGGCGAACAGGATCAGCGGCAGCACGTCGCCAATGACGCCACGATTGTTGCCGACGACCGCGCCGAACAGGTTGCGCGGCATGAACATCTCCACCAGCAGCCCGAGGCTGAGGCTGGGCTGTTCGGCATGCGTGCGCACGCTTTGCAGGGCAGAGCCGCCGTATTCGGCCATCAGTTTTTGCGTGGTGATCGGATCGATATGCTGGCCCGGCTGCAACAGGTTCATCAGCACCAGGCCGATGGCCACGCCGACCACCATGTTGGCCACGAACAAGGCAAAGGTGCGTCCGGCCAGCGGGCCGAGTCGGTTCAGCTGCCCCAGTTGCACGATGCCCGAAGCCAGCGACGAAAACACCAGCGGGATGACCACGAAAAACAGCATGCGCAGGAAAACCTGCCCGAGCGGGTCGAACACGGCTGAGGACACGCGTTGCATGAAAGCCAGCGTCGGCGCATGCCACTGGCCGACGCCCAGCGTTGCCAGCGCGGCCACGATGCCGATGACCAGTCCCCAGAGGATGCGTGTCGCGAGCGACATCTTGTGCTTTGTCATGCGGCAAAGGTACGTGATGGACCGCCCGGCGTCACCCGAAAGCAGAAAGAAAAAGGGGCCCGGTTGAACCGAACCCCTTTTCGATGCGAATGGCCGGCGGCTTGCGCTTGGTGACGATGCGGTCAGTCTTCGTATTCGTCGTGCAGTCGCACCCAGCTCATGGTGCCGTCGCCCTCGTTGCGGCCCTTGGGCGCAAGGTCCAGCCAGTTGAGCGCGCCAGCCAGCAGTTCCACGCCGCGGTGATAAGTGGAGTAGGTGTGGAAGATGTTGCCGTCGTCATCCTTGGCGAAGATGCTGACGCCGAACATGTCCGGGCTGCTGCTGATGCTCGTAAGACCGTAGTTGTAGCTGGCGCGGCCCGCGGCGCGATCGGCTTCGGTGAACGAGACGCCGAAGTCGTAGTTGAAGTCGCTTTCCCCGGAGGACACCCAGGGGAAGGTCCAACCCATGCGTTGCCGTACTTCTTCGATGCGTTCGATGGAGGCGCGCGACACCGCCGCGAAGGCGAGGTCGGCATGTTCGAAGTGCCGACGCGCGGCATCGACGTGATCCATCAGAAAGGAGCATCCCGGGCAGACATGGTGCGAGCCGGGAGTGAGCATGAAGTGGTAGATCGCAAGCTGGCTTTGCCGCCCGAACAGGTCGTCGAGGTCGAGCGCACCCTCGGGACCCTGGAACGTGTAACGCTTGTCGATCCGCACCCAGGGCAGCCGGCGCCGCTCGGCATGCAAGGCCTCGAGTTGGTGGGTCATGGCGCGTTCTTTTTCGAACAGCGCCTTGCGGGCTTCCAGCCACGCGGCGCGTGTGGCAATGGTGGGCGCGTTCATGCGTTGTTTGCCGCCACGGGGCGGTTGCAGTTGACCATCCACTTCGCGCCAAACCGGTCGATGAGCATGCCGAAGCGCAAGGCCCACGACGTTTCGGCGATCGGCACCGTCACCTGGCCGCCATCGCTGAGCGCCTTGAAAACGCGCTCGGCTTCGCCGGGGTCGTCGACGCCCAGCGACACCGCGTTGCCATGGATGCCGGGATACGGCTCGGGCGTGGGGCCGCACCAGTCGGAACCCATCAACACGGCGTCTCCGACTTCCAGTCGTATGTGGGCGACAAGATCGCGGGCTTCCGCCGGCAGCGCCTCGGTGCCGGGCATTTCGCCCATGGTCACCTTCATCGTGACCTTGCCGTCGAGGGCGTGGGCGTAGAAATCGAACGCCTTGGCGGCGTTGTCCTTGAAGAAAAGGTAGCTGACCAGGTTCATGGCATTTCCTCTTGCGGGGCAGGGACATGACGACCGCCGGCGACGGCAGTCGATCGCAGCGGCTCAGGCGGCGACGGCGATTTCGGGAAACGGTTCGCGCCATGCGTCGATTTCGCACAGCGTGTCGTGCCAGCGTTGGACGGCAGGGAATTCGGCGAGCGGAATATGCACGGCTTCAGCGTAGGGCAGGGTGATCGCCAGCGAGAAATCCGCCACCGTGAGCGTTTTTCCGACCACCCAGCGGCGGTCTTGCAGATGGCTTTCGAGGATGGCCGCAAGCCGGCGGAATCCATCCTGCGCGCGCGCCACCGCCGCGGTATCGGGTTCGCCGATGTTGAAACGCGGCTTGATGATGTATTCGAAGTAGAGCTGGCTCGCCACCGGATTGAATTCCTGGCCGGCCCAGCTCAGCCAGCGCAAAACATCGATCTGGCGATCGTCCCGCGGCCACAGGTCCGAGTCCGAATGCGCCGTCAGGTGGAGCGTAACAGGGTCAGGCCAGACCTATTTGTTAACGCTGCATAGATGATTGCGCCACCGGCCCATCCGCCGTCTGCACCGACGGCGTGGGCGCCTGCACATGTTGCGTTCCCGCTGCCTGCAGCTGGGGCCAGCCAGTACTGCTCTGCGGCAGCGGCGTGTTGATGCCGCTCACGACGTCCACATCGGCAAACCGACGCAGCGGCGAGCGAATATCGCCTTGCACGGCAAAGGCGCGGGAGGCGTCATCGCTCAGGACTACCTGGTCGATCCGCTCGAGCCCTTCGCGTCGTGCTGCCAGCGCCAACACGCCAGCGAGGTTGTAGCTGCGCAAATCCGTCGTGCGGCCCTGCGCCTGGTCGAGCGCGCCAACGCCCGCAAGCGCTTGTTGGTACATCGAGTGACCGGGGTGCTGGTAGTTATCGAGAGTGAGCGCGGTGAGGGCGGATTGCTGCAGGCTAATCTGCTGGATCGTCCCATGCAGAATTGCACGACTCGTGTTGGTACCAACTACGCCGTCATCGGGCAGTCCATGATCGCGCTGGAACGCTTTGACGGCGTTGAGCGTCGCTGGACCGAAATTGCCATCGGAACCTAACGGGTTACCATGATCGTCCGCGTAACCCAACTGGCGGAGATGGCTCTGCAGGTTTCTTACCTCAGCGCCGTGGTCTCCCTTGCGCGTAATTCCACCGACGCCCAGAGTAGCGAGTTGGTCTGCGCTTAGCGTTCCGTTCTTGACGCTATCGATGAGCTCCTGAGTGATCGTATTTTTCCAGCTTTTCGACTGCGTCACTCGCGCATCGGCGCCGTTCGGCCCACCGTTGATGATGACGCCCGCATGTTTGGCATCCTCGCGGTACTTCTCGGGGACTTTGTCCTTCCAGTATGCAATGGCGAGTCTTGCCGCCATCTCCGGCTCGGCAGCCTGCTCTGGATTGTTCTCGAGATCGACGCCAAACTTGTTGCCGAAGTCGGTGTAGTTGTCCCGGCCGGTGTACTGAAAGTAGCCGCGACCGTGAAACTTGTAACCATCTCCGGGCATGTTGTTGCCCAAGTCGGCGCGACCCTGGTAAAGCACTTTTGCCACTTCTTTCGGGTCTTGGCTGTCGACTGCTGCCTGGATCTCTTCACGTGTGTATCGCACGGCGGCGCTCCGCACCGCTCCGATGACATTGTCGACTGAGGAATACCCCAAACGTTCGTGCATCGTGCGGAAACCATCGGTTTCGACCGAAGCGTTTCCCATGATGTTGGCAAGCTCCGCAGGCGATTCAATACCCGCTTCGACGCAGCGTTTGAACAGAAGGGCGGAACTGCGATTGAAATGCGGCATGGCGAACTCCTTTCACTCGATTGCCTTCCCCTACTTTTGCAGCACCTCAGCGATGGCTTCCGGATCGACCGAGGACATCGGCGTCCACGCGAAGTCCATCGGGTAGATCGCACTGACATGGCGGACGCCTGTGCCGCTGTCGGGGTTCGACGCGGTGGCGCGTTGCAAATACCAGGTGCTCTTTTTCTTCGACCACGCAAAATAGAACGTGGTGTCGCCCTTATCTTTCTGGTTGACGTACACGATGCTGGCCGGCGCCACGGTCAGGTTGTCGTTCAATGACATCGCAGGGGCGTTGCGCGCGACATCGTTGTATGTGCAATCCACGGCTTTTTTGCTGTGATCGACTTCGACCAACTCGTGGTTTTCCCGGCGCAAGGCGATCAATTCGCAGGGATTATCGTCGAAGTCGTAGTCGCTCTTTTCGCTGACTTGGTGCCGGACAATGATCACGGCGCCTGAAACCCCATCGCCATATGAGTTGGCTGGCTTGTAGGCAAGCAGCGTGTCCGCAGCGGCGACAAACGCACGCACATCCCGTGGCAAATCACCAGTGACGTCCGGCGGGACGTGGTTCTTGATGTCCTGGCTCGTGCTGTCGACGGCAGCCGCGGTGACCGCTTGGGCCATAAGCAGGGCAAAAGGGAGGATGAACGTCCTGAATCTCATCGTGCAGCTCCTGTCCATGCGGTGCTCACTCGCAAGCGCAAGATATTATCACCGGTCCTTTTCCGCACGTGAGCGCTTTCGGGAGTCGGCGTAGGCAAAGGTGAGAGGGCGTTCCATCGGGCGCTGTCGAATGCATCCGGACTCTTGTGAAACGCAGGTAGTGGCCTAATCGAGCGCTGACACACTTGATGGTGGGATCTGCTCCGCCACTCGTGACCGATACCGCGATGGCCCAAACCGCGCCTTATCGGCGACCCGGAACGGCGCGGAGCTAATCAAGATGCTCATACGCCCCCTGGGGACGGTGTTGTCCGGCACCTTCGTGCCGTAACGCCACAGCTCCTTGCCGTTGCGTGCGTCGAGCGCGAGGAGAATGTTGTGCGGCGTGCACAGATAGATGCGATCGCCAATCTTCAGCGCGTGGTCTGTGCGCGTAGCGCTGCTTCGGGCGGTCGCCGGCCTGGTAGGTCCATGCCTTTTCAGCTGGCGACGTTGTCCTGATGATCTGCGTCAGCGGCGAAAACCAGGTGGCCGCATTGTCGCGTCCATACGCAGCCCATCGTCGGGCGAGGGCGCACCCGAGCGACCCCTCGCCCTCGTCCGTCATCGCTGACGCAGTGTTGCCTGTCGGGGATGGGCTGGTGGCCAGGCTGGCAGAAGGTCATCGCGTTTCCGCATTGAACAAACGACGCATCGGAGCTCTCTTGGTTTGCAAGGCCCCGCCTACCAGGTGTCTTCCAGCATGCGTGGCTTGCTGGCCAGGTAGCCGCCGAACAACAGCACCAGCACGCACAGGCCGAGGAAGGCGAAGGGCCAGCTCCAGCCTTGGCCGTATTCGTGCAACAGGCCGAACAGGATGGGCCCCAGGCACGACAGCGAATACCCGACACCCTGCGTGAAACCGGACAACGCGGCCGAACCGCCCGGCGTGCGCGTACGAAGGTTGATCAGGGTCAGCGCCAGTGGGAACGTGCCCGGACCCATGCCCAGCAGCGCCACCCAGAGCACCGGCCATTTCATCGGCGCGAACAGCAGGCCGGCGAAGGCCAGCGCATAGAACACGCAGCAACCCAGCACGATCAGGAACGGGTTGCGCACCCTCACGGCGAGTGCCGGCATGGTCAACGAGGGGATCAGCCCCAGCGTCGAAAACAGCGCCACCATCGCGCCGCCCAGGGCGGCGCTACCGCCGGCCTCGACCAGCAGCTTCGGCAACCAGGTGAACATCGAATAGGTGATCAGCGAGGTCATGCCGAACATCAGGGCCATGCCCCAGGCGACCGGTGAGCGCCAGATGCGACCGACGACAGCCGGCTCGGCCAGCTCCGGCGCTTCGTCATCTGGCGTCACCGCACGGTCGTGGATCTGCGCCAGCGGTGATGCGTGACGGCGCTCGCTGACCAGCAGTGACACCCACGGCAGCGTCGCCACGATCGCAAGCAAGGCCCACGAACCCAGCGATACCTGCCAGTTGGCCGCCGCCGCAAGCGGCACCGCCACCAGCGCGGGCAGGATGGTGCCCAGTTGCAGCACGGTGATGTACAACGTGCTGACCGTGCCCACACGGTCGGAGAAATAGCGTTTCACCAACGGCGGCAGCACGATGTTGCCGATGCCCATGCCTGCCAGCGCGACGGCAGAGCCTATCAAGAGACCACCGGTGCCGCCCGCGGCCGAGCGCAGCAGCAACCCGGCCGTAGCCATCACCATGGACAACAGCGCAGTGCGCTCCAGGCCGATGCGGTGCGCGATACGCGGCGTCAAGACACCAAACAGCGCGAACGCCGCGGTCGGCATCATTCCGAGCACGCCGGTCATCGTCGTGCCGAAGCCGAAGATGCGGCCCAGTTGGTCGAGCAACGGCGTCAACGAGGTAACCGCCGTGCGCAGGTTGAACGCTGACAGCACAATGCCGACCAGCACCAGGCCGCGGCCGGCCCAGAGCGGTCTGGAAAGAGAGGTGGAGGTGTCTCGGGGCGTCGATGGGCTATTCATGTGCGCGCATTATCGTCGATGCGGGGAACGTCGATGGTGTTGAAGCGTTGCATCTCGGGAACGCAGGAAGTTGAACTGAAACCAGGCTCTGAATGAGCGTGGCGTCATGTCCAAGCCGCTGATGAACCTGCGCAACGTGCCCGACGATGAGGCCGACGAGGTGCGCGCGATGCTCGACGCGCAGCGGATCGCGTTCTACGAAACCAGACTCAGCATCTGGGGGATCTCGGCTGGGGGAATCTGGGTCACTGAAGACGAGGCCTTCGCCGACGCCAGGCGCGCCGGCACCGCAGAGACGGTCATCACGTTGCTTCGTGCCGATCTGGCGCGCGTCGTGCCGAGCGTGCGGGGCACACTCTTCGCGTTGGGCCTGGTGACGCTTCCGTTCTTGCTGTTGCGCGGGCTGTGAGGCCGTAACGGGAGGCGTCAGTCAACGATGGACTGACGGAGGCGGCGGCGCTGCGGTTATTTCACCACCCCAATCACCGGCAACCGTTCGATCGGTTCCAGCGTGATGTGGCGGAAGAACGTTTCCGCGCCTTCGGACTGCAGCTGGATATGGCCGTGCGTCAGCGGCTGGCACACGCCCGCCGCGTCCGGCTCGCAGATGTTGCGCACCTCCATCACGGGTACGCCGTTGACCACATGCACGGCGTGGTTGCCCACGACATACAGGTCGAGCACGTTCCATTCACCGTCGGGGGCGTCGGCGTTGTGGTTGTTCTCCACGTTCCATGTGGCGGTGTTGCCGATGGCCTTGGCGTCCACGCCGCCGACCATGAAACGCAGCTTCGGATCGATGATGGATGCATCGTGGGCGGCCGTCGCCGTCACGCTCAAGCCGTTGCCGACCGGCACCACCATGCCGACGCTGCCGGACATGATCTCGAACTCGACCGACGTCGCCCACGTGCCCCACACCGCGCCCGGCTTGCCGTGCGTGTGATACAGCAGCCCGTTGTTCGGCAGCATCGCCTGCCGCGGCGCGTAGCGCGCCTTGCCCCATTTGTATTCGAGCCGCAGGTGGTAATTGGCGTAATCGCCGCGATGGACCAGGCTGCCCCAGGTCGGCCCGTTGACGTGGATCGCCGGTTCGCCGTCCTCGTTCACCACGGTGAAGATGGTTCCCTTGCCGCCCACGCCGAGGGATGCATCGTGCTTGGCCAGATACGTCTGGCCTGGATCGGCGTAGCCCAGCCACGCGTCCCACTGGTCCAGATCCTTGCCGTTGAACAACGCGACGGCCGGCCCGGTTGCCGCCGGGATGTTCTTCAGCACCAGGCTCTGGGGGGTGAACGAGGGCAGGTCAGCGGACATCGCGGGTGAAACGACGAACGCCAGCGCAATGGCGGCAAAAATTCTCATGCTCAAGCCTTTTCAAGTCGTGGATAGCGTGCCGTACAGGTGCCGGTATGTCGCTGATTATTTATTGATGACTGGTGCCGCAATGCGCACTTCGCGGCATACGCCGAAGTTCGCTTCGTTGTGGTCGCTGGTGGTCAGCGCCAGTTTCACGACGTAGGTTTCGCGATCGAGCAGCGGCAGGCTGACCGGGCCCGCATGCGTTATCGGACCGATCAATGTGCCGTTCAAATAGAGATGGATGTGCCCCGTACCCGGCACCGCGGCGCCGCCGTATTGTTTCGGGGCGAACTGGATGTTTGTTTGCGGGGTCAGGAGCCACGCGTTCGCGTTGCGAGTCAGCCTGGCGTCGAGCCAGTAGCCGCCGGCTTCCGCCCGGCCGTCCTGTGCGCAAGCCGCCGATCCGTGAGGTTCGTTTGCCGCAACGCCGGGTGCCAGGCCCAGGCTCATCAGAATGGCCGCGGCCGTAAACGTCTTGAATGCCATTTTTCCCCCCTCATTCCAAGGCGAAAGGAAAGAATATACGAGGTGGGTGGTGGTGTCGCCCATGATGGCTGCATGGCGAGCCGGTGGATCGTTTTGAGTGCGACGTTCGGTTGAGCGCCACGAGTTCCGGTGGAACTCCACGACCGTGACGCATAATCGCGGCACAAAACTGGGGGGCAAACATGCGCACTGTCGAAAGCAGGATCGTTCTGATTACCGGGGCCGCCATGGGCATGGGCCGCCTGTACGCCGAGCGCGCGGTGGCCGAGCGCGCGGCCGCGGTGGTGTTGTGGGATATGGACGCGGCGGCATTGGAGGCGACCCGCGCGGAACTCTCCGCACGTGGTGCTCGAGTGCTGGCCCAGGTGATCGATGTGTCGTCGGCGCAGGCAGTCGCCGAGGCGGCGCTGCGGGTGCAGGCCGAGGTCGGCACGCCGGATGTCGTGATCAACAACGCGGGCGTGGTGCGTGGCAAACCGTTTTGGGAGCACGATCCGCTCACCGACACCGAGTTCGTCATCCGCGTCAACGTGCTGGGGCCGATGCATGTCACCCGTGCCTTTCTGCCGGCGATGATCGCCGCCGGCAACGAGGCGCGAATATTGAACGTGGCCTCGGCCTCCGGGTTGCTCTCCGTACCGCGGATGACCGTGTACACCGGCTCGAAATGGGCACTGATCGGCTGGAGCGATTCGCTGCGGCTGGAGCTGAAACGCGCGGGCCACGGCCACGTGCGAGTCACCACGCTGATCCCCGGCTACATCAAGACCGGCATGTTCGCCGGTGCCCGCGCCCCGTTGATGACGCCGCTGCTGGAACCGGCGCATGTGGTGGACAGGGCCTGGGCTGCGATGAAGGCCGGCAGGCCGCGGCTGATGATGCCGTGGACGGTGGCGCTGAGCGGTGCCCTGCGCGGGTTGCTGCCGTTGCCGCTATGGGACTGGCTGGCGGGCCGCGTATTCAAGGTGTACTCGTCGATGGACGCATTCACCGGGCGCAAGCCGGGCAGTTGAGCGGCAGCGGGATGAGGGGTTTGCATCGACGGTCGGGAAAGTCGGCCCCGGCCTTTGCCGTATCGGCGTATCAACCCGTCATACTTGCCTCAACCCAGGAGCAAGTATGGAAACGATCCACATCGTGCAGCCCTTCGATCGGGTGAACAATGGCTTGAAACCGAGCCCGGTCCTGCAGTTCAAAACCGCGGACGAGGCTGCGCGCAGGGCAGGGCTGCTGGCCGGCAAGCATGCCGGTGTCGTCGCCTACAGCATGGACGTGGACGAAGAGAGCGGCGACTACGGCACGCCGCGGGTACTGTTCGAGTCGGGGGAGGTGCCGGAACTTTGACCGGCTGAAATAAAACCGCCTTGACCGCTTGATTCCGCGCCGACGCAACGCAGCCGGCAGCTCCCGGACGGCTATCATGGCGCCATGTCCAAGCTGCTCATGAACCTGCGCAACGTGCCCGATGACGAGGCCGACGACGTGCGCGCGATGCTCGACGCGCAACGGATCGCGTTCTACGAAACCCGACCCAGCATCTGGGGCATCTCGGCGGGAGGCATCTGGGTCACTGAAGACGCGGCCTTCGCGGACGCCAGGCGTGCGATGGACGACTACCAGCAGCAGCGCGCGGCTCGTGCCCGTGCCGAATACGCCGCCGCCAAGCGTGCGGGCACCGCAGAGACGTTCATCACCTTGCTGCGCGCGGATCCGGTGCGCGTGGTGCTGAGCGTGCTGGGCATACTCTTCGCGCTGGGCCTGGTGACGCTGCCGTTCTTCCTGCTGCGCGGGTAGGCCCAGGCCGTTCAACGCGGCGACGTAACCCTGCACCACGGTTACCGCTTCGCGCGGGAAGCAACGGACGATTCCCTTCGCCGCCCGAGTGAAGTGTGGCCGCAACAATCGCGCACCACATCGACACGATGCAACGCGCCGTCACCAGGCGCGTTGCACCACGGCCGAAGCCTCCGCTTCGGCGGATCACATCGTGTATTTCAGACCCAGCGTGTAGAACCGGCCGACCATGCCGGTCTGCGCCCACGTCGGGTTGTAGTTGTTGCCGGCGTAGTTGCTGGGATCGAACGGCGCGTCGCGGTTGAAGGCATTCAGGATCGAGGCAGTCAGCGCGAAGTGGTCGGTGAAGTCGTAGCTGCCGGTCAGGTCGAACGTGGTGAACGAAGCGACATGGCAGCTGGGCGGGAACGGGTCGCCGTTGTCGTCCACCGAGATGCAGCCCTCGCCGTTGTCCGGCGCGGTCATCGAGATGGCACTGGTGTAGTAGAACGTGCCGGTGACGGTCGCCTTGCCGAAGTTGAAGCTGTTCGACCAGGACGCGCGATCACGCGGCGTGCCCGCACCCGAGGACAGCGCGTAGGGCCCATGCGTGCCGACGAAGCGTTGCTCGGTACCGTCCTGCAGGGTCAGGTTCCATTCGAAGATGCGGGTGGCGTTGAACTCGCTGCGCAGCTTCGCGCTATCGCCCAGATCGAAATTGCCGATCAGGTCGAAGTCGATGCCTTTGGTCTCCAGCGAGTTCTGGTTGACGTACGGCGCCATCACCACCACCGGCTTCGGCAGCAGGGTGGGATTCTGCGGATCGGGCACGTCGGGGATGACGGCCGAATTCGCCGGCAGCGGCTGGCCGGCGAAGTACGCATCGAGCACGGCCTGCGTATCCTGCTGGCCGATCACGCCGGTCTTCTTGATGTCGTAATAGTCCAGCGACGCGCTCAGCTGATCGATCGGCTGGTAGACCAGGCCGAAGGTCCAGCTCTTCGAGCGCTCGGGCTTGATGTCCGGGTTGCCGATGGTGTCGTAGGCGAGGCCATAAGGCCGCACGTAGGCGTTGTTGCCGTGCGCCGCGGCATAGTCGTCGGGCACCGTGTAGGTGGCGAAACCCTCCGATTCGCTGGAGCCGTTCTCGGCGAAGCTCGGCGCGCGGAAGCCCTTCGACCAGGTGCCGCGAACCGCCAGCGATTCGACCGGCTTCCACTTGAATCCGATCTTCGGCGAGAAGTTGTTGCCGAAGTCGGAGTAGTGGTCGAAGCGGCCGGAGGCGTCGACTTCCAGCGATTCCAGGAACGGCGCATCCAGCTCGACGTAGGCGCCCGATACGGTGCGTTTGCCGAAGGTGTGCGCCACGCCGAGGCCCTGCGCCTGCAGGCCCGGGTTGAGGTCGGGATCCTTCTGCTCCTCGTGGCGCACGTCGACGCCGGTAGCAAAGCCGAGCGAGCCTCCAGGCAGGTCCATCAGCGCACGCGAAACATGGAAGTCGATCGACTGCAGGTCGGTGGTGGATTTCTTGTGCAGCACCGGCGCCAGTTCGGCCAGCAGTTGCGGCGAGTTCTGCGACGGGTCGATGAAGTTGTAGCTGCCGTCGTTCACCACCTGCACCAGCTTGTTGTAGTTGAGGAAGCCGTAGTTGTCGACGGTGAGCTCGTTGTGGTTGAACACCAGCGCGCTGTCGTAGTTCCACTCGCCCATGGTGCCGTGGATGCCGCCAACCAGGCGCGTGTTGTTGTTGTCCTGCTTCGCGCCGCCGCGTATGCCGCCGAACGCATAGGTGATCAGCGCCGGCTGGGCGAAGGGGTTGTTCGGATTGTCCGAGCCGTCCGGCAGGGTCGCCGGCAGCACGATCGAGCGCGTGTTGACCGGCGTGCCCGAGCGGATCTGCGGCGGGCCGCCGGCGACCTCGGTCTTGTTGCTGTACACGCTGGCGCTCACATAGGCCTCGCTGGTGTCGCCCACCTTGACGGTCAGGCGACCGTAGGCGCCGAGGCGCTTCTCTTTCGGCTGCAGGTCGATGTACTGATTGGTGAAGTTCTGCTCGCAGCCGCTGCCGAGATCGTTGGTCACCGGCGTGGTCTCCGGGCCGCAGGCGCGCAGCGGTTGCCACAGCGAACCATCCACCGCGGTGCCGGTCTGCATGCCGCCCGGTCCGTTCGGGCCGGGCACGGCCGGCCGAACCATGCCGTAGATCGAACCGGCGTTGAAACCGGGCTGGCCGTTGGTGGTGTTGCTGCCGCCGATCCGGCTGAGGTCGGTGGAGTTGTAGGGATAACCGCGGTCGTGCGCCCAGATGCGGTTGTCATCCTGCGCTTCGATGCTGCCATAGGCGTTCCAGCCATCCTTCGCCAGGTCGCCGCCACCGAACAGCAGGGTGGCGCGGCGGGTGGTGCCGCCGCCGCGCTGCGAGGTGCCGATGTCGGCCGTGGCCTGCAAGCCGTGGTAGTCGTGCTTGAGGATGATGTTGACGACGCCGGCGATCGCGTCGGCGCCGTACAGCGAGGAGGCGCCGTCCTTCAGCACGTCGATGCGTTCGATCGCGTTCACCGGGATCGTGTTGAGGTCAACGAAGGTGCGCTGGCCGTCATCGGCGAGCGGGTAATTGGCCGAGCGGCGGCCGTCGATCAGCACCAGGGTCGAGTTCACGGTGAGGCCGCGCAGCGCGACACCGGCGGAGCCGGCGGCGAATCCCGCGGTGAACGCGGTGGGAATCGAACCGCTGTTATCCGCGGAAATCGCGCGTACCACGTCGTTGACGGTTTTCAGGCCGCTGCGCTCGATCTGTGCCGCCGTGATCACGGTGACGGGCGAAGGCGTTTCCACATCGACCCGCGGCAGCGCCGAGCCGGTGACGGTGACGGCCTGCAATTGCTGGGCTTGCTCCTGATCGGGCGGCTGCTGACCGGTGGTGTCGGGACTGGCGGGGGGCGGGGTTTGTGCCACGGCGGCGGCAACAGGCGTCAACAGCAAACCGGCCAGCGCCAAAGCGAGCTTATTCGGCTTCATCGACTTGTCCTCATGGTGGGGTGCAACGCGCTCGGTGGAAGCGGCAGGGTCTGCCGTCCCCAGGCAAGCGGGGGGAGTTGCGGCCGAAGTTTTTCACCATTGCGCAACGACTTCAAGCATTCATGCTTGCGCACAAGACATCCGCATGTTTCACGCAAAATGGCACGCTACATGCTTGATTTGTCGACAGATTGTGAATTTTTATTGCGCCATGGCCATCGAGTGATATGGACGTCTATACGTCCATATTCAACGGATGGAAATTTTCCGGCGACAGGGGGCGGCGCTGGAGGGGCGTTGGCGGAACCGGGGCGTCGCACACGCTTGCCGTCCGGGCCCGCTAGATGTTCCTGCGCACGACCAGCGCCCCGTCCTTTTCCGTCTTCTGATGGCAGGCCCAGTTCACCGGGTGACGCACGCCCTTTACCTCGATCTGCGCATACATCCTCAATCCTTCGAGCGTGGTTCCCCTGGGCAGGTTGAACAGGGCCTGGCGCACTTTTCCCGGTAGCGGGTAGCCAGGGTCCAGGCTTCCCTCGCTCAAGGTCTGGCCGCGTTCGCTCTTGATCGAAATGCGCAGGGCGCCCGGTACGCCGGCGACGCCATCGTTTGCCAGCCCGAGTACGAGCCCGGGAGAGCCATCCTTTTCGAATGCCCATATCCACGAGGGGCGTACGCGGTAACCGATGCGCGTGGACAATTCGTCGATGGCGTCCGGATACCGGTCGTAGTAGCTCATCAGCCGCTCCGCCTGGATCTTGTGCCAGTTCCACAACGAGAAGTAATTCGGACCGACATCGCGGGCATGCGCGATGATGTTGTCGTTGCGGGTAACCCCTTCGGACACGCCGAGGTTTTGCGCGGTGCCGTCGGACAGCGCGTTCTCGACAAACCCTGCAACCCATGGCGGCCGGTTGCTCAGGCTTTCGATCTGCATGTTTTCGATGAAGATGGTGTCGGTGCGCAGCCAGTTGTGCGACCGGATGGTCCTGTCGACCAGCTCGGCGTTGCCCACCCGGTTGTAGTCGGGCTGCGTGTTCGTGGCCAGCGGCGTCTTGTTCCAATGCGCCGACTGCATGTCGAAAATCCGGTTGAAGGTGGCCGCGCCCGTGGCGTAGTCGGGAAAGGGATTGCGGTCTTCGAACGGCCAGGTGTGGCCTTCTCCCCAGAAGCCGTACATGTAGGTGTCCATGAACTCCACCTGGGCCGAGCCGTCATAGGCGTCCGCCAGCAGGCCGTCCATTTCCTGCAAGGCCGCCATGAACGCCGGGTGGTTGTATTGCGGGGCGTAGTGCACCTTGCCGGGCAGGTTTTTGCCCACTTCGTCGGTGGTACCCAGCTCGTAGAGGGGAACCTTGTCCAGCAGAAAGTCGGGCATGGATTGCGGCTTGATGACCGGACTCATCAACTGGATGCGAAAGCCGATCCGCTTGCCGTATTGCCTGGCCAGATCGAAGGCGATTTTCCAGTGCTCGCAGGGGTCGAGCCTTCCCGGTCGGCTCTGCATGTCACGCCAGTCGAGGCGCACATAAAGGACATCGGTGAGCGGCAGCGCGACGAGTTTTTCGAGCGACTTTTCCAGCGATTCGTTTGGCTTGTACGCCGGCCCCGCTTCGTCGCAAAGGTACGTGGCCAGGCCCATCCCGTAATTCGGCACCCTCTTTCGGGAAGGTGTCGTTGCCATGATGACGTCCGAGCCGGGAACGACCTGCTCTGGCTTGTAGGTGGGGAAGGGCCCCTGATTCAAGCGGTCGGTGATCGCGGGGCCGCTGCCGAAGTTGTATCCATCCCAATTGTGGGCGGGAACAAACTCCTGGGCTTTGGCGAGGCTGGCCGATCCCGCCGCGGCGGCCACCGATGCCAGCAGGCTTTTCTGGATGAAGTCTCTTCGATCCATGTTCGTCCCCGTACCGTGTGATGGATTCGATACTAGAGCATCCCTCGCGGCTACTTGGATGGACCGGGTGCCGCGCGACGCTGTATGCGCATCATCGGAAGAGCGGGCGGCGGTTAGCGGCAGAGCTTGTCCAGGTCGAGGCCGGGGCTGGGCGCGGGTGGCAAGGGCAACCCGCGTGCGGCCATCGCCGCTTCGAGCGAATCGGGTGATGACGGCAGGCTGAGGTCGAGATCGTTCTTGTAGAAGGGCGCGCTTTCGGCTTGCTCCAGCGTGACGAAATTGAAGCCGCGTTCGCGGTAGAGCGCCAACAGGCGCGGCAGCATGCGGGCGTCGAACGCGCCCACGTGCATCAGCAGGACGTAGGGAATGTCGTGGCCGTAGAGCGCTTTCGACATGGAGCGGCTGTAGACGATGGCGGCGTCGGCGGCAGCGAGGTAGCTGGTTTCCAGCCTGGCGATGGCGGCGTTGTCTTTTTTCGCGACGCAGCGCGCGTACGGCTCGTTGTAGAGGTAATCGCTGAAGCTCATGGTGACGTTGGCGATCTTGTAGCCACGCCCGGCCAGGAAGCGGCGCTCGGCCGAGCGCTTCTGCGCGGTGTCGCCCTCGGCCAGGTACGGGTAGCGCAGCCAGCGCCAATCGGCGCTACCCATGTACTTCCGCAGCATCGGCTCGTTCCTGGTCACATCCTGTTCCCAGTCCGCGAGCGGATTGGTATTGAGGTTCATGTGCGACCAGGTGTGGTTGCCCAGCGGCAATCCGGCGTCGCGCCACAGCTGCAATACGGGCGTGGAGGCCGGCTCGTTCTGCGTCTGGATGCCGTTGACGAACCCGTACGCCGGCGGCAGCTTCGCCTGCTGCATGGCGGTAATGATTTTCTGCGCGATCGCCACCCGCGTTTCGCCAGCAGGAAGCGGCCCATGGGCGGGCAGATCATCCCAGGTGATCGCCAGTTGCTGCGCGGTGGCGGGCACAGCCGCCACCGAGGACAGCGCGACGAAGAGCACAAGGGGGAGACGTGAATGCAGGATTTTCAAAAGGCTCTCCGGAATCGATCGGGTGTGGCGTGATGGCCAAACGACGTCGGGGTTGATGCCACTTTTCCCGGGGTCGAATGCGAACCTTGTTACCGCCATTCGCGCGAGACGTTTTTCAGCGGAAGGGCGTTGAAGGGGAGCTCATTGTATTCAGCCGCGCCGGGCAGGGCGCGGAGTTCTTCAGCGGTGGCGCGTCGGTCGCCACGTTCACCGGCGCTGACGTGGGTGCATCGACCGGGACGGGCAACTGCATCGGCGGCCTGCAGAACGCGCTGGGCACCTGCTACGTCAACATCAATTTCCTGACGCAGTCGTTCGACAAGGTGGTTGCCACCAGCACCTCCTACGCCTTCGAGTTCGACAACGTTGCGTTCAGCACGGCGCCCGTCGGCGTGCCGGAGCCGGAAACCCTGGCCATGTTCGGCCTGGGTCTGCTCCTGGTGGGCTCGGCCTGCCGTTTCAAGGCGCGCAAGTCGGTCTGAAGCGCTCCGGCGCGAGATGAAGAACGCCCCGATGACGGGGCGTTTTTCATGGGCGACCGGTGGGCAGCCCTTTCAACCGGCGTACCGCAGTCTCGAGGCGGTTGCCGATCCGTGCGCATCGCGCCCGACACTTCTTTCTGTTCGTTCGCGTCGGAGCACCGTGCGGCGCAGGTGGATGTCGTGGCCTCTCAGTGCAAACCCGTACTGGACGAGACCGCGGGCGTCGATGCTTCGGCGGCGGCGCGCTTGGGCGTATCGAGCGGGCACCATGTCTTGAGACGCTTGCCCGCGCGGAACAAGTCGATGCATACGCGCATCTCCGCCTTGAAGGCCAGGTCGGGCGTATTTGCCGGACAGCCGGACGACAGTGGCTTGGTGTTCCTGTACTCGTCGATGCAGGTCGACAGAGGCGGCGCTGGCGACGAGGGCGGGCCGTCGGCCAGCGGTGCTGGCGGCAGGTTCAGGCGCGCATCGCCTTCCTTGGCTGAAGGGGGCAGGGGCGGTGGAGCGCACAGCGGGTTGGCCACCGTGCTGCTCCTGGAGGGATCGCACACGCTTGCGGCGAGCTGCTTGAGTGCGTCGCCGATATGGCGGCCCACCGCGCCGCCTGCCGTTTCACCCGGCGGCGGGAAGTATTTTTCGAAGCGGGTGGCCTTGTACTGCATCCGGTTGCGTTCGTGCTGCATGATCTGGCGGTCGTCCGCGGGCTTTGCCGGTTTGGGCCTGGCCTCCGCCGCGGCCCAGGTGTTTGTGGTGGGCGGAAGTCGCACTGAGCCATCTTTCGCGTACAAGCCCGGATCGCGCGACGCCGCTTCATGATCCTGCACGACCATCGCGTCCCGGCGTGGTCTTTCGTGCGTGGCAGCGCGCGCGCGCGGAGTCCGTGCTTGCCGTGTCGGCACCAGCTCGGGCGGCATCGGGGGAGCGGGCGGTTGCACGGCGCGCGGCGTGTCGGAGCGATCCAGCAAACGCACGGTCAGCACCTGATCGCTATCGACCGTTGCCACCGATGCGGGCTTGGACTGCATCGCGTACCACACCGCCAGCGCGAACAGCGCGTGCAGCATCATGACCAGGGCCAGCATGAGGATCCGCGCCCGGCGGGTCAGCGGGGATGGCTGTCGCCAGCCCTTGCGTCCCAAAGCCTCGCGCGTTTCGCTGTCGAGCAATGCCAGACCGCTTGCGCGACCCTCCTGCGGATGGTGGAGTTGCCCGGAACGTTCGATGAGACTGCCTCATTCAAGCCCGCTGCCCCATGCGGGATATGCGCCTGTGGTCAGCGCGTGGTGCGGGCGATCCCGGTAGACAGGCTCTTCGACCGAGGGTTCCCGTCGATGGCGCCCGGTTACGTCGGCAGCGCAGCGACCAGGTTCCCGAATGGCCGCGATGCAACCCGGTCATCCGGCTGCGGAACCGAAGCAGGACATGCAACCAGGATTCCTGTCATGACGATCAGGGACGTTACGGCCGGCGCACGGGACGCGCGAATGCCGCCACCAGATAGTCGATGAATACCCTGACCCTCACCGGTACACGGCGGCCGGCCGGATAGACGAGATGGATGGGCACGCGCGCCGGCTGCAACTTCGGCAGCAGCACCTGCACCTGGCCGGAGCGGATCTCTTCGGCCAGCAGCCAGCGCGGCGCCTGGGCGATGCCGAGGCCACACAGCACCGCCGCGCGGACATGCTCTGCATCGCCCGTCAGCAGCGAGCCGTGCGGCATGTAGGAAACGGTTTCCTTGCCCACCTTGAGCGACCACGGGTAACGCTCGCGATCCTTCGCAAAGACGACGCAGGTGTGCTGGTCCAGCTCCGCGAGTCGGGTGGGTACGCTGTTACGGGAAAGGTAATCCCGGCTCGCCGTGAGCACGGAGTCCGCCTCGGACAGTTTCCTCGCGGTGAGCGAGGAGTCCACCAGTCGCCCGTGGCGGATCGCCAGATCGACGCCTTCGCCGACCAGGTCGACGTGTCGTTCCGATACCGACATCTGGATCGTGACGTCCGGATACCGCCGGAAAAATTCCGGCAGCAGCGGCGTGATGCAGAGCCGGCCATGCGCTGGCGCGGTGTTGATCCGGATGGTGCCTCGCGGTGACCGCCGGCGATCACCGACCGAGGATTCGAGCGCGTCGAAATCGTCCATCAGTCGCTTGGCCGATTCGTAGAACGCTTGCCCCGCCTCGGTGATCACCACTTGGCGCGAGGTGCGCAGGACGAGTTGTTCGCCAAGGTACCGCTCCAACGCGCCGATCTGCTTGCTGACGGCGGGTTGCCCGATCCCTTCCTCGCGCCCCACGGCTGAAAAACTGCCGCATTCGACGAGGCGCACGAACAGCCGAATCGCATGCATTCGATCCATGCAAGTCATCACCATCGATTCCGAAGTGGAATGGATGGTATGTCGCGCAGACGCATTTCGGCAATGGATGAAATTGCCTAACCTGCGTGTCGCCACCGAACCCGGGAACCGACCGATGAAAGCAATCTGCGTGACGCCAAGCCGTACGTTGGAGGTTCGCGACATCCCCGCGCCGAACGAACCGGCAGCTGGCCATGTACTTGTCGAGATGGATGCCTCGGCGATCAACCAGGGCGACAAGACGTTCCTGCGCATGCCCACCACGGCCGGCAATCCCCTCGCACTCGACCGCCATGAGGTATGGGGTGCGTCGGGAGCGGGCAGGGTGATCGCGGTGGGCGACGGCGTTCCCGCGGTCCATGCGGGCAAGCAGGTGGCGGTCTACCGCTCGCTCGGCCGAAGCGCGGAGAGTGTCGGGCTCTGGTGTGAACGGGCACAGGTGCCCTATTCGGCGTGCCTGATCCTGCCGGACCATGTCCGCGCGCGGGATTATTGCGGCTCGCTCGTCAACGTCATGACGGCCTACGCCTTCCTTGAAGAGATCGCCGAGGCCGGCCACAAGGGCGTGATCGTCACGGCCGGCAATTCGGCCACGGGCTACGCCATGGCTTCACTCGCACGAAGCAGAAAACTGCCGGCAATTTTTCTGGTGCGCACCGAGGCGGCACGACGCGCGCTCGTCCAGTCGGGCGTGGAGCATGTCCTGGTAACTGACGAAGGCTTCACCGACAGGCTGGCTGCGCTTTCCGCCGAACTGGCGACAACAGCCGTATTCGATGGCGTCGGCGGCGACCTGCTCGGGAAAATTGCGCCGAGCCTGCCGATGAACTCCACCATCTATGCCTATGGCTTTCTCGGCGGCGCCGTGCCGGTCGCCATCCCGTCCGTGCTTTTCATGATGAAGAACCTGACCATGCGGCGGTTCAGCAATTTCGAGAGCCGTACAGTGAAGGAGCAGGAACGACTTGCCGCGGCGCTGAAAACGCTGGAGAGCCTGATCGACGATCCCCTGCTCGCCACCCGGATCGGCGAGGAATTCCGCTTCGATCAGATCGAACAGGCCATGGCCTGTGCGTTGCCCGATGGCGCCAGGGCCGTCCTGGTGGCGCCATCTCACGTCTAGCCGTCAGTCCGCTGCTGCGTGTTGCCGCCCGTTTGTGGAGGGCATCAGCCTTGCAGCGCCCACGGTGAGTTCCTTGCCTGGCTCGAGCGCGACGACGATGCGTTGATGCTGGTATCGAAGGTGAACCGAGGTGGCGGTGGTGCTCAGCAACCGCACCTCGGTAGGCACGCCTTTGCGCCAGGTGATACCGACCCGCAAGCCGCCGCGGGCGCGCAGGCCGTCGACCTCGCCGTCCTGCCATCGGCTCGGCAGGGCCGGAAGCACGGTGATCTCGCCGATACGACTTTGCATCAGCATCTCCGCGATCGCCGCCGTGCCGCCGAAGTTGCCGTCGATCTGGAACGGCGGACAGTCGTCGAACATGTTCGGCAGCGTGTTTTCGGCGATCAGGTCATGCAGCAGCCTGTAGGCGTGATCGCCGTCGCCGAGCCTTGCCCACAGCGCCGTTTTCCACGCCCTCGCCCAACCGGTGCCGCCATCACCGCGCAGCTCTAGCGACCGCCTCGCGGCCTTGGCCAGCGCCGGGGTCCTGTCCGGCGAAATCGCGTCGCCCGGATAGAGCGCGTAGAGGTGGGAAACGTGGCGATGATCCGGCTCGGTTTCCGGATAGTCCTCGATCCATTCCTGCAACTGGCCCTTGTGACCGATCTGCAGCGGGGGCAGGCGTGGCTGGGCCGCGTCGATGCGCGATACGAGTGCCGCATCGACGCCGAGATGGCGGGCGGCGGCGCGCACGTGATTGAAGAGATCGTTGATCAGTTCAATGTCCATCGTTGGCGCGTAGGTCAGGCCCACCGGTTTTCCGCCGAGCAGGTAGCGGTTTTCCGGTGATGTGGACGGGTTGGTCACCAGCTTCCCGGCGACCGGCGAACCTTTCGGCGCTTCCACCAGGAAATCCAGCACAAACTCCGCCGCACCCTTCATGGCGGGGTAAGCACGGTTGCGCAGGAAGGTTTCGTCGCCGCTGAAGGTGTAGTGGTCCCACATCTGGTTGGACAACCAGACACCGCCCATGGGCCACAGGCCCCACGGCCCGTCCACGGGCGTGGTGGCGCGCCACAGGTCGCTGTTGTGATGAAGCACCCAGCCGTGCGCACCGTAGTAGCGCTGCGCCGTCTTCGCGCCGGCCACCTGCAGGTCGTCGATCAGGTCCCACAGCGGCGTCTGGGTTTCCCAGAGAGCGCCCGTTTCCGCAGGCCAGTAGTTCATCTCCAGATTGATGTTGGTGGTCCATTTGCTGCCCCAGGCCGGCAGCAGGTCCTGGTTCCAGATGCCCTGGAGATTGGCGGGCTGGCCGCCCGCGCGCGATGACGAAATCAGGAGGTAACGCCCGTACTGGTAATACAGCGCCACCAGGGACGGATCGTCGTGGGTCTTGAAGTCGCGAATGCGCTTATCCGTCGCGACGTTCTCCCTGGAAGCGTCGTCGCCCAGGCGCAAATGCACGCGATCGAAGAGCGCGCGATAGTCAGCCAGGTGGGCGTTTTTCAGCGCCTCGTAGCTGCGCTGCACAGCCTTGTCCAGGGGCGCGCGAGCCGCCGCCTCGGCATTGCCACTAATGTCGCGATACGACTTGAAACTGGTAGCTCCGCTGAACACGAGGGTGACGGCGTCGGCGCCGCGCACTTCCAGATGGTCGCCGGCCTGGCGGATGCTGCCGCCTTTGGTCTTGATGACAAGCCGTCCTGCATAGGTCATCCCGGGCTTTGACCACGAGCCCGTCCACGACGATGCCGGGTTGGTGCGCGGCTCGATCTGCCCGGTCAGCGCGATGGTGTCCTTGCCTACCAGCGCGACCTTGGCGCCGGGTTGGGGCGAGGTCAGCGTGACGGTGAAATTCTGCGCGGCCGGTTGGTCGGCGCTGAGGTGCATCACCAGCACGCGGTCGGGGTAAGACATGAAGGTCTCGCGGCGAAAATGCACGCCATCGACCGCATAGGAAACGGTGCTGATCGCATCGTCCAGCCGCAGCTCCCTTTGGTAATCGCTCACCTTGCCCTTGTTCTCGACATGCAGGTGAAGATCGCCGAACGGCTGGAACGGCATCAGCAATTTCGGATCACCCATGAAGCCTGCGCTGAGCGCCTCGGCCTGCGCCACCTTGCCCGAGAAAATGAGCTTCTGTATCGGCTTCAGTCGGCTTGCGGCGCCCTGTGCGATGTAGTCGTTCGGCGCACCGCCCCACAGCGTGCCCAGGTTGAGCTGGACGCGTTCGTCGGGCACGCCACCGAACACCATGGCCCCCATCAGGCCATTGCCCAGTGGCAGCGCTTCATTCCACTGACTGGCCGGCTTGTCGTACACCAGGACAGCGTTGCCGGCGCGTGCCTGGGAGGCCATGAACAAGGCGGCGAATACCGTGAGCAGGGCCCACGTCATGCGGCGCGCCAGCCCTTCACTGCGGGTTGCATGGGAACGTTCGGGGGACGGGTGCAAGGCGTTGCCCTCTTCAAGAGAAGATTGAGTATCGGGCAATAGCCGATCGCGTGTTGTTTCTTGCGTCGCAGGCGATGTGCTGTTTGAGGAATTCGGGCGGAGGCAGGCCGTTCAGCGTTCCAGCCGATACGGCTCGAAGCCATCGTCGCCCGCGTCCGCACAAATGACACGCCCTCGTCGCTTCTCAAGAAGGCGTTTACGTGTGATTTGACCGCGGCATCCAGATCGCGACCATGGTCGCGATCACTTATCTGATGACCATTGCGGCTAAGGTCTGCAATCGTTCTTGCCCGCGAAGCCTCGTCCAATACCCAATCCTTGTTTTCACGCGTCGCCCAGGTTTGGAGCGTCGATCAATTGGGTAGCCGCCACGCCGCCGCTTTGGCCGAGATCGTTCTGCAAGGTGCCGATGGAATAGCCGCTGGCAGCTGCAGCTCGAGGCGGCCAGCTACGGCCCGGCAAACTCTCTTTCCGCAAACCGCAGAAAATACGGCCAGTTCGGGCTGGGTGTGTGGCCTTCCGTGTGTTGGCGGAAGGCGAGGTTGCCGTTGTCGATCAGGGTCGATGGCGGGGGCATGGTGTCGGTGCCGAGGCCTTTTGCGCCAAGCAGGGCGTAGACCGGGCTGGCGGCGACGGCGGCCACGAAGGTGCCGCGCGTGTCCTGCCAGGCATCGCCGGGAACCTTGCCGGGCTCCGACATGAAAATGCCGCCGCTGAGGAAGACCGGCCGCGGCGCGCACAGGGCGATGAGTTCGTGGCTGTCGACCGGCAGCTCGTCCGGCGTGTGGCCGACGGCGGCGTACTTCATCAGGTTCCCGGCGAACCAGTAGAACTCGCCGGGGCCGGTGAGGTTGGCCAGCGTTTCGCCAAAGTTGCGCCGGAAGAGGGCGCTGCCGCCCGCGCCCGCGGCGCTGATGTAGCCGATGGCGAAGCGCTGGTCGAACGCCATCGCCACCAGCGCCGCCTTGCCGAAACGCGAGTGGCCGAAGATGCCGATGCGGCGAGCGTCCACGTCCGGGTCGGTGACCAGGTAATCCAGCAGGCGGCTGTCGGCCCAGGCCCAGGCGCGCACCGCACCCCATTGATCCATGCGGCGTGGCTTGCCCCGGTTGGCCAAGCCAATGATGCCTCCGCCGATGCCGTCGCCGTTGGGCAGGCTGTCCGGCTGCGCGCTGGTGCTGTCGATCGCCACGTAGCCCCAGCCGCGACCCAGAAGCTGCTGCAGGTTGTTTTCGCCCAGCAGGCTGTAATAGCTCACGTTGTGCGCAAGCGATGCCGGCGGGTTGGCGGGAATCGGTTGCAGGCGGCTACCGTTCATCACCATGACGGGCACGGCACGCCCCTGCGCATCCGCCGGCGTCACCAGATTGGCGCGGATGTTCACCGTGATCGATGGGTAGGCACTGTTGTCGACGTGGCCGGTCAGTTCCTTGATGACCACGGCGATGCCGCCGATGGAGTGCTGCAGGGTGCGGGTGACTTTCCATGTCACCGTCGGCACGTTGTCGGGTACGAAACCGTATACCTGGCTTTGCAGCAGCTCGGCGATTTCCGGGCGCCGGTCACGCTGCCATTGCGACGCCGTGGTGACGTGCTCCCCTGCGCGCGTGGTGAGTGGGTCCGGCAATTTCGGATAAGGATTGGCGAGCGCCTCGTCGTAGTTGGCGTTGCACGGCTTGCCGATAGCGAAGGCGCCGACCGCGGGCTTCATCTGCTTGATGCCCAGTACCTTCAACTCGCGGTCGCGTTCGGCAATCGCTGCGGCGTTGGCCGGATTTTTCGCCGTACTGGACGGGCAGGCGGCCAGCGTGGTTCCAGGCGTCTGGGCAGGGCTTGCTGCAGTGAAAGCCCACATCGCGAAAGCCAGCGCGTTGCGAACGAGCATGGTGTGGGTCATGGCATTCCCTGAAAGTGACGTGGCGCCCCGCGGGATGAGTCTAGCGTGGCGGAAGCGTCGGTTCCTGATCAGGTGCGGTAGCGCGTGGATATTCGATTCCGGCGTGGGGAAATCCTGCGGCGAAAAATGGATGTGGGCCGGTTGCTTGCCGTAACCCGGGCGCGTGGGCTAGTTTCTGGCGCTTGCTCATAGCGCGGCCGAAGCGGCCTGCGCCCAGGGGATATCCAATGAAACGCACGCTTTCGATGGCCATCGGTCTGCTGGTGGCGCTGGCTGCAGCAGGCACCAGCGCGGCACCGGCAGGGCCGCAGCTGAAGCTCAACGACAAGGGTTACTTCGAGGCGCCGGGATTGAACGTCACGGTGTTTGCCGACATCTATCCCGACGGGCACCAGACTGGCGTGACGGTGATCCAGCACGGCACGCGCGTGGCGGCCAATGGCGACCTGCGGCTTGAGCCGTCGCCGGGGCAGTGGTCGCCGATGCCGGCGGGCGATGGCGAACCGGCGGTCGATGCGGCGACCCAGACCGTCACCCAGACGCTGCACTATCCCGACGAGACGAAGAACCGCAAGGGCTTCAACCCGATCGACTACCCCGACCTGCATTTCAGCTACCACGTCAGCGTGACGCCGATGGATGGCGACGCGTTCAAGGTCAGCGTCGACCTGGACAAGCCGCTGCCGGCGGCGTGGGAGGGCAAGGTCGGTTTCAATTTCGAGCTGTTCCCGACCGACCTGTTCGGCAAGAGCTGGTTGATGGATCAGGTATCGGGCATCTTTCCGCGCCAGGCGGATGGCCCCATCAGCGACGATCACGGCCAGCTGATTTCCGCCCCGATGGCCGAAGGCAAGACCCTGGTGGTGGCACCGGAAAGCAAGCTGCAACGCCTGAAGATCGAGAGCCGCACGGGTCGGCTCGCGTTGCTCGACGGACGCGGCAACCAGAACAACGGCTGGTACATCGTGCGCGAAATCACCCGCCCGGGTGCGACGAAGAATGCGGTGTCGTGGGTCATCACACCGAACGTCGACCCGGGCTGGCGCGCCGCGCCGGTGGTGCAGGTGTCGCAGGTCGGTTATCGGCCCGCGCAGGCCAAGACCGTGGTGATCGAGCAGGACAAGCGCGACGACAAGGCCGATGCGCTGATCCTCTACAAGATGACCGACAACGGCCCGCAGCAGGTCGCCCGCTTTACGCCCAAACCGTGGGGCCATTTCCTGCGCTACAACTACCTGACCGCCGATCTCACCGCGGTGACCGACCCCGGCATGTACCAGCTCTCCTACCGCGGGCAGAAGACGCACGTATTCCGCATCGCCGACGATGTCTACGACCGCGGCGTGTGGCAGCCCACGCTCGAGTATTTCCTGCCGGTGCAGATGTGCCACATGCTGGTGAAGGAGAACTACCGCACCTGGCACGGGCTCGATCACCAGGACGATGCGCGCATGGCGCAGGTCGGCGTGCATTTCGACGGCTATGCGCAGGGGCCGGATACGCTGACCCGCTACAAGCCCGGCGACCGCGTGCCGGGCCTGACCTCGGGCGGTTGGCACGATGCCGGCGATTACGACCTGCGTGTCGAAAGCCAGATGGGCACGGTGTGGTTGCTGGCGAAGATGGTGGAGGAGTTCGGCCTCGACTACGACGCCACCAGCATCGACGAGGCGAAGAAGGAGGTGCACATCCATCGGCCGGATGGCATCAATGACGCGGTCCAGCAGATGGAGCACGGCCTGCTCAGCGTGCTGGGCGGCTACAAGGCGCTGGGCCGCACCTACCGCGGCATCATCGAGCCGACGCTGGAGCAGTACGTGCTGCTGGGCGATGTCTCCACCCAGACGGACGGGCTCGATTACGACCCCGCGCTCAAGCCGGGCCAGAAGACCGCGACCGCCTCATCCATCGCCGACGACCGCTGGGTGTTCACCGAGGACAACCCCGATCGCGAACTCACCACGGCGGCGCAACTCGCTACCGCCGCACGCGTGCTGAAGGCGAACAACCCGGCGATGGCAAAACAGTCGCTCGATGCTGCGCTCGACCTCTACCGCCACGCCATCGATCGCGCCGACGACCTGGGTGCCAAGGTATTTGCGCTGGCGGAACTGGCGAAAACCACCAGCGACGCGGCATATGTGCAGCGCCTGATCGCGATGAAGCCGGACATCGTCGCGCACATCGACAAGACCGGCGCGATGCTGGCCGAAGCGATGCCGCTGATCCACGACCAGGCCTTCATCGACGAGGTCGGTGCGGCGGTGAAAACCTATCAGGCCAAGCTGACCGCGGATGCCACCAGGACACCGTACGGCGTGCCGTATGTGCCGTATATCTGGGGTGCCGGCTGGGACATCCAGAAGTTCGGCGTCAGCCAGTATTTCTTCCGCAAGGCGTGGCCGCAGTTCACGCCGGACACGCTGCAGATGGAGGCGCTCAATTTCGTGCTCGGCGTGCATCCGGGCGACAACCCCGAATCGTTCGCCTCGGGCGTGGGGGCGATCTCCGCGACGGTGGCCTACGGCGCCAATCGCGCCGACTGGAGCTACATCCCCGGTGGCGTGATTTCCGGCACGGCATTGATCCGGCCCGACCTGCCCGAGCTGAAGATCTGGCCCTATTTCTGGCAGCAGCGCGAATACGTGCTGGGCGGCGGTGCCACCAACTTCATGTTCCTGGCGTTGGCGGCGCAGCACGAGGGAAAGTAGGCACTATCGGGCAAGCAAGCCGGTGTCACGCGGCGCAGGACGCGGGCGTTCCACCGGCCTTGGCAACGACCGTGTTTGCCGCGCCTGATGACCGGTGATGCTGTCGGCGTGGTCGCGGTGATAGACGTAGGTGCGATGGGTCAGCCAGGCGGTCCGCGTGCCCATGATCCGCAGTTGCGTCATCAGTGCGGCATCTTCGGCGTAACTGATATCGGGAAAGCCGCCGGCACGCAGGATCGCCTCGCGCCGGACGGTGAGCATGCCCACGCCGATGCAGCGATCGACATGGATCATCTCGCCGGGATGCATGCAGCTCCGCACGAAGGGATTGCCGACGATGCGCATCGGCGACAGCCACAGCTCCGTATCCGGTTGCGCGGCAATGGCCTCGCGGCGCAGGGCGAGATGATCGGGCAGCAGTTCGTCATCGCTGTCCAGGAACACGATCCAGTTGCCGCGCGCATGGCGCAGCAGCGCATTGCGACTTGCCGCCGGCCCGCGGTTGGCGTGTCTCCAGCAGCGCACGCGGCTGTCGCGGCGCGTCCAATCGCACAGCGACGCCCATGTGCCGTCGGACGAGCCATCGTCGGCGATCAGCAGCTCCCACGATGACTCCTGCTGCGCCAGCACCGACGCCAGCGCACGGTCGAGCCATGCGACGCGGTTCCAGGTGGGCATGACGATGGAGAAAAACGGTGTCGACATCGAGCTTCACGGATGGTGCGGGAGAGGCTCGCAGGCGAGTCCGGCTGCCACGATCGTGCGCCCCGCGCGGAGGCGCAGGGCCACGCAGGGCCATGGCACGGAATCGGATGAGGCAGATGCGAAAAAGGTTCCCGGACCGTGAGGCCCGGCGAGCCGGCGCCTGAGGTGCGGCCCGCGTTGCCCACGCGCGTCAGTTAATCCGTGCTGCCCCAGATCTGTTGCAGGCGCTGGTCCCGGCCGCAGCCGTAGCGGTAGTACTTGTAGCGCAGCGGATTTTTCCGGTAGTAGGCCTGGTGGTATTCCTCGGCGGGGTAGAACGTCGCGGCCGGTTCGATGCGGGTAGCGATGGGGCGCTTGAAGCGTGGGTCGGCCTGTATCGCGCGCAGGCTTGCCTCGGCCTCGCTTTGTTGTTGCGGCCCGATCGGGAAAATCGCGCTGCGGTATTGGTCGCCGACGTCGCAGAACTGCCGGTTCACCGCTACCGGGTCGATGTTGTGCCAGAACACATCCAGCAGCTTCGGGTAGCTGACCTTGCGTGGGTCGTAGGTGATCCGCACCGCCTCGGCGTGACCGGTGCCGCCGGCGGACACCTGTCGGTAAGTCGGTCGGGACGTGTGGCCGCCGGTATAGCCGGCCTCCGTCGAAATGACGCCGGGAAGCTTGTCGAAGGGCGGCTGCATGCACCAGAAGCAGCCACCGGCAAACACCGCCACGGCCGTGCCGCCCGATGTCCGTGCCGGTGATGGGGCGCCGGCCGTTTCGGACGACGGACTGGTGGCGCCGGCGCCGGAGGGCGCACAGGCGGCCAGTAAGATCAGCATCGGCAGGCTAGCCAGCGCCCGCAGCCAGGAAGGATGCCGCGGCGCGGCCAAGGCATGCATGCTCATGTCAGCCTCGCAGCGCGGGCAGCGGTTGGCCTTCCGGCACGAAGCGCAACGCCAGCCCGTTGTTGCACCAGCGCGTGCCCAGCGGTGGCGGGCCGTCATTGAAGATATGGCCCTGGTGACCACCGCAACGCGCGCAGTGGTATTCCGTGCGCGGAATCAGCAGCACGAAATCACGCTTGGTCGCCATACGCCCGGGCAGCGCCTGGGTAAAGCTGGGCCAGCCGGTACCGCTTTCAAACTTGTGCTCGCTGGCGAACAACGGCGACCAGCACGCCGCGCAGAGGAAGGTGCCGGCGCGGTGCTCACTGTTGAGCGGGCTGCTGCCGGAACGCTCGGTGTCTTCCTCGAACAACACCTTGAACGCGGCCGGGCTGACCTTGTCGCGCCAGAACTCCGGTGGCACGTCCAGCGCTTTTACTGTTGCCGCGCCGGCACCGGCGGGTGGCGCGACGGTGCGTGCGCAGGCCGACAGCCAGGGCAGGGCTGCCGCGGCTCCGAGATATTTCAGGACACTGCGTCGTTTCATGGTTCACCTCCGAAAAACTACGATAGCGTGCCAAGGCACGATGGCAGCGAGCTTGCTGGTGGTTTCGCGCCAAGGGAATCCCGATAAAGTCCCTGCTCGTCATTCCAGCGAAAGCTGGAATCCAGTGCCTTTACGCGGTTATCCAGACACTGGGCCAGCTTGTCCGGCCTTTCGACCGTTGAAGAGCGCTTCGCTGGGACGACGGTTTGTTCGGATTTCTCTAACGCGCGTCGCCATCGTCGCTCATCAAGCTATTCGTTGCCCGCTGCGTCTTCGTTACATGCCATCGCGGACGCGTCTCCGGCATGGTGAGGAAGGCTGGCAGCACGATCAGCGCCACCGCCGCGATCATGGCGCCGGGCACCGCGTCCCAGCCGGTTTGCCGGACCAGGAGCTCGGCGAGGAACGGCGTCAGGCCACCGAAGATGGCTGTCGCCATGGTGACACCCAGGGCCAGGCCGCTGAGCCGGCCTTCGCCCGGAAACTGCTCGGCGGTGGCCGGCGCGCCCACGGCACTGACGCCACCGGCGAGGCAGGCCAGCGCGATCGCGCCGCCCGCTATCGCAAGGTCGCCACCGCCGCCCATCAGGCCGAACATCGCCAGCGGCAACAGCATGCTGGCGACGGCGAACGCGATCAGCACCGGCTTGCGGCCAACCCGGTCGGACAGCGCGCCGGCCAATGGCGTGACGAGGATGACCGCCACGGCGGCGACACTCGACATCCACAGCGAGCGGCCTTCGGCGAGGATGCCGGACGAGGTCAGGAACGCCGGCACATAGGTGATGCCCACGTAATAGGTGATCGAGCCCAGCGCCGAAATGGCGAAGGTGCGCAGCAGCGCGGGCTTGTGGTGGGCGAGCGTGTGGCGCAGCGGTGAATCCGGCACGGTGTGCTGCCGCAGCTGGCGCAGGAAGTCCGGTGACTCCTGCATGGTGGATCGCGCAAACCACACGCAACCGGCCAGCGCCGCACCCACGAAAAACGGGATGCGCCAGCCCCAGGCGTCGAGATGGGCGGCGCTCATCAGCGCCACCGTCAACGCGGACAGCGCCACCGCCAGCAGCGCACCCACCTCGCTGGCGGCGGACGCCAGCGAGGTGATCAGGCCACGGCGATCCGGCCGTGCGCCTTCCAGCAGATAGGCCACCACACCCGTGTATTCGCCGCCTACCGAGAACGCCATGAGGCAACGCAGCCCGATCAGCAGTACGCCCGCCGCCGGCCCGATCGCGGCGTAGTCGGGCAAAAGCGCCGTCGCCAGCATCGCCACCGTCATCAGCATCATCGACAGCAACAAGGTGCGCCGCCGTCCGAAGCGGTCGCCGATATGGCCGAACACCATCGCGCCGAACGGCCGCATGGCATAGGAAATGGCGAAGCCGGCCAGCGTCGCCAGCAGCGAGTTCTCACCACCCCCGAAAAACACCCGCGACAGCACCGTGGCGAAATACAGGTACAGCGTGAAGTCGTACCACTCCACCACCGTCGAGAATGCCGCCACGACCATGGAGCTGCGCGAGACCTGGGATGTGTTGTGCTTTTCGGGCCAGGTCATGCGGATGGGTGGGTCAAGTAGAAGTCCAATGGGCAGTCTATTGCGCATTGGACGGCGAGGCGCGCCCGCAAGCCCATCGCTTCAAGTCGCTTCGGGCATCTCCTGCTGTTCGAGCATCAGCGTCGTCTCCTCGATGCGCGCGAAACGTCCGTCCGGGTCCCGCGTCGCAAACACGTAGATCTCTTGCCGGATTCGCCCGCCATCGCGCTTGAGCAAGTCGATGACATGGCGTTCGGCGTAGCGGTCGGCATCACCAAGTTCATCGAGAACGGTGATCGTGGCGTGCTCGACTACGTCCCGGAAATCGCTGATGCGGGCGAGGAAGGTGGCCCGGTCGCCCCATGTTCCGTTCGTGCGCTGGCGGAAGTCGGGACCGAAATGCCGGTCGACCGCCTCGGCGGCCGTCAGCTGCCGGTTGTTGAGAAGGTCTTCGATGGCGTCCTTGAGGGTGGTCATGATGGGGCGCCCTCAACGGACCGTGAGCACGATCTTTCCCTGGACGTGCCCGTGGGCGGCTCTCTCGTGCGCCTTGCTCGCGTCCGCCAGGGCGAACGTGCTGTCGACCGCCACGCGCACCGTCCCGGCATCGAGCAGCTTGCCGAGTTCCGCCAGCTGGGCGCCACTTGAGCGGACTTGCGTCGCGGACACGGTGACACCCAACTTGCCGGCCTCATCCGCACCGGCGAAGCCCAGCGGAAAGATCGGGAACAACGCGCCACCACGCTTGAGCGTGCGCAGGAAGCGCGCCGCGCCCGGGCCACCCACCGCATCAACGACCAGATCGACGTCGCGAACCACGTCCTCGGGCACCGTCCTGGTGTAATCGATGAACTCGTCCGCGCCAAGGTCGCGCAAAAACGCCTCGTGCCTGCCGGACGCCACCGCGATCACCCGCGCGCCCTTCCATTTGGCCAGCTGCACGGCGAAATGACCCACGCCGCCGGCGGCACCGTTGACCAGCACGGTCTGGCCCGCCAGCGGCACCGGCGTGTGCGTGTGCGGCTGAAGCGGGTTGGACGCGTCGTGGCCCAGGTCGATCATGAACTGCCACGCAGTGAGCAAGGACATCGGCGCGCCGGCGGCTTGCACGTGGTCGATGCCGGCGGGTTTGAGCGCGACTTCCGCCGCCGGCACGGCGACATACTCGGCATAGGCCTTGCTGTCCCCGGCGAGGCCTTCGGGAAAGCGGACCATCGAATACACCTCGTCACCGATGGCGAAATGGGCGACGTCACCGGCAACCGCGGCGACCACGCCCGACACATCCGTCCCCGGAATAATGGGCAAGGACATCGGCGGCCGCCATTCCGGCGGCAAGCTGGCGTACCCCTCGCGCAGGTACCAGTCGGGCGGATTGACGCCCACTGCGTGCACGCGGATGAGCACCTCCCCGGCCTTCAGCGCGGGCAGTGGCGCGTCTTCGTAACGCAATACGTCGGGGCCGCCGAATGCGTGCAGCCGGATGGCTTTCATTGTGTTTGTCGACATCAACCTTGTCCTTCTATAATTAACGGAGCGGTGTTCCGATTATGTGGAGCGATGCTCCGTTTATCAAGAGGCCACCATGCGAGCCGATGCCAGGAAGAACTACGAGGACTTGCTCACCGTTGCGCGCACCGTTGTCGTCGAGCAGGGCGCCGGCGCATCGCTGCGCGACGTGGCGCGCCGGGCGGGCGTCGGGCTCGGCACGCTTTACCGCCACTTCCCCACGCGCGAGGCCCTGCTTGAGGCCTTGCTGCGCGAAAGCTTCGATGGGCTGACGACGAAGGCGGTCGAACGCGAAACGTCAGCTTCGCCGGGCGACGCACTGGTGACGTGGCTGCGGGACGTGGTCACGATGGCCAACGATTACCGCGACGTGGTGGCCTCGATGGTGGCCGCCATCGATGACGAGGACTCCGCGCTGCACGCTTCGTGCGTCAGCATGAAAGCGGCCGGCGCGAAGCTGCTCGCCCATGCGCAGGCAGAGGGCGTGGCGCGAACCGACATCGATGGCGCCGACCTGTTTGCGCTGGTGGCGGCGCTGGCGTGGCTCGGCGACCAGCCCGCACTGGCGTCGCGCGCCGATCATCTGTTCGGGGTCATCGCCGGATCGTTGCTGGTGAAGGGAGCCGGCGGCGATGCCAGGGCCAAGGGCGCGCGTCGCACCAAGGGTTAGCCGCTGAGAGGCTTTCGCTTCCCCTGCGTAGCGGGGGAAGCTGCCCGAAGGGCTGAAGGGGGCGCTTTTCGGTCGGCGAGGAAAGTCGGCAGCAGCGCGGCTTTGCCGCGCACCCCCTTCCGCCTTCGGCATCTTCCCCCGCAGGCGGGGGAAGGAACAGCATCACGGCGCCGCGTTGCGCGGCCTTCCGCTCTTACATCCGCGCGGCGATCAGCTTTCCAAGAACCGCGATGCCATGGCGTATGCGTTCCGGCGGCACGGTGACGAACGACAGCCGCAGTGTGTTGGTTTCCGGCGCGTTCGCGTAGAACGGTGCCCCGGGCACGAACGCCACGTTCTCCTTGATGGCGGCGTCCAGCAGTTCCATCGCGTCGATGTGCGGCGGCAGCGTGGCCCAGATGAACATGCCGCCTTCGGGCCGGGTCCAGGTGGCGCTGGCGGGAAAGTGTTCGGCCATCGCGTCCAGCATCACCTGGCACTGGTTGCCGTACAGCTCGCGGATGGTGGGGATGTGGTGATCGAGAAAACCGTCCTTGATCACCTCGTGCACGACCATCTGGGTGAGCTGCGCCGTGTGCAGGTCGGCCGCCTGCTTCGCTCGTTCCAGGCAGCGTGCCAGCGGCAACGGAGCCACGACGTAACCCAGCCGGATGCCGGGTGTCAGCACCTTCGAGAACGAGCCCATGTAGATCACGCCGGCCGGGTTCATCGCCACCATCTTCGGCAGCGGGTCACCTTTGTATGAGAGGGCGCCGTACGGATCATCCTCGATCAGCGGCAGGCCGAGGCCGGCGCAGGTTTCCACCAGCTCGACGCGACGCGCGGTGGACAGCGTGCGGCCGGTCGGGTTCTGGAAGTTGGGCAGCGCGTACAGCAGCCGCGCGCCCTCGGCGACGGCGGCGATCGACGAGGGCACCAGGCCGTGATCGTCCGTCAGCACGGATTTGAATTCGGGGCGGTATACGGAGAACGCCTGCAGCGCTCCCAGGTAGCTTGGCGTTTCGACCAGCACGCGGCTGCCCTCGTCGATCAGCACCTTGCCCAGCAGGTCCAGTGCCTGCTGCGAGCCGGACACCATCAACACTTGTTCTGGCACGATCGTGGCGCCGTCCTTGGAGAGCATCTCGGCGATCCACTGGCGTAGTGGCGGATAGCCGTCCGTCGGGCCGTACTGCAACGCGGTCTTGCCGGCCGTGGACAACACCTTGTCGAACGCCGCCTTCATCGCGTCTACCGGAAAGGTGGCCGGCGAGGGCAGGCCGCCGGCGAACGAGATGATCTGCGGCTGCTGGGTGATCTTCAGGATTTCGCGAATGAACGAGCTTTGCAGTTGCCCGGCACGCTCGGAAAAACGCCACGCGATGGGGCTGGGACTTTCGATGTTCATTCAGTGCTCTTCGGCGATGGGGTGGCGTCGGGCGATTATCCAACAAGCGCGAACGGCGCGCGTTCATTGCCTCCTGCCTTGCGGACGCGTGGCGCAACTGGCTGCCCGGAAACGGATGGCTCGCCGTGCTGGCGCAACGGCTCGCGCCTTCCCGCCGATCGCCGCGCGCGTCCCCACATTGGCCACAATCGCCGGTTACTATCCCCAGCAGTGGTCACGCCCGTCCTGCCGGACGGCGCCTTCTGGATGATGGGGAAACACCATGGATTTGCTGAAATGGCTGCTGATGCTGCCCTGGCGTGTAGTGCGCTGGCTCACCCGCCTGCTTGGCGCCGGCCTGCGGCCGCTGCTGGGTGATGTCAGCTGGGGTGCGCCGGGCTGGATGCATGTGGTGCGACGGCATCCGCGCCGTTCCGGCGGCGTTGTTCTGGCCCTCGTCGGGCTGGCGCTGGCCGGCTGGTTTGGCTGGCAGTGGTATCAGCATCGGCCGCGTCCGCAGCAGATGACGTTCGAGGTGACGGCGCCGGCCATCACCGATTACACCCAGGACACGCCGGTCATCCAGCCGCTGGTGGTGGCGTTCTCCGGTTCGGCCGCACCGATCGAGCTGGTCGACAAGGTCGTCACCGACGGCATCACCAGCAGTCCCGCGGTGAAGGGCCAATGGAAGTGGACGGACGACCGCACGCTCACGTTCACACCCGCGGCCGACTGGCCGGTGGGGCAGAAATACACGGTGCGGCTGGACGCGCGCAAGCTGCTGGCGCCGCAGGTGCACCTGGCCGAGGACCGCTTCGACTTCAGCACCGAGGCGTTCACCGCCACGCTGGGTGAGGGCGAGTTCTACCAGGATCCGCAGAACGCCAGCGCCAAGCAGGTGATCCAGAAGCTGGACTTCAACTATCCGGTGGATCCGGCGCAGCTGGAAAAGCGCATCAGTCTGTCGAACGCCGACGCGGACGGCAAGGCCACCACGCCGGTCAAGTTCAGCGTCACCTACGGCAAGGACAAACTGCATGCGTGGATCCACTCGCAGCAGCTGGCTCTGCCGCATGATCCGGGCCTGCTGCTGGTCAATGTGGATGACGGCGTCACCAGTTCGCGCGGCGGCGACGGCGCGCGCGATGCGCTGCACGCGCGGGTGCGCATCCCCGGCCTTTACAGCCTCACCGTCGATGACGTCAGGCCCACCCTGGTCGACGATGACAAGAACGAACCGCAGCAGGTGCTGGTGCTGAATTTCACCGGCGCGGTGCGCACGGACGAGGTCGTTCCGCTGGTCCACGCGTGGGTGTTGCCGAACAGCAAGCCGGGTCGCCCCGACAACGGTGAGGGCCGCCCGTATCCGTGGGATGTGTCGCAAGTCGGCGCCGATGTGCTGCGGCAATCGCAGGTGTTGCCGCTTGCCGCCACGCCGACGGAAGAGAACTACCAGGCGCTGCAGAGCTTTGGCTTTCACGCGCAACCGGGCCAGCGCCTCTACGTGCGGATCGACAAGGGGCTGAAGTCCTTCGGCGGTTATGTGCAGGGCCAGCCGGTGGCGCGGGTAATCACCGTACCGAAATATCCGCAGTTGCTGCGCTTCGTCGGCTCCGGCTCGCTGCTGTCGATGAGCGGCAGCAAGCGCCTCTCCGTGGTATCGCGCAACCTGCCGGGCATGCGCCTGGTGGTGGGCCGCGTGCTGCCTGACCAGTTGCAGCATCTGGTCAGCCTCAATCAGGGCGACTACAGCCATCCGGAACTGATGTATGGCTTCAGCGAGGACCAGATCGTCGAGCGCTACGTGGTGAAGCAGGCCTTGTCGGATGACGACCCGGCGAAGGCCAGCTACACCGGCGTCGATCTGGGCAAGTACCTGGCCGATGGCAAGCGCGGCGTCTTCCTGCTACATCTGGGTGGTTACGATCCGGCGGTCGAGAAGCGTGCCGAGCGCGATGCGGCCCGCCGCTGCACGGCGGCAAAACAACTGCTGGCGCCAGCAGCCGGCACGTCGACGACCGCGCCGGCGTCAGCGGGCGTTCCGGCCTGCGACAGCGTCGATGAAAGCGCTGGCAGCATGGGTGACGCGCCCACCGACAGCCGCCTGATCGTGGTCACCGATCTGGGCATGCTGGTGAAAAAAGCCGATGACGGCAGCCAGGATGTATTCGTGCAATCCATCCACGGCGGCCAGCCGGTGGCGGGTGCCACGGTGGCGGTGGTGGCGGTGAACGGCAAGACCTTGCTGTCGCGCACGACCGGCGCGGACGGCATGGCGAGTTTCCCCAGCCTGTCGGGCTTCGATCACGACCGGCGGCCGGTGATGTATCTGGTGACTCAGGGAACGGACATGTCGTTCCTGCCGATCGGCGCCAGCGGCCGCGAGCTGGACTACTCACGCTTCGACGTGGGCGGCGCGGACAACGCGCCGAACCCGGGTCGGCTGTCCGCGCATCTGTTCTCCGACCGCGGCCTGTATCGCCCCGGCGAGATGATGCACATCGGCCTGATCGTGCGGGCCGCCAGCTGGACGCGCAGCGTCGCCGGCATTCCGCTGCAGGCGGAGATCGTCGATCCGCGCGGTAATACGGTGAAGCAGTTTCCGCTGACCCTGGACCACTCCGGTTTCGGCGAGCTGAGCTACACCACGGCGGACACCGCGGCCACCGGCGCATGGACGGTGAACCTCTACATCATGCGCAACGGCCGCGCCGATACGCAGATCGGCAGCACCACGGTGCAGGTGAAGGAGTTCCTGCCCGATCGCATGAAGGTGCGCGCCAGCCTGTCGCAATCCGTCGCCGAAGGCTGGGTGAAGCCGGCGCAGTTGCAGGGCGTGGTGGAGGCGCAGAACCTGTTCGGCACGCCTGCGGCCAACCGGCGCGTGGCGGTGTCGATGAGCCTGCAGCCAGCGTTCCCCGCGTTCAAGAGCTGGGCCGGCTGGAACTTCTACGACATCCGCCGCGCCAAGCAGGGCTACCAGCAGGAGTTGCAGGATCAGCAGACGGACGCGCAGGGCCACGCCGCGTTCGCGCTGGATCTTTCGCGCTATGAGGACGCGACCTACCAGCTGCATCTGCTGGCCAAGGTCTACGAGGCGGACGGTGGCCGCGCCGTGGCCGCGGCGACCGAATCGATGGTCTCCAACGACGACTGGCTGGTCGGCTACAAGAGCACGGACAACCTCGATTACATCGACCGCGACGCGGTGCGCCGCGTGCGTCTGGTGGCGATCGACCCGCAGGCCAAATCGATCGCGCTGCCGGGGCTGACCGCGCAGCTGGTCGAGCGCAAGTACGTGTCGGTGCTGACCAAGCAGTATTCGGGCGTCTACAAGTACGAGTCGCGGCTCAAGGAAATCCCGCTGGAGAAACATCCGCTGACGATTGCCGCCGGCGGCATGGATTACACGCTGCCCACCGACAAGCCCGGCAACTACGCCTTGCTGATCCTGCGCGCCAGCGACGGCAAGGAGGTCAACCGGGTCGAGTATTCGGTGGCTGGCGCGGCCAACCTGTCGCGTTCGCTGGAGCGCAATGCCGAGCTGCAACTGACCCTGGACAAACGCGTCTACCAGCCGGGCGACACCATCGAGGTGGCCATCCACGCGCCCTACGTGGGCAGCGGCCTGATCACGCTGGAGCGCGACAAGGTCTACGCGCATGCCTGGTTCCGCACCGACACCACCAGCTCGGTGCAGCGCATCACCATTCCCGCGGGTTTCGAGGGCAATGGGTACGTCAACGTGCAATTCGTGCGCGATCCGTCGTCCGACGCCGTCTTCATGAGCCCGCTCAGTTATGGCGTGGCGCCGTTCCGTCTGAGCCGTGAGGCGCATCAGGACAAGCTGGACGTGGCGGTGCCGGCGCTGATCAAGCCGGGTACTACCGCGACCTTCAAATTGCATGCGGCCGAACCGGCCAAGGTGGTGCTGTTTGCGGTGAACGAGGGCATCCTGCAGGTGGCGCGTTACGAGCTGGCCGACCCGCTGGAATACTTCTTCCGCAAGCGGATGCTGGGCGTGTCGACCGCGCAGATCCTCGACCTGATCCTGCCCGACTTCGAGAAGCTGATGTCGCTGTCGGCGGCGACCGGTGGTGACGCCGATGCGGCGATCGGGCGGCAGCTGAATCCGTTCAGCCGCAAGAAGAAGGCGCCGGTGGCGTACTGGTCCGGCATCGTCGACGTCGATGGCGACAGGGAGTTCCACTACGACGTGCCGGACGATTTCAACGGTACGTTGCGGGTGATGGCGGTGGCGGTGTCACCCGACCGCATCGGCACCTGGCAGGGCACGACCACCGTGCGCGGCGATTTCGTGTTGTCGCCGAACGTGCCGACCACGCTGGCGCCGGGCGACGAGGCCGAGGTCAGCGTGGGCGTGGCCAACAACCTCACCGACATCGGCAAGCAGGCGGTGCCGGTGGCGGTGACGTTGAAGACAGGCGCCGGGCTGACCGTGGTCGGTGCGGCCACGCAGAGCATCGACCTGGCCTCGATGCGCGAAGGCGTGCTGCTGTTCCGGGTCAAGGCCACCGACACCCTGGGCTCGGCGGATCTCGCTTTCAGCGCCAGTCACGGTGCGCACTCGGCTCGCCAGACGGTCGACCTGTCGGTGCGGCCGAACGTGCCGTACCGCACCTCGATCTCCACCACACGGGTGAAGCCGGGCAGCCAGGTGGACGATGCCGCGCTGCGTTCGCTGTACGCGCCGTATGCGCGGCGCGATGCGGTGCTGTCGTCCTCGCCGGTGGTGCTGGCGCGCGGACTCACCAGCTATTTGATCAACTACCCCAACTACTGCACCGAGCAGATCATCAGCTCGGCAATGCCGCGCCTGATCGTGGCCAACTGGGACGCGGCGCCCGGGTTCGTGCAGGCGCTGCAACCGGCGTTCGAGGACAAGCCGATCAGCAATGCCAAGGCATTGGCGGATTTCATCAGCACGCTGGAAACGCGCCAGAACGATGCCGGTGGTTTCGGCCTGTGGTCGGCCACGCCGACCTCGCTGCCGTTCGTTTCCGCCTACGCGATGAACTTCCTGCTGGAGGCACGCGAGCGTGGCGTGGCGGTACCGCAGAACGTGCTCGACAACGGCAACGCCTACCTGCGTGACCTGGCGGCGGACGACAGCCTCACTTCGCTGGCGCAACTGCGCGACCGTGCGTACGCGATCTACCTGCTGACCGTGCAGGGCAACGTCACCACCAACCAGATCGCCACCGTGCAGCAGCGGCTGGAGGCGTTGTATGCGAAGCAGTGGCGGAGTGATCTGGCTGCCGCCTGGCTGGCCGCGTCGTACAAGCTGCTGCAGCAGGATGATGAAGCCGACAAGCTGATCGCCGGGCCGCTCAAGGTGCTCGAACGCGGCAAGCCGGACAGCGACAGCTTCGACTTCGCCGACTACTACGGTCCCGCGGTGCGCGATGCCAGCGTGCTGTACATCGTGTCGCGACAGTTCCCGGCGCAGGCTAGGGCGTTGCCGCCGCAGGTGTTCGAGAACATCGCCTGGCCGCTGCGGCAGAACGACTACAACACGCTGTCGTCGGCGATGACGATCCTGGCGCTGGACAGTTACGCCGGCATGGAGCCGGGCAACCTCGCCAAACTGTCCATCGAGGCGGTGGCCGCGGGCGGCGCGGCGACGTCCATCGGCAAGCCGCAGGGCCACCTGTTGCAGGCGCAGGCGTGGGATGCGGCGACGGCCAAGCTGCGGTTCGTCAATCACAGCGGCCAAAGTGCGTGGGGCGTACTGACCCAGAGCGGCTATGACCGCCAGGCGCCGGCCAAGGCGATCAAGCAGGGCCTGGAAATCGTGCGCGACTACACCGACGACAAGGGGCGGCCGCTGGACAAGATCACGGTGGGACAGGAGATCGATGTCCACGTGAAGGTTCGCGCCATCGGCGATGAGGCGCTGGACAACATCGCCGTGGTGGATCTGCTGCCCGGCGGCTTCGATCCCGTGCTGCGCACGCCGCCGCCGGCCACCACCGACACCTCGGAAGACGGCGAGTATGCCGACGACGACAGCGCGCAGGCGCAATGGACGTCGCCGCTGGGCCTGGACAGCTCCAGCTGGCACGCCGACCACGCCGACGTGCGCGAGGATCGGGTGGTGATCTACGGCTCGGTATCGTCCGACGTGCGCGAATTCGTGTACCGCATCCGCGCCACCAATGCGGGCACTTTCCGCATTCCGCCGGCCTATGCCTCGGCCATGTACCGCCCCAGCGTGCAGGCCGAAGCGCCCGCCGCCGGCGTGCTGACCGTGGTGCGACCGAAGTGAGCTGAAGGCGCGTGCGCACGGAGTGGGTGAGTGCCGCGCGCGCCGGAGCACGGCGCTGGTTGCGCCGCTGGCAGAACGTGCTGGCGGCGCTGGGGCTGATCGCGGCGATCCTGATCGGCTGCCGCTTGTGGCCGCATCCGTCGCTGCGCGATGCGTTGCCGCGATCGACCGCCATCCATGACGATGCCGGTCGCCTGCTGCGGCTCACCCTGGCCAGCGACGACCAGTACCGGCTGTGGACGCCGCTGACGGAGATCTCCCCGCCGCTGATCGACGCCACGCTGATGCACGAGGACCAGTGGTACCGCTGGCATCCGGGTTTCAATCCCTGGGGCCTGCTGCGTGGAGCGTGGGTCACCTATGTGCGCCACGGACACCCGCAAGGCGGTTCCACCATCACCATGCAGCTTGCGCGGCTGCTGTATCGGCTGGATACGCGCACGCCGCTGGGCAAGCTGCACCAGGTGGCATTGGCGCTGCGGCTGGAGCTGTTTTATTCGAAGAAGGACATTCTGGCGGCCTATCTCAACAGCGCGCCTTACGGCGGCAATATCCAGGGCGTCGGCGCCGCGAGCCTGGTGTACTTCGAGAAATCCGCCGCCCGGTTGAGCCTGCCCGAGGCGCTGACGCTGGCGGTGATCCCGCAGGATCCCTCGCGTCGGCTCGACGCCCGCCACGGCGCGGACGTCACCGTGGTGGCACCGCGTCTTGCCGCCGCGCGCAACCGGCTGTTCCAGCGCTGGCTGCGCAAGTATCCGGAGGACGCCAGGTGGCGCGCGGTCTTCCGCATGCCGCTGGCGTTGCACACCATCGCGCAGCTGCCGTTCGAGGCGCCGCATGCGGTCGATCAGTTGATTGCCGGCGCGAACGCGCAGGGCGAGCCGCTGCCGCCGCAGGTGCGCAGCACCATCGACCTCGGCCTGCAGCAATTGCTGGAACGACAGGTGCGCGATTACGTGCAGCACATGGCCGGTGTGGGTGTGCGCAACGCCAGCGCCATGCTGGTCGATACCCGCAACATGGACATCAAGGCGCTGGTGGGTTCGGTCGATTATTTCAACGAGGGCATCCACGGCCAGGTCAACGGCACGCTGGCATCGCGTTCGCCCGGGTCCACCCTGAAACCCTTCATCTACGGACTGGGGCTGGATCAGGGCGTGCTCGGGCCGCAAACCGTGTTGCGCGATGTGCCCAGTTCGTTCGGGCCGTACACGCCGGAAAATTTCGACGGACGTTTCCTTGGGCCGGTGACGGCCACCCAGGCGCTGATCCACAGCCGCAACATCCCGGCGGTGTGGGTCGATGCGCAATTGCGCGATCCGGATCTGTACGGCTTCCTGCGCCAGGCCGGCGTGCGGAACCTGGCCAGCGAGCAGCACTACGGCCTGGCGCTGGTGCTGGGCGGCGGCGACGTGACCATGCAGGACCTGGCGCGCATGTATGCGCTGCTGGCCAATCGCGGTGTGCTGAAACCGTTGCGCCTGCGCCAGGACGTGCCGGTGGTGCCGGGCAAGCGGCTGCTGAGCGAGGCGGCCAGCTTCATCGTCACCGACATGCTGGAGCAGAACCCGCGGCCGGGCACCACCTTCGGCAGCCGGCCCGCCGCCGCACCGGTGTTCTGGAAGACCGGCACCTCATGGGCGTTCCACGACGCCTGGACCGCGGGGGGCTTCGGCCCGTACGTGCTGGTGGTGTGGGTGGGCAATTTCGACAGCACGCCGAACCCCGCTTTTGTGGGTATCGACGCCGCCGCACCGCTGTTCTTCCGCATCCACGACGCGCTGCTGGCCGGCCATCCGCATCTGCGCCCGCCACCGCGCTCGTTGCCCCACGGCGTGAAACGCGTGCGCGTGTGCCTGGCCACCGGCATGCTGCCCAGCCGCTGGTGTCCGGCCACGGGCTGGACCTGGTTCATCCCCGGCGTCTCCCCGATCAAGGTGGGCAACGTGTATCGGCCGGTGGTGATCGACAACGCCAGCGGCCTGCCGGCATGTCCGCCGTATGCCGGCGGGTCGACCCGCACCGAGGTGTTCCAGTACTGGCCTTCGGATCTTGCCGCCGTGTTCGCCCGCGCCGGCATTCCGATCCGCAAGCCGCCGCACAATCCCGCTTGCGCCAACGCCGGTCAGGCGCAGGGCGATCCGCCGGCGATCACCTCACCCTTGCGCGGGGCGTCCTACGCGTTGCGACTGGATCGCCCCGATGGCAATGCCGTGGTGCTTGCCGCCACCAGCGACGCCGACGTGCGAGCGCTGTACTGGTTCGTCAACGACGCCTACATCGGCCGCGCCACGCCCGCGCATGCGTTGACCTGGCAACCGGTGCAGGCGGGCAACTATCAGCTGCGCGTGGTGGACGACCACGGCCGCAGCGACGCGCGCAGCCTGGAGGTTGGCGTGGTGCAGTAGGTCATTGCCGCGCCACAACGGCGCGGGACGCCGCCGCCAGGCCGAACGATGCGACCACGCACCAGCCGGCCATCCACAGCATCTGCGTTGGCAGCGCCACGCCCAGATCGATGAAGGCGCCGCTGATGCCAGGCCCCAGCGCCGTGGACAGCACCATGGCCGACACGACGATCGCGCGGATGCCGCCGAGGTTGGCGGCACCGTAGACCTCCGGCCACAGCGCCCCCAGCAACGTCTGGGTGAAACCACTGCTGATGCCGAGCAGAAACATGAAAAGGTAGATGCCCCAGACTGGCGTCAGCAGGCCGACCGCCGCCGAGGCGACGGCCAGTGGGATCAGGAAGAAAGGCAGCAGCCGCAGCGCACCGAGACGGTCGACGAGTTGGCCGCATATCAGGCCGAACACCACCGTCGTCACCGCCATCACCGGGAAGGCCGCTGCGAAAACCAGCGGGTCGTAACCACGCAGCGCGATCAGGTAGCCCTGATGAAAGAAGATCGTGGTGCCGATGAAGGGCGGTGCCAGCACGCCGCTCAACAGCAGGTAGAAGACGGGATCGCCGATCACTTCGGCGCGCGTCCAGTCGCGTGTCATTCGCGCGCCGTCCGCCGGGTATTCGGTCGAATGCGGTACGCGCTCGGTGGCGAGCAGCCTGAGCACCGAGGGATAGCCAACCAGCATCAACACGATGGCCGAGGCGATCCATGGCAGCCGCCAGCCACCCACGTCCCGCAGCAGCACCACCGCCACTGGCAGCAAGGCCGAGCCCACCTGCACGCCCAGCACCACCAGCGCCATCGCGCGGCCCCGGTTGGCAACGAACCAGCGGCCGGTTTCGGTATAGGCAATCTCCGTCATCATGCCCTGACCGAACAGGCGCAGCAGATAGAGCGCAAGCGCCACCACGGCGAGATGCGGGGCCAGTGCCAGCAACACGCAGGCGACCGCCAGGCAGGGGATGGTGAAACGCGCCACCTTCCATCCCGGCATCACGTCGAGGGTGCGGCCGAGCCAGGGCAGGGTGATGGCGCTCATCAAGGTGGCGGCCATGTACAGCCCGCCGAACTGCCCACCGGAAAGGTCGAACTGCGCGCGCAAGTCGTTGCCGGACAGCCCCACGAAAAACGTCTGGCCGAACGAGGAAAACAGGGTCAGCAGAAAGCAGCCACCGATCCAGCGGCTGTTGCTGGTCGCGAAGCGCACGTTGTCGGCGATCAGGGTGCGCATGAGTCCACAGGGCAGGGTTGGAGGAAGGCATCATCGATGGATCGGAGGAGGGTGCGCGGAACGCGCCGTTCGGTACGGACCGCCACCCACCGTGGGTTGAAGCGCCACCGCGCTATGAGCCACTCCCCTTGCAACGCCCCGTCGCCCAGATCCTGGTGTCTTCGAGTGCGGCCGCGAGGCTTGCCGATTCGATCCTGGGCTCATGGGCATGGCGGCGAACTTCGTCCGCAATGATGGTGAAATCCTTCTTCAGACGCTCGGAGTGAAACTGCTCGGCCACCTTGCCGGTGGCGCGGGCCAGTTCGATGCGCGATGCCGGGGTGGTGGCGATGCTGCCGGGTTCCGCCAAGGGTGTAAGTGGCAGCGTGGCGGGAATCAGCAGCACGCAGTCGTCGAAATCCTCGGGGTCGATGCTGCGCAGGTCGTGCGCCAGACGCGCATCTTCCTCGGGGGAATAATCGGGATTGTTCAGCGCGTTCAAGGTCGAAATTTTCGCCGCGTGCTGTTTGTAGAAACCGATGTTGCGCGGGTCGACGGAAGCCGCGCCGGGCATGGTCGAGGCCCACTTGGTTCCGGCCATCCGCACCTGGGCGCCGGCGTGGGCCAGTGTCGTCATGGCAAGCAGGTAGCTCTTTCCCGTGAAGCCATGTCGCGCCAGCATCGCGCGCGTGTCTGGATCGGCGTCCATCCGGTTCGCCATCGATGCGAGCGTGGGCACACCGGTGTCGTCGTCATCGTCGCTGTCGTCTTCGTCGGTGCCGGGGTGGGATTTCTCGAGTGCCTGGCGTTCCCTGGCGACGGCGATCATCCGGTCGAGCAGGTCATCCGACAGCAACAGGTGCCGGGCGGCAGCGGGCGATGATGCTGGCGGCGCTGCCTGTGCGGTTTGCCCATGCCTGCCGCCGATGAGCAGCAGGGCGAGGGTGAGCAGGGTCGGCATCCAGCGGCTTGCCATCGGGCGTTCTCCAGTCCGGGTAGAACCTTTCATCCTATAAGACCCCGGAAACATCGGCATCCCTGCCATGGCCGCAGCAAAACCTCGCTCGATGGATCAGGCCGACAGGATGTCGTGGATCTTTCGCCGCAGCACATCCAGCGAGAACGGCTTGGTGAGGATGTGCATCCCCGGTTCCAGGTGGCCGTCGCCCACAACGGAGTGCTCGGCATAGCCGGTCATGAACAGGACTTTCAATCGGGGGCGGAAGGTACGGGCGGCATCGGCCATCTGCCGACCATTCAGTGCGCCGGGAAGTCCCACGTCGGTGATCAGCAGGTCGATGCTGGCCGCCGACTGGAGGATGCGCAGGCCGGCGCTGCCGTCGGCGGCGTGCAGTGTGCGGAAGCCCGACCCCGTCAGCAGTTCGCAGACCAGCTCGCGGATCGACGGCTCGTCCTCGACCACCAGGACGGTCTCGCGTTGCGGGGTGGCTGCCGGCAGGTGTTGGGGCTGGCTGGGCTCGGCCTGCGGCGGCGCTTCGAAGTGGCGTGGCAGGTAGATGGTGAACGCCGAGCCTTTGCCGGGTTTGGAGTGAATCCTCACCTGGCCGCCGGATTGGCGGGCGAAGCCGTAGATCATCGACAGGCCCAGCCCTGTGCCCTGGCCGATCGGCTTGGTGGTGAAGAAGGGATCGAAGACACGCGCGATCACCTCGGGTGTCATGCCGCTGCCGGTATCCGTGACGCGCAACGACACGTATTCCCCGGGCTGGAGATCGAAGACCGCCGCCGCGGCGGGATCATCGAGCGTGCGGTTGGCGGTTTCGATCGTGAGGTGGCCGCCGTCGGGCATCGCGTCGCGGGCGTTGATGCAGAGGTTCAGCAGCGCATTCTCCAACTGCGGTGGGTCCACTCTGCACAGCCACAAGGTGTCGGCTTCGACCACTTCCAACTGCACCGGCGGGCCGATGGTGCGGCGTATCAGTTCTTCCATGCCGGCGACCAGCCGGTTGATGTCGGTGGGGCGCGGGTCCAGCGTTTGCTGGCGGGAAAAGGCCAGCAGGCGCTGGGTGAGCGAGGCGGCGCGGCGTACGGCGGTGTCGCCGATTTCCAGCAGGCGCGGCAGATCCCCGATCTTGCCTTGCTCCAGTTTCATCCGGGCGACTTCCAGCGCACCCATGATGCCGCCCAGAAGATTGTTGAAGTCGTGGGCAATGCCGCCCGTGAGCTGGCCCACGGCTTCCATCTTCTGCGCCTGGCGCAGCGCCGCCTCGGTGCGCGCAAGTGATTCGGCGGCCTGCTTTTCGGCGGTGACGTCGCGCGCGCTGCAGTAGATCTTGTCGTCTTCGGGAATGGCCACCCACGACAGCCAGCGGTAGCCGCCATCGACGTGGCGATAGCGGTTTTCAAAGCTGAGCGCCGGCTCGCCCAGTTCGAGGGCGCGGCTGAACGCGCGCTGGTTGCGCTCCAGGTCATCCGGATGCAGGAAGTCGAAAAACGGGGTGGAGGCGATGATTTCCTCGGGCCAGCCCAGCACCCGCTGCCAGGCGGGATTGGAAAGCTCGAAGATGCCCTCGGCATTGAGCACGCCCATGATGTCGGTGCTCAACTGCCAGGTGCGCGCACGGCCATGTATGCGCTGCGCCACCTGTTGTTCCAGGTCACTGTTGATCGCGCGCAACCTGATTTCGCTGGCGCGCAGCGCCTTTTCCGCCAACGCGCGCTCGGTGACATCGGTGCCTTCGACGAAGATGCCGGTGACCCTGCCGGCGTCGTCCCTGATCGGCTGATACACGAAGTCGAGATAGCGCTGGCTGATCGGCGCGCCGGGTGCCGGCTGCATCGCAAAAGGCGTGGCCGTGGCCACGTACGACTGGCCGCTGACGTAGACGATGTCCAGCAGGTCGACGAAGCCCTGGCTGGCCGCGTCGGGCAGGGCTTCGGCCACCTTGCGGCCCAGCAGCGGGCGGCCGCCGACCAGTCGCATGTAGCCGGGGTTGGCCAGCTCGACGACATGGTCGGGACCGCGCAGCATGGCGATGAACGAGGGTGTCTGTTCGAACAGCCCGGCCAGCCGCTGGCGCTCCTCCAGCGCACGCCGGGACACCAGCACCTGCTCGGTGGTTTCCGTGCACACCACCAGCACGCCGCCGACGTCGCTGTCGGCGCTTTCGTCGTCGATCGGGCTGTAGCTGTAGGTCCAGTAGGTGTCCTCGTCGCGGCCATCGCGTTGCATCACCAGGCGCTGGTTTTCGTGCCAGGTGGCGCTGCCGCCGCGCATGACCTGGGCGATCTGCGCGCCGATGTCGTCCCAGATCTCGGGCCACACCTGCCGCCCCGGTTTGCCCAGCGACGACGGATGGCGTTCGGTCGTGAGCGTCTCCCGATAGGCGTCGTTGTAGAACCAGAAAGCCTCGCTGCCCCAGAACACGCACATCTGGTGGCGCGAATTGAGCATCGAGCGAAGGGTGGTGCGCAGCGACTGCGGCCAGCTCTCTGGCCGGCCCAACGGGTGGTGCGACCAGTCATGGGCACGCATCAACGCACCCATCTCGCCGCCACCCGACAAGAAGGAGACTTCTGCCATGAGCCCTCCAGCGCGGCGTCGACCAATAACCATGGATCGTGCCGCCTTCTGCGCAGGCTGGCAATGACGCGTGGATGGAGCTTGCCCGGCGGCGTGCGTTTGATACGGGGACGCGCGCGCCAAAAACCACTACGCCGGCTTGCGGGTTCCGTGCTCCGCGGCTGCCGAGCGCAGCGCCGCGATGAAGTTTTCGGCCAGCGGGTTGGTCACGCTGCGCAGACGCAGGATGCCCAGCTCGATGAAGGCCGGTTTGCCGCGCAGCGGCCGGTAGCGCACGCCGGGGCGTTGCAGGTTGCGCACCGACGACGGCACCAGCGCGAAGCCCATGCCGCTGGAGACCAGCCCGATCACCGTCTGCATCTGCCGCGCGTGCTGGGTGACCTGCGGGGCGAAGCCGGACGCGTGGCAATGGCTGATGGTGAGGTCGTACAGGCCGGAGGCGACCTCGCGTGGCGGCACGATGAAGCTGGCCTTTGACAGGCTGCGCAGACTGATCGGCCCGTCGCCTTTCGCCGCGGGATCGCCAGCGGGCGCGGCGAGCACCAGCGCCTCGCGCATCACGCCCTTGAACACCAGGTCCGGCTCGTTCACGGGCGCCAGGGCGATGCCCAGGTCGAGCCGGGCCGCACGCAACTCGCGGATCTGCGCGTCTGTCGTCAACTCGTGCAGTTGCACTTCCACCATCGGAAAACGGGCACGGAAGTTTTTCAGCGCCGGCGGCAGGATGCCGTAATCGGCGATCGACACGAAGCCGATCGAGAGCATGCCGATGTCGCCGCGCTCGGTCTGCACCGTCTTCACTCTGGCGTGCTCCAGCCGCGCCAGCACCGCCTGTACCTCGTCGTAGAACACCGCCCCCGCCGTGGTCAGCACCACGCCGCGATTGCTGCGTTCCAGCAGTTGCACACCCAGCTCGTTCTCCAGATTCCGGATCTGGGTCGACAACGGCGGCTGCGATACATGCAGCCGTTCGGCGGCGCGGGAGAAGCCGCCTTCCTCGACGATGGCGGCAAAGTAGCGAAGCTGGCGTAGTTCCACTATTCGTATACCGTATGGCTGGACTCCACGTATTGTATTGGACGGTATGGAGGTCGCCAAGCAGAATGGGCGTTCGCCCAACGGGAGCCCGACCGACTCCTCGCCATCGCCACAGGGGAAGCCTTCCATGCCCGTTTACCGTTCCCGTACCAGTACCGCCGGCCGCAACATGGCTGGTGCCCGCGCACTCTGGCGCGCCACCGGCATGAAGGATGGCGATTTCCAGAAGCCCATCATCGCGGTGGCCAACTCGTTCACCCAGTTCGTGCCCGGCCACGTGCACCTGAAGGACATGGGGCAACTGGTGATCGAGGAGATCGAGCGCGCCGGCGGCGTCGGCAAGGAGTTCAACACCATCGCCGTCGATGACGGCATCGCGATGGGTCACGACGGCATGCTCTACAGCCTGCCGTCGCGCGACATCATCGCCGACAGCGTGGAGTACATGTGCAACGGCCATACCGCCGACGCCCTGGTGTGTATTTCCAATTGCGACAAGATCACCCCCGGCATGCTGATGGCGGCGCTGCGGCTGAACATCCCGGTGGTGTTCGTTTCCGGCGGTCCGATGGAAGCGGGCAAGACCAGGCTGGCCGGCAAGGAGGTGGCGCTGGATCTGATCGACGCGATGGTGGCCGCCGCCGACGACAGCGTGTCCGACGCCGACGTGCTGGCCATCGAGAGTTCCGCCTGTCCCACCTGTGGCTCGTGTTCGGGCATGTTCACCGCCAATTCGATGAACTGCCTCACCGAGGCGCTGGGCCTGTCGTTGCCGGGCAACGGTTCGCTGGTGGCCACGCATGCCGATCGCGAGCAATTGTTCCGCAAGGCCGGTCGCACCGTGGTCGAGCTGGCCCGCCGCTACTACGAGGGCGACGATGCGCGGGCACTGCCGCGCAACATCGCCAGCAAGGCGGCGTTCGTGAACGCGATGTCGCTGGATATCGCGATGGGCGGCTCCACCAACACCGTGCTGCACCTGCTGGCGGCGGCGCAGGAAGGCGGCGTCGATTTCACCATGAGCGACATCGACCGGCTCTCGCGCAAGGTGCCCAACCTGTGCAAGGTGGCGCCGTCGAGCAGCTACCACCTGGAGGATGTGCATCGCGCCGGTGGCGTGATGGCGATCCTGGGCGAGATGGATCGCGCGGGCCTGATCGATACGTCCGTCCCCACCGTGCACAGCCCGTCGCTGGCCGAGGCGCTGGACACGTGGGATGTGGCGCGCACGAAGGATGCCGCCGTGCAGGAGTTTTTCCGCGCCGGCCCCGCCGGCATCCGCACCCAGACCGCGTTCTCGCAGAGCTGCCGCTACGACAACCTGGATACCGACCGCGAGACCGGCTGCATCCGTTCGCGCGAATTCGCCTATAGCCAGGATGGCGGCCTGGCCGTGCTCTACGGCAACCTTGCCGAGCGCGGCTGCATCGTGAAAACCGCCGGCGTCGACAAGAGCATCCTCACCTTCAGCGGCCCCGCGGTGGTGCTGGAAAGCCAGGATGCGGCGGTGGCGGCCATTCTCAGCGGCCTGGTGAAAGCCGGTGATGTGGTCATCATCCGCTACGAAGGCCCGCGCGGCGGACCGGGCATGCAGGAGATGCTGTACCCGACCAGCTACCTGAAATCCAAGGGGCTGGGCAAGGCCTGCGCCCTGATCACCGACGGCCGTTTCTCCGGCGGTACGGCCGGCTTGTCGATCGGCCACGTGTCGCCCGAAGCGGCCGAGGGCGGCAACATCGGCCTGGTGCAGACCGGCGACATCATCGTGATCGACATCCCCAGCCGCATCGTGCGTTTCGAGGTCAGCGACGAGGAACTGGAACGCCGGCGTGCGGCGCAGGCGGCGAAGGGCTGGCGGCCGGCATTGCCACGCAAGCGCAAGGTCAGCGCCGCGCTGAAGGCGTACGCCAAGCTGGTGACCAGCGCCGACAAGGGCGCGGTGCGCGATCTGGATCTGCTGGAGGATTGAAGCTGCCGAAGCCTCAGAGTTTGTGAGGAATTCGGGCCAAGCGCGATGCTGTTCCTTCCCCCGCTTGCGGGGGAAGGTGCCGAAGGCGGAAGGGGGCGCGGCCAGCCGCGCTGCCGTTGCTTTTCAAGCAGAACGAAAAGCGCCCCCTTCAGCCCTTCGGGCAGCTTGAACAGATGCCATCCATGGCATCTGCCCTGCGGGCAGCGTTGCTGCTCAAGATGGCAATCCTGCCATCTTGTCTCCGCTATGCAGGAGAAGCGAAAGCGGGCCTTCCGCTTTTCGCCGCTCTCAAGCTTGGGCGACACTTCGACTTCGCCTGCTGCGCAGGCTACGCTCAGTGGGAACGGTCGGTCGTTGGATGGCCATAGGCATGCGCCCGTCATCGCCGACTTTATTCAAGCCCGTGCGTTCGCCGCACTGATTCAAAGGGGGGACCTCCGCAATGCCACAAAAACCTGCACGACGCTGGCACCTTTTTTCGCTGTCCGTCCTGATGACACTGGGGATGGGGCAGGCACTGGCCGCCGACGTATCCGTCAGCGGCAGCCTCGAGGCCGGCAAGCCCGGCGCCGTGGTCTCGCGCCACCTGTTTGGCCAGTTCGCGGAGCATCTCGGCACGGGCATCTACGGCGGCCTGTGGGTCGGGCCGGATTCGTCCATCCCCAATACGGACGGCTATCGCAACGATGTGGTGGCGGCGCTGAAAGCCTTGCACGTGCCCAACGTGCGCTGGCCCGGCGGGTGTTTCGCGGACGAGTACCACTGGCGCGATGGCGTGGGTCCGAAGAGCAAGCGCCCGACCAGCGTCAACACCAACTGGGGTGGCGTGACCGAATCGAATGCGTTCGGCACGCACGAGTTCATGAACTTCGTGGAGCTCATCGGCAGCGAGGCCTATGTGGCCGGCAACGTGGGCAACGCGCCGCCGGAGGAAATGGCGCAGTGGGCCGAGTACATGACCGCCACGGGCCAATCGACGCTGGCCAAGGAGCGCATCGCCAATGGCCGCGAAAAGCCCTGGAAAGTGCCGCTGTTCGGTATCGGCAATGAATTGTGGGGTTGCGGCGGCAACATGCGCGCGGAGTACGCGGCTGACCTGTATCGGCGCTACCAGACCTTCGTGAAAGTGCCCGCCGGCGAAACCATGTTGAAGATCGCGCCCGGTGCCAACGGCGACGATTACCACTGGACCGAGGTGATGATGCGCGAGGCCGGCAAGCTGATGGACGGCCTCAGCATGCATTACTACACCGTGGCCGGCGGCTGGCCGCCGAGTCAGTCGTCCACCGATTTCGACAACAAGGGCTGGATCCAGACCTTGTCCGAAGCCTTGCGGATGGATGACCTGATCACCCGCCACAGCGCCGTGATGGACAAGTACGATCCGGAAAAGAAGGTGGCCCTGGTGGTGGACGAGTGGGGCACCTGGTATGCGCCGCTTCCGGGCAGCAACCCCGGCTTCCTGCAGCAGCAGAACACGCTGCGCGATGCGCTGGTGGCCTCGTTGACGCTGGACATCTTCACCCACCACGCCGACCGCGTGCGGATGGCCAACATCGCGCAGATGATCAACGTGCTGCAGGCGATGATCCTCACCGACGGCCCGCGCATGCTGCTGACGCCCACGTACCACGTGTTCGCCATGTACCTGCCGTACCAGGACGCCACCGAACTGCCGTTGCAGCTCGATACGCCGAAGTACACGCTGGACGGTATTTCGGTGCCGCAGGTGCACGGCTCCGCGGTGCGGGCGAAGGACGGCCATGTCTACGTGGCGCTGACCAACCTCGACCCGGCTCGCGCCGCGCAGGTGCAGGTGAAGGTGCAGGGCCTGCAGGCGAAGGGTGTCAGCGGGCAGATCCTCACCGCGCCCAAGATCAACTCGCGCAACACCTTCGACCGGCCCGACGCGGTGAAGCCGGCGGCGTTCAACGGCGCCCGCGTGCAGGGTGACCAGTTGAAGGTCGCACTGCCGGCCAAGTCGATCGTGATGCTGCAATTGCGCTGAGGCGCATGAGCGGGATGGCGCGCAATTCCTGCGCCGTCCGACCTGATGCAGGAAAGCCCGGCCATGTTGCGCCGGGCTTTCTTTTTCTCGGTGATGCGATGTCAGTGTGGCGCGATGTCAGTCGCGTGATTTGGCCACCACGCTGCCGTCGGTCGGGTCGACCAGCAGGTCCACCGCGGCACCGCTGTGAGTGGACGCGTCCGCGCTCCACAAGCCATGTTCGTATTCCACGTCGTGAACCTTTTCGTAGCCCGCGGTGGCCAGCTTGGCCTTCACCTCATCCTCGTTGAGTTTGGACGGCGCGTCACTGACGTAGACCCTGCCGGTCTCCGGTCCCACCGCAATCTTCACCCACTGCTTGTTGCCGCCGCGTGCCTCGCTGCGCCAGACGCCATCCTTGAATTCCAGATCCTTGACCTCCTTGTAGCCGGCATTGGCGACCGCGGTCTTGATGGCCTCCTCACTCAACGCACCCGCGGGCGGCTCGGTGCTCCAGGTGGACGCCGTGGTGGTGGTCTGGGTGGTGGTTGTCTGCGACTGGGTAGTGACAGGTGGATCCTGCGCCAGGGCCACACTGCAAACCGACAGTCCAATCAGTAGGGGAAGCGTGCGCTTGATCATCGATAACTCCTTTCTCGGGTTGGCACTACAGATGGCGGGCCGGCTGGCCGGCGTCGCCCAAGTCATGGGAGTGCTGGAAAGCTGCTCCGCAATGACTCGATCGAACCATCTTGTGCGCAATGCAGCGTGAAGGCGGCGGCGCAAACGTCGTGGGGATGTGAAGCCGGAACCTTCCCGCAAACCTACAACCGCCTGGTGTCCCTGTTCAGCGCTTCAAGATAGGCGCAAAACATGTTGGACATGGCCTTGGCGTAGGTGTCGATCTCCGTGGAGGTCCGGGGGCTTTCAGAGAAGTCCTTCCCCACCGTGCTGAGCGTGGTGGTGATCAGGTTGCCGGCCAAAGCGCGGGTCTTGCTGGTCGCCTTGGGCAGCGCCTCACGCATGAATGCCTGGAACATGCGATGGCCCGCTGCCTTGGCCTCCTTCGCTTCCGGTACGTCGCGATAGAGCGGGGCGGCGTCATTGAGCGCCACGCGCATCGCCGCTTCCTCGCATTCGTAGCGGATGAAGGCACGCATCAGGATGCGCAGCCGTTCCAGCGGTGGCGTATGGGCTGACGTATCGCGCCGGCAATCCTGGCGGTGCTGGCCGGTAAAATGATGATCCCGCCATCGCTCCGGCCGTATCGCCATGTACCGTGTCATCAGTGTCCGCCTGTTCGCCGCCGCACTTTGCCTGATCGTCTCGCTGCCATCGGCGGCGGCCGCGCCGGCGGCACCCACCATCGGCCAGCAACGCGAGCAGGTACTGTTCTGGTCGCAGGCGCAGCGCGAGGCGCAGTTCCGCCAGATGGCCAAGCTGTTTCCCAGCGACCTTGCGCCGCGCGGCACGCATGTTCACGAGCTGCCGCCAGGCAAGTCTCTGCCGGTCGATTCCATGTCGCTGGCGAGCTACATGGGGCAGCACCATCTAGCCGGCGTAATGGTGCTGCAGCACGGGCGCGTTCGTCTTGAGCGCTACGGCTTGGGCTTCGGGCCGCAGCAGCGGTGGGAGTCGTTCTCGGTGGCCAAGTCGGTCACCTCCACCTTGCTGGGCATCGCGCTCCAGCGCGGCGAAATCCACAGCCTGCACGACACGTTGGGCACCTATATCCAGGAATTGCGTGACAGCGCCTACGCCGACGTCACCGTGCAGCAGTTGCTGACGATGACCTCCGGTGTGCAGTGGAACGAGGATTACGCGGACCCCAGATCGGATGTGGCGCAGATGTACCTGGGTGCCTGCATGGACGGCCAGGCGCATGTGCTGTCTTACCTGCGCAAACAACCGCGGCAATGGCCCGCCGGCACGCACTGGAACTACAACACCGCCGAAACCGACCTGCTCGGCATCCTGGTGCAGCGGGCCACGCATCGCTCGCTGGCGGCGTACCTGTCGCAGACCATCTGGAAGCCGTACGGCATGGCGTCCGATGCCACCTGGGTCAAGGACGAATGCGATGGCAGCGACACCGGCGGCAGCGGACTCTCGGCCACGCTGGGCGATTACGCGCGGCTGGGCCAGTTCATGCTCGATGGCGGGCGCATCGATGGCAAGCCGGTGGTGGCGACGGCCTGGCTCAAGGGCGCGCTGCAGCGTCAGGCCAGCGTCGATGCACCGGACCGTGGCTACGGCTATCTGTGGTGGACGGATGCCGACGGCAGCTATGCCGCCATCGGCATCTTCGGCCAGGTGATCTACGTCGACCCCGCGCGCCAGCTGGTGATCGCCCAGGTGGGCTCCTGGCCGCACGCGACATCCGACGCGCTGGTCGCGGCGCGGCGTGCCTTCGTGGCGGCCGTCAAGGATGCGGTGGACGCGGAGGGAGCGCAGGCAGCGCACTGAAACGCGGTTCGTGCGCAGCGCGCGCGATCAATCCATCGCCAGCCGCCGCAGATCGTCCAGTTTGTCGGCATCGCGAATGGCCAGGTCCGTGCGCCAGCGCAGGATGCGCGGGAAGCGCACGGCAACGCCGGATTTGTGCCGCGACGAGCGCTGGATGGCTTCGTACGCCAGCTCGAATACGTGCACCTGTTCGACCGAGCGTACCGGGCCGAAGCGCTCCAGCGTGTGGCTGCGGATCCACTGGTCGAGCGTGGCGATCTCCGCGTCGTCCAGTCCCGAATACGCCTTGGCGACGGGCACCAGGTGGCTGCGATCCCACACGCCGAAGGTGTAGTCGGTGTACAGGCCGGCGCGGCGGCCGTGGCCGAGCTGCGCGTAGATCAGCACGGCGTCCAGCGTGTACGGCTCCACTTTCCATTTCCACCAGTCGCCGCGCTTGCGGCCTACGCGGTAGGGCGAATCGAGCCGTTTCAGCATCAGTCCTTCGGTCTGGCGTGCGCGCGATTGTTCGCGTTCGAGGGCAAGTGCAGGCCAGTCGGTGGCGGGCAGGGCGGGCGACAGCATCAGCGCGGGCGACACGTCCTGCAGCAGGGTGGCGAGGCGTTCGCGACGCGCGCGCAAGGGTTGTTGGCGCAGATCCTCGCCGTCGTGTTCCAGCAGGTCGTAGGCCATGAAGCGCACCGGCGTATCGGCCAGCAGCTTGGCGCCGGGCTTGAGCTTGCCGATGCGCTTCTGCAGCGCGGTGAACGCGCGCGGCAGGTGGCCGGCGGCGTTCCAGGCCAGGATCTCGCCATCCAGCACGCCGTCGAACGGCAGTGCGGCGGCAGCGGTTTCCAGTTCGGGGAAACGGCCATCCAGACGCTCCTCGCCACGCGACCACAGCCGCGCCTCGCCGCTGCGGCGCATGAGTTGCGCGCGGATGCCGTCCCACTTCCATTCCGCCAGCCAGTCGTTGCGATCGCCCAATGCTTCCACGTTCTGTTCCAGCGGCGAGGCCAGGAAGAATGGATAGGGCCGATCGGTGAGGTGTTCTTCGCCACTGTCCGGTTCGGCCAGCGCAGACAGTGCTGCGGCGTGCGGTTGCCAGTCACCGCTGAGGCGATGCGCGATCAGGTCGGTAGGCAGTTGCGACCACAGCGCCAGCGCTTGCACCACCAACCGCTGCGACACACCCACGCGCAGCGCGCCGGTCAGCAGCTTGTTGAGCAGGAACACCTGCTGCGGCGCCAATGCTCGCCACCACGCCTGCAATTGCAGCTGCCGCGCAGGTGGATCGAGCTTGCCCAGCGCGGGCAACCAGTCTTCCATCCACACCTGCAGTGGCGTGTCCGCCAGCGCGCCATCGCCGGGCGGCAACAGCAGCGCGATGGCTTCGGCCAGATCGCCGACATGCTGGTAGCTGGCATCGATCAGCCACTCCGCATAACCCGTGGCCGCCTGCGCCGCCGTGCGCAATTCGGTGGCCGTCGCCAGCCGCCGCAGCTTGCCACCGCCCAGCACGTAGACCGCCCAGGCGGCATCGGCGGGCGGCGCATCGTGCAGGTAGGCGGCGATGGCCTCGCGCTTGGCCACGGTCGAGGCGGTGCGGTCGAGCTGCGCATAGAGGGCAGCGAAGCGGCGCATCAGGATTCTCCCAACGCTTCCAGTGCCAGCGCATCGTGGCCGAGTTCGCGCAGGTGGCGCGTCAGCACGTCGCCGTCGCCATGGGTGACGTAGATGCGTGATGCGCCGCTGTCCGCCACGCTGCGCAGCAGGCCGGGCCAGTCGGCGTGATCGGATACCACGAAGCCGCGATCGAAACCGCGCCGGCGCCGGTTGCCGCGCACCTGCATCCAGCCCGAGGCGAAGGCGGTGGAGGCGTTGGCGAAGCGGCGCATCCAGGGCGTGTTGGCGGCCGAGGGCGGCGCCATGATCAGCTCGCCCGCCATGGCCGTGCCGCGCGCGTTCTCGGCCAGCGGCACGGTGGGCAGCAACGCAATGCCGGCATCGCGGTAGTGCTGCACCGGTTGCAGCAGCGCGCCGTGCACGTGCGCCACGCGGTCGCAGCGCAAGGCCAGTTCCGCCAGCAGCCGCTGCGCCTTGCCCAGCGCGTAGCAGAACAGCAGCGCAGGCACGCCGCGTCGCGCGCAGTCGTCCCACCAGCTCAGCAGGTCGGCGATCACGGCGTCGATCGGCGGCCAGCGGTACACCGGCCAGCCGAAGGTCGATTCGGTGACGAACACGTCGCACGGCACCGTCTCGAACGGCGCGCAGGTGGGATCGGCTTCGCGCTTGTAGTCGCCGGAAACCACCACCACGCGCCCACCGTGTTCCATCCGGATCTGCGCCGCGCCCAGCATGTGCCCCGAGGGATGCATCGACACGCGCACGTCGCCGAGCGTGAACGCCTCGCCGTACTCGTGCGTCTCGATGACGGCTTCCTCGCCCAGCCGCTCGCGCATCAGTGCCGAACCCGCCGCAGCCACGTGGTAACCGGCGTTGCCGATACGCGCGTGATCGCCATGCGCGTGCGTCACCACCGCGCGCTCGACCGGCCAGCGCGGGTCGATGAAGAAATCGCCGGCCGGGCAGTAGAGCCCCTGGGAACGTGGTTGCAGCAGGTCGTCGCGCATGGTCGCCGACGCTAGGCGGCGGGGCGTCAAGGCGGCGGCAATGGGCGTTGCTATTGCTCTTTCCCCTGCTTGCAGAGGAAGGTGGGAAGCGGGTTGCTCTTGCTCTCGAGAAGCCCAGATCAAAAGCGAACCCCTCCCCAACTCTCCCCTGCAAGCAGGGGAGGGAGCCGTCGAGGCGTGCGGGCTGGTCGCGAGCGCCTGCTTTGCTCCTCCCCCTGCGTGCAGGGGGAGGCGGGAGGGGTTGCTCGGGCTGGCCGGGAAGATCAAGCAGCCCCCTTCCCAGCCCTCCCCTGAAAACAGGGGAGGGAGCAGTCAACAGTGCGGCGTATGCGCAGCGCGCCTACTAGGGCACCGTGCAACCTTGGTGTTGTTGGTCACCCTGCCGTAGCCGGACGACATGATGTCGATCGTGCCCGCGGCCACCGCCAGGTCCTGCAGCGTTTCGACCGCGCACATGGGGCTCAGGGCGTTGGCCACATCACCCGCACGAATTCGTCGGTCGATACATCGGCGATCGTCTCGCGGTCATCATTCTTTATGCCTGCATTGACGAACAGCAGGTCGAACCTGCGCGACGCTTGCTCGGTGCTGAGCGCGCGAACAACTCTTTGACAGATGAGTCTTTCTTGTTGGTGCTCATCAGAGCAAGAGGCGCCTGGCCGTCCCTTTTGACGAATTGCCAGACGCCGCTTGAGCACTCTGTCCACCAGTGAGCTTGAGCCTGCTGCAGATTACAAGCAGGTTTGCTGACCGCCCACGTATGAACACAACATCGTGCTTGAATGATTCTTTCCCGTGGCATCCTTTTGGGCGAAGTTCTTGTCGTGTTTCATCCGCTCAACTTTCGCAGCGAAGTCTGCATCCTTCTGATAGCCGGGCACATCTGGCCTCGCTATCGTGGATGTAATAGGACCTTCCGGGGAAACCTTCAGGTGCGCGGGGTAGGTGGCCTTGGCCCCGCTTTGCCACTTGGCGATACAGTTGCTCGCATCGATATAAGAATGCTTTTCGGCGCTTTTTTCGTAGTGAACGGCCGTTGGCGTGTAGCCCTGGTCGGTTCCGCTACAGACGACCGTGGCGCCCTGTGGCGTCGAGTCGAGCTTGACCAGGTACCCGGATGAACAACCGGCTGCAGTGGAGACTGCTGCGAGTACTGCAAGAGCCCTTATCTTGAACATGACTACCTCCATTTTTTATGGATATGGATCTACTGTTCAGCGAATGCAGATTAGCAACGTTACCTTGAGCACGCGTTTCTGTCTCAACAGGAAGCCGAGCTCAGGCCGCAATCAACAGGATTGATCGGGTGTTGCCCACTGTACACGTGTGGCCCGCCGGTCGTTGCGCAGCCTTTGCGCTCGGTTCGTTCGTGATGGACTCCTGTCTTTGAGCATCATGTGGAATTTTGATACTCCGAGTCACCGTGCCACTCCAGGTGGGGATCCAGCGCTGGAGGAGAGTTTCTGCGGAAAAGTGGACGTCGATCAGCGTACGCGGCTTCGAATCTGATGGAATAACGATACCCAAGCGCCGCGCGCAAGCGTCTGCCGCTGCGGAAACCGATGTGGCTGCGCAAGGCACTCCTGACATGGACTCGTTGATGGAATTCTGGCAGTGATGCATGCCGGACTTCATGGATGTGTTCCACGATTTCATGCACCGCGCGAACAGTTTGGCGTCGGCGCCCTCAAGCGAATGCGCTGGAACCTTACCCGTGCACAGCCGTTCCCCTACGCCAGTTCGCGTGTTGCTCCCAGAACGCGACGGCGCGGCGATACGCCTCGCGATCCAGCGATATACCCGAACCGCCTTCTTCCACGCCCAGTGCATTGCGCAGCATCGTGATCGGCACCATCGGAATTTCCTCCGGCTCGGCGGTGTAGAGACAGCCGACCACGCCCCAATCCGCATCAATCGGCGAACCCTCCTTCGCCAGTTGCTCGCGGCTGTAGAGGATCGGCAGTAGATAATCCGCGACTGGCGGATCGATGCCTTCGAACCAGCGCACCAGCACTGGCAGTTCATCGCGGCTACGCGCCTCGTACGCCGAGCGCAACAGGTGGCGGTTGGCGTCGGTGATCGGCGTGGCGGTGCAGCGTGTGGACGTCCAGTTGCGGTGCACATGCAGCTTGCAGAACGGCGCGTAGCCATCCAGCACCTTCAGCGGCAGCTCGTCGTTGAGGCGCTGCTCGAAGGCCTCGGCGGTGCAGTCCTGGATCGCGCTGGGGCGGCGATCGCGGGGGAACAGGCGGGTGCGGGCGAAGGCGGTGAGGATGATGGACATGACGTGGATGGGTGGTGGCTCAACGCATGAGGGTATCGCGTTGGGAGTGCTGTCGGACTGCCTTCCTTCGGCCCATTCATTGGCAATGTACGCAAGTTGCCTGAGCGCGCTTTGCTGGTTTCTCTGCTTGCCCCGAGGGATTCCCTTCGATCGCGGGAGTCGGGAGGATGCTCTTGCTACGCCGCGAAAGTCAGATCCAGGGCGTGACCCCGGCCCTCCCCGCAAGCAGGGGAGGGAGCAATAGCAAACCGTGGTCGCGTTTCGCCCGGCTTGTCGTCCATCAGCGCCCGGTCATCTTCAGCGCCGCTTCGGGTAAACGTTCGCCCTCGATCTCGATTTTCGACGTCGCCACATCGATCTCGTGCAGATCATTGCGTGTCAATGCCACGTCGACAGCGCCAAGATTCTCTTCCAGTCGGTGCAACTTCGTCGTGCCGGGAATCGGCACGATCCATGGCTTCTGCGCCAGCAACCACGCCAGCGCAATTTGTGCAGGCGTTGCCTGTTTGCGTTCGGCGACGATCTTGACCAGATCGACCAGGGCCAGATTCGCCTTGCGCGCTTCGGGCGAAAAGCGGGGCACGCTGTTGCGGAAATCGGTGGGGTCGAACGTGGTGTTCTCGTCGATCTTGCCGGTGAGAAAGCCGGCGCCCAGCGGACTGAAAGGCATGAAGCCGATGCCGAGTTCTTCAACCAGCGGCAACATGTCTGCTTCAGGTCCGCGCCAGAACAGTGAGTATTCGTTCTGCACCGCGGCCACCGGGTGCACGGCATGGGCGCGGCGGACCGTCTGCAGGCTGGGTTCCGACAGGCCGTAATGTTTCACCTTGCCCTGGGCGATCAGTTCCTTGATCGCACCGGCCACATCCTCGATCGGCACTTGGGGATCGACCCGGTGCTGGAACAGCAGATCGATGCGGTCGGTGCGCAGCCGCCTGAGGCTGCCTTCGACCGCTGCCCTGATGTGCGCGGGCCGGCTGTTGGTGCCGCTGCCGCGTTCGCCGGTCTGCGGGTCGATGTCGAAGCCGAACTTGGTCGAGATGACGACCTCGTCGCGAATCGGCGCCAGCGCTTCACCGACCAGTTCCTCGTTGGCAAACGGGCCATAGGCTTCGGCCGTATCGAAGAGGGTGATGCCGCGTTCGTGGGCGGCGCGGATCAGGGCGATCATGGCCTGCTTGTCGCCGGCCGGGCCGTAGGCGGAACTCATGCCCATGCAGCCCAGCCCGAGGGCGGAGACGTCCAGATGGCTGTTGCCGAGTGTGCGGTTTTTCATGGGTCTACTCCGTTGTCTGTTGCAGTCAGCCATCACCGGGTGTCGAGAAGCCGGGGCGGGAGCACGCCTTCGTGTGCTCGCCATGAACAATTTAGATCCCGGCCATTGCCGGCACTAGATGGCACAATCGGAAAGCGTTCATAACCGGTGCGGATAAATGTCGTCCGAGAGCTACGATCAACTGGCGATCTTTTCGATGGTGGCGCGGGAACGCAGCTTCACGCGTGCCGCCGCGAAGCTCGGCATGTCACAACCTGCACTGAGCCGGGCCATACGCCAGCTGGAGGGACGGTTGGGCGTGCGATTGCTGGCGCGCACGACCCGTAGCGTCTCACCCACCGAGGCCGGCGAACGCCTTCTGAAGGTCATCGCTCCCCGGTTCGAGGAAATCGATATCGAGCTGGCCTCGCTCAGCGAATTCAGGGACACGCCCGCAGGCCGGTTGCGCATCACCGCGGGCGAACACGCGGCCACCGCTGTCCTGCAGCCCGTGCTCGCCAAGCTGCTGCCGGATCATCCCGATCTGCATATCGAGATCATCGTGGACTACGGCCTCACCGACATCGTGGCCGAGGGCTACGACGCCGGCGTGCGGCTGGGCGAGCAGGTGGCCAAGGACATGATCGCGGTGCGCATCGGTCCCGAGGTGCGCATGGCGGTGGTCGGATCGCCGGATTACTTCGCCCGGCATCCGCGACCCAGGACTCCACGCGACCTGCTGCGGCACAACTGCATCGCCATCCGCCTGCCGACCTACGGCGGCATCTTTCCGTGGGAGTTCGAGAAGAAAGGCCAAGAGCTGAAAGTGCGTGTGGAAGGCCAACTCGTGTTCAACAATATCGCGATGCGCCTGGATGCCGCGCTCAAGGGACTGGGCCTGGCGTACATGCCCGAGGACCTGGTGGCGGCGCAGGTGAACGAGGGAAGATTGATCCGCGTGTTGGCGGACTGGTGCCCATCGTTTCCGGGTTACCACCTCTACTATCCGAGCCGCCGCCAGAGCTCACCTGCCTTCACGCTGTTACGCGATGCCTTGCGTTACGCGGACTGATATCCCGATCAATTCGATCCGCCGGCTTTGGCCAGATACGCGTCCAGCGCCTTGCCCACACGTTGGGCCGCATCGGCGTCGCCGTGATTGGCCAATGTCTGGGCCAGCTGACGCAACTGCGAAACGGTCAGGCCGACTCTCACGCTGGCGGCCACATGCGAGCCCAGCTGCGCCTCCACGCCCGGCGTTGCCGCGAGTGCACCCACCGTGGCGAGCTCGCGGCTCTGCCAGTCGAGGTTGTCGCGTTCGAAGATGTCGCCGAACAAATGCGCCTGCAGGAGCTGGTTGATGACGGGCGCGAAGTCGAACAACGGTCCCTTCACCGGCTTGCCGGCAATACGCGTCTGGTTCGCCGTGCCCACGGTGAGCAAGGCGTCGCCCGTCGGCGCCGGATGGCCGGGCTCGCGCCCCGGCGCGTCATGCATGCCGCGCTTGCGGCGTTCCTCCACCACCGATTTCAGCTCGCCCAGCGCGTTGAGGCTGCGCGGAAAGCCGACATAGGCGTAGAGCTGCACCAACATTTCCTTGGCTTCGCTGATGGTCAGGCCGGCATCCAGCCCTTGGTTCAAGGCAGAGCGAAGACTGGGCATATCGCTCTTGGCCATGGAGACGGCGATCAGCGGGATGGCTTGCTGCTTGGCGGACAGCGTCTCAGCCGTTGGATACTCGTGGGCCATGGCATGGAGCTCGGCACTGTTCTGAGAGGCGTAACTCGGAGCCATCGTCAACCCGGAAGCCAAGACCAGCGCGGCTGCCAGCGCGCGCAATTTACGGGGCTTCATGGGCGTTGTATTGGTCATCCGACACTTTCTCCATCCAGTCCACGCTCTTGCCGTCCACGGCGCCGGTAATCGCCAGATGGGTCATCGCACTCGTCGGCGCAGCACCGTGCCAGTGCTTCACGCCCGGCGGGCACACGACCACATCGCCGGGATGGATTTCCTGCACGGGTTTGCCCCATTCCTGGACCAGGCCCACGCCGGAAGTCACTACCAGTCGTTGCCCGGCTGGGTGCGTGTGCCACGCCGAGTGCGCACCCGGCTGGAACGTCACGTAGGCGCCGGAAACGCGGATTTCGTTGCTGGCGGGAAACAAGGGATCAACCCTGACCTGTCCGGTGAAGTGGTCCGCGGGCCCCGTGGCAGAAGGCTGGGTACCTGCGCGGGTAATCTGCTGCTCGGCCGAGCGCGGCTCGCTCGCCCCGGCGAAGGGGATCGCCATGCATGCCGCGATGCCCAACAAGGTCTTGTTCATGGCTGTGCGCTCTCTCGGTTGCGGGTGGGGCCGGATCAGAGTGTCCGGGCGTAGAAGGGCGTCAGCTGGTCCATGGCCGCATCCACGTACTTCGGCACCCAATAGGTTTCGATGTGGGTGGCGCCATCGATCAGGAACAGCGTCTTGTCTTTCGTACCGGTCGCTTTTTTGAACGCGTCTTCGGTCATGTACAAGGTGTCGGCCTTGCTGCCGGCGATCATCAACAGCGGCTGGTGGATCAGGTCGATCCGGTCGGTGGCGTCGAAACGCATCAAGTCCAGCAAGCTGCTGGTGGTGTATTTGAAGGTCGAGCCCGGGTGCGCATGGGTCTTCCAGTAGTACGCATAGCCTTGCCGGTACAGCTCGAACGGCAGCTTGGCGATCTGCTCATCGGTCAGGTTCGCGTCACCGGAATAGAGGACCTTCCCGCCGGCCGCCTCCTGGGCGCGGGCATCGGAAGCCTGCCGCAAGCGTTGCTGGATGGTGGCCAGTTGCGAATCCTGCATGCCATTGCGACGCACCCGCCCGGAGTTGAACATGCTCAACGTCGCAATGGTTTTGAACCGCTTGTCGGTTTGCGCCGCCGCCAGCGAGTAGCCACCGCCACCGCAGATGCCGAGCAGGCCCAGGCGCGCGCGGTCGACGCCCGGATAGCGGTCGATGTAATCCGCCATGCCGTGGATGTCCTCGATGCGGTGGGAGGGCTTGTCCACGTTGCGCGGTTCGCCGCCGCTGGTACCTTGGTAGGCCGCATCGGCGGCGATGGTGATGTAACCCTGTTCCGCCAGCCGCTGGGCATACAAGCCGGCCACCTGTTCCTTTACACCGCCATTGGGATGCGCCACGACTACCGCGGGATAGCTCTTTTGCGGATCGTAGTTCGCGGGCGTGTAGACGTTGGCGGCGATGTCCAGGCCGTCGAGGGTGTAACTGACGGAGTGGATATTGACCTTGCCCGGCTCGTTCCTGGTGATCGCGCCGTCATAGGCGAGCGTGAAAGGATTCTTCTTGTAGTCAGCTGCTACGGCGCTGACTGCCGAGACGCCGATTACGGCCGCCATGAGCGGGGCCATCAAGGTTGTTCGCTTCATGGTCGTGTTCCCTTGAATGGCGTTGTTGCCCGCGCTTCATTGCTCATCGATCCAGGTGCTTCTCGGCGAGAAACTTCGACACCAGATCCGCGATCTGCACGTTGTTCAGATCGGAGAAAATGAAGTGGGTGTTGCCGCGGATGCCGATGTCCGGCAGATGGATCAATGTCACGTCGCCGCCGTGCTTGTTGACGGTATCCCGCCAATTTCGCGCCATCTCCAGCCGCGCGCGCCAGCTGTCCTGTGCGGGCAAATCCATCGGCTTATCGGGGATGTTGTCGCCATACAAAATGAGGATCGGAATCTTCGTCAGCTCCACGAAATGCGGCATCGGCACGGCAACACCTTTCACGGTATCGAAGGCGCTGGGGATCGGTGCGGGCAGTTCGCCCTCGGGAAATATGAAGCTGCTGCCTGGTTCGAAGGCGACAATCGCCTTGACGTTGCGGCTCTTGATGGCAGTGAGCCAACCCGGCCCACCACCTTGCGAATGGGTGAACAGAATGCCGGGGCCGATCTTCCTGAACAGCGCGGCGACGGCACGGGAAACCACCTCCATGTCGAACGGCCCGGTATTCGGCGTCATCGAGCGGAAGAACTGGTTCAGCGTCTCGTAACTGTGGTCGAATTGCGCGCCATTGAAAAAGTTCGGCCACAAGCCCATGCGGAACTGGTTGAACCACAGCTGCTCATCCGGCGTCGGCTTGATCGTCGTTTCCACCATGCTGCGACCCGCATCGCCGCGCCGCGGCTGATCGATCAGGTAGGTGGCAAAGCGCCGCCGCAGAAAAATGTTCTGAAACCCCTCGCGCCCATCCGCCGTCGTCTCCCAGCTCTTCGCCGATTGTCCCGCGCCATGCCACATCACGATCGGCAGCGGACGGGCATCGACCGGAATCTGGTAGAACGCATACACGTGGTCGCCGTGGTATGTCTGGCCATCCGGCTTCAACGGGTGACGCGGATCGAACGTGCCGGGATACGCGGTGACCGTGCCGCCAGCGATCAGGCTCCCCTGATCCTTGATCACGAGCGGAGCGCGGTCGGTCGTGCTTGCCGCCACATTCGCGCACGCCGCCGCGCAGAGCATCACGATCCCGAACAAGGAAAAAACGCGAACGCTGCTGTTCTTCATGGATAGCTCTCCGGCTAGATCATAAAGAGCAACTTACCGGGGGCGTATTGATAGAAAAAGGTCGCTGGTGGGATAGGACTCATACCCTGGTGGCATAAGTGGTGGTGTGGTGATCATGTCGGCTTTCCAGGCGTCGAGCCGCCGCCGGCGCTGATCGGGATCAGGCTTGAAAGCAAGCTGGTCTTCGCGGCGCGGAAGCTTGTGGGCGGGCGGCCTCCGCGTCGCGCAACCTCAAGCCACAAACTGCAACCGCGCCAACTCCGCATACAACCCGCCCTCGGCCAGCAAACTCTCATGCGTGCCCTGCGCCACGATGCGGCCGCCGTCCATCACCACGATGCGGTCGGCGCGCTGCACGGTGGCCAGGCGGTGGGCGATGACGAGGGTGGTGCGGCCTTTTTCCAGACGCTCCAGCGCCTGCTGGATAGCGGCTTCGGATTGCGCGTCGAGTGCCGAGGTGGCTTCGTCCAGCAGCAGCAGCGGGGCGTCGCGCAGGATCGCGCGGGCGATGGCGATGCGCTGGCGTTGGCCGCCGGAGAGGCGCACGCCGCGTTCGCCCATTTCGGCGGCGTAGCCGTTGTCCAGCGCGCTGACGAACTCGTGGGCTTCGGCGGCCCTGGCCGCTTCGATCACTTCGGCGTCGCTGGCGTCCTGGCGACCGAAGCGGATGTTGTCGGCGGCGCTGCCGCTGAAGATGATGGTTTCCTGCGGTACCAGGGCGATGGCGCCGCGCAGGTCGGGCAGGGCCAGTGCACGCAGATCCACGCCGTCGAGTTTCACGGTGCCGGACTGCGGGTCGTAGAAGCGCAGCAGCAGGCCGAACACCGTGCTCTTGCCGGCGCCGGAGGGACCGACCAGAGCCACGGTTTCGCCAGGCTGCACGTCGAGGGTGAAGCTTTCGAGCGCCGCGGTGTGGGGCCGGGTGGGGTAATGGAAGGTGACGTCGTCGAAGTGCAGCGCGCCGCGCATGGGCGAGGGCAGGGCCAGTGGCTGCGCGGGCGCGACGACCTCGGCGCGTTCGGCCAGCAATTCGCCGATGCGCTCCATCGCGCCGGCCGCGCGCAGCACGTCGCCCCACACTTCGGACAGGCCGGCCACCGAGCCGGCGGCGAAGATGGCGTACAGCACAAACTGGCCCAGCACGCCGGCGTCCAGGGTGCCGGCCAGCACGTGGCGGGCACCGGCCCACAGCACCAGGGTGATGGCGCCAAACACCAGCACGATCACCGACAACGTCAGCAGCGCGCGCATGCCGATGCGCCGGCGTGCGGTAGCCAATGCGCGGAAGATGGCGCTGGCGTAGCGGTGGCTTTCGATCGTCTCGCGCGCGTACGCCTTCACCGCGGTGGAGGCGTTCAAGGTTTCGTTGGCGATGGCGGCGGCATCGGCCAGGCGGTCCTGGCTGGCGCGCGACAGTTTCTGTACGCGGCGGCCGAATATCAGGATCGGCAACATCACGGCGGGGATCACCAGCGCGGTAAGCCCGGCCAGCGACGGCGCGGTCCACACCATCGCCACGGCGGCGCCTACCAGCATCACCGCGCTGCGCAGTGCCACCGACACGCCGGAGCCCACCAGCGCTTGCACCACTTCGGTGTCGGCGCTGAGGCGTGAGGTGAGTTCGCCCACGCGGGCCTTTTCGAAAAAGCTCACGTCCAGGCGGATCACGTGCGCATACAACGCATCGCGCAGCGAGGCCAGCGCGCGTTCGCTGAGCAGGGTGATGCAGAAGTAGCGCGCCGCGGTGGCGAAGGCCAGCACCAGCGCCACGCCGAACATGGCCAGGAAGGTTTCGTTGATCACCGCCAGGCTGGAGTTGCCGAAGCCCTGGTCGATGATGTGGCGGAACGCCATCGGCAATACCAGCGACGCGCCCGATGACAGCGCCAGGAACAGCAGCCAGCCGAACGCCAATGCCCTGTGCGGTTTGATGAAGGGCCACAGCTCGCGCAGCGCGCCGATACGGCGGGAGGGTTTCGGCGTTTCGGCGGCGTCGCTCATGGAATCTCGCTGTGGCTGGAGGCGATGCGTGCTGGGCACGCCGTCATTGAAGTGGGGCGTGTGGGCGTTGATTCAATTGGCTGGGGGCGGGATGGGGGATTCGCAGGAGCCGTACTGTCCGTCTTCAATCAAGGCGCTTGGCCGTGCTGCGGCCGCGGCTGATGTCGTTGACGCGGGCTTGCGCTTCAGCGACGTGGCTGTCCGGCAGGCGCAGTTGCAGGGTCACGCCGTCCGCGCCGAAGGTTTCCCGCTCGACCTCGGCCTGCAGTTCCTTCAGGCGCGCTTTCAGCAGGGCCAGCTCGGCGAAGTCGCAATGCAGGCCGAGCCGCGCCATCGCCACGATCGGTTGGCGGGATGCCAGCCGCAGGCATTCGGCTGCAGTACCGCCGTAGGCGCGCATCAGGCCGCCTGCACCCAGCTTGGTGCCACCGAACCAGCGCGTAACCACGACCATCACGTTGTCGATGCCCTGACCCTCGATCGCCTGCAGGATCGGCCGGCCTGCGGTGCCACCGGGTTCGCCGTCATCGTTGAAGCGGTATTCCTGCCCGATCCGGTAGGCCCAGCAGTTGTGCGTGGCGACGGGATCGCTCACCTCGCGCAGGAAATCCAGCGCCTGCACCGCGGTGGCGACGGGCGCAGCCTGGGCCAGGAAGCGGCTTCTCCTGATCTCCTCGCTGTGGCGGCAGCGCTCGGTGAGGGCGTGAAGGGCTTCGCTCATCCGCCTATTGTCGCGCATGCATTCCGCGTCATGGGTCGTGGCGGCGGGCGATGGATCGCCGTGCGCGCGCAGCTTCCCTACAATCGGACGCTGATTGATTGCTGCCGGTTGCCATGATCTTCACTGCTCTTGCCATGTCGCTGGTGCTTGCCGGCGTGTTGCGTTGGGTCCGCTGGCGCCGGTGCAGCCGCGTCGTGGTTGCGCTGGGGCTGGCCCTGTTTCTGCTGGCCGGCAGCGGTTTGTTGCCGATGTTCCTGCTGCAGCGGTTGCAGGCGCCGTATGTGGCGCGACCGGCGCCGGCATGGGCGCCCGACAACGCGATCGTGCTGTTGACCTCGGGCGCGGTGCCGGTTCCGGACGAGCCGGTGGAGCCCGGTTTCGCCGCTTACGGCCGCATCGTGCAGGCCGCCACGATGTATCGCGATTGCGCCAGCGCGGCGCGGCGTTGCACCGTGCTGGTGACCGGCGGCGACCCTTCGCTGCTGGGTACGCCGCTGGCGGTAACCTACGGCGCGGTGCTGCAACGACTCGGCGTGCCGGTGGCGGATCTGACGCTGGAGTCGCGCAGCCGCAACACCTGGCAGAACGCGCAGTTCAGCCGTCCGTTGCTGCAGGCGCTCGGTGCGCAACGCATCTGGCTGGTGACGTCGGGCTTCCACCTGCAGCGCGGTTTGCTGTATTTCGCGCATTTCGGCATCCATCCGACCCCGGTCCGCGCCGATTACCTCGCCGCCACCTTCAGCCTGTGGCCCAGCGCCAGCAACCTGGTGCTGACGGACCTGGCGCTGCACGAATACGCGGGTATCGCGCGTTATCACGTCTACAACGCGTTGGGCTGGAATGCGCCGCAAAGCGCTGCGCTGGACGTCGCGCCCGTGGTGGACGACGCGTCGGCGCCGAAGTAATCGTCGGCCCCGCGTCTGTCGCCATGGACAGCGGGAGTGCGCGTTTCAACGGTCGGCGGGATGAGCCAGTACCTGCTGGCGTTGTTGCCCCAGACCTTCCACGCCCAGCTCGATCACGTCGCCGGCGCGCAGGTAGGTGGGCGGCTTCAAGCCAAGGCCCACACCGGCCGGGGTGCCCGAGCTGATCACGTCGCCGGGCAGCAGCGTCATGTAGCGGCTGATGTAGCTCACCAGATGCGCCACCCCGAACACCATCGTGCGCGTGCTGGCGTTCTGGTAGCGGTGGCCGTTGACTTCCAGCCACAGCGCCAGGTTTTGCGGGTCGGCCACTTCATCGGCGGTGACCAGCCAGGGGCCGATCGGGCCGAAGGTGTCGCAGCTCTTGCCCTTCACCCACTGGCCGCCGTGTTCCAGCTGGAATTCGCGCTCGGACAAGTCGTTGACGACCGTGTAGCCGGCTACGTGGCCCAACGCATGGTCGACGGACACGTCGCGGGCAACATCGCCGATCACGATGCCCAGCTCCACTTCCCAATCGGTCTTGACCGAACCACGCGGAAGGATCACGTCGTCGTTGGGGCCGATGATGGCGCTGGTGGCTTTCATGAAAAGCACCGGTTGCTCGGGCACCCTGGCGCCGCTTTCGGCCGCATGGTCGGCGTAGTTCAGGCCCACACAGATCATCTTGCCCACTTGCGCCACCGGCGTGCCGTAGCGGGGCGAGCCGTCGACCAATGGCAATCGCTCGGGATCCAGCGCGGCCAGCTGGCGCAGGCCGTGGCGGCTCACTACGGCGGCATCGATATCCGTCACGGCGGCGGAGAGGTCGCGCAGACGGCCTTCGGCGTCCAGCATGCCGGGCTTTTCGCGGCCTGGGTTTCCATAACGCACGAGTTTCATCGGCAGTATTCCATGGCAGGGGGCCGGGCAAACCGCCGCCGGCATGCCACCGATCATCGTGCATTCGCCGCTTCGTGTGTGCATGGAATACGGTGCATCAGTGGTCCTTTTGGGCGGCCGAATGGTCGGCGGCCGGTCCACACCGACCCCGGTCGCGGTAGCATGGCGTCCCCGCAAACCCCGGCGATCCCATGATCAACAACGACGTACTGCGTGCCATCCGCTACATGCTCGATCTCAGCGACGCGAAAGTGGCGCAGCTCGTGAACCTGGCCGACCCGACGGTGGAACTGGAGAGAGAGCAGGTGCAGGCGTACCTGAAGAAGGAAGGCGAGCCCGGCTACGAGGAATGCAGCAACAAGGTGCTCGTGCAGTTCCTGGATGGCTTGGTCGTGCAACGCCGCGGCCGCGACGAAAGCCAGCCGCCGCGTCCGCCGGAGAAGCGCGTCACCAACAACGTGGTGCTGAAGAAACTGCGCGTCGCCTTCGAGCTGAAAGACGTGGACATGCACCAGATCCTTGAGAGCGCGGGCATGCCGGTGTCCAAACCCGAGCTGAGCGCGCTGTTCCGCCAGAGCGACCACAAGAACTTCAAGCTGTGCGGCGACCAGTTGCTGCGCAATTTCCTGAAGGGGCTGACGCTGCGCGTGCGCGGCTGAGGCGCTTGCCTGTGGGAGCGGCTTCAGCCGCGATGTTTTTCATGGCTTGAGGAGAAGCCGCTCCCGCAGGTCATGAACCGTGTGCGGAGATCAGTGTTCCGCCGCGTTGGCGGCGTTCACCGTTGCCTTGCGCTCCTGCTTGCCCCAGCCCACCGACGGGCCCTTGATGGCCGTCCAGACGGACCGCACCACCACGTAGTACATCAGCTGGCGGTAGCCGAAGCGTTGCAGCACCAGCCACCACAGCAGGCTCCACTTTTCCTTCTTTTCCATTGCGAAGGCGAGCGCCGAGGCAGCGAGATCCACGGCCATGAAGGCGGCGTAGAACACCAGCATGCGGATCAGGTTGGTGTCGTCGAACTGGCCGCGGTGCTGCAAGTAATCCAGCGTGGTGGCGACGATCTGCCAGACCAGCACCAGGTCGACCAGCGGCGAGACCACCGAGAACAGGATCTGGAACAGCCACACCTGCGGCAGCGCCACCGTGCCCAGTGAGCCGTGGCGCGGGTTGAAGGTGGCGTCGCGGTGCTTCCACAGGCATTGCAGCGTGCCGTAGGACCAGCGGAAGCGCTGGCGCGCGAGGCCGCGGGCGGTGTCGGGCGCTTCGGTCCAGGCAATGGCGTCGGCATCGAACAAGGTGGTGTAGCCGGCTTTCTGCACCGCGATGGTCAGGTCCTGGTCTTCGGCCAGGGTGTCGGCGGGGAAGCCGCCGAGCTGCTCCAGTGCGTCGCGACGCCACGCGCCGACGGCGCCGGGTACCACGGTGATCGCACCCAGTGCGGCCAGTGCGCGGCGCTCCAGGTTCTGCGCGGTGATGTATTCCAGCGCCTGCCACAAGGTGATCAGGTTGATCCGGTTGCCGACCTTGGCGTTGCCGGCCACGGCACCGACTTTCGGATCGACGAACCAGCGCACCAAGTGCGGAAGGGTGTCCGGCTCGAACTGGGTGTCCGCATCCAGCGCCACCACTACCGCGCCGCGGGATTCGCGCAGCGCGGTGTTGACGGCGTGTGCCTTGCCGCCGTTGGGGATGGTGAGCAGGCGCACGCGCGGCTCGTCGGCGTAGTGCTGGCGCACTACCGCGGAGGTGGCGTCGGTCGAGCCGTCGTCGACCACGATCACTTCGAGGTTGGCGTAGTGGCTGCGGAGGATCTGCCGGATCGAGCTGGCGATCACCTTTTCCTCGTTGTAGGCCGGAATCAGCACCGACACCAACGGCGGCTCGTCACCGAGCACCGGCACGATGCGCCGCTTTTCGCGACGGCGGTTGAGCAGGGCCAGGCCGCCCAATATCAGCAGCCGCGCCACGCCGAGCGTGATCGCGGTGGTCAGCAGCCAGCGGATGAAGTGGCCGAAAAAGCCCAGCCCCAGAAACACCATGCGGTCGGCCCATTGCGACACCGAGCCAGGCTGGATCGCGGGCATGGTCTGCGCCTGGGTCAGTCCGGCCAGCGCGGAGACGGTGACGAACTCATAACCCTGCGCGCGCAGGCCGTCGATGATGCGCGGCAGCGCGGCCACGGTTTGCGAGCGCTCGCCACCACCGTCGTGCAGCAGCACGACCTGGCCCTTGCGGTCGACATTGGTGGTTTCGATGCCGGCGACCACGTTATTCACGATCGCATCGACACCGGGGCGTTGCCAGTCTTCGGCGTCCACGTGCAGGCCTACCGAGAGGTAGCCCATTTTCTGCGCGATCTGGATCGGCACCAGTTCGTCGGCGGTGGTCGGTTCGGCGTCGCCGAAGTAGGGCGCGCGGAACAGGCGCATCGAGTGCCCGGTGAGCGCCTCGAACAATCGCTGGGTGGCGTTGAGTTCCAGCGACACGATGCCGGCGGGGCTTTCGCCGAGGTTGGGGTGGGTGAAGGTATGGTTGCCGACGTCGTGGCCTTCGGCGACTTCGCGCTGCACCAGCTTCGGCGACATCTCGGCGTTCTCGCCGATGATGAAGAACGTGGCCGGCACATGTTTGGCCTTGAGGATGTCGAGGATCTGCGGCGTCCACTCCGGGTCGGGGCCATCGTCGAAGGTCAGCGCGATCTTGCGCGGCAGCGTGCCGGCGCGCTGGATCACGTATGAGCTGGGCAGGCTGGCATAGCTTTCGTCGTCGATGCTGCCGTCGTCCTTGTCGACCTCGATGCTGCGCGCGCCGGGCGAGGGCTGCGAGACGATTTCCAGCACTTCGCCCTGGCCTTCGATGTCGATGTCCTCGCCTGCGCCGATCGAGCGCAGTTGATCGGGCGCCGCTGCGCCATAGGGGCGGTCGAGCAACGACCATACCGACGGATCTTCCGAGCCGAGTCGCCACAAGGCGTAGCCGTAAGGCTTGTATTCGTCGGCGGCGTGGATCTGGTTGTAGGCGGTGACGCCGTCCAGAAACCAGACCTGGTGCGTGCTGCCATCGTCCTCGTTGTAGGAGAAGTGCGGGTTCTGCGTGTCGGGGTCGAAGCTGATGTCGGCTTGCGCATCCGACGCGCGGTCCATCGCATCCTGGAAGGTCAGCGCCTCGGCATTGTTGCCGTGCGACCAGTCGTAGCCGTAGCTGCCGATCGCCACGATCGTCTGCGCGGGGTCCAGGTCCTTCATGCGTTTTTCGAGGGTGTTCTCGAACCATTGCTGGCCGGCGATGCTGCCCGGGGTCTTGCCGGCCCAGTGTTCGTCGTAGGCCATCAGCACCACGAAGTCGACGATGTCGGCGTAGCCGGCGTAATCCCAGCTGGCGTCGTCGAACGGCACCGACAGCACGATGCCCCAGCCGTGCGGATCGAAGGCATCGTTGAGTTCGCCGAGGAAGGTTTTCAGGTCGCCTTGCGCGGTGTCGGGCACTTCCTCGAAGTCGACCGTCACGCCCTGGAAATGGTTGGCTGCGATGAATGCCACGATCTGCGCGATACGCGCCTGCCGCAACGCCGGGTCGGCCAGCATGCGGGCCAGACCGGCACCATCCCATTGGCCGTCCAGCGCGTTCTGCAGCAGCGGCAGGATCGGTGTGGAAGGCTTCTGTTGACGGATCAGGTCGATCGCCTTGGCGTCGACGCTGGTGTGCAGCGCCATGTCCTTGCCGCTGAGGCTCATCCACGACGGGATCACCCAATCCAGTTGCGCCAGGCTGCGCTTCAGCGAGGCGTAGCTGTTGTCGTCCCAGTTGACGTAGAAGCCGATCGCCAGCGGCCGGTCGGCGGGCTTGTCCAGTGACAGCGGTGGCACGTGAGTGGCGGGTGCCTTGCTGGCGTGGGTGTGCGGCGCGTGCAGCTGCTTCTGGCGGGCGCGCACCTCGGCGGCGAGTTTCGCGGCGGGCTTCAGCAGTTCCGGCGCGGCGGCCTTGACGTTGGCCAGCGCGTGGCGCGTGCGGGCATGCTCACCGATATGCAGGCCGGCCATGGTCGGGCCCACGAACAGGCTGGCGGCACAAGCCACCACGAACAAGGTGCTGACCACGCCGGCCAGCAGCACCAGCAACGAAACCCGCCCGGCGCGGCGGCCGGTGGGGTCGAAGAAGACGGGTTTCTTTTGCATGTGCGCGTTCGATGTGGCCACCCGTGGACAGCGTGCGGGGCACGTCTCGACCGGGCGGAGCGAGCGCGATCATAGGCCAAAAAACACAACGGCAGCTGAGGCTGTTCAGCTGATGAGCGGGCCGGGCACCGGCGCATGGAAATCGTGCGGCGCAAGATCCTGGGTCAGGCGGAACACGCCCTCGTGCACGTGCCGGGGCAGCACCACGTCCAGCACCGTGGTCTGGTGCGCGCCCAGCATGTTGAACAGGTCGTCGGCCGGCGCACTTTGCGCCAGCGCGTGGTGCACCAGCCCGGCGAGATCGGCCGGCTGCACGCTGGCTCCGTACGGGCGATGGCTGGCCACCGCCGCGCGCAAGGTCTTGCGGCTGTTGCGTGGGTCGGCCACGCGACCATCCCCGGCCAGAAGGCTGTGGTTGAGGAACAGCGATGTCGCGCGGGTTTTCGCATTGGTCTGGCGGTCGACCAGGAAGCCGTCGGGCATCAGGTCGGGGCTGGCCTGCGCGCCCGCGGTCAGCAGGAAACCGCCATCGGGCAGCGGCTCGCCCGCCTCGTCGGACAGGCGCACGATCAGCAGGCTGCGCGGGTCGTGGATGTGCACGCGCGGGGCGAACGGGCCGGCCGGTTCCAGTTCCACCTTGTCCGCATCGCGCGCGTCGTTCTCCTGGTCGAACGTCGTGCACAGCGCGGCATACGCCGCGGCGCTGCGCACCTGCAGACAGCGCAGGATGGCGTCCACGGTGGCGGGGGCGGCGCTGGCCATGATGCCGTGGGCGTCGCCGGAATGCGATGCGCCGGCAATCAGCTTGAACGCGCAACGGGGGCCGCGTTGCAGGTTCAGCGCCAGGGTGTCCAGCGTGGCGGCCTTGCCGTCGGACACCAGCACCGCGTGGCGCGCGTTGAGGTTGGCCGCGGCGATGCGCACCACGCCATCGGAGCCGTCCTCGCCGGTGTAGCTGTTCAAGTGATCGTAGAACGCGCGGTCGGGCCGGTCGCCGGTCAGCACGAACAGGTACTGGCCGGCGCTGGTGGGGTCGGCGCCATGGATGTAGTCGAGGTTCAACGACAGCGAAGCGTCGCTGCCCAGCGCCAGCCAGTCCAGGATGCGCTGGCCCGGTTCCACCCCGTTCCACCACGACTTCAGCTTGCCCAGCGTGCCTTTTCCCAACTGCGCCAGGGCAGAGCCGTAGTTGGCCGGCGCCAGCATCACCAGGTGGCTCAGCTTGATGGTGCTGTGGCTGCCGGGCTTGTCGCGCTGCGCCCGCAGCCATTCGCGCAGCACCGGACCGCCGGTGGAGTGGGTGATGCAGGCGATGCTGGCATCGCGCAGATGCAGGTCGCGCAGCGCGTGATCGAACGCGCGCACCAGGTCGGCCATGGTCACGGCGTCGTCGAAACTCACGTATTCCGACAGCCAGACATCGGCCAGGGTCAACGGCATCCCGGCCGCGGCGGCCTGCTGCTGCAACTGCCGCGGCAGTTGCCCGTAGGTCGAGGTGTTGGTGACGCTCCAGCCGTGGACGAACACAAGCGTGGTCATGGCACCGCTCCGCGAGGAGATGCTGGCGATGATGGCGCAATGCGGGGCGCGGCGAAATGGTGGGGCGACTGTGGGAGCGACTTCAGTCGCGATGCTTCTGCTCTGGAGCCCACAGCAAGGAGCATCGCGACTGAAGTCGCTCCCACCGAATCGGTCAGCTCTCCCGCATCACCATCAGCCGGATCTCGGTCATGTCCTCGATCGCATAACGGATGCCTTCGCGGCCAAAGCCGGACAGCTTGCCGCCGCCGTAGGGCATGCTGTCCACGCGGAAGCTGGGGATGTCGTTGACGATCACGCCGCCCTGGTCCAGCTCGTTCCAGGCGCGCATGGCGTGGTCCAGGCTGTCGGTGAAGATGCCGGCCTGCAGGCCGTAATCCGAATCGTTGACCATCGCGATGGCCTCGTCGAACGTGCTGTAGCGCTGCAGCAGGGCGAACGGGCCGAACGCTTCCATGCGGTTGGCTTTCGCGTCGGCGGGCACGTTTTCCATCAGCGTGGCCTGCAGCATGTTGCCCTCGCGCTTGCCGCCGCAAAGCAGCTTGCCGCCGGCCTCGCGCGCTTCGTCGATCCAGCCGTGCAGGCGCTTGGCGGCCGCTTCGTCGATCATCGGGCCGAGGAAGGTGTCGGGCTTTTTCGGGTCGCCGCTTTTCAGTTTTTTCGTGGCCGCTACCAGCCGCTTCTTCAGGGCGTCGTAGATGTCGTCGTGGGCATAGATGCGCTGCACACCGATGCAGCTCTGGCCGGATTGGTAGAACGCGCCGAAGATCAGCCGTTCGACCACGTGCTTCAGCTTCGAGCCCTGGTCCGCGTCGACGATGCAGGCGGCGTTGCCGCCCAGTTCCAGCACCACTTTCTTGCGGCCGGCGCGCGCCTTCAGATCCCAGCCGATCTGGCTGCCGGTGAACGAGAGCAGCTTGAAGCGCTCGTCCTCGACCAGTGGCGACGCATGCTCGCCATCGATGGGCAGGATGGAAAACGCACCTTTGGGCAGATCCGTCTCTGCCAGGATCTCGCCGATGATCAGCGCGCCGATAGGGGTTTTCTCCGCCGGTTTCAGCACGAACGGGCAGCCGGCCGCAATGGCGGGGGCGACCTTGTGCGCCACCAGGTTCAGCGGGAAATTGAACGGCGTGATGAACGACACCGGCCCCAGCGGCACGCGCTTGGTATAGCCGTGATAGCCGTCCAGACGGCTGGCCAATTCCAGGTTCAGCGTCTCGCCGTTGATGCGCACGGCTTCCTCGGCGGCGATCTGAAACGTCTCGATCAGCCGCGTCACCTCGCCGGCGGAATCACGGATCGGCTTGCCCGCCTCGATGCACAGGGCCTCGGCCAGCTCGTCGCGGCGCTCGCTGAAGCGCTGCACGCAATGGCGCAGTACCGCCTGCCGCGCCCAGGGTTTGAAGTTGCGCATCGGCGTGGTGGCTTTCACCGCGGCGGCAATGGCCTTTTCGACCGTCTTCGCATCCGGCACCGCCACCCGCGTGGCGATCCTGCCGCTGTACTTGTCGCGCACGGCGAGATCGGTGTTCGGCTGCTGCGGCTGGTTGGCGAGGTAGTAGGGGTAGCTTTTCTTCAACATGGTCGTTCCCGATTTGGCACCCTCTGAGGGTGGGCGCTGAACCGTTGAAACGATGTGAGACCTCGTTTGCGTGGCAGCTTGTATGGCGCTCGATGCCAATACCTATAGGCCCATTCCTCCTCGGCTAGACTTGGCGCGAAGAGGAAGGGGGAGATATGAACGTCATACGTTGCCTTTTGGTTCTTGGTGGTTGCGTGCTTGGACAAAACATATACGCACAAGCGGCCGAACGAACAAACTTGCAAGCGAAAGGTGTTCTATACCGCTGCACGACACCCACTGGTGGCATTAAATTTACGAACGAACCCAACATGGGATGCGTAGTGATCAGCTTTTACCAGATACCTCAATGGCGACGGCTAGGCGGAGGCGGCAATGGACACGATGCGTGGCAGCTTTCCATAGACGGTGGTTGGAAGGAGGAAGGCAAGGGGACGCAGGGGTGGGTGATGTGGAATTTCGCTAACTCACGTACCCGTAAGCTTTCCGGCGACCGGTACAAGGTAATAATTGAGCATGTGTCGGCTGACTGCCATAAAGCGCTTATCACCACTGACAAACGTGCTTTCTATGCTCAGAAGGCGACCGATAAGCCTCTTGCATCACACGAAATGGTTGAACGCGAGGAAGTTATTCCGGGTACCCCTGGCGCATTGGTGCTGAGGGAGTTTTGCTCATGAACTTCATGTGGTCAAAGGTGCTATGTGCCTCGCTCTCGATGATTGCAGCCGTTATGGCCTGTCGCTCTGCCAGACTGGCGCTCAATGCGAGCAGCGTTGTTACAGCACCAATTTGGGGTATGAATTCTTTAGACGAGCCGGTGGATTCTATCTCCAGCCTTTCGGGCTGGAACGTTGGTTTACTTGAGGCTTCCCGCCGAGCTAGCGAATTGAATGGACGTGCTGCGCGGTGGGCACTTTGGTCCGCATTTGTTGGCACGGCTGCGGCGCTTTGCGGTGTTTTCATATGACGCAAGAGCGATCGCGCTGCTGCCAAAACTTGGAGTATCCAAGGCGCGCACTATGAGCTACCTCCCCTAATCTTTCGCGGAGATGGTGGGGTATGCATTTCAATCGTCGCTGACTTGCAACTGCAGCTCTCCGTCGGCGAGGCGTGCGCGTAGACGCGTATTTGCAGCGACATTCTGCACCGAGCGCAGCACCTTGCCGTCGGCGTCGAACACGATCGCGTAGCCGCGTTCCAGCGTGGCCAGCGGGCTTACGGCGTGCAGTGCACGGCCATCGTGGCGCAGTTGGGTCTGGCGCCGTTGCAAGAGTTGGGTGATGGCGCGGCGCAGGCGCTGGTCCTGCTCGGCCAGGCGGCGCTGCAGCAGGGGCAGCTGGTTGCGTGGGTGGCGCGCCAGCAGGCGTGCGTGCAGGCGTTCCAGTCGGGTGCGGCGGCGCTGGTCCTGTTCGCGCAGCGCGGTGGTCAGGCGGCGTCGCAGGTGTACCAGCCGCTCGCGGTCGCGTTGCAGCCGGGCTTGCGGCCGTTGTGCCTGCAGGCGTGCCAGCAGGTGATCGATGCGTTGCGATTGCGCCTGCAACCGGCCCAGTTGCACCGTCAGCAGGCGTTGCTGCAACTGGCGCAGGTGACGGCCGATCGCTACCGCATCAGGCACCAGCAGTTCCGCCGCGGCCGAGGGCGTGGGCGCGCGCAGGTCGGCCACGAAGTCGGCGATGCTGAAATCGATTTCGTGGCCCACGGCCGAAATGACCGGAACCGCGCTGGCATGGATGGCCCGCGCCACGACCTCCTCGTTGAACGCCCACAGGTCTTCCAGCGAGCCGCCGCCGCGTGTCAGCAACACCACGTCGTAGCGGGCGCAGGCCGAAGCCTTGCGCAGCATTGCCACGATCGCCGGCGGCGCTTCGCGACCCTGCACCGGCACGGGCAATATCTCGACATGCGCCAGCGGCCAGCGCCGCGCCAGCACGCTCAATACGTCGCGTACCGCCGCACCGGTGGCCGAGGTGATCACGCCGATGCGCCGTGCGTAACGCGGCAACGGGCGCTTGCGCGAGGGGTCGAACAGGCCTTCGGCGTTGAGCCGGGCCTTGAGTTGCTCGAACTCCCGCTGCAGCGCGCCTTCGCCCGATGGCTCCATGTATTCGGCCACCAGCTGGAACTCGCCGCGCGGTTCGTACAGGCCGACCTTGGCACGCACCATCACCTGCATGCCATCCACCGGCCGGAAGCGCAGCGCGGAGGCCTTCATCTTGAACATCGCGCAGCGTACCTGCGCGCCGCTGTCCTTGAGTGTGAAGTACACATGGCCGGAGGCGGGACGGGCCACGTTGGAAAGCTCGCCTTCGATCCACACCTGCGGCAGCGCGTCGCCCAGCAGGTCGCGCACCAGCCGGTTGAGCGAACTGGGCGTCAGGACATGACGGGGCGTGCTGTCGTCGAGGGCGGGCATGGGACGGCGAGCCTAGCACGCGCCGTCGGATCTAGTCCTGTAGAAACATCCGCTTGGCGCAGCTTGCTGAGAGATTGCTTTGCACAAGCCGCATCCTGCCTCAACTGCTCTTGGCTGGCGCCGGGCGGCGTCGACCGCGATACACGCGCCAGGCCGCGATGCCCAGGTTCAATGCAAACCAGGCGGCCAGCACGCCGAGCGGCCAGCCGACCCAGGCGGGCCACAGCAACGACACCACGGCCAGCAAGGTCAGCCCGGCGGTGCCGGCAAACAGCGGGCCGCTGGGGGTGTCGCCCAGCACGCGGCGATTGCTCAGCACGGCGCCCACGGTGTTGGCGATGCGCAACGCGCCCACCGCGGCACGGCTGGAACTGCCACCGGCATGGCGCACCCGGCGCGGTCGGTCCTGGCTGCTGCGCACCCGCTCGCTGCCAGGATGGCGGCGATGCGGCGCCAGCACAATCTCGGTGGCGCTCTCCAGGTCGCGCTCGTACTGCGCGGCCAGCTGGCCGGCAAAGCCGGCGTCCTCCACCGAGACGTCGATTTCGCGGTTGCTCAGCCAGCTGGCGATATTGAGATTGGACGAGCCCACCCGCGCCCATTGGCCGTCGGCCACCGCCGTCTTGGCGTGCAGCATCGAGCCATTCCACTCGAACACGCGGATGCCCGCCTTCAGCAACGGCCGGTAGCCCGAACGCGACATGCTGGCCACGACGGGAATATCGCTGTTGCCCGGCACCAGCAGGCGCACGTCCACGCCATCGCGCGAAGCGGCCACCAGCGCCTGCACGTAAGGCGCCAGGCCCACGAAATACGCGTCGGTAAGCCACAGGGTCTTGCGCGCCATCGAGGCGATCAGCTGGTCGAGCCGGTACATGCCTGCCGTGGCCGGCTGGGTGGCGATCACCCGCAGCGCGACCGAGCCGGCCGCTTCGGTCGGCTCGGGCAGCGGCGCAAACGACGCCAGCGGCGTGCCGATACTGCTCCAGCTTTGCGCGAAGGCCGCTTCCAGCTCCATCACCGCCGGCCCGAGCAGTGCTACGCCGGTGTCGCGCCACGGCGGCACCTCGTGCGCGGGATCGCCCAGCCACTTCGCGCTGATGCACACGCCAGAGAGAAAACCCTGCACGCCATCGACCACCAGTACCTTGCGATGATCGCGGCTGAGCCAGCCGAACGACTGCCCTAGTTGCGGTGGGTTGAACACCCGCACTTCGCCGCCGGCCGCGCGCAACGGTGCCCAGAAGCGGCTGCGCGACTGTCCCAGGCAGCCCATCCAGTCCACCACCACGTTCACCAGCACGCCGGCCTGCGCCCGCTCGACCAGGGCATCGCGGAAGGCGCGGCCCACGTCGTCGTCGCGGACGATGTAGTTCTCCAGCAGCACGCGCTGCCGCGCGCCGCGGATTGCCGCCAGCCAGGCCTCGTAGTGGGCGGCGGCATCGATCAGCAACTCCACCGCGTTGCCATTGAGCAGCGGCGCACCGGCGGCGCGACTCAGCGCCTGTTCGGCCAGCAAGCGGCTCGGCGTGGTGGGAATGAGCGGTAGCGAAGACATGGCCCGAGTGTAAGCGAAGCCTTGTTGACGTAGCGCCATCGCCGCGCGGCGCTTCTGGCATGATCGCAAACATGCCGATCCGTCGCCTTTACGCCGATACCGCCACCTGCGCGCAGCAGGTCGCCGATGCGCTTGGCCCGGACCTGCGCGTGGCCGCGCCGCTGGGTCTGGGCAAGCCGCATGGCCTGCTCAACGCGCTGTACGCGTTGACCGCCGCGGACACCACGCGCTCATTGCGTTTGTACACCGCACTGTCGCTGACGCGTCCGCGGCCCAAGCCGGGGCTGGAGGCGCGTTTCCTCGAACCTTTCCTGCGGCGGCATTTCGGTACCGATCAGATCGATCCGCAATACGCGATCGACCAGGCGCGCGACGCCTTGCCGCCCAACGTGGCCGTGCACGAGTTCTACCTGCAGTCGGGCGCGCTGCTGCATTCGGCCAGCGCCCAGCGCAGCTACATCAGCCAGAACTACACCCACGTGGCGCGCGACCTGGTGCTGCAGGAGATCAACCTGCTGGTGCAACTGGTGGCGCGGCGCGACGGCCCCGACGGCGTGCACTACAGCCTGTCCAGCAACCCCGACCTGACCCTGGATTTCCTGCGCCAGACGCAGGCCGCCGGCAAGCCGCGGCCGCTGTGCGTGGCGGTGGTGCATCCGGACCTGCCGTACATGAGCGGCGCGGCCGAAGTACCCGAAAGCTTCTTCGACATCGAGCTGCAACCGGAAACCTCGCCGCCGCTGTTCGCGCTGCCGCGCCTGCCGCTGGACGTGGCCGAATACGCGCTGGGCCTGCACGCCAGCGCGCTGGTGAAAGATGGCGGCTGCCTGCAGATCGGCATCGGCGCGCTGTCCGATGCGCTGGTCAAGGCGCTGCTGCTGCGCCAGCAGTCCAACAGCGCGTGGCGTGGCGCGCTGGCGTCGCTGGACGCGGGCGGCAACACGCGCACGCTGGCCGGCTGGATGGGTGGCACGGCGCCGTTGGCTGCCGGCCTGTACGGCGCCAGCGAAATGGTGATGGACGGCTTCATGCACCTGCAGCGCGGCGGCATTCTGAAGCGCCGCAGCTGGGACAACCTGGCGCTGGAACGCGCCTCCGTCGCGGGTCGCTTGAATCCGGGGACGCCGGGCGGCCACTACCTGCGCGGCGCGTTCTTCCTAGGCTCGCGCGAGCTGTATGCATGGTTGGGCGAGACCGAGGCGGCCGATCCGGACGCGATCGACATGTGCCCGGTGTCCCAGGTCAACCAGTTGTACGGCGACCATCAGACGCTGGCCGCCTTGCAGCGGCGCGGCGCGCGCTTCTTCAACACCTGCATGATGGCCACGCTGCTGGGCGCCGCGGTTTCCGACACGCTGGAGGAGGGCGCGGTGGTCAGCGGCGTGGGCGGCCAGTACAACTTCGTGGCGATGGCGCACGAGCTGGCCGACGGACGCTCGGTGCTGCTGCTGCGCGCCACCCGCGCGGGCCGCAATGGCCTGGAAAGCAATATCCGCTGGAACTACGGCCAGACCACCATCCCGCGTCACCTGCGCGATATCTACGTCACCGAATACGGCGTGGCCGACCTGCGCGGCAAGAGCGACAGCGAGTGCGTGGAGGCGATGCTGTCGATCAGCGACGCCTGCTTCCTCGACGCCTTGTGCGCGGAGGCGAAGGCGCACGGCAAGCTGGCACCGGATTTCGTGATACCCGCCGCCTGGCGCCGCAACCGCCCCGATTGCCTGCGCCAATCGCTGGCGCCGCTGCAGCGCAAGGGCCTGCTGCCCACGTTCCCGTTCGGCAGCGATTTCGACGAGGTGGAGCAGCGGTTGTTGCCGGCGTTGAACTGGCTGAAAGGCTGCGCCATCAGCTGGCGCGGAAAGTGGCGGCTGGTGAAGGCCGTGGTCCGTCCCGGCGATGCGGTGGCGGGCGAAGCCGAGGCCCTGAAGCGGATGGGGTTGACGGCGCCGGTGACATGGAAGGATCGACTGCAGCAGCGGGTGTTGCTGGCAGCGCTGCGGAATACCCCGTAGACACGACCACTGTGGGAGCGACTTCAGTCGCGATGCTCTTTGTTTGGGGGCGGAGCAGAAGCATCCTGACCGGCGGTTCCTACGCCGGCCGCGGCAAAGATTCGACCCTTCCGCGGCGCTCGACCCGGCGTGGCCACGGTGTTCAGGACTACGAATCGTGCCCGTTACGCTGTCTGGCATGGGTCATACCTATCTCGACCAATCGATGGTTCCCAAGGTCAACGCTTTCATAGCGAATGCACAGGCGCACGGTGTAAGCCTCCATTTCAACAGCGCGTTCAGAACCCCGGAACATCAGGAACGGTTGCACCACGATCCCAACGCCATTACACCGGCCACGCACAGTCTTCATTCGGCCGGGTTTGCCGTCGATGTGAATTACTCCACCGTCAGCGAAGCGCAGCGTGAAATCATTCGAACGGCCGCACACGATGCGGGGTTGAGCTGGGGCGGCAATTTTCATCGGCGCGACCCGCCGCATTTTTATGCGGATCCGCCCATAGACAGAAACACGGCTATCGCGAATGCCACCCGGCAATATAACGAGCTGACCGGGCGCCATAGGCCGCCTGCGCCTGAGCATCACGATGCGCCAACTCACCAGCACAGCGCGCTGCAGGCGCCGCCCGAGTATCCGGCACCTGGTACATCAGCGCAGGTAACACCACGTCTGGACGAAGCCTCACATCCGGATCACGCGCTATTTAAGCAAGCGTACGCTGGTGTCAAAAAAATTGATGCCGAGCAAGGCCGTGCGTCGGATCGGCTCAGTAAAAACCTGGCCGGTGCGTTGGCTGTCGAGGCAAAATCGCGGGGCTTGAAGCAAATCGACAGTGTTGTTCTGAGCGACGATGGCTCCAAGGCGTTTGCTACTGAGCAACCCATGCTTGGCGTGGTAACGAACGTAGCAAATGTAGATACGGCTAGAGCGGTCAACACGCCGATCGAGGGAAGCACGCAGCAGATGGCACAGGTTAATCGGACCTTGCAACAGCAAGGCCAGCACGGGGCGCAGCAAATGGCTCAACAGGGAAACCAGCAGGCGACCGCCGCGCAGAATGTTTCATGCTTGGGGTAAAGCGTGGAGCAGCCAATGACTGACGATATTTTCGGGAGCAAGACGATGAAACGGATGAACTACGTATTCCTGATGGTGCTTGTTTTCAGCATCGCCTTAACAGCGGCCACCGCTGCCAACGCCAGGCAACCGAAGCCGACGGGCATGTTTTCGGACATGGCATACAACGACGAAGGAGGCGACCTGCTCGGGACGGAGATTTTTGTCACCTATGCTCGAGACGGCTACTTCGTCGTCTATCAATCCAGTGAGGGTGAACCAACAACACCAGTGGTGGTGCCCGCGACAATATCCGGTACGTCAATCAAGTTTTCGGTACCGAAATCCATTGATCCTCGCGGCAACTTTGTCGGAACGATCGGGCTGCAAGAGCTGACCGGATCGTTCTCGGGAAACAAAGAGGTCATCCATCTAAAGCGCAAAGCCAGTTATTGGCAGTGAGAGTAGACACAAGGCGGAGCGGTGAGCTCTCCCGGCGTCGTTGCGCTGGCTTGTGGCTCGACGCTAGGGCGCGTCTTTTTCATCCGTCTCCGCTGGCGGATCATCCATCAACGGCAGCACGGCGGGGCTGTCCAGGTCGTCGAACTGCTGGTGGTTGACGGCCCAGAAGAACAACGCCACGGCCACGCCGATGACGATCAGGGTGACGGGGATCAGGATCAGCAGGATGTTCATGCGGAGGTTCCCCGCGCGGGCGTGGGCGTGCCGACCCGCTGCGCGTTGAGCACGACCACCAGCGAGCTCAAGGTCATGCCGATGCCGGCCAGCCACGGCGGCACCAGTCCGAACGCGGCGAACGGTACCGCGCAGAGATTGTAGGCCAGCGACCAGCGCCTGCTCTGGGCCACCACGTGGCGCACCTGCCGCGCGATCACGCGGGCGCTGGCCAAACCATTCAGCCGTCCATCCAGCAACAACAGATCGGCGTGCGCCTGGGCCAGGCCGGTGCCGCTGTCGAGTGCGGCGGAGACGTCGGCGCCGGCCAGGATGGGGGCGTCGTTGGTGCCGTCGCCCACAGCCAGAGTGACATTGCCTCGCGCCCGCGCGGCCTGCAGCACGGCGAGCTTGTCGGCCGGGGTCTGCCGCGCATGCCAATCGCTGATACCCAATGCGCGGGCCAGCGGGGCCACGCGTTCGGCCACGTCGCCGCTGGCGATCGCGCAGGCGATGTTGTCGGCACGAAGAAATTCTGCGGTGCTTGCGGCGTCGGGTCGCGCCCGTTCATCCAGATGGAACGCGGCGATGGCGCCCTGCGCATCGGCCAGCACGAGGATGCCGGCGGCCAGCGTCGAGGCATTTGCCGCGCTGTGTTCCAGCGCAAAATCCGCGCGGCCCAGACGCAGGGCGCGGCCATCGAGTTCACCACGGATGCCCGCGCCGGCGACGACCCGCACCGCCGTGGCGTGCGGTGGCGTGCCATGCGCGGCGGCTTCCGCGGCCAGTGCACGGGCCAGCGGATGCGAGCTTTCGCGCGCCAGTGCGCCCGCCCATTGCAGGACGTGGGCGGGGTCGTCGCCTCGCAGCGGTTCGACCGTCGCCAGCGACAGTTGCGGGGTGGCCAGCGTGCCGGTCTTGTCGAACAGCGCGAAGTCGACGCGCGCCAGCGGTTCCAGCGCCGCGCTGTCGGTCACCAGCACGCCACGCTGCGCCAGCACGCCCAGCGCCCGGGTCAACGTGGCCGGCAAGGTCAGCGCGAAGGCGCAGGGGCAGGCCACCACCAGCACCGCCACCGCGGCCTCGAACGCGCGCGAAGGATCGACCAGCAGCCAGCCCAGCGCGGTCAGCACCGTCAACAGCAACACGCGGGCCACGAAGCGGCTGGCGTCGCGTTCGCTGGCCAGCATCGAGGGCGCACGCGCCTGCCGTGCCCGCGCCGCCAGTTCACCCAGCCGCGCGGCGACCGTCTGCGAGCCGCTGGATTCCACCCGCAGTTGCGCCGGCCCGGTCAGTACCACGCTGCCCGCCACCAGCCGTTCGCCGGCATGCCGGGTTACCGGCCGCGATTCGCCGGAAAGCAGTGCTTCATCGACGCGCACCGTGATGCCTTCCAGCACGCCGTCGGCAGGCACCGTGCCGCCGTCGCCGACGTGCACCAGATCACCGGGGGCCAGCTCGATCGCGGCCACGGTTTCGAGCTGGCCGTCGCTGCGGCGGCGTTCGGCCAGCAATGGCGTGGCATCGATCACCGCATCGCCCAGCGCGCCGCTGCGATGGCGTGCGCGCAGTTCCAGATAGCGTCCGCCCAGCAGCAGGAACACGAACATGCTGACCGAATCGAAATAGATCTCGCCATCGCCGCGCAGCGTGTTGACGGCGCTGGCCACGAACACCAGCGTCACCGCCAGCGCCACCGGCAGGTTGATCCCCAGCCGCCGCTGGCGCAGCTCGTCCCGCGCACCGGCAAAGAACGGTTGCGCCGAATAGAACACCACCGGAATCGTGGACAGCAGGCTCAGCCAGCGGAACAGCCCGCGCGTGGTGAAATCCACGAAATCGACCGCGCCGATGTACATCACGAACGCGTAGGTCATCACCTGCATCGCGAACATGCCGCCGACCAGCAGGCGTTTCAGCGCCGCATGCATTTCGGTGGCGCGGGCATCGTCGATGCTGTCGTGACGCAGCGGCTGCGCGGTGCAATCTGCGTTGGCGAAGACGGCGAGCAGGCGTGGCAACGGTGTGCGCCGGGCATCCCACACCACCCGCACGCGTCCGGCCGGGGCATCGATCGCCACGCGTTGCACGCCAGGCAAGGCACGGATCAATTGCTCCAGGGTCAGGATCTGGCGGGCATCACGCAGACCGTCGACGCGCAGGGCGATTTCGCTGCGGCCATCGCGGCGCGGCCGCATGACCTGCGCGGCGAGCTGCGGATGCGCCCAGGCCGCGTGCGCGTTCATTGCGGTTTGGCGGGCGGCGGGCCGTGGCTGCTGTGCGCAGTGGACGGCACGCCGAACAAACCGCTGCCGGCGTGTTCCACCGGCGTATCGGGATGGTGCGCGGCCACCACGATGATCCATACGCAACCGGCCAGCGAAGCCACGAACAGCGTCACGCCCAGCCACACCACGGGCTGGCGATACCACGCTGTCCTGGCTGGCGCCCGCACGGGGTCAGCGCTTGGCATGGCCTTGCCCCGCGGCGGCATCGCCCTGGTGCGACAGGTGGTAGACGTAGGCGGCGAGCACGCGGATCTGGTCGTTGGTCAGACGCTTGTTCCATGGCGGCATGGCGCCCTGGCGACCACCACCGATGGAGTGCTCGATGTCCTCCAGCTTGCCGCCATGGAGCCACACGTGGTCGGTAAGGTTGGGCGCGCCCAGTGCGGGGTTGCCCTTGCCTTCGGCGCCGTGGCAGGCGGCACAGGTGGTGAACAGCGGCTTGCCGGCGGCGGCCTTGGCCGCGTCGTGCGGCGAGTCGGACAGGCTCAATACGTATTGGGCCAGATTCTTGACGTTGTCCTCGCCCAGGCTGGCCCACGGTGGCATCAGGCCGCTGCGGCCATCGTGAATGCTGGCAAGGATGTCCGCGCCGGTACCACCGTACAACCAGTCGTCGTCGATCAGGTTGGGTGCGCCCACTTTGACATTGCCGTAGCCGCCGCGGCCGTGGCAGGCGGCGCAGTTGTCCACGAACAGTCGGCCGCCCATCTGCAGCGCGGCGGGGTCGTTGGCCAGTTGCTCGATGGGGTATTGCCGGAACCGCTCCAGCAACTCGTCCATTTTCGCGTTGTTGATGGCTTCGTCGCGGGCCAGTTCGCCGTGCGAGGTCCAGCCCAGGATGCCCTTGTGGCTGCCGAAACCGGGGTAGAGCACCAGATAGGTGAAACCGGCCAGGAACATCGCGCCGGAAAACAGCAGCCACCACAACGGCAGGTTGCGCACGCCTTCGCGTACGGTGCCGTGCGCCCAGACGTGGCCGCTGGTCTGGTCGGGCAGGGTGGGGATTTTCGCCCGCGGCGCCCACAGGAACAGGAAGAACGTGATGCCCAGGTTCAGCACCACCAGGAACATTACCCACAGCGACAGTCCAGTGGTCACGGCTTATCGCTCCCCTCGTTGTCGGCGACGTCCTTGCTGGCAATCTCGGCCGGGTCGGGCAGCGGGCCCTCGGGCTTGTCTTCCATCGGAATCTCCGACATCCGCTTGAACGTCGAACGATGGCGCTTGCGCCATGCCCAGACCCAGATGCCGATGAAGATCAGCATCAGCACCACGGTTACCACGCCGGTGATATGGCCCCAGATCGGATTCATCATGGCTTGTCTCCATGCCCGACCGGCACCGGCACGGTGGCGACCGGCTCGTTCTTGATGCCCAACCCCTGCAGGTAGGCGATCAGCGCATCCATCTCGGTTTTGCCCGCCAGCGACTCGTTGGCCTGCGCGATGTCATCGTCGCTGTACGGGTCGCCCAACCGGCGCAGCGTGCGCATGCGCGCCTGCACGTCGGCGATGTCCAGCTTGTTGTCGTTCAGCCACGGATAGGCGGGCATGTTGGACTCCGGCTCCACCTGGCGCGGGTCTTCCAGATGCAAACGCTGCCAGTGGTCGGAATACTTGCCGCCCACGCGCGCCAGGTCCGGCCCGGTGCGCTTGGAGCCCCACTGGAACGGCCGGTCGTAGACCGATTCCTCAGCGGTGGAGAAATGACCGTAGCGCTGCGTTTCCGCCCGCAGCGCGCGGATCATCTGCGAGTGGCAGAGATAGCAGCCTTCGCGCACATACACATCGCGGCCGGCCAGGCGCAGCGCATCGTACGGTTTCACGCCCGGCGGCGCCTTCACCGAATGGGCCTGCACGAACAAAGGGGTAATCTCGGCTAGGCCGCCGATGGACACCATGATCGCGATGAGGACGCCGAGCAGGCCGGCGTGCTTCTCGATCACTTCGAAATGTTTGTAGGCCATGATGTGAGCTCTACCTGAAAAGTGCGGTCATGAACGGCCGCTTCTGGAGTTGCAGGCCCGAATGGCGGCCACCAGCCATGGAACCGATCGGAGCGGCGCGCAGGGACGGGCGCATCAGCTGACCACCGCGGGCAGTGGTTCCGGCACCTGGTGCGGGTACGGCTCCGGAATCGGCACCGGGATCGGCTTGATCAGGTGCGCGCGCGCGTCGGCCGCGGTATGCCACAGGTTCCACGCCATGATCACCATGCCGCTGAGCACGAACACGCCACCCAGCCAGCGGATCCAGTACATCGGCTTGACCGCGATCAGGCTGTCGATGAACGCGTACGCCAGCGAGCCGTCGGGCAGCGTCTTGCGCCACATCAGGCCTTCGGTGACACCGGCCGTCCACATCGACCCCACGTACAGCAGCAGGCCCATGGTGTGGATCCAGAAATGCCACTCCATGCCCTTGCGCGAATACATCTTCTCTTGCCCCAGCGCGCGTGGCGCCATCGCGTACAGCGAGCCGATGGTGATCATCGCCACCCAGCCCAGCGAACCGGAATGCACGTGGGCGATGGTCCAGTCGGTGTAGTGCGACAGCGAGTTGACCGTCTTGATCGCCATCATCGAGCCTTCGAAGGTCGAGGCGGCGTAGAACACCAGCGACAGCACCATGAACTTGGCCGCCGGATCCATCTTCAGCTTGTGCCACGAGCCGTTGAAGGTGAGCAGGCCGTTGGCCGCCGAACCCAGGCTGGGCATCAGCAGCACCAGCGAGAACGCCATGCCGACGGACTGCACCCAGTCGGGCAGGGCGGTGTACATCAGGTGGTGCGCGCCGGCCCACATGTAGACCGAGATCAGCGCCCAGAAATTGACGATCGAGAAACGGTAGCTCCACAGCGGCTGTTGCGCCTGCCGCGGCACGAAGTAATACATCATGCCGAGGAAGCCGGCAGTGAGGAAAAACGCCACCGCGTTGTGGCCGTACCACCACTGCACCATCGCATCGACCACGCCGGCGTAGATCGGGTAGGACTTGAACAGCGAGGCCGGCAAGGCGAGGTTATTGACGATGTGCAGCAGGCCCACCGCGATGATGAACGCGCCGTAGTACCAGTTCGCCACGTAGATGTGCTTGATCCGTCGCCGCGCCAGGCTGGCGAAAAACACCACGCCGAAGCTGACCCAGACGATCGCGATCAGGATGTCGATGAACCACTCCGGCTCGGCGTATTCCTTGCTCTGGGTGATGCCCAGCGGCATCGTGATCATCGCCAGCACGCACACCAGTTGCCAGCCCCAGAAGGTGAAGCCGGCCAGCTTGCCCAACGCCAACCGCGCATGCCCGGTGCGCTGCACCACGTAGTAGCAGGTGCCCATCAGCGCCGAGCCGCCGAAGGCGAAGATCACGCCGAAGGTGTGGTCGGGTCGAATGCGGCTGAAAGTCAGCCAGGCGGTGTCGAAGTTCAGCGCGGGCCAGGCCAGCTCGGCGGCGGCGTACACGCCCACCGACATGCCGATGATGCCCCACACGGCCGCAGCCAGCAGAAACTGGCGCACCACTTTGTCGTTGTAATACTCGGTGTTCGGCATGTGGTTCCTCGACGGTTAGCCGCACTATTTTGCGTAAAGCGTGACGCCGTGCCATGACGCCAATCAAGCGGCTGCGACAATGCGCCCTGCCGCGGACGGTAGCAGCATGCAGCCCCGTCTGCCGTGCACGGCATTCCCGCTCGCGACATGCCCGACAGAAAGGCGGGCGCGGCGGGGTTTCGTCGATGGAGCCGGCGGCGCGCCCGTTTTCCGGATGCGGCCAGCTTGCGTTGATTTGTCGCAGTGGCACAGCCCCGATCGGGTATCCTTGTCGGCATTTCTTTCGGTCGAAAACATGAGCGAGATGGTTACCCAGGCGCCTCCCATGGCGGGTCCGGCCCCACGCCGGCACAGCGTTGCCGTGCAGGTGGGCAAGGTGCGCGTCGGCGGCAGCGCGCCGATCGTGGTGCAGTCGATGACCAATACCGACACCGAGGACGCCGCCAGCACCGCCAAGCAGATCGCCGAACTGGCCCGTGCCGGTTCCGAGATGGTGCGCATCACGGTCAACACGCCGGCCGCCGCCGCCGCGGTGCCGCGCATCGCCGAACGGCTGGCGATGATGGGTGTGGACGTGCCGATCGTGGGCGACTTCCACTACAACGGCCATCAGCTGCTGGAACGCGAGCCGGCCTGCGCCGAGGCGCTGGCCAAGTACCGCATCAATCCCGGCAACGTGGGTTTCGGCGCCAAGCGCGATACCCAGTTCGCCTCGATCATCGAGATGGCGCTGCGCTACGCCAAGCCGGTGCGCATCGGCGTCAACTGGGGTTCGCTGGACCAGAGCATGCTGGCCGCGCTGATGGACGAGAACGCACAGCGCGCCGACCCATGGGATGCATCGCGGGTGGCGCGCGAGGCGCTGATCCGCTCGGCGCTGGAATCGGCCGCCAAGGCCGAGGAGATCGGCCTGGGACGCGACCGCATCATCCTGTCGTGCAAGGTCTCCGGCGTGCAGGAACTGATCGCCGTGTACCGCGACCTGGCCGCGCGCTGCGATTACGCCTTGCACCTGGGCCTGACCGAGGCGGGCATGGGTTCCAAGGGCATTACCGCCTCCAGCGCCGCGCTGGCGGTGCTGCTGCAGGAAGGCATCGGCGACACCATCCGCATCTCGCTGACGCCCGAACCGGGCGCGCCGCGCACCGGCGAGGTGATCGTGGCGCAGGAGCTGCTGCAGACGATGGGGCTGCGCTCGTTCACGCCGCTGGTCACCGCCTGCCCGGGCTGCGGCCGCACCACCAGCGAGTTCTTCCAGGTGCTGGCCAAGACCGTGCAGGAACACGTGCGCGAGCAGATGCCGCTGTGGCGGGTGAAGTACGACGGCGTGGAAAACCTCACGCTGGCCGTGATGGGCTGCATCGTCAACGGGCCGGGCGAATCCAAGCACGCCAACATCGGCATCTCGCTGCCCGGCAACGGCGAAGCGCCCGCGGCGCCGGTATTCATCGATGGCGAGAAGGCAATGACCCTGCGTGGCGACAATATCGCCAACGAATTCGTGGGCATCCTGGACGATTACGTGGAGCGCAAATACACCGCGCGCACGAGCTGATGGATGCGTCACAATGCGCGGGTGCGGTATTCATCACACTAGGTCGACGACTCGTGTGATGACCCCTGGCGCGAGACCTCCTCCAATGGATGCCTACCCGTGACGAAACGCCCGCAACTGCGCACCGTCGTTCTCTACGTGACAGTGTCCGCATTGTGGATATGGTTTTCCGATCACGCCTTGAATGCCCTGGTCGAGGGTCGCGCCGAGCTGGCGTTCCTGCAGAGCATCAAGGGCTGGTTTTTCGTGTTGGGCACCGGTGCCTTGCTCTACTGGGTACTCGGCCGCGACATGCACCATCTGCGGGAAGCCAACCAACGGCTGCTGGAAGGACAGGAGCAGGCATTGCGCGTGCTGGTGTCGGCGATCGACATCCGGCACAAGGAAACCGGCGACCATTCCGACCGCGTCATGCGCATGGCCACCGGGCTGGCGCGCGTGGCCGGGGTACGCGGCGACGCGCTGCGCAACCTCTCGTTCGGTGCGCTGCTGCATGACATCGGCAAGCTGGCCGTGCCCGACGCCATCCTGGTCAAACCGGGCAAGCTCGACGAGGGTGAGATCGCCGTCATGCGCCAGCACGCGCGGTTCGGTGGCGACATGCTGCAGCGGGTGGATTTCCTGCGCCGTGCCAGCGACATTCCCTACAGTCACCACGAGCGTTGGGACGGCACCGGCTATCCGGCTGGCCTGCGCGGCGAAGCCATCCCGCTGGCGGCGCGAATCTTCAGCGTCGTCGACATCTGGGATGCGCTGATTTCCCCCCGCGTCTACAAGCCCGCCTGGCCCGAAGCCGACGTCCTCGATTACCTGCGCAAGGTGGCCGGCAGCCAGCTCGATCCACGCCTGGTCGCGCTGTTCATCGAGCACTACGACGAACTCAAGGCACTGGGTGAACCACCCGACAGGGTCAACCCGCCGCGGCGTGCCGCGCACGCGTAGGAGCGACTTCAGTCGCGATGCTTTTGGCGTGAATCGGGAATTGCGAGAGCATCGCGGCTGAAGCCGCTCCCACAGAAGCCGCTCCCACAAAAGCTGCGTCCACCCAGGCCGTTCCTGCCATCAATTGCAGGGCTGGATCAGCTCGTCGGTAAATGCCGCCCAATTGCCCGGTTGACCGGGCTGGCGGCGCAGCGTGGCCACGTCCTGCAGGTATTGCGCGCGCGGTATCTCGACGGCGCCCAGGCTCAAGGTGTGCGCGTTGGCCACCTGGGTGTCGATCAACGGGAAATCCCAGCTGTGCAGCAGGCGGGCCAAGGCAACCAATGCCAGTTTCGAGGCGCCGCTGCGGCGGCTGAACATCGACTCGCCGCAGAACAACTGCCCCAGCGCAATCCCGTAGATGCCGCCGATCAGTTGCCCGTCCTCCCACACCTCGATGCTGTGGGCGTGGCCCAGGTGATAAAGGCGGTTATAGGCATCGACCATCGCCGGCACGATCCAGGTGCCCGAAGCATCCCGGCGCGGCGCGGCACAGCCGCGAACCACCGCGTCGAACGCGTGATCCAGCGTGAGGCGCCAATGCTTGTCCGCCAACTGGCGACGCAAACTGCGGTTCATGCGCAGGTCCTGCGTGTGCAGCACGCAGCGCGGGTCGGGCGACCACCACAGGATCGGTTCGCCATCGCTGAACCACGGGAAGATGCCCTTGCCGTAGGCGGCCAGCAACCGCGTCGGCGAAAGGTCGCCGCCGAACGCCAGCAGACCATTGGGTTCCGTCAACGCCTGCCGGGGGTCCGGGAACGACGCCGGCGCGTCCGGATCGAGCAGGGGCAGGCGGATCACGATGACGGGTCGCGCGGTGAGCCGGGCCCGTTTTCCTCGCGCGTCGTCTCGCGGGTCTTTGCATACGGGCTGTGCGCCAGCAGTTCGGCCGCATAACCGTCCACCGCTTCCGCTTCGTGGATCAGCGCGTCCGCCACCGCGGCGCGGAAACCGGGGTTGACCAGAAAATGCCGCGAATGCGTGCGCACCGGCAAAAAGCCGCGCGCCAGCTTGTGCTCGCCCTGCGCGCCGGGCTCGAAACGCGTGAGGCCCTGCGCGATCGCATAGTCGATGCCGCGGTAATAGCACAGCTCGAAATGCAGCCCCGGCGCTTCCACCGACGCGCCCCAGTAGCGCCCATACAACACGCCGCCGCCCTGCATGAACAGCGCCATCGCCACGATGGTGTCGCCGTCGCGGGCCAGCGCCAGTTGGGCCGTCTGGCCCAGTTCGCCCAGGTGGCTGAAGAACGCGGCGGTGAGCGCGGCGTGGTTGCCCTTGGCGTCGAAGGTGGCTTCGTACAGCGCGTGCACGCGGCGCCATTCGAGCAGGCTGAGACTGTCGCCGCTGCGCCATTCGATGGCCAGCCCGCTGGCCGCCACCTGTTGGCGCTCGCGCAGGATGTTCTTGCGCTTCTTGTGGTTGAGCGTGGCCAGAAACGCCGGGAAATGGCGGTAGCCGCGGTTGTGCCAGCGGAACTGCACGTCCGACCGCACCAGCCAGTCCTCATCGAACGCCTCGGTTTCGGCGGTCTCCAGAAAATTGGCGTGCACCGAGGAAAGCCCCAGCTCCTCGGCCTCGCCGCGCATCGCCTCCACCAGCGCCCGCTGCAGCAGGACCGTTTGCCCATCGCAGCCGGCCAGCAGCCGTGGCCCGGTGACGGGCGAGTAGGGCACGGCGTTGAGCAGTTTCGGGTAGTACTCGCCGCCGGCCTGCTGCCAGGCACGCGCCCAGCCGAAGTCGAACACGAATTCGCCGTGCGAGTTGCCCTTGAAGTACAGCGGCGCGGCGGCAATCAGCCGGTCGCGCTCGTAGATGCCCAGGTGATGCGGCTGCCAACCCCAATCGGCACGGATGCAGTTGGAGCGTTCCAGCGTGGACAGAAATGCGTGCGACACGAACGGGTTCGCGTCGCTGCGCAAAGCGTCCCACGCCGCGGCGGGCAGCTCGGCGATCGCGTCGTGGAAGCGTGTGGTAAGCATGAGGAAAGTGTAGGAGCGCACCCTGTGCGCGATGCTTTCCGTTACGTCACGAAGAGCCATCGCGCACAGGGTGCGCTCCTACATCAGGCAGCCGGCGTCTGCTGATCCAGCCAGCGCTCGGCATCGAGTGCCGCCATGCAGCCGAAGCCGGCCGAGGTGATCGCCTGCCGGTACACATGGTCGGCCACGTCGCCAGCGGCGAAAACGCCTTCGACCGAGGTCATGGTGGCCATGCCTTGCTGGCCGCTGTGGATCCGGATGTAGCCGTCGTGCATGTCCAACTGGCCCTGGAAGATGCCGGTGTTGGGCGTGTGCCCGATCGCCACGAAGAAGCCGGTGGCCTCGATGTCGCGGGTGGCGCCGGAGTTGACGTCTTTCACGCGCACGCCGGTGACGCCGGAGTCGTCGCCCAGCACCTCGTCCACGCTGTGGTTCCACACCAGCTCGATCTTGCCGGCGGCGGCCTTCTCGAACAGCTTGTCCTGCATGATCTTCTCGGCGCGCAGCTTGTCGCGGCGGTGCACCAGGTAGACCTTGCTGGCGATGTTGGACAGGTACAGCGCCTCTTCCACCGCGGTGTTGCCGCCGCCGATCACCACCACCGCCTGCTCGCGGAAGAAGAAGCCGTCGCAAGTGGCGCAGGCGGACACGCCCTTGCCCTTGAACTTCTCTTCCGAGGCGATGCCCAGGTATTTCGCGGTGGCGCCGGTGGTGATGATCAGCGCGTCGGCGGTGTAGTCGCCGGAATCGCCGCGCAGCCGGAACGGGCGCTGCTTCAGGTCCACCGTGTGGATGTGGTCGAAGATCATCTCGGTGTGGAAGCGCTCGGCGTGTTCGGCCATGCGCTGCATTAGCGCCGGTCCCTGCAAGCCCTCGACGTCGCCCGGCCAGTTGTCCACGTCGGTGGTGGTCATCAACTGGCCGCCCTGCTGCAGGCCGGTGATCATGGTCGGCTTGAGGTTGGCGCGCGCGGCATACACCGCCGCGGTGTAGCCGGCGGGGCCGGAGCCGAGGATCAGCAGTCGACTGTGCTTGGGAACGGTGTTCATTTTTGCCAGTTGCTCCGCGGGAGTTTGCAAGGGTTGCGGGAAGGTGCGCGATGGGGCGGTTTTGTTCGGGGTTGCCTGCGCCTGCCGTTGCTCCGGCAGGCGCTGCGCGTCGATGACGCGTGGCAGGGTCCTGGAAAAATCGCCGGTCCAGCGGTGCGCCGTTATAATTGTCGTCAGCTCTCGACGGCCATGGCGTGCGTTCGCGATGGTCGCGAGGCTTGCGCATGACCGACGATAGCGACGGTTCAGTCGGCAAGAATGGGGAATCGAAGCCGCCGATTCAAGGCGAACGGCAAGTCCGGCATCGCCGCGGTGATTTTCCGCCACACGTATCCCTTGACAGGATTTGCCCTCATGGCCCGCAAAATCCCTGACCCCGGCACCGTCGGTGTCCCTGACGGCAGGCTGGTACAACCGGCGTTGCAAGGTATGCTCTGATCTTGGTCAACAGGAAGAGGTCGTCCATGGCGACACGCAGCACGAACGCCAGGCAACCGGCCCGGGAAGGCCTCAGCGAGGAGTTGAAACGACGCCTGCGCGAAGCTGGCGCGCTGCTGTTGCTGCCGCTGGCGCTGTACCTGCTGGTGTGCCTGTTCAGCTACAACCCGATGGACCCGAGCTGGTCGCATGTGGGCAGCGCCGATCACGCGCGCAACTTCGGCGGCATGCTGGGCGCGTATGTGGCGGACCTGCTGCGCTACCTGTTCGGCATGGTGGCGTATGCGTTCCCGCTGCTGCTGGTATTGCTGGGCGTGAACGTGCTGCGCCACAGGGCGGAACCCAGCAGCAGCCGCTGGGAACCTTCATTGCGGCTGATCGGCTCGGTGTTCTTCTTCATCACCGCGCCAGGCCTGTGCTGGCTCAATTTCCCCGACAGCGGCATGGCGCCCCAGGGCGCCGGCGGCATGATCGGCGAGGCAGTGGGCAAGGGGCTGCAATACGTTTTCGGCTACAAGGGCGCGCCGCTGCTGTTGCTGGCGGTGTTCCTGGTAGCGGTGACGCTGGCCACCGGGCTGTCGTGGTTCAAGGTGATGGACTGGACCGGGCACACGGTGCTGCGGCTGACCGAACTGGTTCGCGAGCGCCTGCGCCAGGCGCCGCAGGAACGCGCTGCGCGGCTGGCGCGCACCGAGCGTGCGGCAGTGAAGAAAGACGACGCCGTGAAGCAGGCGAAGCGCGAGCCGGTGCGGATCGAATCGGCCCCCGCGCCGGTGACCAAAAGCGAGCGCGCCCGGCTGGAAACGCAGATCCCGCTGTTCGTGGGCGCCGCCGCGCCGGGTGAGCTGCCGCCGCTGTCGCTGCTGGACGAGGCGCCGGAGCAGGGTCCGGGCTATTCGGAAGAAACCCTGGAAGTGCTGTCGCGCCAGGTGGAGCTGAAGCTCAAGGATTTCCGCATCGAGGCCAAGGTGATGGGCGTGTATCCCGGCCCGGTGATCACTCGCTTCGAGCTGGAGCCCGCCGCCGGCGTGCGCGGTTCGCAGGTGTCCAGCCTGGACAAGGACATCGCCCGCGGCCTGTCCGTGGTGAGCGTGCGCGTGGTCGATGTGATCCCCGGCAAGAACGTGATCGGCCTGGAGATCCCCAACACCCGCAAGCAGATCGTCTACCTCTCCGAGATCCTGCGCTCGGACAAGTACGACCAGCAGAAATCGCCGCTGGCGCTGGCGCTGGGCAAGGATATCGGCGGGAAACCTGTCGTGGTGGACCTGGCCAAGATGCCGCACCTGCTGGTCGCCGGCACCACCGGTTCGGGCAAGTCGGTGGCGGTCAACGCGATGGTGCTGAGCCTGCTGTACAAGGCCAGCCCGAAAGACGTGCGCATGATCATGATCGACCCGAAGATGCTGGAGCTCTCGGTGTACGAGGGCATCCCGCACCTGCTGGCGCCGGTGGTCACCGACATGAAGGAAGCGGCCAACGCATTGCGCTGGTGCGTGGCCGAGATGGAGCGCCGCTACAAGCTGATGGCCGCCGTGGGCGTGCGCAACCTGGCCGGCTTCAACAAGAAGGTGAAGGACGCCGAGAACGCCGGCCAGCCGCTGCTCGATCCGCTGTTCCGCCCGAACCCGGAGATGCCCAACCTGGCCGCCGAGCCGCTGGAGCCGCTGCCGAACATCGTGGTGATCATCGACGAATTCGCCGACATGATGATGATCGTCGGCAAGAAGGTGGAAGAGCTCATCGCGCGCCTGGCGCAGAAGGCGCGCGCCGCCGGCGTGCACCTGATCCTGGCCACCCAGCGCCCGTCGGTGGATGTGATCACCGGCCTGATCAAGGCCAACATCCCCACCCGCATCGCGTTCCAGGTATCCAGCAAGATCGACTCGCGCACCATCCTGGACCAGTCCGGCGCCGAGGCGCTGCTGGGCCACGGCGACATGCTGTACCTGCCGCCGGGCACCGCCACGCCGGAGCGCGTGCACGGCGCCTTCGTCGATGACCACGAGGTGCACGGCGTGGTGAACTGGCTGAAATCCCAGGGCGGGCCCAACTACATCGAAGGCGTGCTGGAGGAAGTGCAGGCCACCAGCGACGGCAAGTTCATCAATGATTCCGGCATCCCGCAGGATGGCGAGGAGGGCGGCGACGCCGAGGCCCAGCTGTACGACAAGGCCGTGGCCGTGGTCACGCAAACGCGCCGCGCCTCCATTTCCGGCGTGCAGCGTCATCTGCGCATCGGCTACAACCGCGCCGCCCGACTGGTCGAACAGATGGAGCAGGACGGCGTGGTCAGCGCCCCCCAGCACAACGGCAACCGCGAAGTTCTGGCGCCACCGCCGCCGCGCGATTGACCCGGAAAATGCGAGCTGGGCGGGAATGTGGGAGCGACTTCAGTCGCTCTTGGCGGGAATCGGGAATCGGGATTCGGGATTCG
>NZ_AJXU01000002.1 GCF_000264315.1 Rhodanobacter fulvus Jip2
GGGATTCGGGATTCGGGAATCGGGAGTCGCAAGAGCATCGCGGCTGAAGCCGCTCCCACAAGGTCTGGTCCCACAGAGGCCGTTCCTATAGAGGTCCTACAGGTCGGTTAAGCCGGCACGCTCCACAATCCGCACCGCCATCGCTTTGGGAATCCCGATGAAACGCATCATCCTCATCTTGTCCGCCGTCATGTTGACGCTGTCGCTGAGCGCCCAGGCCGCCACCGGCCCGGCCCGCGCGCGGCTGGATACGTTCGCGCAGAACCTGCATTCGCTGACCGGCCATTTCAGCCAGACCTTGATCGACATCAACGGGCACGGCAGCAAGACCAGTGCGGGCACGCTGGCGCTGCAGTCGCCGCGGCAGTTTCGCTGGGAGACGCTGACGCCGTACAAGCAGACCATCGTCGCCGACGGCAGCCGCGTGTGGGTGTACGACCCGGAGCTGGATCAGGTCACCGTGCGGATACAGAGCGCCGAGGAGGCGCACAGCCCGCTCACCGTGCTCACCGACGTGTCGCAACTGGACCGCAACTTCAAGGTGGCCGAACGCGGCGAGCGCGATGGCCTGCAGTGGTTGCGGCTCACTTCCACCGCCAAGGACCCGCAGTTCGATTACGCCGACCTGGGTTTCGATGCGAATGGCCTGGCGCGCATGAGCTTCCGCGACCAGCTTGGCTCCACCACGGACATCCGCTTTTCCGACTGGCAGCGCAACGTGGCTATTCCGCCGTCGACCTTCAATTTCGTGCCGCCGCCGGGTGCCGACGTGATCGGCGATGCGCCGGTGATCAACGTCCAGCCGCTGAAAGATTGAGCTGGTCGGCATGCCGGTACTGCGCCAACTGCCGCGCTGGGCCTGGTTTGGTGGCGGCGTGCTCGCCTTTATCGCGGGCATCGTCAATGCCGCCGGCTACATGGGCTTCCGCCATCAGTCGATCACCAACCTGACCGGCTCCGCCAGCCTGTTCGGCGTGGCGCTGGGCACCGGCGACAGCGGCGAGGCGTGGCATTGGGCGCTGTCGATCGGCGCGTTCGTGTTCGGTGCCGTGGTCAGCGGCATGATCGTGCAGCAGAGCACGCTGCAACTGGGCCGCCGTTACGGGGTGACCCTGGTGCTGGAATCGATCCTGCTGTTCGCCGCCGTGCCATTGCTGCATCAAAACGATTCGCTGGGGCTTTACCTGGCCGCGATGGGTGCCGGTTTGCAGAACGGCATGGCCAGCACGTACAGCGGCATGGTGTTCCGCACGACCCATGTTTCCGGGATGTTCACCGATCTGGGCATCTACATCGGCCAGCGCCTGCGCGGCCTCAGCGTGGATACCTTGCGCGTGCGGGTGTGCGTGCTGGTCATCGTCACGTTCACCCTGGGCAGTGCAGCGGGCGCACTGCTTTTCCCCGCCTTGCACGAGCGCACCCTGCTGGTGCCCGCCGCGCTGACGGGCCTGTGCGGCCTGGGTTACACGCTGTATCGCCGCAGGGCGCCGGCCGACGTCTGATCGAACGCGGTGCCCACAACCGGCGCGTTATCATCCGCCCATGCCTCGCAACCCATCCCCGTCCGCCGATCTGTTCGCCACCGAAACCGATGCGCTGAAGCCGCTGGCCGAGCGCATGCGTCCGCGCAGCCTCGACGAAATCGTGGGCCAGCAGCGCCTGGTGGGCCCGGATAAGGCGCTGCGCCGCGCGCTGGAGGCGGGCAAGATCCACTCGATGGTGTTGTGGGGGCCGCCCGGTTGCGGCAAGACCACGCTGGCGTTGCTGGTGGCGCGCTATGCGGACGCGGATTTCCGCGCGATCTCCGCCGTGCTGTCCGGCCTGCCGGACGTGCGCAAGGCGCTGGCCGAGGCTGAGGTGAACTTTGCCCAAGGCCGGCGCACCGTGCTGTTCGTGGACGAGGTGCACCGCTTCAACAAGACCCAGCAGGACGCGTTCCTGCCGCACATCGAGCGCGGCGTGATCATCTTCATCGGCGCCACCACCGAGAACCCGTCGTTCGAATTGAACTCCGCGCTGCTGTCTCGCTGTCGCGTGCACGTATTGGAACCGGTTTCCGGCGACGACATCGTCGCCGCACTGAAACGCGCGCTTGCCGACAGCGAACGCGGCCTGGGCGAACTGCAGTTGCAGGTCTCCGACGAATCGCTGGACTCGATCGCCCAGGCCGCCGATGGCGACGTGCGCCGCGCGCTGACCCTGCTGGAAATCGCCGCTGAACTGGCCGACGACAAGCGCGTCGACGAGAGCACGCTGACCCAGGTGCTGGCCGATCGCACGCGTCGCTTCGACAAACAGGGCGAGCAGTTCTACGACCAGATCTCGGCGCTGCACAAATCCGTGCGCTCGTCCGATCCCGACGCTGCGGTGTACTGGCTGTGCCGCATGCTCGACGGCGGCGTGGATCCGCTGTACCTCGCCCGCCGCATGACCCGCATGGCGGTGGAAGATGTCGGCCTGGCCGAGCCGCGCGCCTGGCGCATGGCGCTGGATGCATGGGATACCTACGAACGCCTGGGCAGCCCCGAAGGCGAACTGGGCTTGGCGCAACTGGCGATCTGGCTGGCCATCGCGCCCAAGAGCAACGCGGCGTACATGGCCTACAACAAGGCCCGCGCCGCGGTGCGCGAAGGCGGCACGCTGGAGGTGCCGATGCACCTGCGCAACGCGCCCACCAAGCTGATGAAAGGCATGGGCTACGGCAAGGGCTACCAGTACGACCACGACGCCGAGGGCGGCGTGGCGCTGGATCAGCAGTGCCTGCCCGACGCGCTGGTCGGCACCGTGTTCTACGAGCCAGTCGAGCGTGGGCTGGAGCTGCAACTGCGCGAAAAGCTGCTCGACCTGCGCAAGCGTCGCCGCGACGCGCAGGGTTCGTGACCACGCCGGCCGGCATGTGCCGATGAATGCCGTGGCCTGGCGGGGTTCCATCTTCGTCGTGCTGCTGGTGTTGCTGGTGCTGGCCGAATGGCGCTGGCCGCGGCATCGAGGCGATCCCGACCGACGTCATCGCTGGCCGGTGAACCTGGGCTTCGGACTGGCCGGCGCGCTCTGCCTGCGGCTGTTGCTGCCGTGGCTGGCGGTCGATGCCGCGCTATGGGCGCAACACCACCACATCGGCCTGCTGCACCTGTGGGCAGTGCCATCGTGGCTGGGGATCGCGGTGACCCTGGTGGCGCTCGATCTGCTGATCTACGCCCAGCATCGGCTGATGCACCAGGTGGGCTGGCTGTGGCGACTGCATCGCCTGCACCACAGCGACCTGGCGCTGGATGCCAGCTCCGCCGTGCGTTTCCACCCGCTGGAAATCCTGTTTTCGATGGGCCTGAAGATCGGCGCCGTGGTGGCGCTGGGCGCCGCACCGATCGCGGTACTGGCGTTCGAGATCCTGTTGAACGGCCTGGCGATGTTCACCCACGCGAACCTCGCGTTGCCAGCACGGCTGGATCGCGCATTGCGCTGGGTGCTGGTGACGCCGGACATGCATCGCATCCACCATTCGGTGCTGCGCGACGAGCACGACCGCAATTTCGGCTTCAACGTGTCGTGGTGGGATCGCCTGTTCCGCAGCTACCGCGAAGAGCCGCGCCAGCCGCAGGCGACCTTGCCATTGGGGCTGGACCGGTTCCGCGAGCGCCGCGAGCAGCGCTTCGATCAACTGTTGCTGCAGCCCTTCAGGAACAAATGAAGCTTGTGATCGCGGCTGTGCTGTAGGAGCGCACCCTGTG
>NZ_AJXU01000003.1 GCF_000264315.1 Rhodanobacter fulvus Jip2
CCCGAATCCCGAATCCCGCTGCAAAGGCGTCGCGCACAGGGTGCGCTCCTACAAAAACCGTCGCGTCAATGCGCGCCCACGGCCTCGCGCAGCTTGCGGCTGTACGCGCGAATACGCGCCGCATTGGCGCCCACGTCGCTGCCGCCCACGCGCGACTCGGAGCGCACATCCACGCGCGTACCACCGGCCTCTGGCCGCAGGCGGATCACCACGTCATCCTTGAAGCCGAACCAGAACGTGGTGGCGGTGGCCTCGATGCGTCCCTCGTCCGGCGCCTGCGCCGCGATCGTCCAGCCCATCGACTTCGCACTGTCCAGCGCTGCCTTGAAGACCGTTGCCGGCGGTGCGTCGAACTGCAGCGGCTGGATGTCCGGATACGCCGCGTGCTGTTTGGCCGCCACTTCCGCGCCGCCGTAGACGGCCGAATTGGGTGCGTCCGCGCGCTGGGCCAGCAGCGTCTGGAACGGCGGCGGGTTGGCCGTGTCGGTGGTGATGTCGTGGATCGCCGGTACCGAGCCGGCCTTGTGCTTGAACAGCATCGGCGGCACGAAGGCGATCACGCCCAGCACGATCGCGACCAGCGCCCGCACCAGGTAGCGCCGGGGCTGACCGAACAGCGTCAGCAGCAGCGCGACAACGCCGAACAGTGCCGCCAGCAGGCCCAGCCAGTAACCGAAGAACACGCTTGAGAAGGCGGCGCCCAGGCCGATCATTCCGGCCCGATAAAGCGGCCCGGCCAACATCGCCAACAGTGCGACGATGCCGGCCAGCAAGCCGAGCGAGGCGATGCGGCGAGTCCAGGGGAAGGGTGGTCGAGTATTCATGCGATGGCTCCAGACAGGTTGGCGTACGGGTTCTCGGGCGTGGCGTTCAATCAGACATCGTGGAAATCGGCACTTTCCATTTCCTTCCCCCGCAACGCGGGGGAAGGTGCCGAAGGCGGATGGGGGCGCTCTTGATCTCGTTTTGCGTGACGAAGAGCGCCCCCTCAGCCCTTCGGGCAGCTCCCCCCGCCAAGCGGGGGGAGCAATCTTTCGGGACCTCTCGGGGCGTCCATGCATTCCTCCAGCAGCCAGTCGAGAAGTTCGCGTTGTTCCGGCAGCGGCGCGGGCAGTGCCTTCAAATCGACGACGAGCGACGCCAGGTCGTCGCCGTCATCGACATCGTTGAGCAGCGGCAGCGGCGCGATGGCGCCGTCGCTCGACAAGGCATCGATCAACACGCTGGCGGTGTCGGCGCACGAGTAACGCGGCGCCAACCATGCGGCCTCCGCCACCGGCTGGCGCGTGCCGAACAGCCAGAATCCGCCATCGTGCGCCGGTGCCAGCACGAAGGGTGTGGCGGGATCGTCCAGCGCCCCGAGCGCCGCAGACAGCAGGTCGACGCGGATCTGTGGCGCATCGGCGCCGATCAGCAGCACGCGCCCGTGACGCTGTTGCAGCGACGCACAGACGTGGTGCAGCCGCGCGCCGAGCGTGCCTTCGCCCTGCCACAGCGTGGGCAGCGCGCTCCACATCGGGTCGTCGAGGGCCTCACGTTCGGCCACCGCCCAGCACGGTTGAATGCCGGGCATCGCGGCGCAGGCCACGGCGGCGACGGCCGCGGCGGCCAGGCGGTGGAAATGTTCGGCGCGTCGTTGCCCGATGCTCGCCGCCAGGCGGGTCTTCACCGGCGAGTGGCCGGGCGTCTTGACGAAGATGGCCAGTGCCGCGCTCATCGCCGTTCCCGCCGCAGGCGGCGCCATTGCGGCCACGCCTGGATCAGGGTCAGCCAGAGGTGTCGCGAGGTGGTTCGCCACCAGCCATGCAGCGCGTACTTGCGGGCGCTGGTTTGCAGGGCCGCGCCGACGCCGACGATGGGCAGGCCGGCGCGGCGCGCGGTCCATACCAGCAGGTGATCCTCGCCGTAGCGCACGTGTTCATCGAAGCCGCCCAGCGCGGTGAAACAATGCGCCGGCAACAACAGCCCCTGGTCGCCAAACGGCATCTTCAGCCAATGCGAACGCAGGTTGGCGCCGCAGGCGTTCAACGCCGCCAGCCGCGGGCCATCGCGGTCGAACGCGAGCTCGAAGAAACCCAACGCATCGTCACGGCGTTGCAGGAAGCGCCATAGCGAGGGCAGTGTTCCTGGCTGCAAACGCGAGTCGGCGTGCACGAACCACAACCAGCGCCCGCGTGCGGTGTGCGCGCCGGCGTTCTGTTGCCGCGCCCGACCGGGCGCGCTGTTGAGCTGGCGAAACAGCGGAGGCCCCGGCGGAGGCACCGGCGCCGGCAGCGGCGATGAAGCGTCGGCATGCACCAGGATCAGTTCGGCATCATCAGGCAGCACCGCGGCCAACTCGTCGACCAGACCGCGCCAGGCAGTTTCACCGGGCGCCAGCGGCACGATCACCGACAGGCGCAGCAAACCCGCGGCCGCCGTGTTCCGATCGATGTCGCTGGCCGCAGTGGCGTCCATCAGCAGCAGGCGCCGCCCGTGCCGGTGGCAGTGGGCGTGGCGGGCGCGCAGTCGAACAGCCCGAAGTGGCGCTGCTTGTCGCCGTCAATACGGAAGTGCCCCGCATACCGGCTGGCACCCAGCATGTCGGCGGTGTTGCCGCAGACGGGTAGCGGACGGCCGGTTTCGAAATGGTGGTGGTCATCGAGGTCGAACGCATGCGGCTGGTGCGGCAGCGTGCCGAGATAGGTGGCGACCTGGCCGTAATCCTCGCAGCGATCCTCCAGCGGCAGCTTGAACGCGCGCCAGGTGATCGATTCGAAACGGGCGAAACCAATGCGCTGCTCGACCGCGGGATCGGTCAGGTCGATCGGGCTGCGGGCGCACACGCGCGCGTCAGCCACGCCCAGCGCGCCCAGCAGGCGGCGGAAATCCTCCACGTACAGCGCGCCGGCCAGGCATTCGCCCAGCAACACCGGATCGCGCATCAGCTCCGCGGGCAGCCGGCGGTCGGCGAACACGTCGGAGAAATACAGCTCGCCGCCAGGCTTCAGCACACGCAGGATTTGCGCGAACGCGCGCGCCTTGTCGGGCACCAGGTTGAGCACGCAGTTGGAAACCACCACGTCGACCGAGTCGTCGGCGATGCCCAGCGCATCCAGGTCGGCCAGATCGCCGGCCAGCAGGGTGACATTGCTGCACGCGTGGCCGAACGCTGTGGCGTGGTAATCGCGATGGCGTTCGGCCACGGCCAGTTGCGCCGCCGTCATGTCCACGCCGATCACGTGGCCTTGCTCGCCGACCAGCCGCGACAACAGGTAGACGTCGCGACCAGTGCCGCAGCCCAGGTCCAGCACGGTGGCGCCGGCCAGCGCGGGCGGGATCGGCGAGCCACAGCCGTAGAAGCGCTCGGTGACTTCCGGGTGCAACAACGCGGCGGTTTCGCGCAGGTGCAGCGGCATGGCGCTGGTGCTGCAGCAGGCGGTGGTGCGCAGGTCGGTGCTGCTTTTCAGCGTCTCGCCGTAGTACTCGCGCACGTCGTCGCGGACGCGGGAATCGTCGCCGCAGCAGGTGTTGGTTTGGGTGTCTTCGGTCATGTTGATGCTTCGCTTCAGGTATTTGTTGTAGGAGCGCACCCTGTGCGCGAATGCTTTTGTCGCTGCGGGTCATTAAACGGGCGGGCGATGCCCGCCGTTCGCGCACAGGGTGCGCTCCTACGCGGCCAGGGCGCCGCCGCAGGAGCTGCCGGCGCCGGCGGTGCAGCCGTAGCAATGGCTGCCGAAGGCGATGCGTTCGTTTTCGATGTCGGTCAGCGCGTCGATGTCCCACAGCGTGCGTTCGCGGCCGCCCAGCGGCAGCTCCAGCGCCTGGTTGAAATCGCAGTCGTAGAGATGTCCGCGCCAATCCACCGACAACTGGTTGCGGCACATCACGCCCAGTGCCGCCTGCGGATTGAATGCATCCAGCAAGGTCTGCATGTAGCTGTCGTAGCGGCCCTCGCGCTGCAGCAGGTGCAGGAAGCGCTTGATCGGCATGTTGGTGATGGTGAACAGGTGGTTGAAATGGACGTCGAAATGTTCGGCCAGTTCGCGCTTGTAGTCCGCCTCCAGCGACGCCTGCGCGGGCGGCAGGCTGGCGCCGAGCGGGTTGTAGACCAGGTCGATTTCCAGGCCCGAACCCTCGCGGCCGTAGCCCAGCTGCGACAGCATGCGCAGCGCCCGGATGGACGGATCGAACACGTGCTGCCCGCGCTGCTTTTCCACATTCGCCTTGGTGTAGCAGGGTAGCGAGGCCACGATCTTGACGCCCTGGTCGGCCAGGAACTGCGCGGTGTCTTCCTGGCCTTCGCGGAACAGGATGGTGAGGTTGCAGCGGTCGATCACCGTCTTGCCCAGGGCGCGCGATTCGCGCACCAGCTGGCGGAAGCGCGGGTTCATCTCCGGCGCACCACCGGTCAGGTCCACCGTGTGGATCTGCGGCGCATCGGCCAGCAAGGCCAGGATGCGATCGACCGTGGCGGCCTGCATGATTTCCGTGCGCTTGGGGCCGGCCTCGACGTGGCAGTGGTGGCAGGCCAGGTCGCACAGCTTGCCCACGTTGACCTGCAGGATCTCCAGCGGCGTCCGCGGCAGGGCCACGCCGTGCGTGCGCAGCGTTTGCGCGAAGGACGGTCGCACGTCGATGGTGGTGTCATTCATCGGTGGACTCCGGTGCGGCGGCGGGCGCCGAAAAGGTGAGGTCGCCGAACCACGCGTTGACGTGGCCTTTGGTGTTGTCGGTGTCACTGGCGACGGCTACGCCGGTAATCTGCGGTGCCTGGCGGCCGAACGCGGCGCGGAAATCGGCGGCGACATCGCGATGTTCGTTCCGCCATTGGCCGGCAAGGGCATTGCCGCTTTGCAGGACGATGGTGCGTACGGCGCCGTAGTAGGCGTTCGGCGCGATGGTGCCGACCGGGTGTGTGTTGTCCCACACGTAGCACAGCGCGGCGCGCGGCAATTCGTGTCCCATGGCGATGCGGGCCACGCGCAGCTTGAGCCGTTCGCCGAAGGTCAGCGCACTGGTCGGAACGTCGAAGAACACGTAAACGCGCGCCGCGAAATCGTCGCCGTGCTTTTTTTCCAGGTTCGCGCCGGCCACGCTGTGGTCGACCTTCCAGCGCCAGCTCAACACCTGCTCCGGCGACAGCTTCAGCGCGTGGGCGATGCCGCCCGCGCTGCGGTTGGCGTCGATGTGCAGCACGGTGGTGTCGCCGTCGCGCACCAGCCGGATGTCGGCCTTGGCCTTGTGCCGCGACATCGGGTAGTTCTTCCATCCAACCGGCAACTGGCTTCCCGTGGTGCTGTCGGAGAAACGCAGCGACAGCGATCCATCGGCCGCCAGCGCCGGCGACGCGGCAAGGCCGAACATGATGCACAGGGTGAATCGGTTGTTCATCGGCGCCGCCAGCGAAACCATCGTTCCGCCCAGCGTAGCGCGCCCTGCGGCGCATGCGCCTTGCGCCAGGCGCCGGCGGCGTATTTGTTGGCCTCCGCCCAGGTCGGGTAGGCGTGCACGGTGCCCAGGATCTTGCCCAGGCCCAGGCCGTGGGTCATCGCCAGGGTGAACTCGGCCAGCAGCTCGCCCGCCTGCGCGCCCACGATGGTGGCGCCCAGGATGCGGTCCTTGCCCGGCACGGTGAGCACCTTGACGAAGCCGTGTGTGCCGTCCTCGGTGATGGCGCGGTCCAGATCGGCCAGCTCGTAGCGGGTGACTTCGTAGCGGATGTCCTGTTGCGTGGCCTCGCGTTCGTTGAGTCCCACGCGCGCCACTTCCGGATCCACGAACGTGGTGGCGGGGATCGCCTCGTAGTTGGCCTTGAAGCGCCACAGCCCGCCCAGCAAGGCGTTGACGGTGGCGTACCAGGCCTGGTGGGCGCCCACGTGGGTGAGCTGGTAGGGGCCGGCCACGTCGCCGCAGGCGTAGATGTTCGGGTACAGCGTCTGCAGGTGGCGGTCGGTGTCGATGGTTTTTGGCGCCGGGATGCCCAGTGCTTCCAGGCCGTAGCCCGCGACGCGCGGGCGACGCCCCACGGCCACCAGCAGCGCATCGAAGGCCAGGGTGACGGTTTCGCCGTTGTGCTCGCAGCGCAGGGATTTTCCCTGCGCATCGGACTCGACCGCCAGCGCCTTGTGCCGCGTGCGCACATCGACGCCATCCTCGCGCAAGCGTGCTTCCACGAACGCCGATACGTCGGCGTCCTCGCGCCCCAGCAGATGCTCGCCCAGCTCCACCTGGGTGACGCGCGAACCCAACCGCGCAAACGCCTGCGCCAGTTCGCAGCCCACCGGCCCACCGCCCATCACCACCAGCCGCGGCGGCAGCTCGCGCAGCGCCCACAAGGTGGTGGAGGTGAGGAAGCCGGAACCGGCCAGCCCCGGCAAGTCCGGTACCAGCGGCTCGGCGCCGGCGGCAATCACGATGGCGCGAGTGGTCAGGGTTTCGTCACCGATGCGCACTTCCCACGGCGACACGATGGTGGCGTGACCGTTGCGCACATCCACGCCCATGTCGCGGTACCGCTCCACCGAATCGTGCGGCGCCACGTCGCCGATCACCCGCTGCACACGACTCATTACCGCGGAGAAATCGACGGTGACCGCGCCGACGTCGACGCCGGCCGCGGCAGCATCGCGCGCCCGCGCGACCAGCCGCGCGCTGTGGATCAGCGCCTTCGACGGCACGCATCCCTCATTGAGGCAGTCGCCGCCCATCGCGCCTTTTTCCACCAGCGTGACCCGGGCCTTCACCGTGGCGGCGATGTACGCACTGACCAGCCCCGCCGCGCCCGCGCCGATCACCACCAGGTTGCGATCGAACCGCCGCGGCTTCTTCCAGCGCGCGTAGAGCTTGCGCCGCCGCACCAGCGCCACCAATGCGCGCGCGATCCAGGGAAAAATGCCCAGCAACACGAAGGAGCCGATCAGCAGCGGCGAAAAGATGCCCGACGCCGAATCCAGCTGTGCCAATTGCGTGCCCGCATTCACGTAGACAACGGTGCCAGCCAGCATGCCGACCTGGCTGACCCAGTAGAACGTGCGCGTCGGCAGCGCGGTCACGCCCATCAGCAGGTTGATCACGAAAAACGGAAGCGCGGGCACCAGCCGCAAGGTGAACAGGTAAAACGCGCCATCGCGCTTCAGGCCTTCATCGATGGTGGCCAGGCGTTTGCCGAAGCGGCGCTTCACCGCATCGCGAAACAGGAAACGACTGGCCAGGAACGCCAGCGTCGCGCCGATCGACGAGGCAAACGAGGCCAGCAGCGTGCCCTCCACCAGCCCGAACACCGCGCCGGCGGCAATCGTGGCCAGTGCCGCGCCGGGCAGGGATGCCGCCGCCATCACGATGTAGCCCACCAGAAAACCCGCCGCCAGCAACACGGGGTGCTCGGCGCGCCACGCCTGCAGCGACTGCTGCTGCTCCTTGAGCGCATGCAGGCTGAGGTAATGCGACAGGTCGAACGCGAAAAAGCAGACGATCGCGGCGACGATCAGCAGCGCGATGAACAGGCGGGGCAGCAGGCGGCGCCAAGTCATGGATGCCGCGCCGGCGTCGCCTTGAGGCGGACAGGCGATGGCATTCCGCTATCGCAAATCAAAGTCACGGGTTGTTTCGCCATCGGGTGTCGTCCTCGTGAGTAGTGTCGCGATCGGATACCTGCATCTACCGGCTTGGCAGTATTAGGACGAGCGTTCAGTAAGACGCAAAAGCCTCATCCCCGTCATTCCTGCGAAAGCAGGAATCCAGCGCCTTTCCAGCACCCTAATCCACTGGATCCCCGCTTGCGTGAGGATGACGAGCTCAAGTTCCGCTCGTCCCAAGTCCTTTCGCCCCGAAGCCCGGCAAAGTTACCTGAACCCGACCATCACTCCGTGACGACCACCCGGCACCCCGCCTCGCACCGCAAGCTCGTTTGCGCCCCTTCACCGCCTGCCACGATAATTGCCGGTCTGATCACCCAAAGGAACGACCATGCTCGACCCCACGCTGCTGCGAGCGCATCTCGCCGATACCGCCGAGCGGCTGGCGGCGACGCGCAGCTACGTGCTGGATACGGCGGCCGTCGAGCAGCTCGAAGCCGAGCGCAAGCGCCTCGCCATGGAAACCCAGGAACTGCAGAGCGTGCGCAACACCCGCTCCAAGGCGATCGGCCAGGCCAAGGCCAAGGGCGAGGACGTCGCCGCACTGATGGCCGAGGTCGCCGGCCTGGGCGACAAACTGAAGAGCAACGAGCAGGCGCTGGCCGACGTGCAGTCGAAGCTGGCGCAGATCGCGCTGGGCATCCCCAACATCCCGCATGAATCCGTGCCGATCGGCAAGGACGAGAAGGACAACGTCGAAGTCAGCCGCTGGGGTACGCCACCCGAATTCGCCTTCGACGTGAAAGACCACGTCGAACTGGGCGAGCGCCACGGCTGGCTCGATGGCGACGCCGGCGCCAAGCTCTCCGGCGCGCGCTTCACCGTGCTGCGCGGCCAGCTCGCGCACCTGCATCGCGCGCTTGGCCAGTTCATGCTCGACCTGCACACCGCCGAGCACGGCTACCTCGAATGCAACGTGCCGGTGATCGTCAACGCCGACAGCATGCAGGGCACCGGCCAGTTGCCGAAATTCGAGGAAGACCTGTTCGCCACCGAAGTGGGCGAAACGAAGCGCTACCTGATCCCCACCGCCGAAGTCTCGCTGACCAACCTGGTGCGCGACACCATCCAGGACGCCGACGCACTACCGCTGCGCATGACCGCGCACACGCTGTGCTTCCGCGCCGAAGCCGGCAGCTATGGCCGTGATACCCGCGGCATGATCCGCCAGCACCAGTTCGAGAAAGTCGAGATGGTGCACATCGCCCGCGCCGGCGAGTCCTACGCGCAACTGGAAGAAATGGTCGGCCACGCCGAGGCCGTGCTGCAAAAACTCGACTTGCCCTACCGCAAGCTGCTGCTGTGCACCGGCGACATGGGTTTCGGCGCCACCAAGACCTACGACCTCGAAGTGTGGCTGCCCAGCCAGCAGACCTACCGCGAAATCTCCAGCTGCTCCAACTGCGAGGACTTCCAGGCCCGCCGCCTGCAAGCCCGCGTGCGCAACACGGAAGGCGGCAAGCCCGAACTGGTGCATACGCTCAACGGCTCCGGCCTCGCCATCGGCCGCACCCTGATCGCGGTGATGGAAAACAACCAGAACGACGACGGCTCCATCACCATCCCCGAAGCACTGCGCCCGTACATGGCCGGCCTGGACCGCATCGCATGAACGCGCCCGCGCCAACGGGAAGCTGGAGCAGGGTGGAGTTCTACACCAGCTTCTTCCTGCTCGCCGTGCTGGCCACCGTGATCGGCATGCGCCTCGGCTTCGCCGACGTCTGGCACCTGCCCACCATCGACCTCGACCTCTCCGTCATCGCGCTACCGCTCGTCCTCGCCAGCTTCTGGCTCGCCCGCCACAGCCGCCGCTGGCGCCTGGCCATCGTCACCTTCGCCGCCGCGACCCAACTGGTGCCCATGGTCGTGCGCGAACCCATCTTGCTGGTACCGCTGCTGGGCGCGCTGGTTCCGGTGGCGATCCTGGTGGGCTGTTTGGTGGCGTTGTCGAAGAAGGGCAGCAGCAACCAACCGCCGAAAGGTTCCTGATAGGATTGCGACCCTGCACCTCCAGCCGTTCGTCCTGAGCGTAGGCCCGAAGGGCCGAAGTCGAAGGACAGCCTTCGACTCCGCTGCGCTACGCTCAGTGCGAACGGATGCTGAGTTCGAAAAGTTTGGAGAGATGGCCGAGCGGTTTAAGGCAGCAGTCTTGACGCGTAGGCAGGAAGCCGAAGCGGACGGCGGCGCAGCCGCCGGCCCCGAAGGGGTGAAGGGCAGGATGCCCGGAACAAAACTGCTGTAGTGGCGCGCAACGCGCGCCTTGCCGCAGACAAAGGTTTATGGAGAGATGGCCGAGTGGTTTAAGGCAGCAGTCTTGACGCGTAGGCAGGAAGCCGAAGCGGACAGCGGCGCAGCCGCTGGCCCCGAAGGGGGCGAAGGGCAGGATGCCCGTAGCAAAACTGCCGTAGTGGCGCGCGACGCGCGCCCCGCCGCAGACAAAGGTTTATGGAGAGATGGCCGAGCGGTTTAAGGCAGCAGTCTTGAAAACTGCCGTAGGTGTAAGCCTACCGTGGGTTCGAATCCCACTCTCTCCGCCAGAAACGCAAAGCGCCCCCGAGTGGGGCGTTTTGCGTTTCTGGCGGAGACGACTGGGTGAGAACCCACCGGGTTCGACAAATTCGCCGGGAGCGAATTTGGACAGCCGCAGGCTGGCCCCGTAGCGCGCAATGCAAAGGAGTAAGGCCCATGGACTAGCCGAACAATCCCATCGTCACGCTGCCGCGAGATTCGTAAGTGGCTCTGACCGCTCTGACCGGCTTAGCTGGCAGTCGGCAGTCGGTAGCCGGCTGTCCAGTGGCGAAAATGCTCACTAGAGAGGCGCGTCTGATCCATAGCTGACCGCGTGCGTCACGTGGCGCAACGGATTCCTATGTTTTGTTGCGAATTGCCAAAGGCGAAAGTGGTCTGGTTTGTGCATGAATCTTGATGTTGTCTCTATGGGTGAGATGGACGCGTGCATAATCGTGAGGCGTAGGAATGCACCTACAGCGCTGGAGTGTCATTGGAGTTGAAAGTCGTCGGGGGAACGAAGGGAAGCATTGAGCGTCGGGCGTGCCCGGAGGGCTGCGCATGAGTGCAGTTGCTGGTCCGTTAGCCATCGCACCGCTCAACAAGCTGCTGAAACTGGCCGCTGTTGCTGGTGTGGACACCGCTGTCAGGCTGCACATTGCCCGCGGTGACAACCTGAATGCCTGTGATGGGGCGGGCCTTACGCCTCTGATGCTGGCCGCGCGAAATAACCGCGCATCGACTTGTCGGGTGCTCCTGGACTCAGGGGCGACACTCGAACTGACCGATCCTTCCGGGCTTGATGCCCTGGATATCGCCAAAGCAGCGAATGCATTTGATGCTTTAGAGGTCATGGAAGCGTTTGTTCGGGAGCGAAACGCAGCGGATGCATTCGTAGACCAAGTCAGCGCAGAGCTGGACGTCGTGGATGCAGAAACCCCTTCAAAGGCCACCTTCATTGGCTCTTCACTGGATTTGCTCGAGGGGGAGTCCGGCGCTAGCTGGGAAGAGGAAGATGAAATCGTTGCGCCTGAGGGTGACGAGTCGCTGGCAAACGCCGCGATGGAGCTACATGTTGCCATTGCAAATCACAGGGCGTCGGATGAGCTGGTCGACTGGTCCGATGTTTCCGTCTACTTGCCGGAGAAGTCTGCGCGGCCTGCACGTCTGCTCGATCGCGGGAATCGATGGCCGTTGCAAAGCTTGATCCTGAAGGGCATTCGGGAAGGAAGTATTCCCGATCTGGACGTGCAGGCATTTTTTGAGGACGAGGAAGGTCACCGGGACGAGGAGAGCGAAGCACGGCTTCGATTGGCCCTCGGCGAAATCAACGTCTCAACGGATGAAAGGAAGGTGCTGCGTTCCGAGCCGCTTCAGAACGAGGCGAATGACAGTGAAGAGGAAGAGCTGGAGGATGTGATTGCGTTTTACGACGAAGTGACGTTGTCTGGCGACCGTTGTGCAAAGCTCTATCTCCGTGATGTGGCCTTGTTTGAGTTGTTGACGCGCGAGGGCGAAGTTGTCCTCGCGAAGCGGATCGAGGACGGGTTGGGTCAGGTGCAGGCATCCTTGGCCGGTTTTCCCCAGATTGTCGAATTCCTGCTGGAAGAATATGAGCAACACCTAAGTGGAAAACGCCGTTTAAGCGAGGTTCTTGCAGGTTTTTCTGACGTTGATCTGGCTATCAATGCTGCGGTATCCAAGGGTGATCAAGCCGCGCTCAGTGATGAAGCAGATGCTTTGACTGTTGCGGAAGAGGAAGCCTTGCTCGACGATGAGGCGAGTGCTGGCCTCGATCCCCATGAGGTTGTGCGTCGCATGGCCTCGCTGCGTGAGCGCTACGAGGCTTTCAAGACGGTGGCATCAACTTCGAATGATTTGGCCAGTGAGGAAGTCTCCAGGCTTCGGGGACGAATGGCCGAAGAGTTCCGCACACTGAAGCTGCCGACTGCATTGATTAGCACTCTGGTGCGAATGTTTGGGGAACTGGTGGCTGACATCCTGCGCCATATGTGCGCACTCACCGAGATCATCGTTACGCGCGCAGGAATGCCCAAAGCAGATTTCATCCGAGCATTTCCCGGGAATGAGAGCAACATTCTATGGTCAGGGCAGCTTTCGAGCATCGGACAGCCATGGGCTTCAAGCATCCTTGCTGTTCGCGATGCCATCGAGAGAGAACAGCAGGGTTTGGTCGCCATTGAGCGCAACCTTCTTTTGTCTATTGCAGACATTCGGGATCACCACCGTACGATCAGTGGCAGCTTCGCGCGTGCGAGTCGCGCAAAGAAGGAAATGATCGAAGCCAACCTGAGGCTGGTGTTGTCGATCGCAAAGCGTTACACCAACCGTGGCCTTCAGTTTCTGGAGCTGGTTCAGGAGGGCAACGTAGGCCTCATGAAGGCGGTCGACAAGTTTGAGCATCGTCGCGGCTACAAGTTTTCGACGTATGCCACCTGGTGGATTCGTCAGGCCATCACGCGCGCGATCGCCGATCAGGCACGCACCATTCGCATTCCTGTTCACATGATTGAAACGATCAACAAGCTGGGCGCCGTTTCGCGCCGGATGCAGCAACAGCTCGGTCGCCCAGCGACTCCTGCTGAGCTTGCACCCGAAATGGAGGTCGCCGAGGAAAGAATCCACAAAGTCCTGAAGATCGCGGCTGAACCGATTTCACTCGATACGCCCGAAAGCGAAGACGATCCTACGCCATGGGGTCTGTCTATCGAAGACAAGCAGACCTCTTCTCCGGTCGATCTCGTCGGAGAAAGTGGCCTCAAGCAGTCGGTGAATGCGGCGATTTCGGAGCTCACGGCCCGCGAAGCCGAAGTGCTGCGCATGCGCTTCGGGATCGACATGGACACCGATCACACGCTGGAAGAAGTGGGGAAAAAGTTCGATGTCACGCGTGAACGGATTCGCCAGATCGAGGCCAAGGCGCTGAGAAAACTTCGACATCCAGCACGATCTGGCGCCTTAAGAACTTTCATCGATTCCGAACCACGCAATCTGTCTGAACCGGCGGGGTCAGACGCATGAGCGAGACGACTGGGACTCGGAATCTTCCACCGCGCGCGGGCGTAATGATTGAAGCACTGCGTGGTCTCGGTTACTCGGTGGAAGCTGCGCTGGCGGATATTGTGGATAACAGCATTTCGGCGGAGGCGACCGAAGTGCGGATTGAGTTTTCCTGGGAGGGGACCGCCAGCCGCGTGGCGATCCTCGACAACGGATTCGGCATGACCGATGGCGAACTGGAACGCGCCATGCAGCTTGGTGCGAAGAGCCCGCTGGAAGTGCGAGATCCGCTGGATCTGGGGCGCTTCGGCATGGGTTTGAAGACTGCCTCGTTTTCCCACTGCCGCTCGCTGACCGTCGCGACGGTCAAAGATGGTGACACTGCCTGTCTGCGCTGGGATCTCGATGCCCTTGCAGCAAATCCTTCGGGCGGCTGGATGCTGTTTGAAGGTACTCAACCGGGATCTGAACCGTTTATCTCGCCGCTGGTAGCTCAACGCTCTGGCACGATGGTGCTGTGGGAAATGCTCGATCGGATCGTGACCGCGGGTTATACGTCCGCAGACTTTAGTGATCTGATTGATCGCGTCAGCGCCCATCTGGCCATGGTCTTTCATCGCCTGCTTGAAGGTCAGAGACCTCATTTACGGATTCTTCTAAACGGTCAGCCGGTGTTGCCGTGGGATCCGTTCATGGTGGGACATCCTGCAAAGCCGTGGGCATCCCCCATTGCGAAGACCACCACGAGCGCCGGCCCAGTCGAGGTCGAGTGCCACGTCTTGCCGCACAAGGATCGGCTTTCGCAACGCGAGTTTGACAGTGGCGCTGGCCCGAACGGCTGGACGGCCCAGCAGGGTTTTTACGTGTATCGGAATAAGCGGCTTCTCGTCGCTGGTGGATGGCTGGGGCTGGGGCAGGGGCGAAGGTGGAACCGTGAGGAGTCCCATCGACTGGCACGCATCCGGCTCGACATCACGAATGCAGCCGATGCCGAGTGGAAGATCGACATACGCAAGGCCACCGCCCGACCACCGGTGTCTCTCCGCCCCTGGTTGATGCGCCTTGCCGAGGATACTCGCGAGCGAGCGCGCCGCGTTTTCGCCTATCGGGGCGCGCCAGTCTCGCGGCCGGGGACGGCACCGCTTGAGCAGGCGTGGCGCGTGGAACGCACGAAGTCCGGGATGCGCTATCAAATCGATGAGCGTCATCCCGCAATCAGTGCGGTTCTGGACTTGTCTGTAGAGCACCGCCCGCTGGTGCAGGCGATGTTGCGCGTAATTGAAGAGACCGTCCCTGTCCAGCGGATCTGGCTCGATACGGCCGAGAGCAAGGAGACGCCGCAGACATTATTTACGGGCGAACCATCGGCTGCGGTCATGGGTTTTCTCAACACATTCTTCAAGGACATGGTCGGTCGCCGAGGCATGAGTATCGAGGCGGCCAAACGACAGCTGTTGGTCACCGAACCCTTTCAGAATTTTCCGGAGCTGATTGCTTCTCTTTCTATTGCTGACCCAGCATCAACAAATGCATAGGCCAAGGTTATTCATGTCCGATAACGAAAAAACCGTGACGTTGGTGCTGAATATTGCTCAGCCTGTGCTTCATGCCGAACGCGAGAAGCAGGCGATCACGCCAGCGCTGATCGCTGAAAAGGTCGATTTTGCGGTTGCTACGTTCGCCATCGACCTGTCGGCCAATGACCGCGACACCGTCATTTCTGAACTCATCCGTCGTTTCAGCCACTGGATTGGCAAGGATTCGGCGCTTCATGATTCCGAGGGACATATTCCCTGGCTGGTATCTGCCAGAAAACGAGACTGGCGATACTGGCAACGCTACGAGACCTTTTTGCAAAAACGACTTTCGGTGGATGTTGTAGCGGCACTGGACGAGTCGACCGATGGCATCCTCGGCCGGCTCGAAGATCCGACGCGCGAGGGTGCATGGGATCGTCGCGGTCTGGTGGTCGGTCATGTTCAGTCAGGGAAGACCGGCAACTATTCGGGTCTGGTCTGTAAGGCTGCCGACGCGGGCTACAAGATCATCATCGTACTCGCTGGCCTGCACAACAACCTTCGATCACAGACGCAGATCCGTCTGGAAGAAAGCTTCCTGGGCTACGAAACGTCTGAAAACCGCGATCCCGGCAAGCCGCTGGGTGTTGCCGAAATCGATAGCGATCCAAAGATTCACCCGCATTGCGCAACAACGCGCGCTGACAACGGAGACTTCAACGCCGGTGTTGCAAAGCATTTTTCGATTTCTCCCGAAGAACGGCCTTGGCTGTTCGTCGTCAAGAAACAGAAGACGGTATTGACCCAGCTTCTCAAGTGGATTCGCGGGCACGTTGCGGATGGCACCGATACGAAGACGGGGCGTCGGATCGTGACAAACCTTCCGCTGCTTGTGATCGACGATGAAGCGGACAACGCATCCGTCGACACTGGCGAGCAGTGGTTCAACGCTGATGGAACTCCTGACGAAGAACACCATCCGAAGACAATCAACAGCCTTATTCGTCAGGTTCTCCACGCATTCGAGAAGTCTGCTTACGTTGGATACACCGCGACGCCCTTCGCCAACATTTTTATTCATCGGCGAGGCGCCACGATCGAGGAAGGCCCGGATCTGTTTCCTCAGGCGTTCATCATCAATCTGGCTGCGCCTTCCAACTATGTGGGGCCGACGCGAATGTTCGGTTTGCGCACGCCGGAAGGGCGCCAGGGTGGGTTACCGCTGGCGCGCTACATTACCGATCACGTGCTTAGGGATCAACCTGGTGGCTGGATGCCCGCCAAGCACAAAAAGGATCATGTGCCGGTGCATGATGGCAAGGCGGCCTTGCCACCTTCCCTCGTGGAAGCACTCCATTCGTTCGTGCTGGCTTGTGCTGCACGCGTTTGTCGAGGACAGGGTTCAGAGCACGCGTCCATGCTGGTTCACGTTACGCGTTTCACAAACGTCCAGAAGGAAGTTCACGATCAGGTTGCCCACGCGATGAATCGCATGCGGCAGCAGGTTACCCAGCGGGTCGACCATGAAGGGTTGGTGGATAGCCTTCGTAAGCTCTGGGACACTGATTTCATTCCAACCAGTGAAACGGTGACTGCCGCACTCTCTGATAGCGGTGAGGTCCTGATGATGCCGTCTTGGGCCGACATCATGCTCGCGCTTCCCGACACGATCCGGGACATCACGGTAAGAATCGTCAACGGCACGGCCAAGGATGCACTCGACTACGCCGAGCACGATCAGATCGGCCTGAAGGTGATTGCCATTGGTGGCGACAAGCTTGCGCGAGGCCTGACGCTGGAAGGCCTTTGCACCAGCTACTTTGTCCGCACCACCAAAATGTATGACACGCTCATGCAGATGGGGCGATGGTTCGGCTATCGACCTGGCTATGTGGATCTATGTCGTCTCTACACTTCGGAAGACCTCGTTGAGTGGTTCGGACACATTGCGGATGCGTCGGAGGAGCTGCGAGAAGAGTTCGAAGCCATGGCCGAACGCAATGCCACACCAGAAAACTACGGACTTCGCGTGCAGTCGCATCCGGTGCTTCTCGTGACGTCGCCGCTGAAGATGCGCACCGCCAAAAATCTCCAGCTCTCCTTCAGTGGCGAGCTTCTGGAAACAGTGTCGCTTTTCAAAGATCGCCGGTTGCTGGAACGCAACCTGGGGACTACGAACAAGCTCATGGTCGCCATGGGCAAGCCGAGTGAGAGCAGCCCGATGCGCCTAAGGGGAGGCGTTCAGCAAAACTGGAGCGGCAGCCATCTCTGGAATGCAGTGAGTCCTGACGCTATTGCTGATTTCTTCGAGGCGTATGCCACGCATCCCAACGCGCGCAAGGTCAACAGCAAGTTGCTGGCGGAGTTCGTCTGCAACATGGCGCGGTCCAATGAGCTCACCTCCTGGACTGTGGTGCTGATGGGAGGTGGACGCACCGAGAACAGCCATACGTTCGAAACTGGGTTGACCGTCGATATGCTCAAACGTGTTGATGAATCATCGGGTAGTGACCGCTATTCCATCGGTCGTTTACTGTCACCGCGTGACGAAGCAATCGACCTGGACGAGAAAGCCTGGGACGCGGCACTGGCAATGACCATTCGGGCCTGGGAGACCAAGCAAAAGAGCACACAACCCAAAGCCCCCGAGGTTCCGAACGGCCCTGCTATTCGGCGTGTCCGGGGTAAGGGCGCTGAAGGCGTTGCCCCGGCTCCCGAGCGAGGACTGTTGCTCCTTTATCCGCTGGATCCACGGTCTGCCAACGACGCAGCATCGGCCGCAGGGAAGGGATTCGGCGATTACACCGACCCTGTAATTGCATTCGGCGTCAGCTTTCCCGCCAGTGACAACGGGGTCAAGGTGGAATATGCGGTCGATCACCTCACATGGGAGCAGGAATATGGCTCGGGCGAGTAGTGAGTTCGAGCTTGCATGGGGCTCTCTGGGCAACTCGGAGGATGCGAGCGGCTGGCGCACGATCGCAGTAACACCGTCGGGTTCATGCAAATTAGCTGCAGGACGCCGCTTTCCTGGCAAGGAGGAGGCGCTGCTCGTCGGCTTTTCCAACGTCAGCATACCTGCGGCTGAAAAACTGCCGGATGGTGGTGGCTTCAACGTGGAGCGTGTCGACCCGTTTGGCGATGGCGCAACCTGGCTGGCACTTTCCCGCAAATCTTCCGGCAACGCTGATCTGTTCCTGACGATGGTCTGTGATGTTGCAGGAGCGCTCGACGAAGAAATGGCTTCGTCTGGTCCGCTGCAGGTGAGGCGCTTCCTTGGGCGGGTGCGCGCGTGGCAGGAATTCATGCGCAAGGGAACTCAGTCGCTGAGTCCGGAGGCAGAAATGGGGCTCTTCGGTGAGCTGACAGTTTTGACAGCATTGATTGCATGCGGCCTTGCACCGGCGAGCTGTATCGAGGCCTGGGTAGGTCCGCTGGATGCGGTGCAGGACTTTGAACTTGGAACAGGGGCGCTGGAGGTGAAGACGACCCTGTCTGCTTCTGGCTTTCCAGCAAAGATTGGATCCCTCGAACAACTCGATGATGCGATTCGACAGCCATTGTTTCTTGTCGGCGTGCGTTTGCGTCAAACCGCGGAAGGTCAGTCCCTGCCTGCAGCTGTGGCCGCGTTGCGCATCGCGATCCATGGCGACGCCGAGGCCGAACGTCGCCTGTGTGATCGGCTGATTGCCGTTGGCTTTTTTGACACTCATGCGGATCGTTATCCGCGACAGTTTGCTTTTACAGGGATGCGAACTATGCGGATTGATGAAGGATTTCCAAGGTTGACCAAAGGTGGCGTTCCCGTTGGCATCGTGCGGGCAGCGTATGAAATTGATCTCGATAAAGTTAAAGGCGAAGTCGTGCCCCTTGATCAGGCACTGACTTTGCTGGGAGTGCTCTGAGGGTGGATCTTCAAGAATTTCTGAGCGAAACACAGGCTGACGTTCGCGCTCGCATGCTGGATGGCTCACCGTTCGCCGAGCTCGCATTCTCCGAAATTGTCATGCAGCACATGGCCGATATCGGAATGACTTTTGAGCCGAACGGATGCCCCTATCGGGGCAAGATCGGGAATGCGAACTTCCGACTGAGTGGCTATTCGATTTCGGATGATTGCGATCAGCTGGACCTGTTCGTCAGCCTCTACGATGGCGTCGACACACTTTCGCCCGTCGCGGACGCGGAGACTAAAACGGTCGCCGATCAATGCCTGCGTTTTCTTTTGTTGTGCGCTGAAGGAAAGATGGCGTCCAAGCTTGACCCAACTATTGAAGCGCGCTCGCTGGCCGAGACCATCCAGTCCATCTACAACGGTCTCGATCAGGTTCGGGTATTTGTCCTGACAGACAAGGTTGCCAAGACCAAGAATTTCAAGCCCCGGCAGATCGGCAAGAAAAGCGTCCACCTTGAAGTGATGGACATCGAGCGTCTGTATCGGCACATGTCGGAAGGCAAGCCGCGCGATGAGCTCGTTGTGGACTTCACCCAGATCTCCGGCTCCGCATTGCCATGTGTTTTTGTGCCAGGTCAGGCCGACTACGACTATGCGCTGGCAGCGATTCCAGGTGAAGCGCTTCGCTATCTTTATGAGCGATATGGCGCCCGCCTGCTGGAGGCGAATGTGCGTTCGTTTCTTAGCGTCAGGGGCAAGGGCGTCAATGCAGGTATCCAGAAAACGCTTCGCGAAGCGCCTGATCGGTTCATGGCCTACAACAACGGCATCGTTCTGGTCGCGGACGAAGCGCGGTTGTCGAATGCTCTGGACGGGTCACCTGGTATTGCCTGGTTGAAAGGCATGCAGATCGTCAATGGCGGCCAGACAACGGCATCCCTCTACTTTGCGAAAAAGAAGTATCCGGATACGGATCTTGCGCAGGTGAGGGTGCCGGCCAAAATCATCATCATGAAGATTCAGGATGCCGCCAAGGAGGAAGCCCTGGTCTCCGACATTTCGCGTTTTGCGAATAGTCAAAATGCGGTGCGCCAGTCGGATCTCTCGGCGAACAAGCCGTTCCATGTGGATATCGAGCGGCTATCGCTGACGGTGTATTGCCCTGATGGCGTCGGGCGATGGTTCTATGAACGGGCCGCGGGAAGCTACACGACGATGCTTGCTCGTGAGGGAACCACGCCCGCCAGGTTGCGAGCGCTGAAGAACACGGTTCCACCGGCGCGCAAGCTGACCAAGACCGATCTCGCCAAGTATGTGCTCGCGTGGGATGGCAGGCCCGACGTGGTCAGTCTGGGTGCGCAAAAGTGCTTTGATCGTTTTATGTCTTCGATGCCCTCCCCGGAGGAAGGTGGGGTGGCTCCGGTCCTTGATAGCACTGCCTATAAAGCCATGGTGGCCAAAGCCATTCTCTACAAGGCGGTGCAGAAGTTGGTTCGGCCGATGTTCCAGGCGTTTCAGGGAAATGTCGCTTCCTACACGGTGGCGCTGGTATCAAAGCTCGTGGGTGAGCAGTTCAAGCTTGAACGTGTCTGGATCCGGCAAGGTCTTTCTCCCGAACTGCTGGCCCAGATTGCCATATGGGCCAAAGAGGTTCATGAAGAACTGCAGCGCACGGCTTCTGGTCGCATGATTTCGGAATGGTCGAAAAAATCGGATTGCAGCGAAGCTGTATTGAAAGCCCCGTATTCGAAGGTGATGGAAGGAATCCCCGAACTGGCTTAAGGCAATGTCGTGGATGTGGTCGATTCATTAACGCGAAGTCGCATGATGTCCGGGATCCGGGGCAAGCACACGCGCCCCGAAATCCTGGTGCGAAAGGCATTGTTTGCAGCAGGTCTGCGGTTCCGTCTTCATCGCCGTGACCTGCCTGGTGCTCCTGACATTGTGATGGTCGGCCGGAAGGTCGCGATCTTCGTTCACGGCTGTTTCTGGCATCAGCACGCGGCCTGCAGATTCGCTAAGTTGCCAGCCACCCGCCCCGAATTTTGGGCCAGCAAGTTGTCCGGGAACGTCAGCAGGGATCAGCACGCAATCGAGACGCTGTTGGCCGATGGCTGGCGAGTGCTGACGGTATGGGAATGTGCGACGCGCGACCCGGCCGCGTTTGCGTCACTTCAGGACACGATGGTTTCGTGGATCGCGGCTTCAGAAGCCCGCGGCGAAATCAGAGGGTTTTTGACCCATCCAGAAAACTGAGAACCACTTCGGCGATTTGCCGGGCCAGCCAGGGTGGCACAGCGTTGCCCACCTGTGTGTATTGCTCCGTGCGATTCCCTTCAAAAAAGTAATTGTCAGGGAACGTCTGCAGCCTGGCGGCTTCGCGAACAGTCAGGCTCCGGGCCTGAGAAGGATCTGGGTGAATGTAATAGTGACCGTCTTTGGCAATGTGTGCCACGACGGTTGTTGAGGGAAGATTTGCGCGCTGGACACGGAATCGGTCGGAAAATGGGATGTTCTCTGCATCCACATTGGCATGATCCGGTAGAAGACGAGGCGGGAACAACGAAAGATCGGGTGAGATGCCAATCAGATTTGCATAGCAAGCAGCGAACACATACCGGTGGAGGTCGGAGGGCATGTGCGAGCGTGCCTCATGCTGTAACACGCCACCTAACTTCGGGTCATGGAACCATGAGCGAAGCGCCTTGGGCATCGAGCTGTCGATGGTCACCTGTCGGCGAGCAAACTTTCCGCCATAGCTAGTATGTGCCTGCGCGTTGTGAAACGCGCGGCTCATGGCCTCTTCGATTTCGGTTCGATGCAAGCTCCGCCAGCCTTTCAGTCCCGTCTGCGCAGTTTCGACCACATCGAGCCATCCTTCATGCGAATCCATGCCCCTGGATAGCCGGCTGCGGAGTGGTGGAAGCCCGGACAGTGCCTGAGATACCCCTACGCGTTCCTTGGTGGGGCTGAGCGCATAACGCTTGGGAGTGGGGCTCGCCTCGGCTGCGCGTGCGGCTACATCTGCACGGATCCCAAACAGGATCACCCTGTGGCGGCTCTGAGGGACGCCGTAGCGCTCGGAGTGAATCACGAAGTCGCCAGGATCCAGCTGATCCCCCTCACCGTCAACGACAAAGGAGCGAATGCGGTATTCGAGACCTTTGCCGGGTGATGAAAGGTCGGCAAGGATCCGTTGAAAAATTGATGTGCCTTTGTGAGTTGACGTCAGAATCCCCTTGACGTTTTCCATCACGAATACCGAGGGCGAAAATTCCCGAATGACTCGTAGGTATTCCTTGTAGAGGAAGTGTTTCTCGTCGTTCTCGAACTTTTCCAGGTCTTCCTTGGTGCTGGTGCGTCGCGATCGACCGGCCAGGGAATAGGCCTGGCAGGGCGGTCCGCCGATCAAGGCCCATTCGTTGGCCCCATCCAGCGCAGTGGTGATCCAGGCATCGACGTCTGCCACCGGAGTCTTGCCGAGCTCAGCATGTTTCGCTTCTGAGGCGGCGTAACGAGCTTCGTCAGGAACGGAAGGGTGCGCGAATAGCGCGCTGCGGGAAATGTCCCCGCGCAGATAGTCGTAATAGCAGTCCGGAACGTGGTCCTTGTTGAACGCACGAAACAGGGCGCGCAGTGACAAGGTGCGGTGGGCCACCTCATCTTTTTCGATGGAAACACCAAGCTTGAACCTTCGATTCCCCGTGTCATCAACGAGCGACGAAAAGCCTTCGCCCAGCCCGCCAGGGCCCGCGAACAAATCGATCACCGGAAAGGGAGTTTTGATCACCATCAAGGATGACGATTTTAACCGTTTCCTGCGAGCTAAGTCCCGTTAATTTGGCTAGAGTTGGCACGTCTCGGCTGCGACGCTAAGCCCCTCGTTTTTATTCCCTCAACGTACCTCGTTCGGGGCGGTGTCACTTCGCTGTCTGTTGATGCAAGGGACAGGCAGGCCCTGCGCGCATTCAGGATTTGAATGGTTTCCACCAGTCGCGCAGCTGCTATGGGAGATGTCCCAACGCGGTAACGCTGTTGCGGCCATCAGGGCGAATTTCGCCCCCTCTCCCCGCCGGAAAGCGAGACGGAGGAAATCAAGCTCCTCCGTCTCTTTGATCCACGAAGCCCCGTCCCTGGATACCGACGCGCCATGGTTGAATTCTTCCATCTAACAATGCAAATTAACTTGCATTACACCCAGCCGAAAACTAATTTAATCTACATGTCAAAACGCACCCCGCCGACCCACCCGCAAGCCCGCCGCCAGGTTGTGGCCCTCGGCCAGCGTCTGCGTGCAGCGCGACTGCGTCGCAAGATGACCCAAGCGATGCTTGCGGAACGGGTTGGTATCAGCGTGCCTACCCTGGGCAAGTTGGAGGCGGGCGATCCGTCCACCAGTCTGGCCACCATGCTGCGGGTGCTTAGCGTGCTGGGGATGGCGGCGGACATCGACCTGCTCGCCGCAGAAGACACCCTTGGCCGCAGCCTGCAGGACAACGAATTGAAGCGCCCATCGCCGAAGCGGTCACGCGCGGCGGTACCGTGCAGCGGGGAGCCGACGTGAACGAGGTCGAGATTTGGCTCGATGACGACAGCTTACGGGCACCGGGGTCAGAGTGCACTTCTTCGAGGTCGTCGCCTTGGAAGGTCCACTCAGACTCAGTTTTTGACCCAGTTTTTCGGTCTTTTTACCGCCAGCGAGATGCGCGCACGCGCGCAAGCTCACAGTGCCGGCTTGGCTACCATCAACCAGAAGATCAGCATTACAGCTAAGAATGCCGGCCAGCCCAGCGCGAACCAGATCTGCATGTAGCGATGGTAGGCCGGCGGCAAGGGTGCGCCTTCACGTAGTGCGTCAGCCGCCAAATCTCGAACGCGCCATTGCAGCCACACCACGGGCATCCAGCAGGTGCCGGCAACCACATACAGCACGATGGCTGCCTGCAACCAGCGTGCGTGCAGATCGAAATTCATCAGCCGCATCAACAGATAGCCCGACACCGGCTGGACGATAACCGCTGGCGTGGTGAACAAGAGGTCGGCACGAACGGCAAGTCGCGTTGCCGCTGCAATCGCCTCGATCTGGCCGGTGCGATGGGTGAACCACATGAAGAACGCCGTGCCAAGGCCCGTGCCGAAAAGCAAAGTGGACGAAAGTATGTGCACGACCTTCAGCAGCACATAGTCATTCATCGGCGTTCGTCCGTTGCCAACAGCACCAGCAATACCGCGAACAATGGCAGATTCTTCAGCAAGCCGCCGAGCGGATCCAGCCAGTGACCGGGCCAGCCAATACCGATGCCCAAGGTGTAGCCGAGCAACATCAACAGCATCAGTGTCAACACCAGTCGCGATCGCCAGCGCAGCAGCAACAGCACGCCAAGCACCAGGTCGGCAGTGGCGGTCAGCCGCGCCAGCACCAGCAAGTTTCCACTGGACAGGGAGGCGTCAGGTACCACGGCCACGACCTCAGCTGCTGAGGCCAGCCAGCCAGCAAGGCCAGATCCCATCCACAGTAGTGCAATCGACACTCGCAGCAGCGGCAGCGAAAAGTACAACCGGGCATGCCAGCGATCCTGCACTTCGCTCGGTGTCTCGGTGAGTGCGCGCAGCAACGATCGTGGCGTCAGGCCGAGTGATTCCTGCAGTTGTGTGCTGGCCTGCGCGCCGCCAACGTTGCCGCGTTCAAGCATGCGCGCCATGGTCTGGCCCAATGGCCCGCTACCCAGGCGCTCACCCAGCGCGGCGCCGATGCGCACCAACCAGCCAGGCACTGCCAGTGTGCGCGCCGGCCCGAAACCGAGCCAGCCTCGCCAGGCAAAAAGGTAGTCGCGCAAGGTCAGCACTTCGGGGCCCACAAGTTCCACGAATTCGCGCGCAAATGCCGGTCGCGCCAATGCGGCGACAACGGCTTGCCCTACGTCCTCCGCAGCAATCGGTTGCACCTGCTGCTCACCCTTTCCGGGCAGCAATAGCACCCCCGGCAAGGCCGCCAGGCCACGCAATAGCGACGTGCCTCCATACGAACCGCGTACGCTATAAACCAGCGATGGGCGCAACACCAACCAGTCCAGCTCCAGCGTTGCCAGCGTCGCATCGCTGCGATGCTTGGAAGCAATGAACTCGCCGTCGCTGGCGGCACCGAGTGCGGAAATCTGAATTACCCGTCGAGTACCCAGCTGTTCACAGGCGCGGAACAAGGCCAGCGGTCCCTGCTCGTGTACGGCGGTGAACCGGTCATTCGCGCGCTTTCGTAAAATCCCCGCGCTGTTCACCACCGCATCGATGCCCTTCAGGCGAGGCAGCCAGTCCTCCACGTGCACATCGTCAGCCATATCGCAGGCGATGGCGCTGAGTCCGGGGAAGCGCGAATCGACGCGTCCACCACGTACGGCGCAAACCACTTCATGGCCGGCTGCACCAAGGCCCGCGACGATGTGTGCGCCGATGAAGCCATAGGCACCCGTAACCAGTACACGCATTGCAATTCCCCTGAAAGCGCGGCTAAGAGTACGCGTTTACGACGACGTTCAGGGGCGAAAAATGTGTCAGGGACGAATGGCACTTATTTGAGCTTGCCATCCCCGCGAAAGCGGGGATCCAGCGCCCCTGACAGCTTGAAGCCACTGGATTCCTGCTTTCGCAGGAATGACGAAAAGTGGAGGTTTTTGGCTTAAGTAAGTGCCATTCGTGTCGAGGACAATCGCGAGCCACCCAAAGTAGGCGTATCGTTCGCAGACGGCGCCGACTCGGGGGTGAGGCGCCGCCATGTACTGGAACGCCGCGCCGATGCGCGTGCCACGATGCAGGACGTGGAATCTTCGAAGCATCCCCAGCGAATTCCAAACTACGCGAGGGTTCCACATGTCACGTTTCGATTTTCTCCGCGGCGCCGTCGGCGTGGGGCTGGGCCTGGCTGTTGCCTGCGTATCGCTGCCCGTATTCGCCGACACGCCGGTCAACGTGACCTTTGCGCCAAACAGTGTGTGGGCGCAGGAAGTCGGCAGTCTTGACCGTTTCAACAAGTCGGTCGATTACACGGTCGCCGGTGTGGCGGGCAAGACGTTCAAGCTCAATCTCCTCACCCGCAGCCCGAACGTGCAGCTCAAGGTGAAAGACCAGAACCGCAGAAAAGCGGTACTGGATTCCCAGAAGACTGGCGACACCAGCTGGACAACAGTCAACGCGGCGGACACCACGTATACGATCCAGGTCTACATCGATCCTGTCGCGGTGCCCTCCGGTGAGACCGTGAAATACGCGTTGCAAATCGGCCAATACGGGGTCGAAGACTTTCAGGCGCCGGCGACTGCCGTGACGTTCGAACCCGGCAAATCATGGGCGGTGCAAAGCTGGATACTGGGGGCGGACGCCACGTCGCAGAACTTCAGCGTGGCCATCGCGGCAGGCATGACCGTCAAGGTCAATGTCATCTCCAGCAACGCCAAGGTGCACTTCAAGGTGGATGACCAGACCCATGGCAAGCCGCTGGTCGACACGGCGACGTCCGGAGCGGAGACGTGGTCGCAGTCCGTTGGCGCTGCGACGACTTACAAGATTCAGGTGTACGTCGATCCTGCCGCAGTGGCATCAGGACAAAAAGCACAGTTCACCCTGCAGGTCGGGCAATACGCCTCCGGGGGCGGTCAACCCGAGAAGCTCGCCAGCGCGAGCAGTGTCGCGCCGCCAGCGGGTTCGGTGGTTCCTGAAAGCGGTCACTGAGAAGCGAGTCGGGGAGTCAGTCTCCGTAGGGTGATTTCCCTCGTGATGGCGAACCACCCACGGAAGCCCTTTTCAGATGGCCCGATTTACCGAGGCTGACGAAGGGGCTTTCGGTTCGCTCGCCAGAAAAGGCGTCGGGGACCACTCCAGGAATTATCACTCCCTCACCGCGACCACCCGCTCCGAGCGCCCCAATCGAAAGCGAGAACCCCGCAGCTCCGTCCCACCATCAACCGTAAGCCCGGCCATCACCGCCATCCGGAACGGCCGCAACCGCGCACCGACCCGCAATGCCAGCTTGCGCACCACCCGCGCCGGTCGTCGGTCGTCGGTATACAAACCAGCCAGCATCCGGGTGGCCAGATACAACGGGCGCGTGGCCAATCGATGCTGGCGTTCGTAGCGGTGCAATAACTCGGGGCTGTAGATCGGTTGCCCGGCCGCAACCGCGGCGTGCAGTTCGCGTGCCAGGGTGGCCTGGCCGAGCAGGCCGAAGTTGAAGCCATGGGCGGTGACCGGGTGCATGCCGACGGCGGCGTCGCCGATCAGGGCGAAGCGTTCGGCCACGAAGCGTTTGGCGTACACGCCGACGAGTGGGTAGCTGCAACGCGGGCCGGCTATCCGCATGGCACCCAGGCGTTGCTGGAAACGCGAGGCCATCGCCGCTTCCAGCGCGGTGTCGTCCAGCGCCAGCAAGGTCTGCATTTCCTGCGGTGGCAGGGTCAGCACCACCGACGAGGTGTGGGGATCGTGCAGTGGCAGCAGGGCCAGGGTCTGGCCGACGCCGAACCATTCCCACGCCACCTGGTCGTGCGCCACGTCGTGTTGCATGCGCAATACCAGCATGGTTTTACCGAAGTCGTGCATGCTGGCGGCGATGCCCATGGCACGGCGGGTCTCGGAGTAGCGGCTGTCCGCGGCGACCACGAGCTGGGTGTGCAGGATGTCGCCGGTATTCAGTTCGACCTGGGCGCCGTCGCTGGCGGTGCGCACGGCGGTTACCTGCACGCCGGTGATCCGTTCGGACTCAGGCAGCTCCATCACTTCGGCATACGCCGCGCGGCGGATCGCATGATTGGACAGCAGCCAGCCCAGCTGCGATTTGCCGGTCTCGTCGTGGCGGAAGATCAGGCCGTCGCGGTCGTCGCCATCGATCACCATGGCGTCGCGCAAGGTGCCGATCTCGTTTTCCTGCAGCCGTGCCCACAAACCCAGCTCGCGCATCAGGCGCTGCGAGTGATGGGTGATCGCGATCTCGCGCCCGTCGTCCGCCGGTGCGACCAGCGCCGCCTCGGGCTGCCGCTCGACCAGCGCAATGCGCAAGCCGCTACCCGCCAACGAGCGGGCGAAACACAGGCCGGCGGGGCCGGCGCCAATGATCACGATATCGAACGACATGGGCAGGGTGCTCCGATTGAGTCGCTGCAAGCTACCGTTTGCCGTGCCCGCATGTGTTGACCCTGGTCAGGGGAGCGGCGAGGTGGTCTGTTTCAATTGCCGCGGTTGGCGCGGCTTGCCGTCGGCCGCCGGGCTTCTTGCACGTCCGGCCGTTGAGAACCGCTGGGATGACGGGCAAAGGCGGGCGTTCGTCAGCGACGTGGAGCAGTTCGAAGCGTCTTGTTTTTCCCTGTGCCGGCGCTCGCTGCGACGTGTTGCCAGTAATCGTCGAGCAGGCTCGCGCAGCGTGCTTGCAGGAAGGTTTTCAGTTGCGTGATCGCCGGCGTCAATCGCGAGCGGTCGGCGCAGATGAGGTTGAGCGGTGACGGTTCGCAGTGGGCTGGCGGGAATATCTCGACCAGGCGGCCGGCGCGCAGATCCGGGACGAGGTCGATGCGGGATTTGTAGACCAACCCTTCGCCGGCCACCGCCCAGCGGCGGACGATATCGGCGTCGTCGCTGATGCGATTGCCCGAGACGCTCACGGTCTTGTTGCCGCCGGGCAGGGTGAACAGCCAGCGTTCGTGCAGTTGCTCGCTCCACACGAAGCGCAGGCAGTTGTGGTGCCTGAGGTCGTCCACGCTTGCGGGCTTGCCTGCGCGCTCCAGATAGGATGGCGCGGCGCATAGTGCACGCCGGTTGTTTTCGACCAGCGGAATCGCGACCAGCGACGAATCCGACAACGCGCCGTAGCGCACGGCTGCATCCAGCGGTTCGCGCGTCAGGACGGCGGCGCGATCGCTCATCCGCAGGTGCAGTGAAAGGGCCGGATGCTGGTGCTGGAATTCGTCGAGCCAGCCCAACAGGAGATTCCTGCCGAAATCCGAAGGCACCGAGAGACGAAGGCTTCCGGACAAACTGTCCTGGCCGCTGGCCAGCGCACGCTGGCCTTGCGAGCGTGCATCGAGCATGGCACGCGCATGCGGCAGATACCGCTCGCCCTCCGCCGACAACTGCATGCTGCGGGTGGAGCGCACGAACAGCCGTGTATTCAGCGCCTTCTCCAGCCGCTGCACCGCGGCGCTGGCAAAGCCGGGGGCGATATTGAGCTGACGGGCCGCCTCGGAAAAGCTCTCCGCCTCGACCGTCTGCACAAAGATCTGGATGTCGTCGAGTCGGATCATTTTCTTGAAAATTCGGTAAGTGTTACCGACATTAACCCATTTTTCTGAAAAACGAAGATCGACACAATGGGCGCCTCCACATCGCGCTAGAGCACGCCCATGAAAGCTGTCGGCTTTTTCCAGAACCTCCCGATCGACCATCCCGACGCCCTGCAGGATGTTGAACTGGCCACCCCCGAGTTGCGCGATCACGACCTTCTGGTCGAAGTGAAAGCCGTTTCGGTGAACCCGGTGGACACCAAGATCCGCGCCCACGGCGACGTGCCGGAAAACGCACCGCGCATTCCGGGGTGGGATGCCGCCGGCATTGTTCGGGCGACGGGGCCGCTGGCCACGCGGTTTAAGCCCGGCGACCGCGTCTGGTATGCGGGCGACATCACGCGGCCGGGCAGCAACAGCGAACTGCAGGCGGTCGACGAGCGCATCGTGGGGCCGATGCCCCGGTCGCTGGATTTTGCGGAAGCGGCTTCGCTGCCGCTGACCGCGATCACCGCGTGGGAACTGCTGTTCGACCGCCTGCGAATCCATGAGGCCGATCCCACCGAAAACACCGTGCTGCTGGTGACGGGCGCGGCCGGTGGCGTGGGTTCCATCCTCACCCAGCTGGCGCGTCGATTGACCGGCGTCACCATCATCGGTACTGCCTCGCGGGCCCGGACGCGCGAGTGGGTGCTGGCGCACGGCGCGCACCACGTCATCAACCATCGCGAGCCCTGGGCGCCGCAGTTGCAGGCACTCGGCATCAAGGAGGTCGATTTCGTGGTGGGGCTCAATGAAAGCGCGGGCTACGTGCCGCAGATTGCCGCGGTGATGCGTCCGGAAGGCAAGTTCGCGTTGATCGACGATCCGGTCGCGCTCGACATCGGGCCGTTCAAGACCAAGTCCATCTCGATCCATTGGGAGCTGATGTACACGCGCCCGATCTTCACCACGCGCACCATCGCCCGACAGCATGCCTTGCTGCGCCGCATGGCCGAACTGGTCGATCGCGGCGATGTGGTGCACACGCTCACGCGACGTATCGATGGCCTCGATGCCGCGGGCCTGATCCAGGCCCACGCGCTGGTCGAAGCCGGCAACATGATCGGCAAGGTTGTCGTTGCCGCCCGCTGAGAACGTTTCGATCAAAGCCCTGCTCGTCATTCCAGCGAAAGCTGGAATCCAGTGTCTTCAAGCATTGCCGAGACGCTGGATCCCAGCTTTCGCTGGGATGACGACTTCTTCCGCTATTTGCTAACTCTTCAGTCCCCAGGAATCCCCATGAACGCCATTACCCAACCCACCCTCAGCCTGGAAGCCGCGCACGAACTGCTTGGTCGTGCTCGTTCGGCATGCGCCCAGCGCGGCTTCGCGGCCACTATTGCCATCACCGATGCCGGCGGCCATCTGCGCGCTTTCGAACGCGCGGATGCGGCGCCCTTCCTGACCGCCGAGGTGGCCATGGACAAGGCGTGGACCGCCGCATCGTTCGGCATGTCCACGCATCAGTGGAATGCCTACATGAGCGAGCCGACGGTGGCACCGCTGGCCCAGCATCCGCGGCTCATGGCGGTGGGTGGCGGCGTGCCGATCCTGCTCGACGGCAAGCTTGCCGGTGGCATCGGCGTTTCCGGCGGCACGTCGGCGCAGGACCATGAAGCGGCCGAAGAGGCGTTGCGTGCGCTGGGGCTTCTCGCCTGAGGCTGTTTCGCCGGCGCTTTGATCCGCCGCGCTGCGCACAGCGACAACGGACGCCGAGTTCCAAAAGGATTGGCGAGGTCCCGAGCGATCCACCTGCAAAAACGAAACGCCCCGAGTGGGGCGTTTTTTCTTTTGGAGGGGCAGGGAATGCGAGTCGTCGTTTGCCCGCACCCATGCAGCCGACGATCGGCGCCGATCCGTCCTGCGGGCAACGGTCGCCGCCTGGTTGGGGCGCGGACAGGCCGATCCACTGGATGTCCGCCCGGAGCCGGGTCGTCGATGTGCAGCCCAATGAGTCACTTTGCGCGGTGCCCTGGCCAGAAAAGCGCGAGCCTGGCGAAGTAAACGCGTGCGTTCCGCTGTCTCCGCACCTACCATGCGGAAAATCTGAGCAGGGACAGGCGATGAATATCCAGGGGCCGGTACTCGCGTCGTCGCAGACGGTCGAACAACTGGAGCGCGCCTGCGAGGGCTGGCTACGGGTCGACAATCTGCTGCGTCGGTTGTGTTCCCGCCTGACCTATGCGGCCGAGGGCCGTGCCGCGATCCTCGACGCCACCTTGGGGGAACTGCGTCAGCGCTTGCGTGAGCCGCTTGAGGAGATCGCGCTGGAGTCGTTGCTGCTCAGCCTCACCGATGCCGTGCGCTCGCTCGATGACTTGCCAGTCGAGCCGCCGGTTGCGCCGCTCGGGCCGATGGACGAGGTCGCGGCAGTGGTACCGGCGCCGGCGAGTTCGGCCACCGCTCGGCTGTTGCTGGGATTGATCGACCGACTGGGGCTGGAGGACAGCGCCACCGAGCGCCTGGACAACCTCCGCAAGGCCATCGATCAGGCCAATGACGACGAGTCGATGGCGGTGCAGGCCGAAATTGTCGCCTGCATGGTCAACCGCCATCACCGGCAGCTCGACGAACAGCGTGCGGCTGCCGAGGCGTTGCTGGCCCAGGTCACCCTGCAACTGGGCGAACTGAACCGGTACCTTGACCACGAGAGCACCGACCGCCACGACGGCATGGGCGCACGGCAGGAACTGGACCGTCATTTGTCCACCGAAATCGGCGCGCTGGGCAGCCATTTGGATCAGGCGCAAGACATGAGCAGCTTGCACAGGGAGGTGCAGGCACGACTGGGCGCGATCGCCGGCCACCTGAAGACGTTCCGCGAGCGCGAGGACGCGCGCGAACGCGAATGGCGCCTACAGTCCGAGCAGATGAGCCAGCGCATCGGCGAGCTGGAGCGTTCCGCGCAATCGTTTGAAGTCCGTCTCATGCAGAAACAGCAACTCGCCTCGCTCGACCCGCTCACCGGCATTGCCAACCGGCTGGTGTTCGAGCAGAGCATCGCGCGGATTTGCGAGCAGATAACGCAGGACGGCGGCGAAGCCTGCCTGCTGGTCATTGACATCGATCACTTCAAGAAGATCAACGACCGCTTCGGTCACGCCGCCGGTGATCGCGCCTTGCGCATCGTGGCCGAGCAACTCGCGGCCCGATTGCGGCCCGACGACCTGCTGGCGCGTTATGGCGGCGAAGAATTTGTGGTCGTGCTGCCAGAAACCGGCGCCACGGCCGGCCGCGCCATGGCCGAAAGCCTGCGAACCTGCATTGAAAGTGCTTGCTTTCGCGGCCAGAAGCAGCCTGTGCAGATCACGCTGTCTTGCGGCGTGACCGTACTGAGCAAGGGCGATACGCCGGAAGACGCCTTCGATCGCGCCGATCGCGCGTTGTATCGCGCCAAACACCGCGGCCGCAACTGCTGCGTGGTGTTGTGAGCGGAGTGACTGCGGCAAGCCCTTCGAAAGCGAGCTGGTCAGCCGGAATCCGCCGGTTCATGCGGTCAGCGGTGGCTGGATCTCCTCATTCATGGAGGCGTCCTTCGCGCAGCGGCCGTCCGTGTCCCATCGAATCCCGACGCCGCGCAGATAGGTCCGCATCGGCTCCGCTTGTTCAGCGGCGATGAACGCCCCGATATAGCCGTCCGGACGTATCAGTACCCAGTTGCCCGACGCCAGGCCATAGGCCTCGCGAACGTAGCCTTGCGTATCGAGGACATCGCCGCATTCGCCAAGAACATGCACGCGAAGTTGCGGATGTGGCGGGACGGTCGCGCGGTCGATGGCATGCCCCAACAGCGTCCAGTGCGGTCCGCGGAACAGGTCGAACAGCCGGGCTTGCGTGCCCGAGGCGCGATGGATCGGCGCGTCGGGTGCGCGATGGCCCGCCTGCAGCGCGTGCGATCGAACCGCGCCTTCCAGCGCGAGCGACGAGCCGGCGTAACCCAGGTCGAGCTGGCGTGCATCGCGGCCGCGGCGGTAGTCACCCTTGCGGGCCGCGTCGAGCAGCCGGGTGGACATGCCGAGCACGTTCGCAGCGATGGGGCGGCGTTCTTCCTCATAGCTGTCGAGCAGGGCGTCGGGCGCGCCGCTGAGCACGGCGGCCAGCTTCCAGCCCAGGTTGTAGGCGTCCTGCACGCTGGTGTTGAGGCCCTGGCCGCCGGTGGGCGGGTGGGTGTGGGCGGCGTCGCCGATCAACAACACGCGGCCGATGCGGTAGCGGTCGGCCAGGCGGGCGTTCATGCGGAAGACGGAGGCCCAGGCGACGGCGCTGACGCGGATGTCGTGGCGGCCGCTGCGTTCGGCCACCAGCGCATCGAGGCTTGCGGCAGACAGGTCGACGTCGCCTTCGAGTGGCACCGGCGCCTGGATCTGGAACATCTCCGTGCCTCTCAATGGGCAGATCCCGATCTGACGTTGCGAGCCGTCGCCGAAGCGATGCCAGGCCTCGCGATCCAGGCCGCTGAGTGTCACGTCGGCCACCATGCCGCGGATGTCCAGCGTCTTGCCCGGAAAACCGATGTCCAGCGCCTGGCGCACGAAACTGCGGCCGCCATCGGCGCCGACGAGGTAGCGGGCGTGCACGGTTTCCTTGCCGTCGGCGGCGAGAAGCGTCGCCGTCACGCCTTGTGCGTTCTGCTGCAGTGCTACCAGCTCGCAGCCGAATTGCACCTGATGGCCCAGTTCGGCGAGCCGGTCCCGCATCACCCGCTCGGTGAGGAATTGCGGCAGCATCCACGGGATGCCGTAGGGTTCGGTGGGCGTGGCGACGGCGTCGGCGGGCATCGGCGTATCGGCATGGCTGCCGTCGTCGCGATACTCGCGCTGCGGCGGGTACGGCCCGCCGAGCGCATGGATGCGGTCGGCGATGCCCAGGTCGTCGAACACCTCCAGCGTGCGTGGTTGCAGCCCCTTGCCGCGCGAGCCATGGAAGGGGCTCTCCATTTTCTCGATCAGCCGGAAAGCCACGCCGCGGCGAGCCAGGTCGATCGCCAGGGTGAGGCCGGCGGCGCCGGCGCCGCAGATCAATACATCGACGTTCGATACGTTCATGACGGTCTCCAGGTATGTGTAAAATGCACGCAACTGGAGGGAAGCGTATGGCTACGAAGAGAAATGTGCAAGATGCACATATGTCGGCAAACATCCGCGCGCTGCACGACGCGTTGCTGAGCGTCATCGGCGTGATGAGCCGTCCGGACGTGGACGAGCGCATGGTGCGCGAGGCCGGTATCGCGCTGGACGGTGCGCTGTTTCCGCTGCTGGTGATGGTCGAGCGGTTCGGGCCGATCGGCATCGTGGAGCTGGCGAACCGGGGCGGGCGCGACTACACCACGGTGAGCCGGCAGGTGAGCCGGCTGGAAAGCCAGGGCCTGGTCGAGCGACGCGCGCACGAAAAAGACGCCCGCGTGCGAGCCGTGGTGGTGACAGCCAGGGGCCAGGCCATGACGGATGCGCTGGATGCGGCGCGCGAGCGCATGGCGCGCGCGATGTTCGATGGCTGGAGCGAGTCCGAGGTCGACACGCTGGTCAGCCTGTTGCAACGGTTCGCCCGCGGCATGGAACAGCACGCGGGCGCAGAGCAAGGATAGGCCGCACACGAATGGCCAACGCGTGGTCGCGGTGACGTCTCATCCGTTGCAGCTTGCGCCGGCACCTGCGCAGAGGATCGCTGCCCGACCTTTCCGCCCATCCGAGCCTGCGCCATGCGCAGCGCTTGAAGAGCCGGGGCAGAGAGGGCAGAAGCAGGGGTGCGGCAGCTTCTGTCAGGGTCTGCCGCCTTTTGCATCATTCCTCACGCCTTCAAGCGATAGCCGGTACGGAAAATCCACCACACCCCGACCAGGCACGCGGCCAGAAACAGCAGGGTCATGCCCATGCTGATTTCCACGCTGACGTCGGATACGCCGTAGAAGCTCCAGCGGAAGCCGCTGATCAGGTACACCACCGGATTGAACAGGCTGATCTTCTGCCACAGCGGCGGCAGGATGTGGATGGAGTAGAAACTGCCGCCCAGGAAGGTCAGCGGGGTGACGACCAGCAGCGGCACCAGCTGCAGTTTCTCGAAGCCGTCGGCCCAGATGCCGATGATGAAACCGAACAGGCTGAAGGTCACCGAGGTGAGGATCAGGAACGCCACCATCCAGATCGGATGGGCGACGTCGAAGTCCACGAACAGCCGCGCAGTGACCAGGATGATCAAGCCCAGCAGCACCGATTTGCTGGCCGCGGCGCCCACATAGCCGCCCAGGATTTCCAGGTACGACACCGGCGCCGACAGAATCTCGTAGATGGTGCCGGTGAATTTGGGGAAGTAGATGCCGAACGAGGCGTTGGAGATGCTTTGCGTCAGCAGCGACAGCATGATCAAGCCGGGCACGATGTAGGCGCCATAGCTGACGCCGTCGATGCCGCCCATGTGCGAGCCCATGGCGGCGCCGAACACCACGAAGTACAGCGTGGTGGAGATCACCGGCGACACGATGCTTTGCAGCAGCGTGCGGCGCGTGCGCGCCATCTCGAAGCGGTAGATCGCGCCCATGCCATTCCAGTTGAATCTCATGCGCGGTCCTCCACCAGGCTCACGAAAATATCCTCCAGCGAACTCTGGCGGGTTTGCAGGTCCTTGAAGTCGATGCCCGCTTCGCCGAGGCGACGCAGCAGCGTGTCGATGCCGGTGTTCTCGCCCTGGGCATCGAACGTATAGGTGAGCTGCTGGCCGTCATCGGACAGCGCCAGCGGATAGCCGGCCAGGGCGGCGGGAATCGCCTGCAGCGGCGCCTGCAACTGCAGGATCAGCTGCTTGCGTCCCAGCTTCTCCATCAGCTCGGCCTTGCCTTCGACCAGGATCAGCTCGCCCTTGTTGATCACGCCGATGCGGTCGGCCATTTCCTCGGCCTCGTCGATGTAGTGCGTGGTGAGGATGATGGTGACGCCGGTGTCGCGCAGCGCGCGCACCATCGCCCACATGTCGCGCCGCAACTCCACGTCCACGCCCGCGGTGGGTTCGTCAAGGAACAGGATGGGTGGCTCGTGCGACAGCGCCTTGGCGATCATGACGCGCCGCTTCATGCCGCCGGACAGCGTCATCAGCTTGCTGTCTTTCTTGTTCCACAGCGAGAGGTCCTTCAGCACCTTCTCGATGTGCGCGGGGTTGGGCGCCTTGCCGAACAGCGCGCGGCTGAAACTGACCGTATCCCACACGGTTTCGAACGCGTCGGTGGTGAGCTCCTGCGGCACCAGGCCGATGCGTTCGCGCGCGGCGCGAAAGTCGCGCACCACGTCGTGGCCATCGGCCAGCACGTTGCCGCTGCTGGGGTTCACGATGCCGCAGATGATGCTGATGAGCGTGGTCTTGCCGGCGCCATTGGGGCCGAGCAGGGCGAAGATCTCGCCGCGGCGGATCTGCAGGTCGATGCCCTTGAGCGCACTGAAGCCCGAGGCGTAGGTTTTTGTCACCTGGCGCACGTCGATGATCGATTGCACGGTGCGTGTGTTCCTGTCGCATGCGAAGCGGCCGAGTATAAACACTGCGGCCGTCGGGGCTGTTCGCTTTTCGTTGAGCGGCACTACGCGGCCGCAACGACCGCTCAATCCAGCGGGCGCACCCAGATATTGCGGAAGCTGATGGGCTGCGAGGGATCGCCGTGCGCCTGCAGCTTGATCGGTGCATCGGTGTACGGCGTGTAGGCCGGCTTGCCGACGTAGACGGTTTCGCCGGCCAGCGCGGTATGGTTTTGCACCAGCACGCCGTTGTGCACCACGGTGACGTAGGCCGGCGAGGTGAGCGCGCCGTCGGCGGCGAATACCGGTGCGGTCCAGATGACGTCGTAGGTTTGCCATGCGCCCGGCGGACGCATCGCATTGACCAGCGGCGGCATCTGTTTGTAGACGCTGGCGGCCTGGCCGTTGACGTAGGTGGGGTTGTTCCACGAATCCATGATCTGCAGTTCGTAGCCCGCATCGCCCGACCCGGTCGAGGCGAGAAACAGGCCGCTGTTGCCGCGCGCCTGGCCTTCGCCTGCGATATCCGCGGGCACCTGCCATTCCAGGTGCAGCTGATAGTTCCTGAATCGCTGCCGGGTCTGGATGTTGCCGGCCTTCTTGTCGACCGTCAGCACACCGTCATGGACTTTCCAGCGGGCCGGCGAATGGTCGCTGGTCGATTCCCATCGATCGAGGTCGCGACCATCGAACAGCACGACCGCATCGGAAGGAGGGGCAGCGTCGTGCTTGCCCGGTGTCACCACCTTCGGCACCGGCTGCCATTGTTCGGTGGCCTTGGGGTCGGTCGGTGGGTGATCCGCGGCGGTGGCGAATGACGGCGCGGCGGTTGCCAGCGCGATGAAGATCAACACGGTTCGGCACGTCATGGGCAGCTCCGAAACTGGGGAAATCAGACCGTACACACCCTGATCGCATCGGCGAACGCAGCGAACGGGTCGGGCCCCGCCGGTACGAATTCGTGTGCGATATAGCCGTCGAAACCCAGGTCCGCGATCGCCTTGGCGATGGCGTGGTAGTTGAGCTCCTGGGAGCCGTTGATCTCGTGGCGGCCCGGCACGCCGGCGGTATGGAAATGCCCGATCCAGGCGATGTTGTCGCGGATCGTGCGGATCACGTCGCCTTCCATGATCTGCATGTGATAGATGTCGTAGAGCAGCTTCACGTGGGGCGAATCGACGCCCTTCATCACCGCGACACCGAAGCGCGTGCTGTCGCCCTGGTAGCCGGGATGGTCGACCTTGCTGTTCAGTAGTTCCACGCAGAGGGTGATGCCGTGCTCGGCGGCATACGGCGCGATCTTCGAAAGCCCGGCGACGCAGTGGTCGATGGCGTGGCCTTCGTCGATGCCCGGCTGGCGGTTGCCGAACATCGTGATCAGGTTGGTCACGCCCGCACGTTTGGCCAGTGGGATGGCGGCTTCCAGTTCCTTCAGCAGCACGGCGTGATGGGCCGGGTTGTTGAAGCCCATGGTGAGAAAATTGTCGCGCCTGGCGGGGTAGCCCATGGTGACCGCCAGGCCGCTGTCATTGACCACCGCCCATTCGTCCGCGTAGACCAGATCGACGCCGGCAAAACCGATCCCCTTGAGCCGACGGCACAGTTCCGGCAGTGGCGCTTGCGAGGTCCAGCGGCTCAACGATTGCTTCAGGCGTCCGGGCGTCATCCTCTGCGACTGGAGCGGGCGCGTTCCGCTGTCGGCCGATGCGGCCAGCCATGGCGCGGCGCCCAGCGCAGCGATGGTGGTGCCGAGCCAGGCCAGCGCGTCGCGACGGGTGAGGCCGGCGGTGCTCATGACGGGTCGATCCCCAGCACGCGACGATTGAACGCCGCGTCGGCGCCGGTCGCGGCGAAGTCATCGAACGCGCGCTCGGTGACCTTGATGATGTGCTCACGGATGAAGGCCGCGCCTTCCTTCGCGCCTTGCTCGGCGTCCTTGATGCAGCACTCCCATTCCAGCACCGCCCAGCCCGGGTAGCCGTATTGCGCGAACTTGCTGAAGATCGACCGGAAGTCGATCTGCCCGTCGCCCAGCGAACGGAAGCGGCCGGGGCGATCGATCCAGCTCTGGTAGCCGCCGTAGACGCCGGAGCGGCCGTTGGGACGGAACTCGGCGTCCTTCACGTGGAAGGCGCGGATGCGCTGGTGATAGAGGTCGATGAAGGCCAGGTAGTCCAGCTGCTGCAGCACCATGTGGCTGGGGTCGTACAGGATGTTGGCGCGCGGGTGCTGGTCCACGGCATCGAGAAAGCGCTCGAAGGTGGCGCCGTCGTGCAGGTCCTCGCCCGGATGCAATTCGAAACAGACGTCCACACCGGCGTCATCGAAGGCATCGAGGATGGGGCGCCAGCGCTTGCCCAGTTCCGCAAACGCCTGCTCGATCAACCCGGCCGGACGCTGCGGCCACGGATAGAACAAATGCCAGGCCAGCGCGCCGGAGAACGTCGCGTGCGCGGTGAGGCCGAAGTGCTTGCTGGCCTTGGCCGCCAGCTTCAGCTGCTGCACGGCCCACGCCTGGCGCTCGACCACGTTGCCTCGCAGCGCGGGTGGCGCGAAGCCGTCGAACAGCGCGTCGTAGGCCGGGTGCGATGCCACCAGTTGTCCCTGCAAATGGGTGGACAGCTCGGTCACCGCCAGCCCGTGTTCGGCCAGCATGCCGGCGATGTCGTCGCAATACGTCTTGCTGGCAGCGGCCTGTTCCAGATCGAACAGGCGGGTGTCGTTGGAGGGGATCTGCACGCCGACAAAACCCAGCGACGCCGCCCAGCGGGCGATGTTGGGCAGCGTGTCGAATGGTGCGGTGTTGCCCGCGTACTGGGCCAGGAAGATGCCCGGGCCTTGGAGTGTTTTCATGGGTCAGAGCCTCAAGACGGTTTCGACGGCCCAGGCGCGGCCGTTGCCCGCTTTGGACAAGGGCACGTCGGCCTGGTAGCCGCCGGGGACGGCCACGTACTGCAGCACCTGCGTGCAGCCGGGTTCGGACATGAAGAAGCCCAGCATCGCCAGCTTCTTGGTCATCAGCACGAACGCGGGAGCGGAGCCCGGATCGACGTCGCGGCCTTTGGCGAGCGCTTCGGCATGCAGCCGCGTGACCAACGCCTTGCGCTGCGTGGCGTCGAGTTTCAGGAAGGGCGTGTTGCTGGCGCCACGGAAGCTGGCCATCGCGGCCAGGTAGCGCGCTTGTTCGGCCTTCGAATAGACGTCCTTGAACATCTGGTCGATGAAACGCGGCACGCCTGCATCCACGGCGCCGGGTGTGTCGGTGCGGGGAATGATGATGTCGACCACGGCGGCGATCAGCTCGCCCTGTGGCTCGGTGAAGAAGCGCGGGCCGGCAGCGGGCTTCAGTGCGGCGGCATGCGCATCGAACACGGCCAGCAGCGGCGCGCCCGCCGCGCTGAGCGCCAGCGCGGACATGCACTTCAACCATTCGCGACGATTCATGGCGTTCTCCTCAGATATTGCCGCGCTTGAGTTCTTCCACGGCATGGCTGGCCGCGCGTGCCGTCAACGCCATGTAGGTCAGCGACGGGTTCTGGCAGGCGGACGAGGCCATGCAGGAGCCGTCGGTGACGAAGACGTTCTTGCAGGCGTGCATCTGGTTCCAGCTGTTGAGCACCGAGGTTTTCGGGTCGCGGCCCATGCGCGCGGTGCCCATTTCGTGGATGCCGGCGCCCACGTTCGCCTTGGTCTTGTATGGCGTCACGTTGCGGTAGCCGGCGGCGGTGAGCATCTCCACCGCGTCGTTCATGATGTCCTTCTCCATGCGGATTTCGTTTTCGCCGTGGGCGGCGTCGAAATTGAGCAGGGGCAGGCCGTACTTGTCCTTGCGGTTGCGGTCCAGGGTGACGTGGTTGGCGTGCGACGGCAGCATCTCGCCGAAGCCCGTCATCCCGATGCGCCACTGGCCCGGCGCCTGGGCCGCGCGTTTCAGCTCATCGCCCAGCAACGGCTCGTCGACCAGCCGCGTCCAGTCCTGGCGGCTGGCACCGCCCTGGAAGCCGAAGCCGCGCAGGTAGCCGCGCTTGTCGTTGCCGATGTTGCGGTAGCGGGGGATGTAGAAACCGTTCGGGCGCCGGCCGGTGTAGTAGCGGTCTTCATGGCCATCGACCAGCGCGCCGGCGCCGCTGCCGAACACGTGGTCCATGATGTTGTGGCCCAGCTCGCCACTGTCGTTGCCGAAGCCGTTGGGAAAGCGGCTGGAGGTGGAGTTGAGCAGCAGGTGCGCAGTGCCGAAGGTGGAGGCGCAGACAAAGATGATGCGGGCGAAGTAATCCGTCTGCTGGCCGGTTTCGGCATTCAATACGCGCACGCCGGTGGCCTTACCCTTGGCGTTGTCGTAGATCAGCTCGTGCACGATGGCGTTGGCCACCATGGTCATGTTGCCGGTGCGCTGGGCCGAGGGCAGGGTGGACGAGTTGCTGCTGAAGTAGGCGCCGTACGGACAGCCGCGCATGCACAGGTTGCGGTACTGGCAGGGCGCGCGTTGCGGGCTCTTGTCGTGCTTCAACGGCGCGGACAGGTTGGCGGTGCGGCCGATGATCAGCCTGCGCCCCAGCTTGCTTTGCAGCTTCTCGCGGAAATCCTTCTCGACGGCGTTGAGCTCCATCGGCGGCAGATACTGGCCGTCGGGCAGTTGCGCCAGGTGGTCGGTGTCACCACTCACGCCGATGAACTCCTCGACGTAGTCGTACCAGGGCGCCAGCTCGTCGTAGCGGATGGGCCAGTCCACGCCGACACCATCCTTGCCGTTCGCCTCGAAATCCATCGGGCTGAAGCGATAGCTTTGCCGGCCCCACATCAGCGAGCGGCCGCCGACCTGGTAGCCGCGGAACCAGTCGAACGGCTTGGTTTCCTCGTAGGGGTTGTCCAGGTCGTCGACGAACCAGTGCTTGGTGGATTGCTTGATGCCGTAGAAGGAAGGACGCGTGTGCACCGGATGCCGGCGGATGTCTTCCTGCGTGGGCTCGTCGGCGTAGGGCAGTTCCCAGGGCGCCTTCATGGCGGTGGGGTAATCGCCGTGCTCGACCATGCGGCCGCGGTCCAGGACCAGGGTCTTGAGTCCTTTTTCGGTCAGTTCCTTGGCAGCCCAGCCGCCGCTGATGCCGGTGCCGATGACGATGGCGTCGTAGATGTGGTTGTTCATGCAGCCCTCGGGGAAAAGGCGATCAACGGAAAAAGTCCGCGGTCAGCGCCACGGGCGCAGGTAGTCGTAATCGATGCGCGCGGCGTCGAGCTGGCTGATGCGGGAAAACGGGCCTTCCTGCTCGACGAAGCAATGCTTCAGCCCCGCGCGATCGGCGGCGGCCATGATCGGCTGGTAGTCGATCGTGCCGCGGCCGAGCTCGGCGCCGGGGTAGCTCCCGTTACCGGCGCCAGCCAGGAAATCCTTGGCGTGCATCAGCGGCATGCGGCCGGGGTTGGCCTTGAAATAATCCGCGGGGTTCTTGCCGCCCACGTGCACCCAGCCGCAGTCGAGCTCGAACTGCACCAGGTCGTGTCGGGTTTCCTTCAGCAGCACGTCGTAGAACGTCTGCCCGCCACCCACGTCGGAAAATTCCAGATGGTGGTTGTGATACGCGTATTGCAGGCCGGCCTGCTTTGCTTTTTCGCCCAGCCGGTTCGCGTACTCCGCGGTGCGCTTGGCGCCGTCGAGCGAATAGTCCTGCTCGGCATGCTTGCCCTTGGCCGCCAGCTCTTTCTGCATGATCGCCGGCAGCATGCTGCTGACGATGTAGTGCGAGCCGAGCACGTGCGCCGCCTCGATGCCGGGTTCGAAACCGATGCCGTCGAAGTGCAGGCTGGGACAGCGCAGGCCAGTGGCGTCCAGCTGGCCGCGCAAGGTGGCGGCGGTGCTGGTGATGATGCCCTCGATTTCGGTATAGCCGATGGTCTTCAGCGTTTTCAGCGCGCCGATCGGATCGTCCTGGTAAGCCTTCAGCACCATGTACAACTGGATGCCCATCGGTTTGCCCTGCGAAGCGGCGGCGAACGCCCTGCCGGCCGTGCTGGTGGCCAGAAATGCAGCGGTGCCGCAGAGCGCCGAGCGGGTCAGGAACTGCCTGCGGGACATCGTCATGGGGTTTTCTCCCGGGTGGCCAGGTTGAGGTGAGAAAGCTCGGGGTCCGCGGCGCGTTCGCGGTCCTTGAACAGCAGCAGGAACAGCACCAGCACGGCGGCGGCGAAGCCGGCGGCGGTCAGCCAAATCGGACGCCATTGATGCGCCACGATGCCCTGGGCGTCCGTCGCGGCGTAGGCGTCGACGGCCAGCCCCGACAGCCACGAGCCCACGAACATGCCCAGGCCATAGGTGAGGAAGGTGATGAGCCCTTGCGTGGCGGCGCGCAGCGCGGGCGGTGCCTCACGGTCGATGTAGATCTGGCCGACCACGAAGAAGAAGTCGAAGCAGATGCCGTGCAGGATGATGCCGAACCACAGCATCCACATCAGCTCGCCGGGCGCGCCGAAGGCAAACAGCACATAGCGCACCACCCAGGCCAGCATGCCCACAGCCAGCATGTACTTCACGCCCAGGCGCCGGAAGAACCAGGGGATAAGCAGCATGCAGAGGATTTCCGACATCTGCCCGCCGGTCATCTTGCCGGCCGCGTTGACCACGCCCACCTCGTTGAGGAACAGGTTGGTGAACGCGTAATAGAACTGCAGCGGGATGCAGATCAGGAACGAGGCGAGCGCGAACACCGCCATCGAACGCCCGCGCAGCACGTGCAGCGCTTCCAGTGGCAGCGCCTGGCGCAGTTCGAAGCGCTTGTTCCCAGCCAGCGGCGGGGTGGCGGGAAGGGTGAGGCAATAGCCCGCCATCGCCAGCGACAACCCGGCAGCCAGATACAGCGGCGAGGCGGTGGCTTCCACGCCGGCCGCACCCACGATCAGGCCGACCACGATCCAGCCGATGGAACCGAATACGCGGATGGCGCCGAATTCCTCGCGCGGGTCATCGATGTGCCGCATCGCCAGCGAGGTGGTCAGCGCCAAGGTCGGCATGTAGCAGAGGCTGTAAACCAGCAGCGTGGCGTAGATCAGGCCGAACGCCTGCTGCTGCGCCGTGAACACCAGCAGCGCGGCGCCCAGCACGTGCAGGGCGACCAGCACGCGGCGTGTATCGAACCAGCGGTCCGCCAACAGGCCGGCGAACAGCGGCGAGATCATCGCGCCGATCGCCGTGGTGCCGGCGATGGCGCCGATCTCCTGGCCGCTGAAATGCAGCGTCCTGCCGAGCCAGGTACCCACGGTGACGTACCACGCACCCCAGATCGCGTATTGGAAAAGCATCATCAAGCGAAGGCGCCACTTCATTTCCGTACTCCCCTTTTGCGTGGTGGTTCGCGGTCGTCGTCGACGCGTTGCCATGCGCCGCCCGCGGCGTGGCTCTTGAGCATGGCATCGATCACCAGGGCGTTGCGGTAACCGTCGGCGAAGGTCGGCAGGGCAGCCGGTTTCGTCTGCGGCGTGCCGCCCTTGCGGATCCAGGCGTAGGCATCGGCGATCAGGTTGCGGAAGGCATCGCTCCAGGCTTCCGGATGGCCGGCGGGCAAGTGCGCATAGCCGCGAGCGGCGGGATCGAGCAGGGCCGGGTCACGCGACAGCACGGCATTCGCCTGCGCGTGGTGGCCGATCCACAGCTCGTTGGGATTTTCCTGGCGCCATGCCAGCGAGGCGAGGCGGCCGTTCACTTCCAGCCGCAGATCGTTCTTGTGGCCGGGCAGTACCTGGCCCACGGTGACGCAGCCGCGGGCGCCGTTGTCGAAACGCAGCAGCACGCTGGCGGTGTCCTCGCTGGTGATCTTCACCTCGCGCCGCGTTGTTGCTTTGGCCTTGGCGAAAGCGCGCGTCGGCGCCGCCGCCACATGGCGCACGGGCACCGCCGTGTAGAGGTCGGCCAGCACGGCGGTGATGCGCGCGCCGGTGACGTGTTCGGCCAGGTCGCACCAGTGCGAGCCGATGTCGCCCAGCGCGGAACTGGCGCCGCCGCGCTTGGGATCGAGGCGCCACGAATAGGTGGTGTCGTCGGTCAGCCAGTCCTGCAGGTAGCAGCCGTGCACGAATACCGGTGCGCCCAATTTGCCCTTGGCGATCATCACCCGCGCCTGCTGCACCAGCGCGTGGCTGCGATAGTTGAACGTCACCACGTGCGCCACGCCGGCGTCGCGGGCAGCTTCGTGCAATTCGCGGCTCTCTTGCAGGTTGCTGGCCAGTGGCTTGTCGGAGATCACGTGCTTGCCAGCACGCAATGCCGCCAGCGAAATCTCCCGGTGCAGGTGATTGGGTGTGGTGTTGTGGACCACCTGCACGGCCGGGTCGGCCAGCAGTTCGCGGTAGTCCGCGTAAGCATGTCCAACGCCAAGCTCGCGCGCCCGCTTCTGCGCGGAGGCCAGGCTGGAGCCGGCAAGGCCCACGACCTCGACGTTGCCCAGCCGGCGTACGGCATCGATGTGATGCGCGGCGATGAAGCCCGGCCCGACCAAACCCATGCCGAGGGTCTTCATGGGTTTGTGGTCCACGCGCGGTCGGTGGAGATTCGTTTCAGCGGCCCGCCGAAGTCGGGGGCACGTGAGCGCGGCAGGCTTTGGCCCGTCGCGGCGTTGGCGTTGGCGTTGGTCGATACGGTCTGGCCTGCCATTCCCCCTCCAATCGCAGCTCTGTGGCTTGGTGATGTATTCGATTACATGCGCATGAAACAGGTGCTTTCAGGACACGATCCGGGCAAGCTGGCCTCGCGCAACGGCAGACGCTGTGCCGGAACCGTGCAGACGTATGTAGCAGATGCTGAAATGCTCCTGCAACCATTTCATGTAATCCATTACATTGCGCCGCACAAAACCGGTGTCAGGCCCACAGCGGAGAACCACTTGCGGGGCGCTGTTGCGGGGCCGGGCGGATGCTATCGTGCAGTGCAGCGTCGACGAGGAGACGGCAAATCGTGAGTGCGGATGGAACCAAAACCAGGCGACAGGCAGGCGACGGACAGCGCACCGGCGCGGCACCTCCGGCGCGGGTGAGGACGATCAAGGAGATCGCCGCCATCGCCAATGTTTCGGTGGCGACCGTGTCGCGCGCGCTGCAGCGGCCCGAGGTCGTCAGCGAAGTCACGCGCCAGCGCATCCAGGAAGTGGTCAAGCGGCTCGGCTACACACCCAACGCGCTGGCGCGCAACCTGCGCACGGCGCGAACGCGCCTGATCGTGGCGTTGCTGCCGGACATCGCCAATCCCTTCTTCTCCGAGGTGATCCGCGGCATCGAGCAGGTGGCGCACGAGAGCGGCTACTCGGTGTTGCTGGGGGAAACTCAGAGCAGCCTGGTGCGCGAGCAGGCGTATGCCGACATGATCGCCGCGCGCCAGGCCGACGGCATCATCACCATGTCCCACCGGGTGCCGAAGATCCCGATGCCGGGCCGGCTGCCGGTGGTCAATGCCTGCGAATACGTGAAGGACAAGCAGATTTCCAGCGTCTACGTGGACAACGTCGCCGCCGCGGGCGCCGCCGTCGATTACCTGGTGATGCTGGGGCACCGCGAGATCGCCTTCATCGCCGGCCCGCCATCGAGCCCGATCTGCGTGGACCGCAAACAGGGCTACCGGCTGGCGTTGCAGCGGGCGAAGCTTGCCGTCGATCCGGCGCTGATGGTCAGCGGCGATTTTTCGATCGAGGCGGGCGAACGCGCCGTGGAGCTGCTGCTGTCGCAGGGGCAGTCGTTCAGCGCGGTGTTCTGCTCCAACGACGAAATGGCGATCGGCGCCATGCGCGCGCTGAGTTCGCACGGGCTGCGGGTGCCGGAGGATGTTTCGGTGGTGGGCTTCGACGACATCCGTTTCGCGCGCTATACCTCGCCCGCGCTGACCACCATCGCCCAACCCAAGAATGCACTGGGGCGGGAGGCCATGGCCATGCTGATCGAGCTGCTTGCCGATCCCGAAGTGCCACCGCGCAAGCGCGTGCTGTCGGCGGATCTGGTGGTGCGCGGTTCGACCGCACCGCCGTCGCCGCGAAAGCGGAAATGATGAAGGAATAGTCGAAGGTCGCGACTGCCAAAGTGCTGCGGGGGAGAGTTCTCGATGGCGTGCCCTTCGACTCTGGCCGCTGCGCGGCCGACGCTCAGGGAGAACGGTGGGGGGATGGATTTTTCGGAGCGACTGGGGAGGCCTCTCTCCTCCTCACCCGATCACACTGAGCGTAGCCGTCCACAGGACGGCGAAGTCGAAGTGCTGCGGGGGAGAGTTCTGGATGGCGTGCCCTGCGACGCTGGCCGCTGCGCGGCCGACGCTCAGGGAGAACGGTGGAGGGATGGATTTTTCGGAGCGACTGGGGAGGCCTCTCTCCTCGCCCGATCACACTGAGCGTAGCCGTCCACAGGACAGCGAAGTCGAAGTGCTGCGGGGAGAGCTCTGGATGGCGTGCCCTTCGACTCTGGCCGCTGCGCGGCCGACGCTCGGGGAGAACGGTGGGGGGATGGATTTTTCGGAGCGACTGGGGAGGCCTCTCTCCTC
>NZ_AJXU01000004.1 GCF_000264315.1 Rhodanobacter fulvus Jip2
CTGAGCGTAGCCGTCCACAGGACGGCGAAGTCGAAGTGCTGCGGGGAAGTTCAAGCTGGCGTGGTGGCCCATGTGGAAACGGTGCGCAGCGGAAGCAGCAGGGTTTTCGTGGGGTTTCTCCGAACGAGACGGGACGTTCAAGGGTGCGATGACGCTGCGCTCAAGCCTCATCCCCTCGCACCTGCGCATGGCTGATCAGCGCGAAGATGCAGCTGCCGCCCACGATATTGCCCAGCAGGGTGGGCAGGCCGAAGTGGACCACGTAGTCGACGAACCCGGCGCCGCCGCTGAACACCAGGTACAGAACCTCCACCGAGCCCACGATGATGTGGGTGAATCCACCCAGCGCGATCAGGTAGGTGGTGAGCACGATGACGGTGATCTTGGCCTGCTCGGCGGCGGGCACCAGCCACACCATGGTGGCGATGAGCCAGCCGGCCAGGATGCCCTTGGTGAACATCTGCCACGGCGAGTTGGCCATCACCTCGGTGCCGATGCCGACCAGCGCATCGTGCGTCGCGTGGTCGAACAACTGCATGTGCAGGATGCCGTAGGCAAACAGCGCGGCACCGATGAGATTGCCCAGGAAAACCACCGACCACAGCCGCAACAGCAAGCCGAGCTTGGCCAGGTCCGGATGGGTCATCAGCGGCAGCACCGCGGTCATCGTGTTCTCGGTGAACAGTTGCTGCCGCGCCAGGATCACCACCAGAAAGCCGAACGGATAGCCCAGGCTTTCGATCAGGAAGGCGCCGGGCACTTCGCCGAGATAGCGGTGCAGCAAGCCGCGCGCCAGCATGGAAAAGCCCATCGACAGACCCGCCGCCAGCGCCGACCAGCCCAGCGCCGGAATGCTGCGGCCCAGTTCCTCCTCGCCCTGCAGCCGGATCGTTTCGTGCAGCACGGCCGCGCGCGGTGGTTGCTTTTCCTCCACGTCATGCTTTTCTTCGGTGGAAAGGGAGAAGCCGTCTTTCTCGTCGGCAGTCTGGTGATCGTCCGGCGTGGCGTCGGTGGCGAGTCGCTGCTTGCTGTCGTTCATGGGGCGCTCCGCGGCGGGACGGGCGCTCAATCGGCCCGGGTTCGCGCCGGTGTTACGCGCCACACCGTGTTGCCGACGTCATCGGCCACCAGCAGGGCGCCCTTCGCATCCACCGCCACGCCTACCGGTCGGCCGCGGGCGCGGCCTTCGCTGTCGAGAAATTCGGTCAAAACGTCTTGCGCGGGGCCGGCAGGTTTGCCGTTCGCGAACGGCACGAAAATCATCTTGTAGCCGCTGCGCGGCCGGCGGTTCCACGAGCCATGCTGGCCCACGAATGCGCCGTTGCGATAGTGCGCACCGAGCAACTGGCCGCGATAGAACACCAGGCCCAGCGAGGCGGTGTGCGGCCCCAGTGCGTAGTCGGGCACGAGCGCCGAAGCCACCAGGGCGGGGTTCTGCGGCGTCACCCGGGTATCGACGTGCTGGCCGTAGTAGCTGAAGGGCCAGCCGTAGAAGCCGCCGTCCTTCACCGAGGTCATGTAATCGGGCACCAGGTCGCTACCCAGTTCATCGCGTTCGTTGACAGCCGTCCACAGCGCGCCGCTTTGCGGCTGCCAGTCCATGCCGTTGGGATTGCGCAGGCCGGTGGCGAACACGCGCGCGTTGCCGCTGGCGATGTCCACTTCGAGGATGCGCGCGCGATCCCTTTCCACAGCCAGGCCGTTCTCGCCCACGTTGCTGTTGGAGCCCACGGTGACGTAGAGCTTGCGGCCGTCCTGGCTGGCGATGACGTTCTTGGTCCAGTGATGGTTGATGGTGCCGGCGGGCAGGTCGATCACCTTGCGGCCCGGCGCCGTGATCGAGGTTTCGCTGGCGTGGTACGGAAATGCCAGCAGCGCGTCGGTGTCGGCCACGTAGAAGGTGTCGCCCACCAGCGCCATGCCGAACGGCGAGTTGAGATGCTGCAGGAAGACGCGGCGCGTTTCGGCGACGCCATCGCCATCGCTGTCGCGCAGCAGGGTGATGCGGTTGGCGCTGGGTACGCCGGCGCCGGCGCCGGCCATGATCAGTCCGGCGATCCAGCCCTTGATGCCCTTGCTGTCGTCGGGTCTGGGCGGCGCGTTGGTTTCCGCCACCAGCACGTCGCCGTTGGGCAGCGTGTACAGCCAGCGGGGGTGATCCAGGTCGCGGGCGAACGCCTGGACCATCAGGCCCGGCGCAGCGGTGGGATGTTCGCCGTTGGGCCAGCCCACCGCCTTGGCGGTGTTGGTGGTGGGGATCAGGGTTTTGTGCGGCGGTGGCAGTTGCGGGTTCGGACCCATGCCCTGGCGCACGGTCAACCGTGCGGATTCGCCGCAGCCGGTGAGGGCGAGCGTGGCAAAGGCGATGAAGACAACGGCGAACGCGTGGCGCATGGCATCGCTCCGGGGAGTCGAGAACGCAGTGCATACCGTGGGTGGGGAAGCGGGTGTGAATCCGAAGCAAGAGCGCCCTCATCCGCCCTGCGGGCACCTTCTCCCGCAGGCGGGAGAAGGGAACGGTGTTTACCAATCGGTGGGGCGGTAGTCCTTCAGGAACTGGCCCCACACATGCTCGCCCGTGTTGATGCCGTGGATGATCGGGTCGACGATGCGGGCGGCGCCGTCGACGATATCCAGCGGTGGGTGGAAGCGTTCTTCCAGCACTTTTTTCGCCGCCAGCTCGGCCGGGTCTTCATCGGTCACCCAGCCGGTGTCGACGCTGTTCATGTGGATGCCGTCGTTGTGGTAATCGGTGGCCGAGGTGCGCGTCATCATGTTCAGCGCGGCCTTGGCCATGTTGGTGTGTGGATGGCGGGTGGTCTTGAAGCTGCGGTAGAACTGGCCTTCCATCGCCGATACGTTGACGATGTGCTTGTCGCGCTCGTCGGTGCGCAGCATCAGCGGCTTCAGCCGCGCGTTGATGATGAACGGTGCGATGGCGTTGACCAGTTGCACCTCCAGCAGTTCCACCGACGGCACCTCGGCCATCAGCAGCCGCCAGGAATTGCGCTGGCGCAGATCGATCTGCTGCAAATCCTGGTCCAGTCGGCCTTCGGGGAACAGGTGGCTTTGCGCCAGCAGTTCCTCGGGCAGCAGCGGTAGTTGCGATAGTTCGGCGGCGCGGGTCAGGCCGGGGACGGCAGTGTCGCGGCCCGTGCCTTGGGGCAGGATGTTCGAGCCACGCAGGCCTTCGTAATGCCCGACCAGCTTGCGCAGGTGCTCGGGCATGTCGTGCAGTGCGGCGGTTTCGCCTTCCATCATGTGCGCGTAGAAATCCGGCGGGCGGCGCACGGTCTGGCAGGCGTTGTTGATGATGAAATCCAGCCGCGTCCGGGTCGCCACCAGCTCCTGGCAGAACGCTTCCACGCTGGGCGTGTGGCGCAGGTCCAGGCCATAGACCTGCAGGCGATGACCCCACTCGACAAAGTCCGGCTCCGCCGCGTAGCGCGCCGCCGAATCGCGCGGGAAACGCGTGGTGACGATCAACTCGGCGCCGGCGCGCAGCAGCTTCAGGCCGGCCTGGTAGCCGATCTTCACGCGGCCGCCGGTGAGCAAGGCCACGCGTCCATGCAGGTCGGCCAGCTCGGTGCGCTTGGCGTAGTTGAACGCGGCGCAGGTGGGGCACATCTGGTCGTAGAAAAAATGCAGGGTCGAGTATTTCTGCTTGCACACGTAGCAGTGTTTCGGCTCGACCGATTCGCGCGGCTGCGCCGCATCGGCGCCGGGATCGACGTCGTGCGCGATGAATCCCTCGGGGGCGAACACGTTGGGCGTGGTGAACACCGGCTTGCGGCGCAGCGCGCGGATGCCGGTCTGGTTCAGCACGTTGTCTTCGGTCTGCACCTTCGCCGCGTGGCGCGCTTTCTCCGCGGCCTTCAGCTTCACCCGCCGCGCCACCGGATCGGGGTGGTAGACATTGGCTACGGCCAGCTGCAACCGCGCGCGCTCGTCGGCGGGCAGACGGTCCAGCAACTGGCGGTCGGCGGCCAGCGCTTCCAGCAGCGCGGTGGTTTCGCGCAATTGCGCCAGCAATGCGGACTCGGCGTCATCCTGCACAGGCAGGGTGGGGTGGGCGTTCATCGAAAGGTTTACCGCTGTGATGGGTGGATCGGCGCGACCCTTGTAGGAGCGACTTCAGTCGCGACCCGCCCTGGGCAGGAGCAACATCGCAAGCACCGAGACCGGGTATTTTGCCTGCTTTCCCCCATTCCCGCCCGCCGTGCGCGTTTGCCCGCGCCGCGTCGACGGCTGTGGACAGTAGAATGGCTGGCTGATCCCCACCGATTCCCACCACGCGCAACGGACGCGCGCCGCACCCGCCATTCAACAAGAAGCTTTCGCATGCCCCGCAACCTCGCCGAATGGCTGGCCTACCAGGAACACGTCAACGTACACAGCATCGAGCTGGGGCTCGACCGGGTGCGGCAGGTGTGGCTGCGGATGGGCGCGCCGGCGGTGGCGCGGCGTGTCATCACCGTGGGCGGCACCAATGGCAAGGGCTCCACCGTGGCCTTGCTGGAGGCGATGGCGCGAGCGGCCGGTTGGCGCACGGGCAGTTTCACCTCGCCGCATCTGCTGCGCTACAACGAGCGGGTGCGGATCGACGGTGCCGAAGTGGACGACGCAGCGCTGGTCGCCTCGTTCGAACGCATCGAGGCGGCGCGCACGGCCGGTTCCGATCCGGCCATTCCCCTGACCTATTTCGAATTCGGCACGTTGGCCGCGCTGGACCTGTTTGCGCGCTCGGGGCTGGATCTGGCGGTGCTGGAAGTGGGGCTGGGCGGGCGGCTGGACGCGGTGAACATCATCGATGCTGACGTGGCGGTGATCACCACGGTGGATCTGGACCACATGGACTGGCTGGGCAACGACCGCGACAGCATCGGGCGCGAAAAAGCGGGCATCGCCCGCAGCGGCCGGCCGGCAATCGTGGGTGAGCTGGAGCCGCCGGCCGGATTGCTGCAGACGCTGGCCGCGTGCGGTGCCCGGATCGAGCGGGCCGGCGTGGATTTCCACGCGCAGCGCCATGCCGGCGGCGGCTGGCGTTGGCAGCACCGCGACGGCGCCGACATGGAACTGCCCGATCCGCGGCTGTCGGCGCCGGTGCAATACGCCAATGCGGCGGCCGCGATTGCGGCCCTGCATGCGCTGTGGTCGGCGGAGCCGGTGCTGTCGACGCGCGACTGGCCCATGGCTATCGGCACGGGATTGCGCGCCGCCTCGCCATCGGCACGCCTGCAACCGCTGGGCGGCGATCCGCCGGTGCTGGTGGACGTGGGCCACAACCCGCAGGCCGCGCGTGCGCTGGCGGACTGGCTGGACGCGCAACCACCCGCGCGGGTGCACGCGGTGTACGGTGCGCTGGGCGACAAGGATGTGGCCGGCGTCATCAGTGCATTGGGCGCGCGCATCGATCACTGGCATCTGGCCGGACTGGAGCAGGTGAGTCCTCGCGGTCTGGCCGTGGAAGCGCTCGCGGGAATCCTGCGGCAGACCCAGCCCGGCGCAACGTTCGACACCCACGCCGACGTGCCCGCCGCGCTTGCTGCGGCGCGCCGGGCGGCGCCGGCCGGGGATCGCATCCTGGCTTTCGGTTCCTTCTTCGTGGCCAGTGCCGTGCTGGCGCAGATGGCGCTGGAGCCCACACCATCCGCCGCCGCGTGCACCGTGCCGGTTGGGACGGTTCCATGAGCAGGGACGCTGGCGGTTATAATCGCGTTCTGCCTGCCGCGAGCCGCCTTGGAGCGAAACCTTGAATACACGCCTGCTGGGTGCTGCCGTCCTGATCGCCTTGGCGGTTCTGTTCATTCCCATGTTCTTTTCCAGCAAGCCACCGGCGGAAAGTGGCGACGCGGCAGTGAGCCTGGCGATTCCGCCGGCGCCGGATCGCGACCTGCAGACGCGCACCATGGATCTGTCCACCAGCGGCACGGCACCGACGCAGGCGCAAGCGCCGGCCTCGGCCGACCAGCTGGCCACCGTGAACATCGGCTCCAACCGTCCGCTGGATGTGGAAACCGATCCCCGTGCCGGCAAGGCGCACGAGCCCACCACGGTGAGCACGGGAACGGGCACATCCACCGCCGAGCCGGTGATCCCGATGCAGGCCGCGCCGCGCGACGAAACACCGGCTCCCGCTGCCGCCGAGCCCGTCGCGACCAAGCCGGCGGCTCCCGCCAAGGCCGAAGCCAAGCCCGAACCCGCCCCGGCTCCGGCGCCCAAGCCCGCATCCAAACCCGCCGAGCCCGCTCCCCACGTGGCCGACGTCGGCGGGCAGGGCAGCTACATGATCAACCTCAGCGCCTACGCCAGCGCCTCGGGCGCGGCCAGCTTGCAGCAGAAGGTGCGCGCCCTGGGTTACCCGGTCAGCAGCCATCCGATCACCCAGGCGGGGCAGCGCCGGACCAAGGTGGTTGCCGGCCCGTTTGCCACGCGCACGGCGGCTGAGGCCGCCCGGCTGAAAATCACCCACAGCATCTCCGGCGTGCCGGCAACGCTGGAACACAGCGACGCGCAAGCCAGCTCGGCCAGCCCGACCACCTCCGCGCATACCGCCAGCGCCAGCAGGGCCGGCGGCTGGGCGGTGCAACTGGCGGCGGTGAGCGGCCAGGCCGACGCCAACGCGCTGCGCGACAAGTTGCGGGCGGCGGGCTTCGACGGCTTTGTCGATTCGGTCAACGTGGGCGGCAAGCAGCTGTGGCGGGTGCGCGCCGGTCCGCAGACGCAGCGCGCCGATGCGCAGCGCGTGCACGACCAGATCAAGGCCAAGCTGGGCATCGACGGCAACATCGTGTCGGTGCCTTGAGCTTGCGTCACCCACTGCGAGTCGGACGAACCCACCCATGAACTGGATCGACTACGCGATCATCGGCGTGCTCGGCTTGTCGGTATTGATCGGCCTGTGGCGTGGCCTGGTGGTCGAGGTGCTGGCGCTGGTGGTGTGGGCGGCGGCGTTCTGGGTGGCCTGGGTTTTCGGGCCGGCGGTGGCGTCGCATTTCGGCACCATCATCACGCTGCCCTCGGCGCGGATCATCGCCGGCTACGGCCTGTGTTTCGTGGCGGTGCTGATCCTGGGGGCGTTGCTGCGCTTCGTGGTGGCGCGGCTGGTGGCCGGTACCGGCTTGTCCGGCACCGATCGGCTGCTGGGCATGATCTTCGGTTTCGTGCGCGGCGTGCTGCTGGTGACCTTGCTGGTGTTCCTGATCGGTTTCACCGCGTTCACCCGCGACCCGTGGTGGCAGCAGTCGGTGTTGCTGCCGCATTTTCAGCATGTGGCCACCTGGCTGGAACAGCGCGTGCCGGCCGAGGTGCGCAACCTGCACGCGCCTGCCCAGCTGAGCCAGCTGCCGCGCTTGCCGGCTTCGCTGCTGACCCCCATATCGGACCGGACGCCCGCCCCGGCAAGCACCGCCCGCCCGGCCTATCCCGCGGCTGCAGGCAGTGCTCCCGCCCCTCATTTTTGAACGACTTTCGAAGCAGGCAACAACATGTGCGGAATCATCGGCATTGTCGGTACCACCCAGGTGGCATCGGCGCTTTATGACGGCTTGACGGTGTTGCAGCACCGCGGCCAGGACGCCGCCGGCATCGCCACCGTGGACGGTTCGCGGCTGCGCCTGCACAAGGGCAACGGGCTGGTGCGCGACGTGTTCACCGAGGCATCGATGAAGACGCTGCCCGGCCGCATCGGCATCGGCCATTGCCGCTATCCCACGGCCGGTTCCGAGGGCTCGTCGGAAGCGCAACCGTTCTACGTCAACTCACCCTACGGCATCGCATTCGCCCACAACGGCAACCTGGTCAACACCGACGAGTTGCGCCGCGAGATGTTCGAGGGCGACCGGCGCCACATCAATACCGATTCCGATTCCGAAGTGCTGCTGAACGTGCTGGCGCACGAGCTGCAGATCCAGGACCGCATGGCGTTGACGCCGGATCACATCTTCAAGGCCGTGGCCGGCATGCATGTGCGCGCCCGCGGCGGCTATGCCTGCGTGGCGTTGCTGCTGGGCTACGGCTTGCTGGCGTTTCGCGACCCGCACGGCATCCGCCCGTTGGTGCTGGGCGAACGCGTCACTGCCGAGGGCCGCGAATATGCGGTGGCATCGGAATCGGTGGCGCTGGACGTGCTGGGTTTCAAGCGCATCCGCGACGTGGAGCCGGGCGAGGCGGTGATCATCACCGACGCCGGCGAGCTGTTCAGCCGCCGCTGCGCCGAGGGCGCGCTGCATACACCGTGCATTTTCGAGTACGTCTACCTGGCGCGGCCCGATTCGATGATCGAGGACGTCTCGGTCTACAAGGCGCGCCTGCGCATGGGCGAAAAGCTGGGTGCGAAGATCCTGCGCCTGCGCCCCGACCATGGCATCGACGCGGTGATCCCCATTCCCGACACCGCACGCACCGCCGCCAGCGCGCTGGCCGGGGTGCTGGGCGTGCCGTTCCGCGAGGGCTTCGTCAAGAACCGCTACATCGGTCGCACCTTCATCATGCCGGGGCAGGGCGAGCGGGTGAAGTCGGTACGGCGCAAGCTCAACGCGATCGATCTGGAATTCCGCAACAAGAACGTGCTGCTGGTCGACGACTCGATCGTGCGCGGCACCACCTCGAAACAGATCATCCAGATGGCCCGCGACGCCGGCGCCAAGAACGTCTATTTCGCCTCCGCCGCGCCGCCGGTGCGCTACCCCAACGTCTACGGCATCGACATGCCCTCGGTGACCGAGCTGGTGGCCGCCGGCAAGACCGAGGCCGAGGTGGAGAAAATCCTGGGCGCCGACTGGCTGGTCTACCAGGACCTGAAGGACCTGATCTGGGCCGTGCAGGACGGTAACGAGGAGCTGCAGCAATTCGACGCCTCGTGTTTCTCCGGCGAATACGTCACCGGCCTGGACCAGCGTTATCTGGAGCAGATCCAGATGCTGCGTTCGGACGACGCCAAGGCTGCCCGGCGCAGCGGCTAGCGGTGATCGCTCGCTGCCACATCGCGCCATGACCGATCTTCACGCGGCAGCCAAACGCTGCCTGGATGCCACCGAACCGGCCGAGAAACTGCGGCTTACCCACGCCACGTGGGAAGCGTTTCTCGCCGGCGACCTGCAGCCTGATGCGGCATCGCCCGCACCCGATCCGATCACCGCCCCCGGCCGGCCTGCGAAACCCGTGTTGGTAAACGCGCGCCAGTTGCCGCAACGCGGCCTGGGCAGTGAGGCGGGCCGCGCGGCGCTGGTGCATGCCGTGGCGCACATCGAGTTCAACGCAATCAACCTGGCCTGGGACGCCGTCTATCGTTTCCGCGGCATGCCGGCCGCGTACTACCGCGACTGGGCCAGCTGCGCCCATGACGAGGCGCGCCATTTCGCGATGCTGGCCGAGCGGTTGCAGGAGCTTGGCCACGCCTACGGCGATTTCGACGCCCACGACGGCCTGTGGCAGATGGCCGAAAAAACCGCGCACGACGACACCGCCCGCATGGGCCTGGTGCCGCGTGTGCTGGAAGCGCGCGGGCTGGACGTCACCCCCGGCATGATCGAACGCCTGCGTCAGTTGGGCGACACCCGCACGGTGGCGATCCTGGAGGTGATCCTGCGTGAGGAAGTCGCCCACGTTGCCGCGGGCACGCGCTGGTATCGCCACTGCTGCCAGCGCGACGGCATCGAACCGATCGCCCATTTCTTCGCGCTGATCCGCGACTACATGGGCGTCAACCTGCGCGGTCCGTTCAACCGGCCCGCGCGGCTGGAGTCGGGCTTTGTGGAAGAAGAACTGGATCGGCTGGCGGCGTTGGCTGCAGAGGTTGCTGCGCCAGCGCCCTGAGCCGTGCCGATGGCTTTCTTGCCGCCATCCAGCGTCCATCTGCGGGTGGCGTTTTTTTCAGAACATGTTGCGACACCTGGTGACCGATTAAGGCAGTTTTTGCCTTGAAGCGCCTTGCCCGCGGAGGGCTTCAGACACCCCGCCGGAGGGAGAAATCAGTGCTGCGGCAAACGCTCGCGCCGGTGGGACTGAACGTGGCGAGCCCCTGCCGCATGTGAAGGCCGCGTGAAAGCCGTCCTTAAAGTCGCTAACATAACCTCTGCGGTGAACGGTGTGATCGGATTATCACTACGAGATATCCGCGTGGCACGCCTGTTGCTTCCACGAAATTAGGGGTTTCGCCGCGCCGTCCGGTTCTCCGACCCGCGTGTCAGAAAAACCATCGATCGTTTCCTTGCGTAAGCAAGCCACAGCCACCTCCGGGCGGGCGTGACTGCGCGTCTTCATAAAATCAGGGCTCAAACATGAATCGCATTTTTCGTATCGTCTGGAATCGCGCGCTGGGGCAGATGGTTGTCGCATCCGAGTTGTGCCGCAGTCGAAGCAAGGCAGGGCGCGCCAGCGGACAAGGCTCAAAAGCGTCGAGGAAGATGGGGTTGGCGCGGTTGGGCGCAGGCGTTGTGCTGGGCTTGGCGACCGCCTCTGCGGGCTACGCCCACACGATCACCATCGGCTATTCGAACTCGGGCGATTACGCGCTGACCTTCTGGTACGGCACCTATCACGACACCCATTTTCCCGAAGGTGCACTGATGCTCTCGGGCCCCATGGGTACGACGACCACCGACTTCACGCTGTATACCCAAATCCGGCCCGACGGGCTGGTCGATGGCGACACGAACTTCTGGTCTGACGGTACTTCATTGGTTGGGTATGACACCTACGGCTCGCCCGTGCTTACGTGGCAAGGCATGGAGTTCACGGGACTGATTCCCGGGACCTATACCTTCACCTATGTCCCCATCCCCGTCCCCACGCAGGACTGGCATCCGATCGACGACGTGATCCTGTCGAGCTCGGTGACCGTGATCACGGCGGACTTGCTCGCCAGCGTTCCTCGCATCGAAGTAGGCGACGTGATCGACGAAACCTCGCTGGACCCCAGCAAGCCGATCATTTTCGATGGCGGCACCTTGCAGCCGAGCACCACCACGACGCTTGACCAGATCGTCAGCGTGGCCAGTGGCGGCGGCACCATCGACACCGACGCGGGCAAGGACTTGACCCTGACGGGGGACATCGACGGGCGCGGCCTGCTGACCAAGACCGGCGATGGCACCCTCACCATCGAAGGAAACAACACCAGCGTGGGCGGGCTTGCCATCAACGGCGGTGTGGTCAGTGTCGGTTCCGACAGCGCACTGGGCGATCCATCCGCGGAGCTGAGTTTCGACGGTGGCACGCTGAACACCACCGCAGATATCGACAATGGCCGCGACATCACTCTCAATGCCGGCGGCGGCACCTTCGACACGGATGCCGGTACCACGCTGACCAACAGCGGCACCATCAGCGGCACCGGCGGCTTGACGAAGGAAGGCGAAGGTACCCTGGAACTGACCGGCGACAACAGCTACACCGGTGGCACCACGGTCAACGGCGGCACGCTGCGGGGCGACACCGACAGCCTGCAGGGCGACATCGCCAACAACGCCACGGTCGCCTTCGACCAGGCCACCGACGGCACCTATGCCGGCGACATGAGCGGCAGCGGCAACCTGGTCAAGGACGGCACTGGCACGGTGACCCTGACCGGCGACAACAGCTACACCGGCGGCACCACGGTCAACGGCGGCACACTGCGGGGCGACACCGACAGCCTGCAGGGCGACATCGCCAACAACGCCACGGTGGCCTTCGACCAGGCCGCCGACGGCACCTATGCCGGCGACATGAGCGGCAGCGGCAACCTGGTCAAGGACGGCACCGGCACGGTGACCCTGACCGGCGACAACAGCTACGCGGGCGGTACGACCGTCAACGGCGGCACGCTGCAGATCGACAGCGACGGCAACCTGGGTGCCACCGGCGGCGACATCACCCTCGATGGCGGCACGCTGCGTACCACCGCCGACATCACCACCGCCCGCGACATCACCGTCGATGCGGGCAACGGCACCATCGCCAGCGATACCGGCACCACCTTGACCAGCACGGGTGCGGTCAGCGGCAGCGGCAGCTTGGTGAAGGATGGCGACGGCGCGCTGGTGCTGGACGGCGTCGCCTCGCAGACGGGCGGCACGGTCGTCAACGACGGCACCCTGGTGCTCAACGGCGACAACACCTACACCGGCGGCACCACGCTCAACGGCGGCACACTGCAGGTCGGCAGTGACAGCAACCTGGGCGATGCCAGCAGCGACCTGACCTTCAACGGCGGCACGCTGCACACCACCGGCGACATCAGCACCGCGCGCGACATCACGCTGGATGCCGGCAACGGCACCATCACGGGTGATGCCGGCACCACCTTGACCAGCACGGGCGCGGTAACCGGCAGCGGCAATCTGGTGAAAGATGGCGAGGGTACGCTGGTCGTGGACGGCACCGCGTCGCAAAACGGCGCCACCATCGTCAACGACGGCACATTGGTGCTCAACGGCCACAACAGCTACAAGGGCGGCACCATCCTCAATGGCGGCACGCTGCAGATCGCCAACGACGGCAATCTGGGGGATACGGACGCCGATCTCACGTTCAACGGTGGCACGTTGCATACCACCGATGACATCACCATGTATCACGACATCAAATTGAATACGGGCAACGGAACCCTCGCGAGCGATGCCGGCACCAAGGTGACCAGCTATGGCGACATCACCGGCACGGGGAGCCTGACGAAAGCCGGCGATGGCACGCTGGTGTTGGCCGGTGACGGTGCCTTCAGTGGCGGCCTGAATATCGACGCAGGCAGCGTGCAGGCCTCTGATGGCTCCAACCTTGGCTCGGGCACGATCAGCCTCGGTAATGCTTCCCTGCAGGCCACCGATAACCTGAGCATCGCCAACGCGGTGGTGCTGGTTGGTGCCGACTCGACCATCGACACTCAGGCGAACGACGTGGTCATCAGCGGCTCGATGGGGGGCATTGGCGACTTGAACAAGGTCGGTTCGGGCACGCTGACCCTGGCGGGCACCAATACCTATACCGGCGTCACCGCCATCGACGATGGCACCCTGGCATTGAGCGGTGCCGGCAGCGTGGCCTCGTCCAGCAAGGTCGTCAACAACGGCACGCTGGACATCTCGGCGGCGACCGCCGGCGCCAGTGTCAAGGCGCTGACCGGTTCGGGCGAAGTGCAATTGGGCGACAAGGCGCTGACCCTGACCGACGCCTCGGGCGATTTCGGCGGCACCATCGCCGGCACCGGCTCGGTCGTCGTCGATCACGGCATCCAGGGCCTGAGCGGCAGCAATACGTTCTCGGGCGGCCTGCAGGTCAACGGCGGCACCGTGCAGGCGTCGTCGGACGCGAACCTGGGCAGCGGCACGGTCACCATCGGCGCCAATGGCACGTTGCAGAGCACAGGCAGTTTCACTTCAGACAACGCGTTCGTGCTGAAGGGCGCCGGCTCGACCATCGACACCCACGGCAGCGACGTGGTGCTGTCCGGCCAGGTCTCCGGCGCCGGCACACTGAACAAGGTCGGCGACGGCACGCTGACGCTGACCGGCAACAACAGCCAGAACGGCATCCACGTAAAAGGCGGCACGCTGGCGTTCGATGGCGACGCCGCCCTGGGCGCCAGCACCGGCGTGATAACCATCGAGGATGACACCACGCTGCGCTCGCTGTCCGACGTGGACATCACGCATGCGATCTACGTCAACGACACCCGATCGGCGGTGTTCGACACCGGCGGCCATGCGGTCACCGTGTCGGGCAACATCGATGGCGCCGGCATCGTGCAGAAGCTGGGCTCCGGCGTGCTGACGCTTTCGGGCAACAACAGCCAGGTGCTGATGGAGGTGAAGGGCGGCTCCATCGCGGTGGCGTCGCAGAGTGCGGCCGGTGCGGCGGGCGGCGACATCTACATCGGCACCGACGGCAACTTCAGCACGTTGTTCGGCGGAACGATCACGCAGAAGGTGCACGTCACCGGCGAGAACGCGCACTTCAACACCAACGGCCATGACGTGGTCCTCACCGGCACCGTCGACGGCAATGCGTGCTTCATCAAGAGCGGCGAGGGGCGCCTGGACCTGCGTGGCGGCGGCTCCAACGCCATCGGCGCCTGCGTCAAGCAGGGCGATCTGGCCTTCAACAGCACCTTCACCGGCAAGGTCTGGGTGTACGAGGGCGCCGTCGCCAGCGGTTCGGGCCGGATCGAGGGCGACGTGGACGTGAAGGGCACGCTGTCGCCGGGCAATTCGCCGGGCCACCTGCAGGTGGCGGGCAGCGTCAAGCAGCAGGACGGCAGCCGCCTGCTGGTGGATGTGGACGGGCGCACGGCGGGCATCGGCGCCGGCCATTTCGACACGCTTGAACTGGTCGGTGCGCAAAGCGTCTACACCGCCGGCGGCACGCTGGTGCCGAGGCTTCGCGATATCACGGGCGATGCCAGCAACACCTTCGTGCCCGAGATCGGCGACACCTTCCATGTCGTGCATGCCGAAGGCGGCGTGGAGGGTGAGTACGCCTCGGTGGCGCCAGCCAGCGACGGCCTGCCGGACAACGCGCGGTTCGACGTGCGCTACACCGCCGACGACGTGATCCTGGCGGTCACGCCCGACAGCTACAGCCAGCTGCTGGCCGCGTACAGCACGTCCAACGCGGCCTCCGTCGGCGCGGCGGTCGACGGGGTACGTGGCGCGGCGGGTGCCCGCGTGTCGTCGACCGACCGGCTGCAGGACGAACTGCTCGGCATGGATGCGGACCAGCTTTCGCACACCTTCCAGCAGTTGGGTGGCGAGGTGCACGCCGATCTCATGAACGCGGTGATGCAGTCGGGTTACCGCCTGCAATCCACGGTCAGGCAGCGCATGGCCAGCCCGATGAACGGCGACGTGGCAGCCGCGGATGGCGCGCCGCGGTCGGAGCTGGGCGACCACTTCTGGACCACCACGATCCACGCCAACGGCCGCATCGACGACACGTCGGCCGCGCAGGGCTACGGCTTCAACAACAACACGCTGGTGGTAGGCCTGGACAACGCGTTCTCCGAAAACCTGACCGCTGGCGGCGGCGTGGCGTACAGCCGCGACGCGGTGTACGCGGGCTGGCTGGGCGAGGGCAAGCAGTCGAGCTACCAGGCGTTTGCCTATGGCGTGTGGCAGTCCGGCGGCAACTACGTCAACGGCATCGTGGGCTATTCCAACGACGACTACACGATCGACCGCTCGGTGGATCTGTCCAGCGGCACAGCTCAGCTTTCGTCCGATCCGCGGGGCCACTCCGTTTCGGTCGATATCGAAGCGGGCCGGCGGTTCGATGCCGGTGCATGGGCGATCACCCCGGCCGTGGGCCTGAGCAGCCAGAACGTCCATCGCGGCGGCGTACAGGAACACGGCGCACCGCAGGCCGCGCTGGACATGTCGTCCAGCGACATCGCCTCGCTGCGCGCACGCCTCGGCGGGCGCATCAGCACCAGCTTCGGCTGGCGCGGCTGGGAGATCAGCCCTCACCTGGACGTGTTCGCGGTGCATCAGATGGGCGACACGTCGGCCGTCGTCAACTCGCGCCTCAGCAGCACCGGCTCGTTCCGCACGACGGCGTCGGCGGCGGGTCGCGATGGGGTGCAGGTGGGTGCGGGCGTGGTGGCGAAAGTGTCGAACAATGCCACGCTCTACGTGGACTACCAGTCCGACAACTGGAGTCATGCAACGTCGCACGAGTTCAAGGCCGGCGTGCGCATCGCGTTCTGATGGATGCTGCGGGCTCCGGCAGAACCGGAGCCCGCGGTGCTTGACGGCCAAAGGACACCCCAAAAAAAACCGGCCAGAAGGCCGGTTCAGACTGCTGACGAACCCCACGTTTTTCGGAACGCGGGGTTTTTCATTCAGGCCGGGAGAACGTCGCGGCGATCATCGTGGACAGGCGCCGCGAAGCGGGAATGGCGGTGCCATGGCGCTGAGGCGTGTCTGGAGGCACGCCAGGCGCGCAAAAAGGGCACGTAAACGCGCTCGCAGCAGGGCGATCTTCTTGATGTTTTGTGCCGCGGCGGCCAGCAGGCATTGCTCGGCTACCCGGCGCAAGCCACGCATGCGGGCATAGCGGTGTCCATGGAGCTGCTTGGCGTCGGCAAAGCTGCGCTCGACCGTCTCCTTGCGTCGCGCGTATACGCGCTTGCCCCAAGCGATCAGGCGGCGGGCGTCGACCCGCTCCTTGGCCTCTTCCCATACGTGGCGGACGACCACTTTGGTGGCATTGGCACTGGCCGTGCAGCGGTGGCGCAGGGGGCAGGCGCGGCATTGGGCAGGATCGGATTTGTATTCCCGGTAGCCGACCCGGTTGGTGGTGCGGTAAGCCAGCGTTTGGCCGTTCGGACACACGTAGACGTCCCGATCCGGGTCGTAGCGATACTCGCGCTTATAGAAGGTGCCGGGCTTGTGGTTGGGCGTGCGGTAACCCATCACGCCCAGCACACCGCGCTCCTCCAGGCCATGACATACCGCCGGGGTGAAGTAGCCGGCGTCCAGGCCGACCGCCTCGACGTCCAGCCCGAAGCGCTCGCGCTGGCGATCCAGACGCGCCAGGTAAGGCTGGCTGTCATGCACATTGCCCGCCGTCACGTGTGTGTCGGTGATGATCGCGTGCTTGGCATCGACCGTGCGGTGGTCCAGGTAGAAGAAACCCTTGGGTTTCTCGTCGCGCACCATGTAGCCGCTGTCCGGGTCGGTCCGGCTGACCTTGGTCGGCTTGGTCGGTGGCGGCGTGTCGCTGTCCCGCTGGAGGGCTTTCTTGCCGTGCGCCTGGCGATCGGCATCGACTGCCGCGTCCAGCGCCTGAAGGTAGGCCGATGGCGTCTGCTCGACCTCCATCAGATCGAACTTCTTCTTGTTGGCGTTGGCCTTCAGGTGCGTGCTGTCCGTGTACAACACGCGCCCACCGACCAGCCCATGCCCCATGGCCTGCTGCACGATCGCATCGAAGATGCCCTGGTAAACCGTCGTATCCGTGAAGCGTCGACGCCGGTTCTGCGAAAACGTCGAGGCGTCGGGCACCTTGCCGGTCAGGCGGAACCCGGCAAACCAGCGGTAAGCCACGTTGACCTGGACGTCGCGCATCAATTGGCGCTCGCTGCGGATGCCGAACAGGTAGCCGATGAACAGCAGTTTGAACATCACTACCGGATCCAGCGCCGGGCGGCCGTTGTCGGCGCAGTACAAGTGCGCCACCTCGCCTCGGATGAACTCGAAGTCCACCGTTGCGGCAATCTTGCGCAACAGATGGTCTGCAGGCACCAGCATGTCCAGCGTCACCATTTCCAGGTGTTGCTGCGTGGGAGTCGGGTCTTTGAGCATGGACCCATTAAAACGACAAACCCTGGCAGAGGCCAGAGTTTGTCAGCAGTCTGAACCGGCCAGAAGGCCGGTTTTTTTTGTCTTGGTGGGCGGTGCAGGGATCGAACCTGCGACACCTGCCGTGTGAAGGCAGTGCTCTACCGCTGAGCTAACCGCCCAATGTGAGCGCCGTATTCTAGGGGGCCTTGCCACGCCGGTCAACGTTATTCCGCAACCGGGCCGCTGGCGGCATGGCTTGATTGGTAGACTTGCGGACTTCTCCATTCCAAGCGCATCGCCATGGATTTTTTCAGTGCTCACTTCCCGTCGATCATCCATGCGTTGCAGAACTTCCAGCTGACGCCGTGGAAGATCGTGGGCTATACCGGCACCTTGATGTTCACCAGCCGGTGGTTCGTGCAGCTGTATTACACGCGCAAGTACAAGCGCGTGGTGATGCCGCTGGCGTTCTGGTGGCTGTCGGTGTTGGGTAGCGTGCTGCTGCTGGCGTACTTCATCGTGGGCAAGAACGACTCGGTGGGCATCCTCTCGAATTTCTTCCCGGTGTTCGTTTCCACCTACAACCTGTACGTGCATCTGCGCAATCGCAAGAACAGCATTACCGGCGATGTGACCGCGTAAGGACGGAACCACGCTCATTCGGGCTCGTAGTCGAGATTGGAGGCCAGCCAGCGTTCGGCTTCGGCCACGGTCCAGCCCTTGCGGCGGGCGTAGTCCTCGATCTGGTCCTTGCCCAGGCGGCCGACCACGAAATACTGGCTGTCGGGGTGCGAGTAGTACCAGCCGGAGACGGCGGCGGCGGGATACATCGAGAAACCTTCGGTGAGTTCGATGCCGGCGTTCCGGGTCGCGTCCAGCAGCGCAAACAAGGTCTTTTTCTCAGTGTGCTCCGGGCAGGCCGGATAACCGGGGGCCGGGCGGATGCCGCGGTATTTCTCGGCGATCAGCGCGTCGTTGTCGAGCGCCTCGTCGGGCGCGAAGCCCCAGAATTCCTTGCGCACGCGCTCGTGCATGTGTTCGGCGAAGGCCTCGGCCAGGCGGTCGGCCAGCGCCTTGAGGATGATCGAGGAGTAATCGTCGTAATCGGCCAGGAAACGGTTGAGGTGCTCCTCGATGCCGAGCCCGGCGGTGACGGCGAAACCGCCGATCCAGTCGGGTTTGTCGAATTCCTTCGGCGCGATGTAGTCGGCCAGGCAGAGATTGGGGCGCTCGGGCGGCTTGTCGGCCTGCTGGCGCAGGCTGTGCAGGGTGGCCAGTTTTTCCCTTCTCCCTGCGGGAGAAGGTGCCCCGCCAGGGGCGGATGAGGGTGCGGGCGGAGCGGAATCTCTCGCTTCGACCGTACCCTCATCCGCCCTTCGGGCACCTTCTCCCAGAGGGAGAAGGGAATAGACCTCGACGTCGTCGCCCACATTGGCGGCCGGCCACAGACCGATCACCGCGCGGGCGGTTAGCCATTTCTCGGCGATGATCGTATCGAGCATCTTCTGCGCGTCGCGGAACAGCTCGCTCGCCTGTTCGCCCACCACCTCGTCGGTGAGGATGGCGGGGTAGTGGCCGGCCAGTTCCCAGGCCTGGAAGAACGGCGTCCAGTCGATGTACTGGCGGATGACCGACAGGTCGTAATCGTCGAACACGGTGATGCCGGGCTTATTCGGTTGCGGCGGCTCGTAGGCGGCCCAGTCGCAACGGAAGCGCTGCGCGCGGGCCTTCTCCAGCGACACCAGTTTCTTGCCGGGGCCTCGGTTGCGATGGCGTTCGCGCACGTCGGCGTATTCCACGCGCACCTTGGCCAGGAAATCGCCGACCAGGTCCTTGCTCACCAGCGACTGCGCCACACCGACCGCGCGCGAGGCGTCCTTCACCCACACCGTGCCAGCCTTGTAGTGCGGTTCGATCTTCAGCGCGGTGTGCGCGCGCGAGGTGGTGGCGCCGCCGATCAGCAGCGGCACGTGGAAGTTCTGCCGCTGCATTTCCTTGGCCACGTTGGCCATTTCTTCCAGTGAAGGCGTGATCAGGCCGGACAGGCCGATCATGTCGGCCTTTTCGGCGATGGCGGTTTCCAGGATCTTCTGCGCCGGCACCATCACGCCCAGGTCGATCACCTCGAAGTTGTTGCAGCGGAGCACCACGGCCACGATGTTCTTGCCGATGTCGTGCACGTCGCCCTTGACCGTGGCCATCACGATCTTGCCGTTGTTCTTGCCGGTGTCGCCGGTGCGCAGCTTTTCCGCCTCGATGTACGGCAGCAGATAGGCCACGGCCTTCTTCATCACGCGGGCGGATTTCACCACCTGCGGCAGGAACATCTTGCCGGCGCCGAACAGATCGCCGACCACGTTCATGCCGTCCATCAGCGGGCCTTCGATCACGTCGAGCGGGCGCGTCGACATCTGCCGCGCTTCCTCGGTGTCTTCGGTGACGTACTGGTCGATGCCGTGTACCAGCGCGTGGCTGAGACGTGAGCGCACGTCCTCGTCGCGCCAGGCCAGCGTCTCGACCTCGGCGGCGCCGCGCTTGCCCTTGTAGTTGTCGGCGATCTCCAGCAGGCGCTCGGTGGCGTCCTCGCGGCGGTTCAGCACCACGTCCTCGACGCGCTCGCGCAGCGGCGGGTCGATGTCGTCCATGATCGTCAGCGCGCCGGCGTTGACGATGCCCATGTCCATGCCGGCTTTGATCGCGTGATACAGGAAGACCGAATGGATGGCCTCCCGCACCGTGTTGTTGCCGCGGAACGAGAACGACACGTTGGAGACGCCGCCGGAGATATGGCAGGCGGGGAAGCGCTTTTTCAGCTCGCGGGTGGCTTCGATGAAATCCACCGCGTAGTTGTTGTGCTCCTCGATGCCGGTGGCGATGGCAAAGATATTGGGGTCGAAGATGATGTCTTCGGGCAGGAAGTCGAGCTCGTTCGTCAGCAGCTCGTAGGCGCGCGAGCAGATCTCCACCTTGCGTTCGATGGTGTCGGCCTGGCCCTGTTCGTCGAACGCCATCACCACCGCGGCGGCGCCGTACTGCTGCACCTTGCGCGCCTGCTCGAGAAATGCGGCCTCGCCTTCCTTCATCGAGATGGAATTGACGATGCCCTTGCCCTGCAGGCAGCGCAGGCCGGCCTCGATCACCGTCCACTTGGACGAGTCGATCATGAACGGCACGCGGGCGATGTCGGGCTCGGACGAGATCAGGTTGATGAAGCGGGTCATCGCCGCCTCGGAGTCGATCAGGCCCTCGTCCATGTTGATGTCGATCACCTGGGCGCCGTTGGCGACCTGCTGGCGTGCGACTTCGACGGCCTCGTCGTAGCGGTCTTCCTTGATCAGCTTCTTGAATTGCGCCGAACCGGTGACGTTGGTGCGCTCGCCCACGTTGATGAACAACAGGTCGGGGGTGATGACCAGGGGTTCGAGGCCGGAGAGACGGGTGTGGCGGGTACTCATGAGCGGCGATCCGTTGCGAAGGCTGTTGTTCTTGCTCCCTCTCCTGCTTGCAGGGGAGGGCTGGGGAGGGGTGAAGTTTTTGATCGGGCTTTTGAGATGTGAGGCAAGAGCGTTACCCCCTCCCAACCTCCCCCTGCGAGCAGGGGGAGGAGCACAGCTTTCATGCGGCCTCCTGCACGACGCCAGGCAACGCCCGCGGCGCAAACCCGTGCACCGCTTCGGCAATCGCCTTGATATGCGCCGGCGTGGTGCCGCAGCAGCCGCCGACCAGATTCAGCAGGCCCTCGCGGGCGAAGCTGCCGATCACGCTGGCCATCTCCTCCGGGGTTTCATCGTATTCGCCGAAAGCGTTCGGCAGCCCGGCGTTGGGGTGCGTGCTGACGTAGCTCTCCGAGACGCCTGCCAGCGTCTGCAGGTGCGGGCGCAGATCCTCGGCGCCCAGCGCGCAGTTGAAGCCCACCGACAGCGGCCGTGCATGGCGCACCGAGTAGTAGAACGCTTCGGCCGTCTGGCCCGACAGCGTGCGGCCTGAGCGGTCGGTGATGGTGCCGGAGATCATCACCGGCATGCGCGCACCGCGCTGGTGGAACAGTTCGCTCAGCGCGAACAGGGCGGCCTTGGCGTTCAAGGTATCGAAGATGGTTTCGACCATCAGCACGTCGGCGCCGCCTTCGATCAGGCCGGTGGCCGATTCGGTGTAGTTCTCCACCAGTTCCTCGAACGTGACGTTGCGGAACCCCGGGTCGTTGACGTCCGGCGACAGTGACGCGGTACGGCTGGTGGGGCCGAGCACGCCGATGACGAAGCGCGGCTTGTCCGGCGTTTTCGCCGTCATTGCATCGCAGGCGGCGCGGGCCAGTTTCGCGCCTTCGCGGTTCAGCTCCTGCGCCAGGTGCTGCAATTTGTAGTCGGCCTGGCTGATGCGGGTGGAGTTGAAGGTGTTGGTTTCGATCAGGTCGGCACCGGCCTCGAGGTAGGCGTCGTGCACGCCGCGGATGATCTCGGGCTTCGTCAGCGAGAGCAGGTCGTTGTTGCCTTTCAGGTCGCAACTGCCGGCGTGGTCATGCGCGTGGCCGTCGTGGCCGTGTTCGAAGCGCTCGCCGCGGAAGCTGGTTTCATCGAGTTGATGCGCCTGCAGCATGGTGCCCATGCCGCCGTCGAGGATGAGGATGCGCGTGGCCAGCGCCGCCTCAAGTAGGGCGACGCGTTCGGGGTGGATCCAGGGGAGGGCGCTCATGGGGCAATGCTCGTTTGATCGGGATGGCGAAAAAGAAAGTCGGGGGTCATGACGGTTTGCGTGCCAGCAGGCTGATGACCTCGAAATGCGGGGCCTTGCGTTCGCGGCTGAGGCGGGAGCAGTTCAATACCTCCAGCCCCGCGGCGCGCGCGAAACCTTCCAGCTGGTCGCTGCCGAACCCCAGGTTGCGATGGTCGAAAGGCTCCACGGCAGCGCGATGGTCGTGCCGGCCCAGTGTCGCCGCCAGCAGACGACCACCGGGGCGCAGCATGCGGGCCGCTTCGGCAATAGCACCGGCGGGGTCTTCGGCGTAGGTCAGGGCGTGCAGCATCAGCACCAGATCGAAGCGCTGATCACCCAGCTGCAGTGCGTGCATGTCACCCTGCAGCACGCGCACGTTGGTGAACGGCTTGAGCCGCTTGGCGGCGGCTTCGACCACGCGCTCGCTGGAGTCCACGCAGACGATGGAATGCGCATGCGGGGCCAGCAACTCGGCAGTGACGCCGTCGCCGGAGGCGATGTCCAGCACGTCGCCGGTGGCCAGCAATTGCAGCAGCGAGCGGGCTACCGTTTCCCAGGTGCGGCCGGGCGAATAATGGCGCTCCATGTCGCCGGCCACGGTGTCGGCCCAACCCTGTTCGCGGGCGCGCTGGGCCAGTACGCCGGGCAGGCGCGCGGCGTCTTCGCGCAACAACGCGTCGTCGATGCTTTCGCGCAGCGAACGCAACAGCGCATGCTGGTGTTCGTCACCCTCGTTGTTGGCGCGATAATAGGCAGACACGCCGGCGCGACGATCGCGCACCAGCTCGGCTTCCTTGAGCTTGGCCAGGTGGGTCGATACGCGCGGCTGCGCCAGATGCAGCACGGCGGCCAGTTCGGCGACGGTCAGCTCCTCGTTTTCGAGCAGGGCCAGCAGGCGCACCCGGGTGGGATCGGCGAGTAGCCGCAGCACGCCCGAGGCGGTAGCGAGATCCATCGTCATCCCTTTATCGCGATAGAAAGATGACAAGGCTAGGAGCCTGGACCACAGAAAGCAAGGGAGCGAGGTAAAGCGATTTTGAGTCAGGTTTTTCGATCGTTTGAGGAAGATAGCCGTAGCTATCTGACGAAAAGGAGCGGAAAACCTGGCCAAAAGCGCGAAGCCGCAGCCCCTTGAGTTTCTGTGGCCCAGACTCCCCGGCCGGGTGGTGCGATGCGTCAAGCCGAGGGCGCACTGCGACGTGCTTCCGGGCCATGTTGCGACCGCACAGAGGCTTTCACCGATGACGTTCTAAAATGGTTGCTGACGTAACTTTTGGAGGCGCCCGTGGATTTCCGGTTTACCGAAGAGCAATTGTCGATCCAGTCGATCGCCCGTGATTTCGCTTCGAGGCGCATCGCGCCGGTGGCGGCCGAGTTCGACGCCCGCGCCGAGTTTCCGCTGGAGAACATTCGCGAAATGGGCCAGTTGGGCTTGATGGGCGTGGAAGTGCCCGAAGCGTACGGCGGCGCCGGCATGGATCCGATCGCCTACGTATTGGCGATGATCGAGATCGCCGCGGCCGATGCGGCCACGTCCACCGTGATGAGCGTGAACAACTCGCTGTTCTGCCACGGCATCCTCAAGCACGGCAATGAGGAACAGAAGCAGAAGTATGTGCGCGCCATAGCCACCGGCGAGGCGATCGGCGCCTACGCGCTGACCGAGCCGCAATCGGGTTCCGACGCATCGGCCATGCACACGCGCGCCACGAAAAACGCCGACGGTGACTGGGTGATCAACGGCAAGAAGAGCTGGATCACCTCCGGCCCGGTGGCGCGCTACATCGTGCTGTTCGCCATCTCCACGCCGGGCATCGGTGCCAAAGGCGTATCGGCCTTCATCATCGATACGCAATTGCCGGGCTTCCACGCGGGCAAGACCGAGCCAAAGCTGGGTATCCGCGCCTCGGCCACCTGCGAGATCGAGTTCACCGATTACGTGCTACCGAAGGAAAACCTGCTGGGCGAGGAGGGCAAGGGCTTCTCGATCGCGATGGGCGTGCTCGACGCGGGGCGCATCGGCATCGCGTCGCAGGCAGTCGGCATCGCCCGCGCGGCCTACGAGGCCACCCTGCAATGGTCGCGAGACCGCAAGGCCTTCGGCCAGCCGATCGGCACGTTTCAGATGACCCAGTCCAAGATCGCCGACATGAAGTGCAAGCTCGATGCCGCCACGCTGCTGACCTTGCGCGCGGCATGGGCCAAGGGCGAAGCCGAGAAACACGGTGGTCGCTTCGGCACCGAAGCCGCGGTGGCCAAGCTCACCGCGTCGGAGGCGGCGATGTGGATCGCGCATCAGGCGGTGCAGATCCATGGCGGCATGGGTTATTCGAAAGAGATGCCGCTGGAGCGCTACTTCCGCGACGCCAAGATCACCGAGATCTACGAAGGCACCAGCGAGATCCAGCGGTTGGTGATTGCGCGGGCGGAGACAGGGTTGCGGTAGAGCTGGAATTTGGGATTCGGGATTCGGGATTCGGGATTCGGGATTCGGGATTCGGAAATGCGTCGTGGCTGGACGTTGTTCGGGCTGGCTTGCAGCGGGGCACACGCTGGTTTCCGATGGCGAGCTAGAGATGCATGAAACAAAACGCCCCGGCGATGCCGGGGCGTTTTGTTTCGGGGCGGGAGGAGACGAGGCCTTTCCGAATCCCAAATTCCGAATCCCGAATCCCTTTTCTTAATGCCCCCGTCGCGGATCGGAGTCGAACGTACTCGGTCCATCCAGTGCGGGCTTGGCCGGCGTGTCGCCGTCCAGCTTGTCGCCCAGCAGACGCCTCACCACGATATAGAACACCGGAATCAGCAACACGCCCAGGAACGTGGCGAACAGCATGCCGCCGATCACGCCGGTGCCGATGGCGTGGCGGGCATTGGCGCCGGCGCCAGTGGAGAAGAACAGCGGTGACACACCGAGGATGAAGGCCAGCGAGGTCATCAGGATCGGCCGCAGGCGCAGTCGGGCCGCGTCGACAGTGGCTTCGCGCAAGGTGCGCCCGGCCTGCTGTTCGGCCACCGCGAACTCCACGATCAGGATCGCGTTCTTCGCGGCCAGGCCGATCACCGTGATCATGCCGATCTTGAAGTAGATGTCGTCGGGCAGACCGCGCAACAGGGTGAACACCACCGCGCCCAGAATGCCCAGCGGCACCACCAGCAACACGGCGATCGGGATCGACCAGCTTTCGTACAGCGCCGCCAAGGCCAGGAAGACGATCACGATCGACAGCACCATCAGCAAGGTGGCGGCGTTGCCGGAGAGGATTTCCTGGTAGGACTGGCCGGTCCAGTCGTAGCCGAAGCCCTTGGGCAGGTCGTCGCTGACGATCTTCTGCATCTCGGCCATCGCCTCGCCCGAGGAATGCCCGGGCGTGGGCGAGCCCACGATTTCAACCGCGGAATAACCGTTGTAGCGGGTGAGCGAAGGCGACGACACGATCCAGTCGGTATGCACCACGTTCGACAGCGGGATCATCGCCGGCGTGCCGTTGGCGGTGAGCTGCGTGCTGGGGGTGAAGAAGTGCTCCAGCGCATCCGGGCCCATGCGATACGGCGCATCGGCCTGCATGATCACGCGCTTGACGCGCCCGCCGTAGGCAAAGTCGTTGACGTAGACCGGCGCCAGCATCAGGCCGACCGCGTTGTAGATATCGCCCACCGACAGGCCCATCGATTGCGCCTGGATGCGGTCGACGTCCATGTGCAACTGCGGCGCGTCCTCCAGCGAATTGGGGCGCACGCCTACCAGCACGGGACTCTGGCTGGCTTTGCCCAGCAAGGTGTTGCGCGCCTGGGTAAGTGCCTCACGGCCGGCGCCGCTGCGGTCCTGCAGATACATGTCGAAGCCGCCGAACTGCCCCAGGCCCTGCACCGTCGGCAGGTTGACCACGAACACCTGCGCATCGCGGATCTGCTGCAAGGCACCGTTGGCGCGACCGATGAACTCGGTGGCGGAGGCGCTGCGGTCGGCCCAGTCCTTCAACTTGATGAAGTTCATGCCGACGTTCTCGCCGGCACCGACGAAGCTGAAGCCGGTGACCTGCAGCACGCCCGCGACCGCCTCGTCCTTGTCCAGGATCTCGCGCATCTGCTTCATCACCTTGGTGGTGCGCTGCAGGGTGGCGCCGGGCGGCAGCTGCACGATCGCCAGCGCGTAGCCCTGGTCTTCCTCGGGCAGGAAGCTGCCGGGCAGGCGGGAGTAGAGGAAACCACCGAGCACGGCCACCGCCACGAACACGATCATCCAGCGCGGCGCATGACTCACCGCACCGTGGACGTGACCGGTATAGGTCTTCGTGATCCAGGTGAACATGTCGTTGAACTTGCGGAAAACGATGTTCTTTTTCTTGTGGTGTTCCGGCTGCAGGAAGCTGGCGCACAGTGCCGGCGTGAACGACAAGGCCAGGAATGCGGAGAAGCCCATCGATACCGCGATGGTCAGCGCGAACTGCTTGTAGATCACGCCGGTGGCGCCGGGCTGCAGCGACGAGGGCACGAACACCGCCGCCAGCACCACCGTGATCGCCACCACGGCGCCGGTGATCTGGCCCATTGCCTTGACCGTGGCGTCGCGCGGCGAGAGGCCTTCCTCGGTCATGATGCGTTCGACGTTCTCGATCACCACGATCGCGTCATCCACCACGATGCCGATCGCCAGCACCATGCCGAACAAGGTCAACTGGTTGATGGTGAAGCCAAGCACCAGCATGCCCAGGAACGTGCCCAGCAGGGCTACCGGAATCACCAGCGTGGGGATGATGGTGGCGCGGAAGTTCTGCAGGAACAGCAGCATCACCAGGAACACCAGGATGATCGCCTCGATCAGCGTGTGGATCACCTCGTTGATCGAGATCCGCACGAAACTGGTGCTGTCATACGGGCTGAACCAGGTCACGCCCTGCGGGAAGCTGGGCGCCAGCTCGTCCATTTTGGCGCGGACCGCGGTGGCCACGTCCAGCGCGTTGGCGCCGGGCAGCAACTGGATCGCGAAGGCGCCGATCGGCTTGCCCTCGTAGCTGGTGTCGAAGCCGTAGCTGCCGGGGCCGAAGCTGATCCGCGAGACATCGCCCAGCTTGACCGTGGTGCCGTCGCTGTTGGCCCGCAGCACGATGTCGGCGAACTGCTCGGCCGTGGTGAAGCGCCCCTCGGTCGACACCGTGACGCTGAGGCCCTGGCCGTTCGGCGCCGGGTCGGCACCCAGCGAGCCGGCGGCGAACTGCACGTTCTGCGCACGGATCGCGGCGAGTACCTGGGTGGCGGAAAGGTTGTAGCCCTGCAGCTTGTCCGGGTTCAGCCAGATCCGCATCGCGTACTCGGAACCGAACTGCTGCGTGCTGCCCACGCCAGGCACGCGCGCGATCTGGTCCAGCACGCTGGAGCCCACGATGTCGTTGAGGCGGTTGCGGTCGATCTCCGGGTTGTCGGTCGTCAGCGCCACCACCATAAGGAAGCCGGCGTTCGCCTTGGCCACCACCACGCCTTGCTGGGTCACTTCCGAGGGCAAGCGCGGGGTAGCCAGCGCCACCTTGTTCTGCACCTGCACCTGGGCGATGTCCGGGTCGGTGCCGCTTTCGAAGGTCAGGGTGATGCTGGCGCGGCCACTGGCGCTGGACGACGAGCTGAAATACAGCAAGTGGTCGATGCCGGTGAGCTGCTGCTCGATCACCTGGGTGACGGTTTTCTCGGTGGTGGCCGCGCTGGCGCCGGGATAGGTGGCGCTGACGGTTACCGACGGCGGGGCGATCGACGGATACGATTCGACGCCCATGTTGAGGATCGCCAGCACGCCGCCCAGCGAAATCAGGATGGCCACAACCCACGCGAAAATGGGGCGGTCAATGAAGAAACTCGGCATCGTCGCGCTCCGTTACTTGCCGCTCGGGGCTTGGCCCGGGGCTTTGGCGGCGGACTTGGCGCCGGCGGGTGGCGCAGGCTGCCACGGCGTGGCCTTGGCCGGTGCGCCGGCCTTGACCTTCTGCAGGCCGGAAACCACCACCGCATCACCCGCGGCGAGGCCGTCGTTGACCACCCATTGGCCGTCACGCATGTCGCTGGTAGTGAGGTCCTTGCGCACGACCTTGCCATCGGCGCCGACCACCATCGCGTAGGCACCGACCGTGTCACGCTGCACCGCTGCCTGCGGCAGCAGGAAGACCTTGTGCTGCTGGCCGAGGTTGGCGGTCAGGGTGACGTACATGCCGGGCAACAGCGTGCGTTGCGGGTTGGGAATGGTGGCCCGCAGGTTCACCGAGCCGGTGGCCGGGTTGACCGAGGTATCCGAGAAATCCAGCACGCCGGGCTGTGCGTAGGTGCTGCCATCGGGCAGGGTGACCTGCACGCTGGCCTTGTTCGGGTCGGCAAGGGTGACATTGCCGCTGCGCTGAGCGCTGCGCATCGTCTCCAGCGAGGCCACGCTCATGGTGAAGTTCACGTACAGCGGATCGATCTGGTCCACCGTGGTGAGCAGGGTAGCTTCGCCATTGCCCACCAGCGCGCCTTCGGTGACCTGCTGCTGACCGGCGCGACCGTCGATGGGCGAGGTCACGTTGGCGTAGCCCAGGCTGATGCGGGCCGTTTCCACATTGGCGCGCGCGGCCTGCACGGCAGCGGCGGAATTGCGTTCGGCAGCCAGTGCGTTGTCGAGATCGGCTTTCGAGACGTAGCCCTTCGGCGCCAGTTCGCGCACCCGCTGCGCGGTGACCTTGTTGTTGGTCGCCGTGGCTTGCGCCTGTGCCAGCGCGGCCTGAGCGGCATTCAGCGACGCCTTCAGCGGCGCCGGGTCGATCTGGAACAGCAACTGGCCCTTCTTGACGTCGGTGCCTTCCTCGTACGTGCGCTTCAGCAGTACGCCGGCAACGCGGGCGCGTACGTCGGCGCTGCGATAGGGCGACAGGCGCCCCACCAGGTCGCGCGTCAGCGGTGCGTTTTGCGGCTGTACCTTGAGTACGCCCACTTCCGGCGGGGGCATTTGCGGCGGACCTTGTTCCTTGCCTTTGCCGCAGGCCGCCAGCACCAGCAGACTCAGGCACAACAATGGTGCGCGCAATAACGAGGACTTCATGGCAGCTCCAGAAGATGCTTGATCGGGGAAGAGGGGGTGACGCCGACGCGTGGCAGCAGATCCAGGAAACCGGATACTGCGCCGCGCACCGTCTTTCTTGTGTCATTGGTCCTGCCGGTAGCGGACGCGCCCGACATGTCCTCGCGGCTGGGTGTTGCCACGAAGCGTCGGGCCTTAACCGACAAGACTATACCGGACAGTTTACATTTTAAGTAACCGGTGAATCCACCCGTTGACATGACGCGTGGTGGTATGGACAAGCGCTCGCACGCATTCCGTGCCGCACGCGATCAGGTGCTACGTAACTGGACCACTGCCCGCGCGAAATATGCAAGTGGCGGAGGTCGGTGGTGGTGCTTCGCGACGCGGCAGTATTCTGGGGCGACGTTGCATGACGCCATTTTGTTTTCACTACCCAGTAGAAGCCATGAATGCGATCCAAGCGACCACCGCAACATCCCCCCGCAATGCCGTACTCGATGCCCTGAAAACCCAGGGGCTCGAACCGTCCCAGCTGACGCAGGCAAACACCTTTACCGATGTCTTTTTCGCCCGCATGGCGCCGGGCGACATCGATGCCCATACGCCGCAGCAGTGGGCCGGGTTGATCGCGGGGTTGCTGCAATTCATGCAGCGACGGCCCAGCGGGCAGGTGCTGGTCCGCGTGCTGGATGCGGTGCCCGGGCATCCGGGCCGCAGCCTGTTGCAGGTGGTCACCGACGACATGCCGTTCCTGGTCGACACCGTCAGCATGATCGTCACGGAGAACCGGCAGTCGATACAGGCGGTGATCCACCCGGTATTGAACGCCGTGCGCGACGCCGACGGAACCCTCCTGCGGCTCGGTGACGAGTCCGGCGTGCCCGAATCGATCATGCATTTCGAGATCGACCGCATCGTCGACGAGGCGTTGTGTTCGCGCCTGCAGGCGCAGATTGCCGATGCGCTGAATGATGTGCGCCAGGCCGTGGGCGACTGGTCGGCCATGCGCGACAAGGCGTTGGCGATTGCCGCCGACCTGCCGCACCGCAAGCTGGCGCTGGACGATGATTCCGTGCGCGAGGCGGCGGATTTCCTGCGCTGGATGGCCGACGACAACTTCACTTTCTTCGGCTACCGCCAGTACGAGGTGGTGGCCGCCGATGGCGAGCAGGTGCTGCGCGCGGTGGACTCCACCGGGCTGGGCATCCTGCGTGACAGCGATCATTCGCTGGCGCCGCGGTCGGTGCGTTCGCTGGCGGCCAGCGAACTGCCGCACTCGGGCGCGACCGACGCCATCATCCTCACCAAGACCAACGCCCGCTCGCACGTGCATCGCAGCGGCTACATGGATTACGTGGGCGTGCTGAAATTCGATGCCGACGGCAAGGCGGTGGCAGAGGAGCGCTTCATCGGCATGTTCTCCTCCAGTGCCTACATGACCCGGCCGCAGGACGTGCCGCTGGTGCGGCACAAGGTCGAATCGGTGCTGGTGCGTTCGGAACTGAAGCGCGATTCCCACTCCGGCAAATCGCTGCGTCACATCCTGGAAGTGCTGCCGCGCGACGAACTGTTCCAGAGCAACGAGGACGAGCTGTTCGCCACCGCCACCGGCATCCTGGAGCTGCGCCAGCGTGCCCGCACCCGGCTGTTCGTCCGTCGCGACCGCTACGACCGGTTCTTTGCCTGCCTGGTGTTCGTGCCGCGCGAACGCTTCAATACCTCGGTGCGCGAGCGCATCGAGGCACTGCTGGGTGAGGCGCTGCATGCCGAACAGGTGGATTCGTCGGTGCAGATGGGCGAGGCCGCGTTGACCCGGTTGCACGTGGTGGTGCGGCCGCGCATCGGCGATCACCCCGATTACGATCTGGTGACGCTGGAACACGGCGTCGAGGCAATCGTGCGCAACTGGCACGACGATGTGCGCGACGCGCTGGTGCGCTCGCAGGGCGAGCACGAGGGCATGCTGCTCGCCAACAGTTTCGGCAAGGCGATGCCGCCGGGTTACGTCGATGACGTGAGCCCTGCCGTGGCCGCCGAGGATATTCGCGCGCTGTCGCTGCTGTCAGGCGAGAACGCGCTGCGGATGTCGTTCTACCATCCGCTGAAAGCACCGGAGACGCTGCGTTTCAAGGTCTACCGCAGTGGCGGCGACATCGCCTTGTCAGAGGTATTGCCGCAGCTGGAAAACCTGGGCCTGCGCGTGCTCACCGAGCACGTCTACGACATCCCGCGCGATGGCGCGTCGCTGTCGATCCAGGATTTCGAGGTGCAACCGGCCGGCAAGCTCACCTTCAGCGTGGAGCAGGTCGGCACCTTGTTCGAAGAGGCGTTCGAGCAGATCTGGCGCGGCAACGCGGAGAACGACGGCTTCAACCGGCTGGTGCTGGGCGCCAAACTCAGCTGGCGCCAGATCGCCATGCTGCGCGGCTACTGCAAATACCTGCTGCAGACGGGCGCGGCGTTTTCGCAGGCGTATATGGAAGACACGCTCAACCGCTACCCGGCCATCGCCGGCTTGCTGGTGGAGCTGTTCCTGGCACGATTCGATCCGCGGCGCGAGGATCTGTCCGCCGAGGCCTTGAAGGCGGCTGGTGCCACGCTGGCGGCCGAGATGGAAGCGTTGATCCCGGCCAACGTGCAGAGCGCGCAGCCTGCGTTGATCGCTGATCTCGGTGCGGCACTGTCGCGTCCGCGTGCGGAGCAGGTTCAGGTCGTCGAGAACGCCATTGGCGTGTTGCTGGAGAACGTCGCCAGCCTCGACGAGGACCGCATCCTGCGCAGCTTCGTCAGCGTCATCGGCGCCACGTTGCGCACCAGCTTCTTCCAGCACCATGAGGACGCGCCGCGCGACTACATCAGCTACAAGCTCGATCCGCACCAGGTGCCCGGGCTGCCCAAGCCGATTCCCTATCGCGAAATCTGGGTCTGCGCACCGCGCGTCGAGGGCATCCATCTGCGCTTCGGCGCGGTGGCGCGCGGCGGGCTGCGCTGGTCCGATCGGCGCGAGGATTTCCGCACCGAGGTGCTGGGCCTGGTCAAGGCGCAGATGGTGAAGAACACCGTCATCGTGCCGGTGGGCTCCAAGGGCGGGTTCTTCGTCAAGCGGCCGCCCGTCGATGGCGACCGCGATGCGCAGCTGGCCGAAGGCATTGCCTGCTATCGCATCTTCATCAACGGCCTGCTCGACATCACCGACAACCTGGTCGAGGGCGAGGTGGTTCACCCGCAGGACGTGGTGCGCCACGACGGCGACGATCCGTACCTGGTGGTGGCGGCGGACAAGGGCACGGCATCGTTCTCCGATATTGCCAACGCCATCTCGATCGAGCACGACTACTGGCTGGGCGACGCGTTCGCCTCCGGCGGTTCGCATGGCTACGACCACAAGGGCATGGGCATCACGGCGCGCGGCGCATGGGAGTCGGTCAAGCGCCATTTCCGCTCGCTGGGCGTGGATACGCAGTCGCAGGATTTCACCTGTGTCGGTATCGGCGACATGTCCGGCGACGTGTTCGGCAACGGCATGCTGCTGTCCGAGCACATCAAGCTGGTAGCGGCGTTCGATCATCGCCATGTCTTCCTCGACCCCACGCCCGACGCCGCGCGCGCCTTTGCCGAACGCCAGCGCCTGTTCGACAAGCCGCGCTCCAGCTGGGACGACTACGACCGCGCGCTGATCTCCAGCGGTGGCGGCGTCTATCCGCGCAGTGCCAAGTCGATCCCGATCCCCGCGGAAGTGCGCACCGCGCTCGGGCTGAAGGCCGACGTCGAGCATCTGGCGCCGAATGAGCTGCTCAGCGCGATCCTCAGGGCGCCAGTGGACCTGTTGTGGAACGGCGGCATCGGCACCTACGTCAAGGCGTCCAGCGAAACCCACGCCGACGTGCGCGACCGCGCCAACAACGCGCTGCGCGTGGATGGCGGCGAACTGCGCTGCAAGGTGGTGGGCGAGGGCGGCAACCTGGGCTTCACCCAGAAGGGCCGTATCGAGGCGGCGCAGAACGGCGTGCTGCTCAATACCGACTTCATCGACAACTCCGCCGGCGTGGACACCTCCGACCACGAGGTCAACATCAAGATCCTGCTGAACGATGCGGTGAAGCGCAACGAGCTCAGCGTCGATGCGCGCAACGCGCAACTGGCGTCGATGACGGAGGAGGTCGGCAAGCTGGTGCTGTGGGACAACTACCGGCAGAACCAGGCGATCACGCTGATGGAGCACCAGTCGGTGCGTCGCCTCGGCTCGATGGCCCACTTCATCCGCACGCTGGAGGCCGAAGGCACGCTGGATCGCCAGGTGGAGAACCTGCCCTCGGATGCCGAACTGGCCGAACGCAAGAGCCGCGAGCAGGGCTTGAGCCGGCCGGAACTGGCGGTGCTGCTGTCGTACGACAAGATGCGGTTGTTCCAGCAACTGCTGGATTCGGACGTGCCGGAAGATCCCTACCTGTCGCGCGAGCTGGTGCGCTACTTCCCCGAACCGCTGCACGAAAAATACGCCGAGCACATGCAGCGCCACCGCCTGAAGCGCGAGATCATCGCCACCGCGGTCACCAACTCCACCATCAACCGCATGGGCGCCACCTTCATGATGCGCATGCAGGAGGACACCGGCCAACGGCCCGCGGCGATCGCCAAGGCGTACACGGCGGCGCGCGAGATCCTCGATGCCCGCGAGCTATGGGCCGAGCTTGAGGCGCTGGACAGCAAGGTGGCCGAAGGCACGCAGACCGACGCGATCCTGAAAATCTGGGCGCTATTGCGGCATATGACGCGCTGGCTGCTGAACCGCCCCGGCGGCACGCTGGACATCGCCGCCAACGTCGAGCGCTACCAGGGCGTCGTGTCCGACCTGCGCAAGGCCTTGCCGCACGTGCTGGGCAAGGCCGGCCAGGGCGATTTCACCTGCGACCGCGAGAAATGGGAAGGCCTGGGCATGCCGTCGGCACTGGCCCTGCGGCTGGCCCGCATGCCGGACCTGCGCGCCGCACTGGACATGGCCGAGATCGCCCGGCAAAGCGACGAGCCGATCGAGAAAGTGGCGCGTATTTTCTATGAACTGGGCGAAGCGCTGGATCTGGGTTGGTTGCGCGACCAGATCGAGGCCCTGCCGGTGGAAGGCCACTGGCATGCCCAGGCGCGCGGTTCGCTGCTCGACGAGTTGAACCAGCAGCATCGGGCGCTGGCGCAGCAGGTGCTGAGCATGGGCATCGACGACAGCGGCGATGTCTCGGCAGTGCAGGCGTGGCTGCAACGCGACGACGCCACCCTGCAACACACGCGCAGCATGCTGGCCGAGATCCTCACCCAGAATGCCGATTACCCGATCGCGTCGGTGGCCGTCAGGCGGCTGGCGCAACTGGCGCAGTTGCCGGTTTGAGGTTGTTGCGGAAGTTTCCCGCGGGTTGATCCCACCCCTTCCCTCCCCTGCGAGTAGGGGAGGGTGTTACGGCAGCCTCTGGTTTTGTGGTGGTTTGTGTTTGCGGCTTTAGCTCCTCCCCCTGCTGGCAGGGGGAGGTTGGCGACCAAAGGGAGTCCTTCAGGTGAGGGGGTTGGGGTTTGCGGGAACGCCCGAACTTTTAGGGCGCAGCTCCCGCTCTGTCGTATCCTTCAGCCTTCTCACGCCAGTCAGGGCTTCCGATGCGTTTTGCTTTTGTCGCCAGCGACACCGTCGTCGCACAACAGGCGCGCGACGCATTGGTGCAACGGTATGGCGATGTGCCGCCGGGCCAGGCCGAGCTGATCGTGGCGTTGGGCGGCGATGGTTTCATGCTGCGCACCCTGCATGCCTATCGCGACCTGGACGTGCCGGTGTACGGCATGAAGCTGGGGCAGGTCGGTTTCCTGATGAACATGCACCAGCTCGACCACCTGCCCGAGCGCGTCGAACGGGCGCACGTGGCGTCGCTGTTTCCGCTGGAAATGCGGGTAACCGACGTGGCCGGCCGCACGCATGTCGCCAAGGCGTTCAACGAGGTATCGCTCCTGCGCCAGAGCAACCAGGCCGCCCATCTGGAAGTGCAGTTGAACGGTACGGTGAAGCTGACCTCACTGGTGTGCGACGGCATCATGGTCTCGACGCCTGCTGGCTCCACCGCCTACAACCTTTCCGCGCACGGCCCGATCCTGCCGCTGGACGCCAACGTGCTGGCACTGACCCCGATCAGTCCGTTCCGCCCCCGCCGCTGGCGCGGCGCCATTCTTCCGCATCGCACGGAAGTGGCGTTTCGCGTCATCGATCCGGGCAAACGCCCGGTCAGCGCCACCGCGGATTTCCATGAAGTGCGCGACGTGCTGACCGTGACGATCCGGCAATCGGGCGATCAGGGCGTGCGGCTGTTGTTCGATCCCGAGCACAATCTTGAGCAGCGGATCCTGGATGAGCAGTTTGCGGCGGAGTGAAGAGCTGCCCCCCATCCGCCCTGTCGGGCACCTTCCCCCGTGAACGG
>NZ_AJXU01000005.1 GCF_000264315.1 Rhodanobacter fulvus Jip2
CAAAATCGGGGGGACGTCGGGAGTCGCGCTCGTTGGGGCGGTTGTACTTGCCCGCGCTGGCCGGCTACCCGCGCCACCTGCTGAAACGCCTGCGCAACTATGCGCCCGACTTGCTGATCGGAGCATCCGACATTCCACATGTCGCCCTTGCACGATGGCTGTCGCTGCGCCTGAACGTGCCCTACGCCGTGGATCTTTACGACAATTTCGAAGGCTTTGGGCAGGCGCGCATACCCGGCATGGTGCCAGCGCTACGGCGTGCCGTACGTGGCGCGGCGTTGGTGACCACCACCAGCGAACCGCTGCGCGAACTGGTCGTTGAAGGCTACGGCGCGCAAGGCGAGATCATCGCCATGCCAAGTACGGTGGATCGATCCGTGTTCCGCCCGAAGGATCGATTGGCCTCCCGGCAGTCGCTGGGGTTGCCGGCAGATGCACGCTTGATCGGCACTGCCGGTGGTCTCTACCGCGACAAAGGCATCGGCACGCTTTACGAAGCGTGGAAGATCGTGGCGCAGCAGCGTCACGACGTGCACCTGGTGCTGGCCGGACCGGTGGATCCGGGGTTTCCGCCGCCAGCCGGCGATCGCATTCACCAACTTGGCATGCTGCCTCACGCCCGCACAGCAGAGTTGTTCAGCGCACTTGATGTGGGTGCCATCTGTATCCGCGACACGACATTTGGGCGCTATTGTTTTCCGCAGAAAGCGTACGAAATGCTGGCCTGCCGGCTGCCCGTTGCCGCCGCGGACGTTGGGGCCATGTCACATCTTCTGGCGGACATGCGTCCGTACCTGTACCGCGCGGACGATGCCTCTGACCTCGCTCGTGCGCTGCTGCTTCAACTCGACCGGCCGGTGGTTGCCGACGTACCCATAGACGATTGGACCCAGCTGATCGGCGCGCTCGAACCACACCTGCTTGCGCTCGGCGCGCGCGCCAGCGAGCTGACGCCCACGCTGAAGACCACGAATCAATAGCGCGGCGCGCGATGCCAGCGCCATGCCGTTTCAATGATGGCGGGCATGGCATCGAACGATGGCCGCCACCCCAACACGTCGGCGGCGCGCGAACTGTCGGCCACCAGCGTCGGCGGATCACCTGCCCGGCGCGGCTCAACAGCAAAGGGAATCGACTTGCCGGTAACCTGGCACGCGGCATCGATGACTTCCATCACGGAGTAGCCATGGCCGCTGCCGAGATTGAAGTGATGCGCGCCAGGGTGGGCATCGAGATAGCGCATGGCCAACAGATGCGCCGACGCCAGGTCGGCGACGTGCACGTAATCGCGCACGCAGGTGCCGTCTCGCGTTCCATAGTCATTGCCGAATATCCGCAAACCATTGCCCTCGCCCAGGGCGTTGCGGAGCACGTTGGGGATCAGATGGGTTTCCGGTGTGTGCGATTCGCCGATCTCGCCATCCGGGTCCGCGCCGGCGGCATTGAAGTAGCGCAGGGCAACGGAACGCAGCCCGTAGGCCTGCGCGGCATCCGCCAGCATGCGCTCGACCATCAGCTTGCTGGCGCCATAGGGATTGATCGGCGAGGTCGGATGCGATTCATCGAGGTAATCGGCCACCGGCAATCCATAGACGGCCGCGGTGGACGAAAAGACCAGGCGATCGACGCTCGCGTGGCGCATGGCTTCCAGCAGGTTCAACGTACCTGTGACGTTGTTTTCGTAATACGCATACGGATGGCGCACCGACTCGCCCACTTGCGACAAGGCGCAGAAGTGCATGACGGCATCGAACTGGTGCGTCGCGAACAACGTTGCGAGCGCTGCCTTGTCCAGCAGGTCGCCTTCGACCAGATCCCCCCACCGAACCGCCGCGCGGTGACCGGTGGAAAGGTTGTCGAATACCGTCACCTTGCAGTTCGCGCGCGCCAGGGCCTTTGCCATGTGCGCACCGATGTAGCCGGCACCACCGCAAACCAGCACGTGCGTCATGCGTGCGTCCCCTTCGATGGCATGCCGGAGGCGCAAGCGGCAAGCAGATCGACATAGCCATCTGCAATGACGCCCCAATCCACGCGACTGGCGGCGGCATCGCGGATGCGCTTCGCGTGCTCGATCGCCTGCTCTGGATCGTCCAGCGTTGCCAGGATGGCTGCCGCCAGGGCCTCCGCATTCCTTGCATCGACACAGACGTCGGTTGCCGCATCACCGAGGAGGTCATGAACACCGGCCACTTCGCCCACGACAACCGGACAACCGCAACCAATCGCCTCCATCAGCACCACCGGCAAGCCCTCTTGGTTGCCGGTGTCATCGCGAATGAAGGGGGCGACAAAAACGCTGGCACGACGATAAAGCTGCGGCAGCGCTGTCTGCGGCATGGCGCCGAGAAAATTCACACTGCTTTCGATGCCAAGCCGTAGGGCCTGGGCCCGCAACGACGGCTCTTCCGGCCCGAAACCCGCGATGTTCAGTCGAACAGATGGCCGGCGGGCGAGCACCCGAGGCATCGCATCGAGCAAATACGGCAGTCCCTTCTTGGGCACCAACCTGCCCACGAAAAGCAGTTCGTCGGTGGCGCGTTCCTCCCTTGCTCCGGGAACGAAGCGCCTGCACAGGTCGACACCCATGGGCAGCACCGCCAGTTCCGGCGATGTGAGACCGATGGCCATCGCCTCATCCCGCATGGCACTACTGACGACAGTCATGGCGGAGGACGAAGCGGCCACGCGTCGCTTCAGCGCATTGAGGACGCGCCCGCGCAAACCGAACAAGTCCCCGCCATGTGACGTCACCAGATAAGGAATGGCGAAGCGGCGCCTCAGGCGAAGCGCAACCAACCCTTGCGGGATCAGCCAATGCGCGTGAATGACGTCAATCCGCCGTTGTTTGAGCAGCCGCCTCGCCGCCGCGTATTGACCCAGTACGAACCCTGGTATCAGCAGCCATTTCCACGCATGACGCTGAAGGTTCGTGGCGATGCCGCCGTTGTTGACCAGGGTCTGCAGGCGACGGGGCGCATAGCGATAACGGATGACCTCGACCCCATCGAGCATGCCGTTGGGATCCGCACCCGGCGCGTCGGGCACCAGCGCGATGACATCCATCTTCGCGGTCAAACGACGCGACAGCTCGTGTACGAAACCCGGCTCCACATCATCGGCCCAGCGCGGATAGGTGGATGCCAACACCAGCACGACAGGCCTCACCGATTCACTCATCACGCCGATACGTCAACGCCGTGATCTGCTCGGAAATCAGCCCGATCAGGAACACGATCACCGCCGCACTCCACATCAGCGTGCTCATGTTGGTCAGCCGGTCATAAAGAAAAAAGGTGCGTGCGTAGTTGGCCAGGCCCAGCAGGAAAAACACGCCGCTGGCCGGCACGAACAACTTCAGCGGCGAGTACAGCGTGGCGATCTTGAAGATGATCAGCAGGAAGCGCACGCCGTCGTGCAGCGGGCGGATGTGGCTTTTGCCCACGCGTTGGGCGGCGGTGATCGGTACGTAGGCGACCGGGTAGGCGCTGCGGAAAAACGCCATGGTGCTGGTGGTGGGGTAGCTGAAGCCGTTGGGCAGCAGGTGGATGAACTCGCTGAATTTGTCGGCGCGCACGGCGCGGAAGCCGGAGGTGAGGTCGGCCACGTGATGGCCGGTCATGCGGCTAGCGAGCCAGTTGTACAAGGTGTTGGCCAGGCCGCGGCCGACGCCGGCCTGGCTGCCCCAGTTGCGCGCGCCGACCACCATGTCGTAGCCCTGCTGCAGTTTTCCCAGCAGGCGCGCCACATCGGCGGGATCGTGCTGGCCGTCGCCATCCATGAACACCAGGATGTCGCCGCTGGCCATGCGCGCGCCGCGCTTGATGGCTGCGCCGTTGCCCATGGAATACGGGGAGGAAAGGCATTGCACGCCGGCGTTGGCACACACATCGCGCGTGGTGTCGGTGCTGCCGTCGTCGACCACGATGATTTCGGCGTCGGGGTGCATGGCGCGCAAACGTGGCAACAACTCGGCCAGCGCAGGCGCCTCGTTTTTGGCGGGCAGGACGATGCTCAGGCGGTTCAAACAGATGCTCCCCCGGGTGAACGCAAATCATAGCGTGAAGATCAGGAGGTTGTTTGCGGTGGTCGGCACGCTTTGTTGCAGGAGCGACTTCAGTCGCGATGCTCTTCTGAATATCGAAAGACGAAACCAAGAGCATCGCGGCTGAAGCCGCTCCCACAGGGGCGCGCGCATGCTTGCACCCACCGCATGCGCTACCAAATCACCTCGATATCGAACTGCTCCATCGCAGGATCACAGCTGACCAGCGGCAGCTTTTCCCAATCGGATTGCGCGGCCAGCATGCGATCGAAAGGGTCTCGATGATCTGCCGGCCACATGCCGGCCTTGAGTGCGTGTTCGGTCGTGATGGAAAGCTGCATGGCGCCCAGGCCGTGCAAAGCGGCCGGGTAATCGGCAACCACCCGCTTCGCGCCGGGCAGCTTGCCGAGACGAGACTTGGTAGCGATCTCCCAGGCGGACGCAGCGCTGACCATGATCTCGGTGCTGTCATCCTCCAGCAAACCAAGCGCACGCGAGGAAAGCTGTCCCGGTTCCATCAACGCCCACAGAAAAGCATGCGTATCGAGCAGTATTCTCATTTGCCTTCCCAGGCAGCCAGTTCGCCATCCGGCAATGCGTCGAAAAAACTGCTGTCCACATGTCCCTTGATGAAACCCAACTTCCGCTTCGGCGTCTCCAGCGGCATCAACCGCGCGTACGGCTTACCTGCTTTGGAAAGCACAATCTCCTCTCCCGCGTGCGCCTTGTCCAAGAGCCGCGAGAGGTGGGTCTTGGCTTCATGCACATTGATAATTTCCGACATGGTGGCCTCCTTAGCTAAGTCCTGTGGCTAAGTCTACCATCTGTGGCGACCAGTCACGCCGGAAACAGATCAGTAGTTCCGTCGCAGCGACTTCGGTCGCGACGCGTGAAGGTGGGGAGGTTGCTGGAGGCTTTGTGGGAGCGACTTCAGTCGCGATGCCTTTGAGTCTTGAAATGCGAAATCAAGAGCATCGCGACTGAAGTCGCTCCCACAGGGAATGCGCAGATTACGGCCTAGCGGAACAAGTCATGCGGATCGGGCATGGCGATATCGGGAATCGCGTCGTGCTCGAGTTCCGTATCCGTGTGAGCGGGTGTCTCGTCGTGGCTGCGTTCGCGGATCACCAGCCGACCGGTCTTGGTGAGGTGCTGGATGCGGGCGAAAACCTCGCTGCGTCCGAACGGCTTTTTCATGAAGTCGTCGGCACCGAAGCGCTGCACGTAGAACTGCTCGGTGGCCTGCAGGTTGCCGCTGATCATCACGATGGGAATGGTCTGCGTGGCCGGGTCGCGGCGCAGCGCGCGCAGTACCGCAAAGCCGTTCATGCCGGGCAGCACGATGTCCAGGAAGATCAGGTCGGGTTGTTCGACCTGGGCCATTTCGAGGGCGGTCTCGCCGTCGGGAGCCTTGAACACCACGTGGCCTTCCTGGCTGAGCATCTTGCCCAGCACGGCGCGGATGGTGGATGAATCGTCCACGACCAACACGCGCGCGCCACGGGGCAAGTCGGCACGGGGCACCGCGCGGCGATCGGCAGGGGCACCTCTTCCCAGCAATCGCTTGATCCGCTCAAAACCCGCCATAGCAAACCTGCCTCCTTTTGGATAGTGCGTTCAGTCTCGGTGCATAAGTGCCCGTACGCAAGGCAAATGAATCACGTCGCCAACCAGAGGTTGGCCAATGGCACGGTCAACAAGGAAATCAGGATGCCCACACCGAGTACGGTATTGGCCAGTTCGGGGTCAAGCCCGTATTCGTCGGCGAGGATAGCCGCCGACACCATCGGCGCCATCGCCGCTTGCAACACGCCCACGGCCAGCACCAGTCCGCCGATACCCGTGGCGACGCCCAATGCCAGGCAAAGCAGCGGCGCCAGCAAGAGTTTCCAGCCCAGTCCCATGCTGGCCGCGAGCCATTGCCCCTGCGAGCCCCGCAGCTTGAACTGCATACCCACGGAAAAAAGCGCCAACGGTGTCATGGTGGCGCCGATCGGCGAAAACACACTATCGAGCAGCACCGGCCAGCCGCCGCACTGGCCGGCGATCGCACCCAGCACCAGCGCAATGAACGGGGGAAACAGCACCACCCGCCGCGCGATCAGCCGCGGGCTGGCAACGGCGCCGGCATAGATGGAAGTCACCACGATGCCGGCCGACGCCAGGATCATGAAGGTGCCCAGCTGGTCCGCGACGATCGCCAGCGACAGGCCTTCCTTGCCACGCAGCGCCTGCAGCAGCGGATAACCCATGAAGCCGGTGTTGCCCAAGCCACAGACCAGGATCAGCGCGCCGATGCGCTGCCGCGACCAGCCCAGCCTGGCACCCAGCACGCCGAACAGCAGCCACGCGCCGCCGAAGGTCAGCCACATCGACGCCACCAGGAACCACAGCTGTGGATTGAAGGTGACGCGCGGAATCAGCTCCAGCACCAGCGCCGGCAGCGCCACGTTGAGCACCCACCAGTTGAGCGACGCGACCATCCCGGCGGGCGGCCGCGCATAACGCGCCACCAACGTGCCCAGCACCAGGCACACGAACAACATCAACATCGCACTCATCAGCGGCGGCACATGGACGAAACAGCCGTCCATTAGACGCGATGCGGACGCGGCACGAAAGCGCGCCGTGGCGGCTTTCGGCCATAATCCTGCGCTTTCGTCCTGTCAAAACCGGATTGATGAACGACTCCACCCATCGCGCCCACGGCCTGGCCGGCGACAACACGCCGCCGGATTGGCCGGCGCTGACAACCGCCGAGGTTGAAACGCTGCTGGCCGGTTATCCGCAGGTCGGCCGGTTCGGCGCCATTCGCTGGCACAGCCCGCGTCCCCTGTCGGCCGCCTGTCTGGTGGAAACCGCGCGCGGCAATGTGTTCGTGAAGCGGCATCACCGCCGCGTGCGCTCGGTCGCCACACTGAGCGAGGAGCATCGCTTCATCGCGCACCTGCGCCACGCCGGCCTGCCGATTCCCGCGGTGTTGCGCGATGCACAGGCGCGTACGGCCGTGGCCATCGGCGACTGGGTTTACGAGGTGCATGAACAGGCGCAAGGCACCGACCTCTATCGCGAGGCGATCTCGTGGGAACCGCTGCCCGTCAGCGACCACGCGCTGGTGGCCGGGCGCACGCTGGCGACGCTGCACAACGCCGCCGAAGGCTATGCCGCGCCCCAGCGCGATACGCACATCCTGGTCGCACGCAGCGAGCTGATCCTTGCTGCCGACCCCATCGCTGCGCTGCAGGCGCAACTGCCATCACGGCCCGGTCTGGCCGGCTATCTTGCCGGGCGCAATTGGACGTCCGAACTCGGCGAGCTTCTGGCGCCATGGCATGCCACCGCGCAGCCGTTGCTGGCACGCCAGCCACAGCTGTGGACGCACGGCGACTGGCACGTTTCCAACCTGTGCTGGAGCGACAGCAGCGCGGGCGCGCACATCACCGACGTGCTGGATTTCGGCCTCGCGGCGGCCAACTTCGCGCTGTTCGATATCGCCACCGCCATCGAGCGCAATGCGATCGCGTGGCTGGCCCTGGACGACCATGCGGCGCATGCGGACATCGCCTGCGCGCTGGTCACCGGCTATCGACAGGTGCGGCCGCTGGATCGCGCGGACGTCCGTTTGTTGGCCGATCTGCTGCCGCTGGTGCATGTGGATTTCGCGCTCTCGGAGGTGGAGTACTTCCACGCCATCACGCAATCGCGCGCCAATGCCGACGTGGCCTACGACACGTTCTTGCGTGGACATGCCGCCTGGTTCGGCACTCGCGCGGGTCAATCACTGCTGCAAGCGATCCGCAGCTGCATGTAGGAGCGCACCCTGTGGGAGCGGCTTCAGCCGCGATGCTTTTGGCTCCGATCAAACAAGAGCATCGCGACTGAAGTCGCCCCCCCACAGCGCGCATGCAGCCGCCCCGCACCATTCCGTGCTTAAATACGCATTCTTGAAGCGGGGGTGCCTGGCGTTTGCCGGGCTGAGAGAGTCCCTTGGAACCTGATCCGGTTTGCACCGGCGTAGGGAGCTTGATACGGATCGATGCATCTTTCATGGATGGGTCGATCCGCCGTCGCTTCGTGTGTCCACCGAATCCGACGACGACGATGACTCTTTCCCGCACTCCCCTCCTGCTCGCCCTGCTGGCTTCCCTTGGCGTGGCGCACGCCGCCGACATCCAGAACGCGCAACCGCGCACCACCGATCTCTCGACCATCGACGTTAAGGCCGCGGCTGAACGCGACGCCGCGCCGGGCACCGGTCTGGACAGTTATGGCAACGCATCGCTGCACGACACGCCCGCCTCGGTCACCGTGGTCAGTCGCCAGCAGATCGACGACCGGCAGATCCGCACGCTGAGCGAACTGGCCCGCGAGGATGCTTCGCTGGGCGACAACTACGCGCCGGTCGGCTACTACCAGGACATCGCCATCCGCGGTTATCCGCTGGACCTGGCCACCGGTTTGCGCCTCAACAATCTCACCATCGCCGGCGAGCAGCCGGTGGCGCTGGAAGACAAGCAACAGGTGCAGATCCTGAAAGGCCTGGCCGGACTGGAAGCGGGCGTGATGGAGCCGGGCGGCGTGGTGAACTACGTCAGCAAGCGGCCGGACAATGTCCGCAACGTCACGCTGGGTGTTGACTCGCACGGCTCGCGTTACGGCGCGCTGGACGTGGGCGGCTGGCTGACGCCGGCCTTTGGAGTGCGCCTCAACGCGGCCTACGAAGACACCCATTCCTACGTGCAGCATGCCGATGGCCGGCGCAATTTCTACGCGGCGGCCATCGACTGGAACATCTCGCCCAAGGCCACGCTGCAGCTGGATGGCAACTACCAGACCAGCGCGCAGCGTTCCGTGTCCGGCTATCAATTGCTGGGCGGCAGCACCATCCCCGCCCACGCCAGCACCACGCGCATGCTGGGTTTCCAGCCGTGGCAGAAGCCGGTGGACATCCACGCCGCCAACAGCAGCGCGCGCTTCGCCTATGCGTTCAATGAGGACTGGCGCCTACGCCTTTCCGCCGGCCACAGCCGCAGCGTGATCGATGACAACGTGGCGTTTGCCTACGGTTGTTTCTACGCGGCCGATTGCGCCAGCGGCGCCACGCCGGGCAATTATTTCGCGTCGAACGGCGACTACGACATCTATGACTATCGCAGCCCCGACGACACCCGCGTGGACAACGAGGCGCGCGCGGTGCTGGAAGGCCGCTTCGACACCGGCGCGCTGAGCCACCAGATCAGCGTGGGCGCCAGCGCGTTCCAGCGCAGCATCGACCGCCGCCAGGACGTCTATGACTACGTGGGCACCGCGAACATCGCCGATGTGGACCCGCCGGTGTTCGCGCCCTCGCCCAACCAACCCGGCGCCTCGGCGCGACGGTTGACCAGTTGGCAACACTCGCTGTTCGCGCTGGACCGCATCCACCTGGGCGAGCACTGGCAGGTGATTGCCGGCGAGCGCTTCGTGCGCCTGCATGATCGCGCCTATGACAGCGACGGCGTGCCCGAGCGCAACACCCGCCTCAGCAAGGCGCTGCCGCAGGCGGCCGTGCTGTGGCAGCCGAGCGATCCGCTGACCGCGTACCTCAGCTACAGCGAAGGCCTTTCGCTGGGACAGGAGGCGCCGTACTGGACCAGCAACGACGGCAGCACGCTGGCGCCGCGGCTGTCGCGGCAGGTCGAGGCCGGGGTGAAATATCAGGTGAGCGAGGCGCTGAATCTCACCAGCGCGATCTACCGCATCCGCCAGCCGTATCAATTCGCCCGGCCGGATGACACCGAGGCTGGCTTTACCTTCGTGCAGCAGGGTGAAGAGGTGCACACCGGGCTGGAACTGGGCGCCAACGGCAAACTGGGAACCAACCTCAACCTCACCGCCAGCGCCAGCTTCATCCGCGCCCGTGCCGAAAACACCGGCGCCGCCGCCTATGAAGGCCATCAGGTGGTGAACGTGCCGCGCCTGCGCACGGCCATCCACGCCGATTACCGTTTGCCGTTCGCGCCCGCGCTGAGCGTGCTGGGCGGCTGGCGTTACGCGTCGTCCAACGTCGCTACACCGGACGGCCGTGAGCGCGTGCCCGCCTATCACGTATTCGACCTTGGCCTGCGTTACACCACGCAATGGCGCAGCCACTCGCTGGTCGCGCGGCTGGCCGTGGACAACGTTTTCAACCGGTTCTACTGGCGCGACACCGGCAGTTCCGGCGGTGACAGTTACCTGTTCCCCGGTGCGCTACGGTTGACGCGGCTGTCGGTGACGGTCGGCTTCTGATGAGCGGGATTGAGCTCATCGGCGCACTGGTAAGCGCCCTCGCCGTGTGGCTCACGGCGCGGCGGCGCCCCTGGTGCTGGCCGATCGGTCTGGTGTCGGTGCTGATCTATGCGTGGATCTTCGTCGACGCGAAGCTGTACTCCGACGCCCTGCTGCAGGGCGCATTCGCGGTGATGATCGTCTACGGCTGGGTGCGCTGGATGCAGCACCTGGACGATCAGGGCCGGGTGCAACTGGCGCCGCTGCCGTTCCGGCATGCGCTGCAACACGTCGGCGTCGGCGCGCTGGGCGCGCTGGCGCTGGGTTTCGCCATGCACCGCTGGACGGACGCCGCGCTGCCCTGGCTCGACGCGGCGCTGACCGCTTTCAGCCTGGTCGCCCAATGGTGGCAAGGCCGCCGACACATCGCCGCGTGGTGGCTGTGGATCACGGTCGATGTGTTGTACGTGGGCGAGTACGTATACAAATCGCTGCTGATCACGGCGGTGCTGTATGCGGCCTTCATTGTGCTGGCGGTGATCGGTCTGCGTGCGTGGCGTCGTTCGGCGGGCGAGGCGGTGCCGGCCTAGCTCACGGCGCCATCGCGACCGGATTGCATCGGTTCAGGCTGGCAACTTTTTCCTGACGCGTTTCGGTGCAGAATGCCGGAGCTATGAACACCTCGACCCTTGCCCGGTTTTCGCCCTGTCTGGCCCTGCTGTTGTGGGTGGCGGCGTCATCGCCGGCGCTGGCGCAGAACATCTACAAATGCAGCCATGGCGGGCAGGTCGAATACACCGACAAGCCCTGCCCCGGCAGCGGCGAGCTGGTGCATCGCGCGGACGACACCGAAATCATCGACCGCTACCTGCGACTGGGCCAGCTCGACGCGGCGAAAAGCTATGCCGACGCACGCCAGTTGCAGGCGCTCTACCAGCAGCGTCTGGAAGCGCATGTGCAATCGGAAAACGAGCGGGCCCAGCGCCAGGCCGACGAGGCTGCCGCCACTGCGCAACAGCGCGAACAACAGGCGCAGCAGCAAGCACTGATCGACGCGGAAGCCAACCGCCAGCACCTGTTGATCGAGAACGAAACGCTGCGCCAGCAGAACGCCCAGTACCAGGATGAACTGACCCAGCCGCCCGGCATCTATGCCTCTCCGTATTGGGGCACCTCACCGCGCTGGCCGCGCCGCCATGACGAGCATCGTGATCGCGACCACGATCGGGACCACGACGGGCGCCGTCCCATGGGGCCAAGGCCGCCGGCATTCCATCCCTGCGAAACCCTGGCCGGCGGGCGGCTGCGCTGCTGAGCGTTACCTCGGCTTTCCTGTGGGAGCGGCTTCAGCCGCGATGCTTTTAACGGGAATCGGGAATCGGGAATCGGGAATCGCAAAAGCATCGCGGCTGAAGCCGCTCCCACAGGTATTTCCCCACCATGGAAGTCCTACGACGGATCGGGCTTCTTCCTCCGCCGTGTGGCGGGCTTGGTCGGGACAGGCGGCTTGGTGTCGGCGCGTGTCGCCAGCGACGGGCCCACATAGCCGACGAACTTCTGCCGCAGTTGGGTGATGTCGCCGATGCGGCCCAGCACGTCACCCATCTCGCGCGTCATCGCGCTGATCAACAGGCTGAACAATGCGGTGAACGTGCCCAGGCTGTGCCACGCGCGTTCAGCGCGCAGCGGCACCATCAGCACGTTCGGGGTCAGCTGGCGCGCCCAGTAGCACTGCGTGTCGGTGATGATCACCAGCGGAATGCCGCGGGCCGCCACCTCGTCGGCCAGCAGCCGGAAGTGGCGCGAATAGCGCCGCACATCGATCAGCACCACGCAGCTTTGCGGCGTGGAATCCAGCAGCAGCTCGGTGTACGCGCCATCCGCGCCGGAGTCGAAGGTGACCCGCGGCCGCACGTGTTCCAGCAGGCTGGCGAAACCCAGGCCCAGAAAGCGCCCATGCTGGAAGCTGGCGATCGACACCTTGTCTGCCTCGATCAGCATCCTGACGATGGCTCGCCACTCCTCGGTGCGCGCCAACGCGTGCACGTCGGTGAGGCCGCGGATTTCCGCCTGCAGATTCTCGCTGACGAAATCCGCATCGCTCGATGGCGGCGGCACCTTGTACAGCTTCAGCCAGGGCGCATCGCCGCGCAGCTCCTCCTTCAGCTCGCCCAGCCCCGCATAGCCGAGATTGCGCAGGAAGCGTCCCACGGTCATGGCGCTCACGCCCACCCGCTTGCCCAGCGATGCGGCCGTCTCGAACGGAATGCCGCTGAGGTTGTTGAGCAGGTGGCTGGCGATCTTCTGCTCGGACGCAGTGAAGCTGTCCCAGCGGCTTTTCAGTTTCTTTTGCAGGTCTTTGGTCATCGCTTTTCGCTCATCGCGCCAGCACCACGGCCGCGGATGCATGGATTTCCACGTCGCCGATGCGGCGGCCCAGCATATACAGAAGTGATGCCGACAGCCCTGCCACCGCGGCGATCAGGGTAAAGAACCACGGGTGGCTGAGCTGGCTCCACAAAGTGCCCAGCGCGCCGGCCAGCAGGTTGCCGAAAAAGCCGGCGAAGAACCACGTGGCGATACTGGTGGCGCGAAAACCTTCCGGCGCCATGCGACCGAACAGCCCCAGCCCCACCGGCAGGATGTACAGCTCGCCCGTGGTCAGCAGCACGAAAAATGCGACCAGCCACAGCCAGCTGGCCCGCGTGCCATGCGCCTCGCACCAGGCCTCCACCGCGGCCAGCATCAGGAACGAGCAGCCCACCACGAAAGCGCCGAATGCCATCTTGGCCAGCCAGGGCGTTTCCACGCCGCGTCGTGCCAGGCGTGCCCAGCGCGCCACCAACAGCGGCGTAAAGGCGAACACCACCAGCGAGTTGATCGCCTGGAACCAGGTCATCGGAATGACCCAGTTGCCCAACTGGCGGTCGACGCCCTGATCGGCCCACAGCGCGATGGTGTTGCCGGTCTGCTCGTAGGCGCCGCGAAACACCACCACGATGGCGGCGATGCCGATCAGCAGCATGAAGCGATCGATCACCGCGCGATCCACCGGCGGCCGGGTGGCCACGCGCTCGCGGCGCGGGGGTTCGGGCGGCAGGTAGCGGCGACCGGCAAGATAGATCGCCACCGACAGCAGCATGCCCAGGCCGGCGGCGGCAAAGCCCCAATGCCAGCCATACCATTCGCCCAGCGAGCCGCACACCAGCGGCGCCATGAAGCCGCCCAGGTTGATGCCCACGTAATAGATGTTGTACGCGGTCTTGCTGCGCGGATCGCCGTCGCGATAGAGGCCTTCGATCTGGCTGGCCAGGCTGGGCAGGAACAGGCCGTTGCCCAGGGCGATGGTGGCCAGCGCCGGGTAGAACAGCGGCTCGGACGCCATCATGAAGTGACCCAGCGCCATGGTGATTCCGCCGATCACCACCGCGTTGCGTCGGCCCAGCCAGCGGTCGGCGATCATGCCGCCGAACACCGGGGTGAAATACACGAACGCCGCATACGCGCCGTACACCAGCGAGGCGTATTCCTGGTCCATGTCCAGATGCTTGGTCATGTAATAGACCAGCAACGCCCGCATGCCGAAGAAGGAGAACATCTCCCACATTTCGGTGAGAAACAGCACGCTCAGGCCGCGCGGATGGCCGAACCAGTTGCGCTCGGTGGATGGCGTCAGGTTATGGGGCACGGATCACTCCATTCACTCGTGGATTGTAGGAGCGCACCCTGTGCGCGAATGCTCTTCCGATTCCCGATTCCCGATTCCCGCAAGAGCATTCGCGCACAGGGTGCGCTCCTACAGTGTGAGCGGTCCGCCCCAGACTGCTTCGGGACACCACACGCTGCCGTCCTCGTACGTCACCGATGGGGTGTAATCGTCGATCAGGCTGATCGGGCCGTCCAGGTCCACCACGTCGCACAACTGGCCCACCACGAACGCCGGGGCCATCGCCAGCGACGAGCCGCCCATGTTGCCCACCATCAGGTCGAAGCCCAGCTTGCGCGCCCTGGCGGCAATCACCAGCGCCTCGGTGAGGCCGCCGCATTTGTCCAGCTTGATGTTGATGACGTCGACACGGCCCACCATTTTTTCCAGGTCGCTGCGATCCTGCACGCTTTCGTCGGCGGCAATGCGGATCGGTCGATCGAGGCCATCCAGCCACGCCTCGTTGCCGACCGGGAACGGCTGTTCGACCACGTCCACCCGCGCCTCGGCCAACGTGGGCAGCAGGCGCGCGAAGGACTCGCGGGTGAAACCCTGGTTCGCGTCGACCATCAGCCACACGTCCGGCCGCGCCTCGCGCACGGCGAGCACGCGCTCGGCGCTGCGGCCGTCGTCGGTGAGTTTCAGCTTGATCGCGCGGGCGGCGACATAGGCCTTGGCACCTGCGGCCATCGCTGCCGGCTCTTCCGCGCCCAGCGTGTAGGTGGTGCGCAGCGGTCTGGGTGCATCCAGCCCGGCCAGTTGCCACACGGGCTTGCCGCTGCGTTTGGCTTCGAGATCCCACAGGGCGCAATCGAGCGCGTTGCGCGCGCCGCCGGCGGGCAGCAGTTGCTGCAGCATCTGGCGATCGATGCCCGCCTCGATCTGCGCACGCATCGCCTCGATCTGCACCTGCATGGTGGCCGGCGTGTCGTGGCGGTAATAGACGCCCTGCGCTTCGCCGCGGCCGGTGCGGCCCTGCTCGTCAGTGAGCTCCACGATCAGCGCATCGAACGCGGTGAAGGTGTAGCCGGTGATGTGGAATGGCGCCTTGATCGCCCAGCTCTTTTGCGTGGCCTGCAGGCGCAACCGCCCGCACTCATGAACGTTCATGCGTGTATTCCCGGATAAAGCGCGGCGGCGAGGCTTCGCCGCCACGCGGGTGAAGTCAGTAGCGGACGTTGAAGCTGATCAACCCGAACACCACGATGAACCAGCTCAGGTAGATCGCCGCCAGCGCCAGCAGGGTTTCGCCGGCCAGCACCCAGCGGCCGCGGCGCGGCGCCATCCAGCTGCGCACCGCATGCACCACCACCGCCAGCGCGCCGAGCAGGGCCAGCACGCCCAGCACGTAGAGCAGGTACAGCCACGGCGTCATCGTGCCCTGCAGCAGCATGTCCTCACTGATGGTCGAGCTCACCAGCAGAGCGATCCAGCCGGCGATGTCGATGAACAGCGCCAGCAGGCCCAGCCGCGACAGCAAGCGCCAGCGGCGCTGCGCCGCGTTCAGCGCGATCGGGCGACCGTAGTGACGGCGTACCCAGCCACCGATGCCCCAGCTCAACAACGCCACGATCACCAGTAGGAACGACAGCCCGCCCCACAGGCTCACCGAGCTCATCGAGCGTGCAGCGGAGACGCGCTGGAACACGAACACGGGTGCCTCGACATCGGTGGCCCAGTACGCGATGTCGCCCTTGTCGTCGGTGACAAATTTCAGGTGCGCATCGCCATTGACCTCGCGCCAGGTCAGCGGCCCCACTTCGCGCCAGTGCAGCGGCTTGCCCGCGTAGTCGTTCCAGATCGAGACGACGATGGTGCCGTCGGGCTGCGGCACGACGCTGGTCTGGCCCAGCAGGTACAGGGGACGCAGCGCGCTGTCGTTGCGGCGGCTGGATTCGTACCAGCCGGCAACGCGCGCGGCATCCGTTTTCGCGCTGGCCACGGTGGCTTCCGCGGGTGCGTCATGGGGGAAGTAGCGGTCGAGGAAGGACTGGAATATCGCCTTGCGGATCACATGCGCGCCGCCCTCGCTGCCGGCGCTGTTGAATGACATGAAGATGCCCACGTTCGCATCCAGCATCAGGTGCAGATCGCTGTGGAACACGATGGTGTCGCCGCCGTGGCCGATGATGCGCTGGCCGTGGCTGTCCTCCTGGTAGAAGCCCAGGTCGAACCCCGGCAGGCCCGGCGCCGCGGTGTGCTGCGGGCTGTGCATCAACTCGGCCGTGGCCTGTTGCAGGATGCGCGTGTCACCGAAGCGACCGCCCTGCAACTGGGTGATCATGAACTTCGCCATGTCGGTGGCCGAGCTGCTCATCGCGCCGGCCGGGGCCGGATCCACCGGCTCGAACGCGCGCGGCTTGCCGTCGGACACGCTCTCGTAACCCTTTGCCATCAGCGGCGCCAGATCCGGCGGCAACGGCTGCGCAAAGCTGGAGTGCTGCATGCCCAGCGGATCGAAAATGTGGTGCTTGATGTAATCGGCGAACGGCTCGCCCGACACCCGCTGCACGATATAGCCGGCCAGGCCGCAGCCGTAGTTGGAATACGCCACGATCTGGCCCGGCGGATAGATCCGCGCGGGGATGTGGGTCTTCAGGTAGTTCTCCAGGTCCACCTCGTCGGTGGTCGCCGGCAGCAGGCCGCGGGCGGTGTCCTCGAAACCGGCGGTGTGGGTCATGATCTGGCGCAGCGTGATCGGCTTGCCGTCGCGCGCGGGGATCTTGAAGTCGAGGTACGTGTTGACGTCTGTATCCAGATCCAGCTTGCCCTGCTCCACCTGCTGCATCACCGCGGTCCAGGTGAACAGCTTGGAGGTTGACCCGGGGCGGAACAGCGTGGTTTCCGGTGATGGTGCCTTGCGCGTTTTCAGGTCGGCATAACCGTAACCGCGGGCGAACAGCAGCTTGCCGTCCTTCACCACGCTGATCACGCCACCGGCCACATCGCCGCGCTTGAGTGCGTAAGGCACCAGGCCGTCGAAGAAGGTGGTGAGGTCCGCTTCGGTCAATGCGTGGGTGGCATCACTTTCGGACGCGGTGGCGGCCGTGACCTTGGCCGGTGTTGGCAACACGGTCGAGCCGGCGGGCGCCGGAACTGCCGGCGATGGCGGCACCTGCGCGGTGGCCAGGCCGGTGCAGAGGCTGAGGGCCAACGCCACGGCGAGCTTCGCATAACGATTCATGGACACACTCCAGAAAGATGGCGATGAAGGGACATGCTCAGAAGCTGACGCTGGCCGACAGGCCGACGGTGCGCGGTGTCACGTAGACCACGCCGAACGGACTGCCGAGAGGATCGGTGGTTTCCGACGCCATCGAACTGATGCCGCGATCGTCGGTGAGGTTCTTGACGTAGGCCTTGAGGGTCCAGTTGGCGATGTTCACGCCCGCGCGCAGGTCGACGCCGTTGTAGCCGGGCGCGTCGAAGCGCGGGCCGGGCACAGCCTGGAAATCGGTCTTGCGTTCGCCCACATGGCTGTAGCTGCCGCCGACGAAACCCGACCACGCACCGGCGAGCGGAAAGTCGTAATCGATGCCGACATGGGCGTTCCATTTCGGCACCCACGGCAGAGCGTCGCCCTTGTAGCCGTACAGGCCCGGCGGCGTGTCGGCGGTCAGCTCCGCATCGGTCCAGGTAGCGTTGGCCGACAGCACCAGCCCGGGCGCTGCGGCGTATTGCCAACTGGCCTCCACGCCCTGGCTGCGGGCCTTGCCGCCGTTGCCCAGGAAGCTGAAACCGCCGGCGAAGGAGGTCAGCTGGATCTTGTCCCAGTCGATGTAGAAGGCGGCCACGTCGAACGTCATGCGCTTGTCGAGCATGGTCGACTTCAAGCCCAGCTCGTAGCTCACCAGCTTGTCCGGACCAAACGTCTCCGGTGCGCCAAGACCGGGTGGCACGCCCACGTTGGGGCCGCCCGGCCGATAGCCCGAGGCGATGCGCACGTAGGCCATCAGGTCGTCGCTGAACTTGAAGCTGGGGTTCAACAGGAAGGTGGTGGGGCTGTCCGAGCCCTTGATGGTGAAGTCGCTGTCGCCCACCAGGATGCCGGTGCCGCTCTGGTTGAACGTGGTCCTGTCATGCGTATAGCGGGCGCCCAGCAACAGGCTGAATTGCGACGTGGCGTGCCAGGTGATGTCGCCATAGCCGGCCCACTCGGTGAACGTCGCCGGCCCTACCGCGATGTGCCCCAGCGTGAAAGGCAGCGCGATCGGTTCGCCCGTGGTGGCGTCGAAACTCAGCACGTCCTGCTGGTTGGTGGTGTGCTCGCGGGTATAGAACACGCCGGCGCGCCACTCCAGCACCTGATCCGCGCGCGACTGCAGCCGCAACTCCTGGGTGAACTTGCCCAGGGTGACCGGACCGTTGATCGAATAGCCGCCGTTGTCCAGCCCGAGCGCGGGGTTGACGATCGGGCCATAGGCGACGGTCGCATCGGGGTTGGCCTGCCGATCCAGCGTGCTGTAGCTGCTCACCGAAACGAACTGGCTCCAGCCGAAATCCGCGTTGATGCTGGCGTCGTACAGGCGATAGCGCACGCCGAAATTGCCGGTGCCGGGCGCGCGGCTTTGCTTCAGGTCGCCGTAGAGCGGCTTCAGCGTCAGCGGATCCACGTCGACGCCGCCGTTGGCCAGCGCCTTGCCGTGGAGGTTCTGCGCCAGCGCCGACAGGCGCAGCGAGAAAGCCTCAGACGGCGTCCACATCAGTTGCGCACGGCCGCCGCGCACCTCGGCGTCGTTGACGTCCTTCTCGCCGGTGGCCACGTTGTCGATGTAACCCGGATCGTGGCGCGCGTACGCATTCACGCGCAGCGCCAGCGCATCCTTGATCAGCGGCACGTTGAACATGGCGTGCGAATCCATGCCGCCTTCGCCGCCCGACACGCTGCTGGCGCCCACCGAGAGGCGGCCGGCGACTGCCGTGCTGTCCGGCTTCACCGTGACGAATTTCAGCAGACCGCCCAACGTGTTCGAGCCGTAGAGCGTGCCCTGGGGGCCGCGCAGCACTTCGATGCGCTCCAGATCATCCGGGTCGATATCCGGCGTCAACACGCTGCCCGCGGAATAGACGGTGCTGGAGCCGTAGGGCGTGTCGTCGATGTACGTGCCCACGGTGGCGTTCGGCGTGTTGGCGCCCGAGGTGACGCCGCGCAGCGTGAGCTGGGTCTGGCCCGGTCCCTGCGATACGATGTTGAGGCCCGGCACCCGGCTGGCGTAATCGGAAAAACTCCGCGCGCTCTGGCGCTGGAGATCGCTGCCGGACACCGCCGACACCGCCATCGGTACATCCTGCAAGCGCTCGCTGCGCTTGTTGGCGGTGACCATCACCGTGCCCAGATTGGTCGTCGATGCGTCGCCTGAAGACGTGGGAGCCTGTTCGGCGGCCGGCGCCGTTTCGGGGTCTCCCTGCGCCGCGCCGGCGCCGGCCACGCCCGCTTCATTCCCCGCCAGCGGCTGTCCCCACGCTGCCACCGGCATCAAGAGCGCCAACGCCACGGCCATGCTGATACGCCGGCTGCGATACGGATGATGCAATTCCATGACGTACTCCCCGTGATGGTCGTTGAAGGACATCCACGGTGCAGTGTTATCTTCTTATCATTTGAAAGTCAATGATAGTTTTCTATCATTGCCATGCGCGAGGGATGTCGGCCGCCCGGTAGCGCCGCGAGTCATTCCCCGCGCGCCATGCCACCGTCCAGCCGTAAAGCCGTCCACTCGGAGATACCGCATGCGCGCGTCCACAGGGGCGGCGAAGGGCCACTTGAAGGTGATGACGCCGCCGCAGCCGTGCAATTGTCGGCTGGCGGCGAACGCTATCGGGCTCCGCGCCCGGGCCAGACGTGCGCCGGGTAATAGCGCTGCATCATCCGCGCGACGTATTCCCCCAGATTCGGATGGGCCGCAGCCGCCCGCTGCAGTGGCGTATCGAAGAAGGGCGTGAGTATGCCGGCCAGCACGCCCAGTGCGGTAGCGTCCACACCGCTGGCCGAGGCGCCCATGAAATACGGCTGCTCTCCCAGCAAGGCTGCCAGGGCATCGACCGAATGCACGCCGAGCGCCGCAATCCCTTCCGGGCTGTGCCGGCCGATACCTTGGGCGTGCAGTTCGGCGCGCTTTCCCGCCTGCATTTGCTCCCGTCTTTGCGCGCGCTGCGGCTCGGGCACGCTGTCGGCGAACCGGGCCGGCCCCTTGGCGAAATTCTCCGGATCGATCCAGCGGAACCAGACCATCGCGAAATAAAGGTGATCCTCGAGCAGGCGTTCGATCGCCCACGCCTGCGCCCGCTGGCGCGCATCCAGGCCCGCATCCAGATCGACCCCGTATTTGCGCTCGAGATGGGTGCGGATGAAGGTGGAATCGCTCACCACCTCACCGTGATCGTCGATAAAGGGCAACTTACCCAAAGGCGCCTGTGGCGGAATCATCGGCACCCGCTCGTACGCCAGCCCGGCCATTTTCAGCTGCACCTCGGTCTTGATCACGAAGGGGCTGGTGTCCGGCAACTCAAAGGCGGCACGGGTGACATGCAGGGTGATGCTGGAGTCGGACATGGCGATGCTCGGCAACGGAAGTTGCGTGGAGCGTGGCGCGACCCTGCTGACAACGGCATGTCAGCAAGCTCCCGGTCGCAGGATGCGTGGTGAACGTTTCCCTTTGCCAGTGAGCCGCTCAATCAGACGCGCTTGTCCGCCAACCGATAGACCAGCCCTTTGTCGCGCTTGCCCACCGCTATAACGGTGACGACAACCACCTGGTCGTTGACCTGATAAACGAGCCGGTAACCGGCGGTGCGCAACTTGATCTTGTAGCAGTCCGGTAGACCATGCAGGCGCGCCGCTGGCACATGCGGATTCTGCAGGCGCTCCCCGAGCTTGTTTTTCAGCTGGTCGCGAATGCCGGGAGAAATCTTGCGCCATTCCTTCAGCGCGGACGCCACGAACTCCAGGTCATAGCTCATCAAGCTTGACCTTGATGCGGCGTTCCGTGGCACGCAAGCGCACCAATTCGGCCAGTTCCAGATCCTCCAACCGATCCAGCAGACGCTTGTAGGTTTCCGCGGGCACCAGGTAGGCACTGGGCTTGTTATGCACCAGCACAGCCACCGATTCGCCATCGGCGGCTTCGATCACCGCGCTCGGATTGCGTTTCAGTTCGGTGATGCTGATGCTGGCGTCGGCAAGGATAGATTCCACATTCGTCTCCAAATATGGAGACAAATATGGCATGACCAATAGCTGGATTCAAGTCCTGCAATGCCGGCCGCCACCCGCAGGCATCCCTAGATCCGCGCGAGCGGATACAACCCTCGGGCGTGGGTCCTGGTAAGCAGTTGGGGGACGCCCGACGTTTCATGCCACAGCGCGGCGCATTCTTTGCAACGCATCAGAAAGCTGGGAACGTCCGGATTCGTCGCGATGCGCTCGAAGCGGTCGTAGGGCGCGTGGTAACCGGATTGGCAATCGGTACAGAGCATGGCTGCGCAAATTGAAGCTCGTCGGTCGACATCCGGCGGCAGGGAGAAAAGGGGCGAAGCAGTTCAGCCGAGCGCATCACCAGCGCGATTTACAACTTTGGCGCGGGGTCGAATCGAAGGAGCCCGCCAATGGCGGGCTCCTTGTCGAAGCGAATGATTTCGCCTTACCCCAGCAACACCCGGTTCATCCGCTGCACGAAGGCCGCCGGATCAGGTAGCTGGGCGCCGGCGGAAATTTCCGCCTGCTCCAGCAGCAGGGTGGCCAGGTCTTTCGCCTTGGCCTCATCGCTTTCCGTCTCGACCCGCTTGACCAGCGCGTGCGCCGGATTGATCTCCAGCGTCGGCTTGGATTCCGGCATGTCCTGTCCGGCTTCGCGCAACAGGCGGGCCAGGTGCGGGGCCATTTCGTAATCGCTCAAGGCCAGGCACGACGGTGAATCGGTGAGGCGGGCGGAAACCTTGACCTCGCCCACGCGATCGCCCAGCAGCTCCTTGAGCTTTTTCAGCAGCGGCTCGGCTTCCCTGGTGGCCTCTTCCTGCTTTTTCTTGTCGGCCTCGTCCAGCGGCACGTCGCCCTTGGCCGCGCTCTTCAGCTTCTTGCCTTCGTATTCGCTGAGGCTGCCGATCATCCACTCGTCGATGCGGTCGGACATCAGCAGCACTTCGATGCCCTTGGCCTTGAACGCTTCCAGCTGCGGGCTGCCGAACGCGGCGGCGTAACTGTCGGCGGTGATGTACCAGATCGCGTCCTGGCCGATCGCCATGCGGCCGATGTAGTCGTCCAGCGAGACGTTCTGCGCCGTGCCTTCGCCCTTGGTGCTGGCGAAGCGCAGCAGCTTGGCGATGCGCTCGCGGTTGTTGGCGTCTTCGCTGATGCCTTCCTTGAGCGTGTTGCCGAAGGCCTTGTAGAAGGTGGCGAATTTTTCGGGCTCGTCGCGGGCCAGCTTTTCGATCAGGTCGAGCACGCGCTTGACGCAGGCAGCCTTGATCCGCTCCAGCTGGCGGTTGTGCTGCAGGATTTCGCGGCTGACGTTGAGCGGCAGGTCGTCGGCGTCGACCACGCCGCGCACGAAGCGCAGGTAGTTCGGCAGCAACTCCTCGGCCGCGTCCATGATGAAGACGCGCTTGATGTACAGCTTCAACCCCTTGCGCTCGTCGCGGCCGCCCATCATCAGGTCGAACGGCGGCTGCGACGGCAGGTACAGCAAGGTGGTGAAGCTCTGGCTGCCCTCGACGCGGTTGTGCGTCCAGGCCAGTGCGTCGTTGAAGTCGTGGCCGAGGGATTTGTAGAAGCTCTGGTAATCCTCGTCGCTGATCTCCGATTTCGGCTTGGTCCACAGCGCCGAGGCGGCGTTGATGGTTTCGAATTCGTCGGTGGGTTTGTCGTCCTTCTCGGTCGGCATGCGGATCGGGAAGGCAACGTGGTCGGAGTAGCGGGTGATCAGCGAGCGCAACTGCCAGCGCTTGAGGAACTCGTCCTCGTCGGCTTTCAGATGCAGGATCACCGCCGTGCCGCGCTCGGGCAGCTCCACCTGATCCAGCGAGTATTCGCCCTTGCCGTCGCTTTCCCACTTCACGCCCTCGCCCGCCGGCGCGTCGGCGCGGCGGCTCAGCACGGTGACCTTGTCGGCCACCACGAAGGCAGAGTAGAAGCCCACGCCGAACTGGCCGATCAGCCGCGCATCGGCCTTCTGCTCGCCCGACATCGCCTCCAGGAAACGGCGCGTGCCGGAGCTGGCGATGGTGCCGATGTTGGCCACGATCTCGTCGCGGTTCATGCCGATGCCGTTGTCGCGCACGGTGACGGTGCGCGCGTCCGGATCCCAGCTGACGTCGATGTGCAGCTCGCTGTCGCCGGCCGACAGGGCCGGGTTGGCGATCGACTCGAAGCGCAGCTTGTCGCAGGCGTCGGAGGCGTTGGAGATCAGCTCGCGCAGGAAGATTTCCTTGTGCGAGTACAGCGAATGCGTGACCAGGTGCAGCACCTGGGCGACTTCGGCTTCGAATTTGCGGGTTTCGGTGGCGGGTGCGTTCATGCGTGGATGTTCCAGAGTTGCGTTGACGAAATGACTCCTCCCCCTGCTCGCAGGGGGAGGCTGGGAGGGGGTTGGCTCCTGATTTTAGGCCTTGGCCGACAAGATCAAGAGCGGACCCCACCCCGGCCCTCCCCTGCAAGCAGGGGAGGGGGAGGATTTGCGGTCAGCGGCTGTTCTGCAGCGCGGCGATGCGTTCGTCCAGTGGCGGGTGGCTCATGAACAATCGCCTGAGGCCATCGGCCAGCGGGCCGGAGATGCCGAACGCGGCGATGGTGTTGGGCAAGGTACTTTCGCCATGGTTGGCTTTCAAGCGCTGCAGCGCGGAGATCATCGCGCCGCGGCCGGCGAACCGTGCACCGGCCGAGTCGGCGCGGAACTCGCGCCAGCGCGAGAACGCGGCCACGATGATCGAGGCGAACAGGCCGAACACCACCTGCAGCACCATCACCACCACGAAGTAGCCGATGCCGCCGCCACCGCGATTCTCGTCGCGACCGCCGCTCATCCAGCCGTCGATGGCGCGTCCCACGATGCGCGCAGCGAGGATCACCAGCGTGTTCAACACGCCCTGGATCAGGGTCAGCGTGACCATGTCGCCGTTGGCCACGTGGCCGATCTCGTGGCCGAGCACGGCGCCGGCCTGCTCGCGGTCCATCTGCTGCAGCAGGCCGGAGCTCACCGCCACCAGCGAGCTGTTCTTCGTCATGCCGGTGGCGAACGCGTTCATCTCCGGGGCGTCGTAGATGGCGACTTCGGGCATGCCGATGCCGGCGCTCTGCGCGTGCCGGCGCACGGTGTCGACCAGCCAGCGCTCGGTCTCGTTCTGCGGCTGGGTGATCACGCGGGCGCCGGTGCTGCGCTTGGCGATCCACTTCGACAGGGCCAGCGAAATGAAGGCGCCGCCCATGCCGAACACGGCGGCGTAGAGCAGCAAGCCGGTCATGCCGCCGTATCCGTTGGCGGCGGCCATCTGGTCGATGCCGAACAGGCGGCACACGATGGCCAGCAGCAAAAGGACGGCGATGTTGGTACCGAGGAACAGGAGGATGCGGCGCATGGCACTCTTGGGCAGTGGGGGAAGATGCGGGCTCCCGCGAAACGGAGGCGCTTTGCCCGGCGCAACGCCGGCGCGGCCGCCCCGTTCCAGGACCACCCAAGTTTCGGGGCGGCGGGCGGGCTTTCAAGGGCTCGCCGCCATGCGATCGGCCGGGTTCAGCGCCAGGCCGGCTCGCTTTTCTGCTCGAAATGCTCGTAGGCGGTGATCAGGCCGCCCAGCACCTCGGCCGAGGTCTCGAACAGCGCCTGGGCCTTGGGGTCGGAAACCTTGGTCACGTCCTCGCGGACATGCTCCATCGCCTCGCGCAGCATGCCTTTTATCTTGTCGGTGTGGTGGCGCGGATCGCTGTCCGCGTACGCCGTTTGCTCGGTCATCATCGTTCTCCGTCGGGTGGCGCGGCCGTGCCTTTTCGGCGCGATCAGCCAGGACGAATGCTCCGCCCGCTCGCGTTGCATGCGGGTGAACGCGGGCGCGTCGCCACGGTACGCAACCGTATAATGCGGCATGGATTATCACGGCCGTTTCGCCCCCTCGCCCACCGGTCGGCTGCACTTCGGCTCGCTGGTGGCGGCGGTGGCCAGCTGGCTGTACGCACGGCATGCAGGCGGCCGATGGCTAGTTCGCATGGAGGACCTCGATCCGCCGCGCGAGGTGGCCGGTGCGGCCAGCAGCATCCTCGCCGCGCTGTCGGCCTTCGGACTGATCGCCGACGAGCCCGTGCTGTTCCAGAGCCACCGCCGCGCTGCCTATGACGCCGCGCTCGAGCAATTGCGCGCCGCCGGCCACCTGTTCGCGTGCACATGCAGCCGCACCGATCTGGCCGCCACGGGCGGCTTCCATGACGACGGCCGCTGCGTCGGCGCCGACGAGCCCGGCCGCGCGCCGGCATGGCGACTGCGCGCGCCGGATATCGACATCCAGTTCCACGACGCGCTGCAGGGACCGCAGCGGCAGAACCTGCGCCAGCAGGTGGGCGACTTCGTGATCCGCCGCGCCGACGGCATCTATTCGTACCAGCTCGCCTGCGTGGTCGACGATGCGTTCCAGCAGGTGACCGAAGTCGTGCGCGGGCACGACCTGCTCGATTCCACGCCCCGGCAGATCTGGCTGCAGCGTTGCCTGGGTTTGCCCACGCCGGCGTATCGACATCTGCCACTGGTGCTGGACACCGACGGTCGCAAGTTGTCCAAATCCACGCAGGCGCTACCCGTGGATGCAACCGACCCGCTGCCCGCGCTGCGCAGCGCGGCAACCTTCCTGGCCTTGCCCGTGGCAGGGTCGGCGAACACGGTTCAGGAGCTGCTGGCGAACATGCTGGATCGCTTCGACCCCGATCGCCTGCCCCGCCGCAACCGCGGCTGGACGGCCAAATCGTCATAGAAAATGGTTGCGAATGGCTCTGCCATCGCGGAGAGTGGAGTTATCGACGCGGCAGTCCTGCATCGTCGATCGCGTATACCTACAGGAGAAAGGAAATGACGCAGCGCACGGCATTGGTTACAGGTGGCACCGGCGGCATCGGCAGCGCGATCGTGCGCTACCTCGCCGGGCAGGGTCATCGCGTGGTGACCAACTACCGTGACGCGGCGAAAGCCGAAACCTGGCGCCAGGCGATGGCCGCCGACGGCATCGAGGTGACCATGGTGCCCGGCGACGTCAGCGATCCGCAGGCTTCCGAAGCGATGATCCGCGCCATCGAGGAAAAGTGCGGCCCGGTGGAAATCCTGGTCAACAACGCCGGCATCACCCGCGATTCCACCTTCCACAAAATGAACTACCAGCAGTGGATGGACGTGGTGAACACCAACTTGAACGCCTGCTTCAACGTCACCCGCCCGGTGATCGAAGGCATGCGCGCGCGCAAGTGGGGCCGCATCGTGCAGATCAGCTCCATCAACGGCCAGAAAGGCCAGTACGGTCAGGCCAATTACGCCGCCGCCAAAGCCGGCATGCACGGCTTCACCATCTCGCTGGCGCAGGAAAACGCGAAGTTCGGCATCACCGTCAACACTGTGTCGCCCGGCTATGTGGGCACCGACATGGTGATGGCCGTGCCGGAAGAGGTGCGTGCCAAGATCGTGGCGCAGATCCCCGTCGGCCGCCTCGGCAAGCCCGAGGAAATCGCCCACGCCGTGGCCTTCCTCACCGGCGAGGAAACCAGCTGGATCACCGGCGCCAACCTCGCCATCAACGGCGGCCATTACATGGGTTGGTGATGCCGCGCTTTGAAACTGCCAGTGGCAGTTTCAGCGGCATCACCAGGTGAGGCATGGATGCCGAACGGGCAGCGCCGCATGGACGCCTGCTTGCCTCAGCTCCCAAAAGAAGCCGCGCCTCAGCGCCGAAAGAATCCGTAATCCCCTCTCCCCTGCGGGGAGAGGGTAGGGAGAGGGGGACACGCTGCGGAGAAGCAGCAACGAAGCCCTCCGAGGCATTGAGAACTCCATCCATCAGCTATCCCGCGAGCACCCGCCCCTCTCCTCGGTCCTCTCCCCGCAGGGGAGAGGAGGATTACGGTGCCTTCGGGCTTTCCTCGAAATCGCGAGGCTGCTGCCCGCTCTCCGTTCACGCTGAGCGTAGCCATCCGCAGGATGGCGAAGTCGAAGCGCTGCCCAAACCTCAGCCTCCATCTCCCTTCCTTTCCAGCAGCTTCTCCAACACCTTCCCCACCGCCGCAAACGCAAACGTGCCGGTGACGTGCGTGGCGGCTCCCAACCCGCCACCGCAGGCCAGGTTCATCGCGTCGCCCCCGGGCGGACGCGTGCCACACACGCTGCCATCCGGTTGCGGGTACTGCACGTTCTGCAGCGAATAGACGGCCGAAACGCCGAAGTAGCGATCGGGATTGCGCGGGAAATTGAAATCCGTGCGCAGCTTCTTGCGAATCAGGCTGAACATCGCGTCGTGTTCGGTGCGCGACAGGTCGCGCACGCGGATCTGGGTGGCGTCGGTGCGGCCGCCGGCGGAGCCCACGCTGACGATGGGCAGCTTGCGGCGGCGGCACCAGGCGATGGTTTCAAGCTTTACGCGAAACGCATCGCAGGCATCCAACACCACGTCGTAGCCGCGGTCGAGCAACTCGTCCAGCGTGGAGGGGGTGAGAAAGCGCTCGATCGCCTCCAGCCTTATCGTGGGATTGATGGCGTGCGCGCGCGCCGCGATCACGCCGACCTTGGGCTTGCCGAATTCACCGTCCAGCGCGTGCAGCTGACGGTTGGTGTTGGATACGCAGACTTCGTCCGCGTCGATCAGCGTGAGCCGGCCCACGCCGCTGCGCGCCAGCGCCTCCGCCGCCCACGACCCCACGCCGCCCACGCCGATCACGCACACGTGTGCTCCGGAAAAGCGCTCGACACTGCCGCTGCCGTACAGCCGCTCGATGCCGGCGAAACGCTCGGCGGGAAAGGACGGCGCGCTCATGCGCGGGCGCCGGGGTGATGGAGTTCGCAGGTGTGGTTCACGGTGACAACCGGTGATGATGCAGCGCGTATTTTATCGCGTCGACGTGGCCGGCGACGCACGCGGCGGGTTACTCTGGGGATTGTTGTCCATCATTCGAGGAATCTGTCGATGCGTGTTGCCCTGATGATCTTGCTGGGATTGGTGATTGGCGTGATCGGCACTGTCAACGTGATGAACACGCTGGCCGCCCGCAATCCGATGCCCAAGGCGGTGATGGACACGATGGGCTACCACATCGGCGAACTGAAGCAGGCGCTGAAGGCGAAACAATGCAACACGCCAGCGACGCAGCATCACCTGGCACGGTTGCAGTCCACCGCCAGCGACATCGTGCCGGTGTTCGGCATCGACGAGAAAACCTTCACCGACGACGCCACCCAGTTGCAGACCCGGCTGCAGCAGGCCGTACAGGCCGCTCCCGCCACATGCGAAGCCTTGGCCGCGGCCATCCAGCCAGTGGGCGAAACCTGCAAGAGCTGCCACCAGCAATACCGCTGAGTTGCAGCGGCGGTTGCCGTGGGGACGGCTTCTGTGGGAGCGACTTCAGTCGCGATGCTTTTCGTTGGGGCTCCAGAGCAGAAGCATCGCGACTGAAGTCGCTCCCACAACCCCCATCACCAGGCCCGCTGGTACTGCAACGGCACGTCGACCTGCACGCCAAGCTCCTGCGCGGCGCGCAAGGGGAAGTAAGGATCGCGCAGGCTTTCGCGCGCCATCAGCACCACGTCCGCCTCGCCGCTGGCGACGATCTGCGCGGCCTGTTCGGCAGTGGTGATCAGGCCCACCGCGCCGGTGGCCACGCCCGCCTCGGCGCGGATGCGCGCCGCAAACGGCACTTGATAGCCGGGCTGCACCGGAACCTTCACATGCGGCAGCAGGCCGCCGGTGGAAACGTCGATCAGATCCACGCCCAACGCTTTCACCTGTTGCGCCAGTTCCACACTCTGCTCGATATCCCAGCCGCGGGGGCCATCGGCCAGCGCCCAATCGGTGGCGGAAAGCCGCAGCCATAATGGCAACCTGTCCGGCCAGACTTCGCGCACGGCGGTAATGACTTCACGCACGATGCGGCTGCGGTTGTCGAAGCTGCCGCCGTAGTCATCGGTGCGGTGATTGCTCAGCGGCGACAGGAACTGGTGCAGCAGATAACCATGCGCCGCATGCAGCTCGATCAGTTCGAAACCCGCCGCCAGCGCACGCTGGGCGGCGGCGCGGAAATCGTCGATCAGCGTACGGATGCCAGCCCTGTCCAACGCCTGCGGCGCCGGCCATCCAGCATCGAACGGCAAGGCGGAAGGCGCCACGGTCAGCCAGTCGCCCTGCCCCATCGGCAACGGACCACCGCCTTCCCACGGCCGCCCGGTGCTGGCCTTGCGTCCGGCGTGCGCCAGTTGCACGCCGGCGACGGCACCGTGCGCCTTGATGAATTGTGCGATCGGCCGCCACGCTTCCTGTTGCGCGTCGTTCCACAGGCCGGTGTCGCCCGGGGAAATGCGCCCCTGCGCCGACACCGCCGTGGCTTCGGCGATCACCGCCGCCGCGCCGCCCACCGCACGACTGCCCAGATGCACAAGATGCCAGTTATCCGGCAGGCCATCGATGGCCGAGTACTGGCACATCGGCGAGATCACCAGCCGGTTACGCAAGCTGAGGCTGCGCTGGGTCAACGGGTCGAACAGGTTCATCGGATGCGCCGGGTTCGGGGACAAGGAGCAGAGATGCCGCCGCCGGACGCCATCATCAAGGGGCGTGCGCGCCGGCCGTGGTGGACGCCGCGTCCTGGGCGTCTATCCATGAGGCGATGCGCCGGGCGATCGCCGCCGGCGTTTTCATCCAGTGGAAATGATCGGCGGTGGTGCCGTCCAGATCCTGCGGTGTGATCACGTCGGTATCCGCGTGGGCTTGCGGCATCTTGCCAAGCAGGAAATCCAGCGAGGGTTGCGGGCCCAGCCAGTCGTCACGCAGGCGCAGCGCCAGCACGGGAAGGTGCAGCGAGGACAGGCGCTGTTCGAAATCCGGCGCCATGCCACGGGCCGCGTAACGACCGCTGCGACCGCTGCGCGCCCAGTCGGCAATGACACCGCGCGCCTCGTTGCCGCCGAAACCGATCCGCCGCCCGGGCAGGTATCCCACCGCTGCCGCCAGCCACGGCGCCACCACATAGGCCAGACCGACCAGCCAACCACGCCGGAACCGTGGCCAATACGGCGCGCCACTGGCCACCAGCACCAGCCCCGCGCACGCGGCAGGATGCAGCGCGGCATACAACGTCGCCAGCTGTCCACCGAGGCTGTGCCCACCCAGCCAACATGCGGCCTGCGGCCAGCGCCGGCCCACCTCGGCCAGCGCCGCCGGCAGGTCGTCCGCCAGCAGTTCGCGGTAACCCCAATCACAGTGGCGGCCGGCGCGTCGGTCGCTGGAACCGATGCCGCGCCATTCATGCAGCACCACCGCCACGCCGCGCCGGGCCAGCGCCTGGGCCAACGGCAGGTATTGCCGCGCCGACACGCCCATTGCCGGCATCCAGTACAGCAACTGGCGCACCGGGCCCGGCCGATGTACGCACAGCAGATCGAAACGCGCGCCATCGAACGCCGATACCGACACGGTCAGTGGCGCAAGGGGGGAATCGGAAAGGGGGGAAGTCACCCGTTACACGCTAGCGGAGTTCAACCGCCGCGGCAAAGCACTGGCGGGAAAGCGACCCGCTCCGGCGCCTTGCGCGCCCATAAAAAAGGGGCCGGTTTGCGCCGGCCCCTCTCAATCGGGTGTCGTGGGTCAGACCGCCGTGACGTCTTCGGCCTGCAGACCTTTCTGGCCGGTGACCACCTTGAAACTCACCTTCTGGCCTTCCTGCAGGCTCTTGAAACCCGAGCCGGTGATGGCGCGGAAATGCACAAACACGTCCGGGCCTGCCTCACGGCTGATAAAACCAAAACCCTTGGCATCGTTAAACCACTTGACTGTACCTACTTCACGATCCGACATAGCTCACTCCGATCCAATCCTGACGCTGAGACAAACCGGCCCCAACAGGCCGACGCTTACTGAGCATGCAGGGTCGGGTGAAACGATGCGGATTATGCAATCCATACCGGCACGCACGTAGCCAAGCAAACGCAGTCGCGCAAGCATAACGGATTTTTCGGACGCAAGTAGCCGCCCAAAACAGGGCCTGGCAATGGCATCCGAGACGTCCTGAATCACCGCCAGCCACCGGCAATCCGGGCACCGTGACCATACGCACCGCCAGCCTCCCCTCCCCTTAAACGGCGCCCCTTCACGAGCATTGCACCAAGCCGCGAAACCGAAAGCCGGCCATGGCGCAAACCCCCGGCCTGATTCCCGTGACGGGCCGGTGATTCAGGTTTTTTTTACTTGCGGCTGTCTACTGTGCGTCAGTACCGCACCGGCAGGGGTTATCACCCACCGCCTTCGATCATTCAAGGAGAAACCCCGATGACCATTTCAGCACGCCCGTTTGCAGCTTGTTCGGGATTGACCACCGCCCTGCTCGTCGGCCTGCTGTTGACCGGTTGCGCCACCCACGAGACAACCCGGAGCACCCGCACGACCACTACCGTCCGCGACGCGGCCCCCGCTGCCCGCCACGACACCCCGCGGGCGGCCACGGCTTCCACTTCCAGCGCCGACAAAGGCACCCGCCACAGCACGGGCGCGTCGGCCACCAACCTGCCTGACCGCACCGGCATTCCCGCATGCGACGACTACCTGGCCAGCTATGTCGGCTGCCATCGCGCCGCCGACATCTTTGCGCCCGGCCAGCTGCAGGATCGTTACGAGGCGATGCGCACCAGCCTGTTGCGCGACTCCCAGAACCCGGACATCCGCCCGCAACTGGCCGCCCGCTGCAATTCGCTGGCTACCCAGCTGCGCACCGCCCTGCACGGCAAGTCCTGCGAAGTCAGCCCCGCCCCGGCCAGCACCACTCCCTGAAATCCCTGAGCGGACGCCTGACGGCAATCAGCCCGCACGCCAGCAAGCCCGCAACCGGGAAGCCAGGGCGGCGGGCTCGCAGTGCGCCAGGCGTACTTGCGGCGTGCCATGCCAGCGCGCGGTGTCGCGGATGGTGTCGGCCAGCGCCTGAACCAGTCGCGGCGCCACCGCGATGCCCGGTTGCAGGAACAAGGCCTTGATCTCGAACACGCCATCGGCCCGATGCGCCTTGGCATCGAGCCGGCCGATCAACTGGCCGCGATGCAGGATGGGCAGTACGTAATAGCCGTAACGGCGCTTCGCCGCGGGCACGTAGCACTCCAGCGTGTAGTCGAAATCGAACATCGCGCTTGCCCGCGCGCGATCCCATACCAGCGGATCGAACGGTGAAAGCAGCGCGGTATGGGTGGCCCGCAGCCGGCCCTGCCGCGCCTTGTCCAGGGCGTCGGCGTGATCGCGATGGACGTAGCCGGGCGTTTTCCAGCCTTGCACCGCCTGCGCCAGCAGTTCGCCGCGTTTCAGCAGCGGCGCCAGTTCCTGTTCGCCGACCGCCGGTTTCAGACGATGGTAGTCGGCGATCCAGGCGGTGGTGGTGATCCCCAACGCGCGCACGGTGTCGGCGATGAAACGCTGGCGCACAGTCAACGGCTCGGCTGTCGCGGTGGACGGATCCAGTGGCGGATCGAGCCGCGCCAGCACGCGCTCGGCGAGGTCGTACACGCGCTGGAAATTGTCCCGCCGCGCCACCATCAGCTCACCCAGCGCGAAGCAGGCCTCCAGCCAGCGCTTCTCCGGTTTCCACTCCCACCATCCCGGCTTGCCCGCCACGCTGCCCGGTGCGCGGGTGAAATCCGCGGCGCGCACCGGGCCGTTGGCGCGGATCCGGTCCAGCAGCGCATCCATCTCGGCGCGATGCTCGTGCTGCACGCGCAGGGCGTGACGCTGGGCCCAGTGCTGCAGGCGCTGGGCGCGCCAGGCACGATGCCAGCCGATGTCGGAGGCACCGACCAGACTGGCCTCGTGCGCCCAGCATTCGGCCAGCTTGCCGGCGGCCAGCGCCTCGTCCAGCCACTTCGTCGGGTAGTCGCCCAGGCGGGCATGGAGGACCAGGTACGGGCTGCGCGCCACCACGTGGATGGTGTCGATCTGCAGCAGGCGCATGCGTTCGACCGCCGCTACCACATCGTCGCGGCGCGGCCGTCGCCGCAATGGTTGCAGCAACCCCTGCGCCGCCAGTTGCAGCGCCCGCGCCTGCCCCGCCGTCAGCATGCCACCTGCCGGGCGCGGCGACACGGTAGCTTCACGATGGCCTTATCAGCATAGGGAGCCGGCATGTACGGAATCTCCGGGAGCATCCGCCGTGAAAGCGTCGCCATGAAACCTGGCGCGCATGCCGTGGGTGGATGACATGTGTCCACAACGTTTGAGCACTCATTCTGGCATGGAGTATCGATCATGAAATCTCGCAAGCCATGGCTGTCCTTCGTCGCCGCCGGGTCGTTGCTGTTCACCGGTTCGCTGCTGGCGCAGAACCCGCCGCCACCGCCGGCACCACCTCCGCCACCCCCGGCCAGCATGCCGCCGGTACCGCCACCCGCACCGGTGCCGCCATCATCGGAGATGCCGTCACCCGCCGAGGCCGTTCCCGCTGCACCGACCGCGCCAACCGCGCCAGCGGCACCGGCTGCACCCACAGCCGACCAGGCGTCCTACCAGACATCGCAAGGCGAACTGACCGTGCGCAGCACGCCGGCACCGGCGCCGCAAATCGGCCCGGCACCCGACTTTGCGCAGTTGTCGGCCGGCGGCAAGGGCATCACCGAGGCACAGGCGGTCGCCTACCCGCCGCTGGCCAATGATTTCCTGCACGCCGACAGCAACCGCAACGGCAGCATCAGCAAGGCGGAATACCAACGATGGGCCAGGCAACCCTGACGCGCTCCGTGCGTTCGCCGTTGCCATCGCGCCACCCGCAGGCCGGCCACCAGTCAACGTGGCCGGCCTCTTTCATTCACGATCCTTTACGCTTGCGGGCCCGGCAGCGAACGACGCCGCTGTCGTCCCATCCCTTTCGGAGTTATTGATGAAGCCTCATTCCGCCGCGTGGCCGCTGGCCCTGGCCGTCGGCCTGGTCGCCGCACCGGGACATGCGCAGAATCCGGACCCCACCGATATCCGCGCCTGCACCGGCATCGAAACCGACTCGCAGCGGCTGGCCTGCTACGACCACGCCACCGGCCGGGTCAACCTGCCGACCGCGCAGAAACGGGTGGACAGCGAGACCTCGACGCCCAACATTTTCAGCCACGACATCGCCCCCTCGCCCGGCGCCGCCGTAGCCACCAACCCCGAAGTGGCGCGGCCGCTGTCGCTGCTGGACAGCCGCTGGGAGCTGTCGCCCGAGAGCAAGCTGGGCACGTTCAACGTGCGCGGCTACAAGCCGGTCTACGTGCTGCCGATATTCATCACCAACCACCAGAACAACATGCCGCAAAGCCCCAACCCGGAAAACACCGTCACGCAGAACCAGCAGCTGGACAGCATGGAAGCGAAGTTCCAGCTGAGCCTGAAGACCAAGGTCTGGCAGGACGTGTTCGGCGATGCGGGCGACCTGTGGGTGGGCTATACGCAATCCTCCCGCTGGCAGGTCTACAACAGCGAACTCTCGCGGCCGTTCCGCGAAACCGATTACGAGCCCGAGGCGATGCTGGTGTTCGACACCCATTACAACGTGCTGGGCTGGAGCGGGCGGATCCTGGGTATCGGCGTGAATCATCAATCCAACGGCCGCGGCAACCCGCTGTCGCGCAGCTGGAACCGGGTAATTGCCGACGTGGGTTTCGAGCGCGATGGCTGGACGGTGATGCTGCGCCCGTGGTGGCGCATCCCCGAGTCGCGCAGCGACGACAACAATCCCGACATCAGCGACTACATGGGCCGCGGCGAGATGCAGATCGTGCACGAAGCGAACGGCCAGGAATTCGGGCTGATGCTGCGCCACTCCCTGCGCGGCGGCGACCGAAGCCACGGCGCCGCGCGTTTCAGCTGGACGTTTCCGCTGGCCGGCAACCTGCGCGGCTACGCCGAGGTCTTCCACGGCTATGGCGAAAGCCTGATCGACTACAACCACAAGGCGACCTACGTGGGCTTGGGCATTTCGCTGCTGGACTGGTACTGAGGAAAACCCCTCTTCCGCCCTTCGGGCACCTTCCCCCGCAAGCGGGGGAAGGAACACGGCGTGCGACGTCTGCTCTGGCTTCACACTTCCAGGAGACGAAAGCCAGGGGTCAGTGGTGATGACCACCCTCGCCGTGCACATGGCCGTGCTCCAGCTCTTCGCCGGTGGCCTCGCGCACGTTGGTGACTTCGATGTCGAAGTGCAGGGTCTTGCCCGCCAGCGGATGGTTGCCGTCGATGAACACCTTGCCGTCCTCGACCTTGGTCACCGTGACGTTGATCTCGCCCTGCGGGCCGCGGCCCTGGAACTGCATGCCCGGCTGGATATCGTCCACGCCCTGAAACGCCTCGCGCGGCACTTCCTGCAGCAGCTCGGCGTGATGCACGCCATAGCCTTCCTCGGGCGCCACATCGGCGGTGAACTTGTCGCCGACGCCACGGCCCGCCATCTGCTTTTCCAGGCCCGGCACGATCTGGCCACCGCCATGAAGATAGGTCAGCGGCTCGCGTCCCTTCGAACTGTCGATGACCTGACCCTCGTCGTCGGTCAGCGTGTAATGGAAGGCGGCAACGGCGTTTTCGGCAATCTGCATGAGACTCTCGCGTGTAGGTTCAAATCCGCCAGCCAGATGCCGGCACGAAGCTCCAAGGTTAACAGAAGCCATGTCGGCGTCCGACCTGGTGGCTGATTGGCGATACTGTGTGAATGAAGCCATTTTCGCGATTCACGCATAACAAATTCGTGTCCATTCTGTTGATGGCCGTTTCGCTGGCCGCCACGGCGACGCCACCGGTCACGACAGCGCTCGCGGCGCGGATCGACGCACACATCGGCGAGCCACGCTTTGCCGCCGCCGACTGGGGCATTGCCGTGGTATCGCTGGACGATGGCCGCACGCTCTACACCCACCGCGCCGATCACCTGCTGCAGCCGGCATCTACCGCCAAACTTTTCACCGCCGCGCTGGCGTTGTCGACGCTGGGCCCGGATTACCGCATGCCCACCCGCTTGCTGGCTGGCGGCGCCATCGTGAATGGACGTCTGGACGGCCCGCTGATTCTCTACGGCATGGGCGACCCGACCCTGGGCACGGCGGATACCAGTGCGGACTGGGCCGATCAACTGGCCAGCCAGCTGGCGGCCCGTGGCGTGCGCCGGATACACGGCAACGTGATCGCCGACGACAGCTATTTCCGCGGGCCTTTGACCGGCTCCGGCTGGGAGGCTGGCGACCTGCAGAGCGCCTTCGCGGCACCCGCTTCGGCGCTCAGCGTGAACGAGAATTCGGTCAGGGTGACGGTGACTCCCGCCGCCCGCGCCGGCCAGCTGGCAGACGTCACGCTGGACCCGGCCGATGTGGGCCTGCAGGTCGAAAACGCCCTGCTGACCATCCCTGCGCGAACGCCGGATGACATCAGCCTCTATCGCGCTCCCGGGGCCACGACCCTGCAGGCATTCGGCAGCGTGGCGATGGGCGCGTCGCCGCGGCACTACAGCTTGTCGCTGCCCGATCCCGCGGCTTCGGCGGGTGCGCAATTGCTGCAGGCATTGCGGCATCGGCACATCCAGGTCGACGGCAAGCTGCTGGTTCGGCACTGGCCGCAGGGCGATGGCAGCTTGCCGGCAGACGCGAGCGTCGTCGCCGAAGTGTTTTCACCGCCGCTGGGCGAGATCCTGCACCGCGGCCTGAAGCGCTCGCAGAATCTGTATCTGCAAAACCTGCTGTTGGCCGTCGGCGCCAGCCCGTTGGCCGACGCGCCCGCGTCTTCGGGTTTCGTCAGCAGCGAGCAGCGTGCGATCGGAGCGCTGCATCGATTGCTGGACAAGATCGGCGTGCCGCGCTCGGCCAGCGTGCTGGTGGAAGGCAGCGGCCTGGCGCGGCGCGATCTCGCTACGCCGAATGCGCTGGTGCGGCTGCTGGTCTACCTGGCTGCACAGCCCCAGGCGGCGCTGCTGCGCGAATCGCTGCCGATCGCCGGTGTCGACGGTTCGCTCGCCTGGCGCATGCGCGGCACCGCGGCGCAAGGCAATGTGCATGCGAAGACCGGTTCGATGGCTTACGTGCAATGCCTGGCCGGCTACGTCACCAGCGCTGGCGGCGAGCGGCTGGCGTTCGCCATCATGCTCAACAACTACGTGCCAGCACCCGATGCGCCGCGCCCCAGCGCGGAGGTCGACGCCATCGCGGTGATGCTGGCCAACCTCACGAGTGGTGGCTGAGGATCAGCCGCCCAGTCGTTGCAGCGTGTCCTTGCCGATTTTTTCGGGCGTATCCGTCGAGGCGTAGCGCTTCACTACCTGCCCTTCGGCATCGACCAGGAACTTGGTGAAGTTCCACTTGATCGACTCGCTGCCCAGCACACCCTTGCCCTCGCTCTTCAGCCACTGGTACAGCGGGTCGGCGTGTTCGCCGTTCACCTCGATCTTGGCGAACATCGGAAAGGTGACGTCGTAATTCGTGCTGCAGAAGGCCTTGATTTCCGCCTCGCCGCCCGGTTCCTGGTGGCCGAACTGGTCACAGGGGAAACCCAGCACCACCAGTCCCTTGTCGCGCTGGTCCTGCCACAAGGTTTCCAGCCCCGTGTACTGCGGCGTGAAACCGCACTTGGAGGCCACGTTGACGATCAACAGGGTCTTGCCCCGCCACTCGGCCAGCGAGCGCGGGTTGCCATCGATATCGCGGACGCTGAAATCGTAGACACTGGTCATGCCATGCTCCGTTGGGTGAACCTTGGGCAACGCTGATCAAGTATCGCCGCCGTCATGATGACTGGAAGGCCCGCAGCCGGTGGTGCGTGGCGCCGGCAAGACTGGCCGTCTTGTCAAGCCGCGCGGCATCGGCTGCGGGCCTTCCAGTCATCACCTCATCATTTCACATTCAATAGCTTGAGGCCCACCCTCTCTGTCCGCATGCCTTCGGTCCGCCGCCTCGACAGACGGCCAGTCTGCCTTCGTCGACGGCCCTGTGGCCTGCGAACAGAGAGGGTGGGTGACGGTGGTGATACTTGATCAGCGTTGCCCCAGGAGTCTACGCCATCGCCGCTGACGCCCCGCGGCCTACAATGGCGCTCCCTTTCGCACCGCCCGGAATTCCACGTGATCCGCTTCGTCGATGTCCACAAGTCGTACCGCGCCGGCGGTCGCGATATCCCCGCGCTGCAGCCGTTCAGCCTCGACATTGCCGATGGGGAAGTGTTCGGCATCATCGGGCTGTCGGGTGCGGGCAAGTCCACGCTGATCCGGCTGATCAACCTGCTGGAGCGGCCGAGCGGCGGCCAGGTTTTCGTCGACGACGTCGAGATGACAGCACTGGCGGAGCCGGCGTTGCGCGCGCAGCGGCGCCGGATCGGCATGATCTTCCAGCACTTCAACCTGCTGGCGTCGCAAACGGTAGCCGAGAACGTGGCGTTTCCGATCCGGCTGGCGGGCGAGCGTCGCGCCGCCGTGGTGCGCCCGCGCGTCGAGGAGCTGCTGGCGCGGGTGGGGCTGGCCGATCACGCGGACAAATATCCTTCGCAGCTTTCCGGTGGCCAGAAGCAGCGCGTCGGCATTGCCCGCGCGCTGGCCAATCGGCCGTCCATCCTGCTGTGCGACGAGGCCACCAGCGCGCTCGACCCGCAAACCACGGCGTCGGTGCTGGCCCTGCTGGCCGAGATCAATCGCGAACTGAAGCTCACCATCGTGCTGATCACCCACGAAATGGACGTGGTGCGCCGCGTGTGCGACCGCGTGGCGGTGCTCGATGGCGGCGCGATCGTGGAGCGCGGCAGCGTGGCCGACGTGTTCCTGCACCCGCAACACGCCACCACGAAACGGTTCGTCAACGAGGCGCTGCCGGAGGAGGCGGTCGGTGCGCATGTGCCGTACGCGCAGGTGCCCGGGCGCCTGCTGCGGCTGAGTTTTCGCGGCGACGCCACGATGACGCCCGCGCTGGGTCGCGTGGCGCGTGAAACCGGCATCGACTTCAACATCCTGGCTGGCCGCATCGACCGCATCAAGGACCTGCCCTACGGCCAGCTCACCCTGGCGATGCAGGGCGACCGGGTGGACGCCGCGCTGGCCGCGCTGCGCCAGGCCGGCATCGAGATCGAGGAGCTGCCCCGATGAACCTGCTGCAACGCCTGTTTCCCAACATCGACGACTGGGGCGAGATCGGCCGCGCCTGCGTCGACACCTTGCTGATGCTGGGCGGCTCGATGGCGCTTACCGTGGCGATCGGTTTGCCGCTGGGCGTGCTGCTGTACCTCACCGCCCCGAACCAGTTGCGGCCGATGCCCAAGCTCTATGCCGTCACCTCGCTGTTGGTGAACATCCTGCGCTCGGTACCGTTCATCATCCTGATGATCGTGCTGATGCCGGTGACCTACGTGCTGGTAGGCACCAAGCTGGGCATCCGCGGCGCCATCCCGCCGCTGGTGATCGGCGCCGCGCCGTTCTTTGCGCGGCTGGTGGAAACCGCACTGCGCGAAGTGCAGCAGGGCGTGATCGAGGCCAGCCAGGCCATGGGCGCCAGCCTGTGGCAGATCGTGCGCCATGTATTGCTGCCCGAGGCCCGTGGCGGCATCTTCGCCGGCATGACCGTCACCGCCATTGCGCTGGTGGGCTACACGGCGATGGGTGGTGCGATCGGCTCGGGCGGCCTGGGCGACCTGGCTTACCGCTACGGCTACCTCAGCTACAAATCGGATTACATGCTGGTTACCGTGGTGCTGCTGATCGTGCTGGTGCAGCTGCTGCAGATGATCGGCGACCGCATCGTGGCCCGCTTCGGCCGGCATTGAAGCATTGTGGGAGCGACTTCAGTCGCGATGCTTCTTCTATGGGGCTCAAAGCAAGAGCATCGCGACTGAAGTCGCTCCCACAGTGAGCTCTGGCCTTTTACAGATGGCGGTATGGACGGCTATTCTTGTGCGCCGCGCCGGCACTTCACCATGAAAAAACCACTTGCCCTTCTCGCCGCCCTGCTTCTGCTGGCCGGCTGCTCCGCCCCCGGCGACGCCGGCAAGGACGCGCAAACGCTCACCGTGGCGGCCACCGCCATCCCGCATGCGGAAATCCTGAAGCAGGTGAAACCCATCCTGGCCAGGGAGGGCGTGAACCTGCAGATCAAGGTGTTTGCCGACTACGTGCAGCCGAACATGCAGGTGGCCGAGAAGAACATCGACCTGAACTACTTCCAGACCAAGCCCTACCTGGATGCGTTCAACCGCGAACGCGGCACCCACCTGACCATCGTCACCGGCGTGCACATCGAGCCGTTCGCCGCCTACTCGCGCAAATACAAAAGTATCGCGGAGCTGCCCGACGGCGCCAGCGTCACCTTGCCGAACGACCCCAGCAACAACAGCCGCGCGCTGCTGTTGCTGGCGAAGAACGGCCTGATCACGCTGAAAGACCCCAGCAACGAGATGTCCACGCTGAAGGACATCACCGCCAACCCGAAACACCTGAAATTCCGCGAACTGGAAGCGGCCATGCTGCCGCGCACGCTGGACGAGGTGGACCTGGCACTGATCAACACCAACTACGCCCTGGCCGCGGGCCTGAACCCCACGAAAGATGCGCTGCTGATCGAAGACAAGAACTCGCCGTACGTGAACTACCTGGTTGGCCGCCCGGACAACCAGAACGATCCCCGCGTGCAGAAACTGGCCAAGGCGCTGACCAGCCCCGAGATCAAGGCGTTTATCGAGCAGAAGTATCACGGGGCCGTGTTGCCGGCGTTCTGACGAAAACAACTCCCTCCCCTGCAACGCAGGGGAGGGTTGGGGAGGGGTCGCTCTTGACCCTCCCGCCAGCACGAGCACCCCCTCACCTGAAGGACTCCCTCCGGTCGCCGACCTCCCCCTGCGCGCAGGGGGAGGAGCAAGCCGCAGCTACCCTTGGGACGCCGGTATCTCGAACACCTGCCGCAAATACGCCACATAAGCCGGGTCCTCGCACATGTTCTTGCCGGGCGAGTCGCTGAGCTTGGCCACGGGCTGGCCGTTGCAGCGGATCATCTTGATCACGATCTGCAGCGGCTCCGGGCCCAGGTCGTTGGTGAGGTTGGTGCCCACGCCAAAGGCCAGCTGGCAGCGGCCATGGAAATGCGCGTAAAGCTGCATCACCCTGGGGATGTCGAGGCCGTCACTGAACACCAGCACCTTGCTGCGCGGGTCGACGCGGTTCGCCTGGTAATGGGCCAGCACTTTCTCGCCCCAGTCGAACGGGTCGCCCGAATCGTGACGGGTGCCGTCGAACAGCTTGCAGAAGTACATGTCGAAGTCGCGCAGGAAGGCATTGAGGCCGTAGACATCGGAAAGCGCGATGCCCAGGTCGCCGCGGTATTCCTTCGCCCATGCTTCCAGCGCCGCCACCTGCGAGTCGCGCAGCCGCGGCCCCAGCGCCTGATGCGCCTGCAGGTATTCGTGCGCCAGCGTACCCAGCGGGGTGAGATCGAGCTTGCGCGCCAGCCACACGTTGCTGGTGCCCGCCAGTTGGGCGCCCAGATCGCGGCGGAGCGTGGTCACCACCTCTTCCTGCCACACGCGTGAATAACGCCGACGGGTGCCGTAGTCGGCGATGCGGCAATCGGCGTAATCGGGGTTGTCGCGCAGCAGGGCGATTTTTTCCTGCAGCCGCCGACGGCCTTCGCCCAGGTCGAGGCCGGCGCTGGTGCGGCGGAAGTACACCTCGTTGACGATCGCCAGCAACGGCACTTCAAACAGGATGGTATGCAGCCAGGGGCCGCAGATGCGGATCTCGATCTCGCCGTTGCCGGCGGCCGAGGGAGTGATCTCCACGTACTTCTCGTTGAGCTGGAACAGTCCCAGGAAATCGACGAAATCGCTCTTGATGAAGCGCCAGGTGCGCAGGTAGGCCAGTTCGTCGGGATGGAATCGCAACTGGCACAGCGCGGCCAGTTCGGCGCGGATTTCATCGATGCATGACACCAGGTCGATGCCCGGGTTGCGGCACTTGAAACGGTATTCGACCTGCGCCGCGGGATACTGGTGCAGCACCACCTGCATCATCGAGAACTTGTACAGGTCGGTGTCCAGCAGTGAATCGATGATCATCGGATGCCCGGAAAGCGGATTCGCGAATGCGTACGCCCATTATCCACGCTATGCGCGAACAGGTTTTTTGCGGGATTTTGTTTCGGGCAAAAAGAAACCCCATCAGCCAGGGGAGGACTGATGGGGTTTGTCAGGCTGGCCTCCAGGGGAGGAAGGGCCAGCCCCTCGGCGGCGGGATGTCGCTTGCCACCTCTGGTCGCCATCACGGCGATACACAAGGTTAGTGTGGTCACGGTGGCGGTGGTTCAAGAGCTGCCTCGTAACCATTCAGGTTATCGACAGCTGGAAAACGTCCACCTGGCCCCACTACTAAAATCGTCTGGCTATTTTATCGGAGTCCACCGTGAATTTTCTGCGATTTTTTGTCACAGGCCTGCTTTTCCTTCCAGTAATGACCCAGGCCGCCGAGCTGCGGGTGGACACGAACCACGCAAGCACCGTCTATCGTACGGAAACGTTGCTGCAGCGCCCCGACGTTCGCGCCATCACGATCCCCGACGACGTGGCCTTCCACGGCACCATGCATTACCGCGCCGTACCGCTGACCGCCCTGCTGCCGGGCGTCGGTATCGGCGACCACCTGCAATTCACGGCACTGGACGGGTTCGTGGCGGAAATCCCCGCGGCCCTGCTGCTGCAACATGGCGGCAGCGAAGCGTGGCTGGCAATCGACGACCCGGCCCATCCCTGGCCCGCACTGAGCGAAAGTCATGGCGGTGCCGGGCCGTTCTATGTCGTCTGGACCCGGCCCCATGCCGGCCACATCAACCCGGAACAATGGCCTTACCAGGTGGCGGCGATCCGCGTGCTGCCACCTGTCGCCAGCAGGTTCCCCGCCATCCAGCCGGCCGCGTCGCTACCGGCGGACAGCCCGATCCGGCGTGGTTTCGCCGTGTTCCAACGCACCTGTTTCGCCTGCCACACGCTCAACGGCGAAGGCGCCGCCACGCTGGGGCCGGATCTCAACCTGCCCCACAGCCCCACCGAATACCTGCGCGCCGACCTGCTGCGGGGCTTTATCCGCAACCCGCAATCGCTGCGGCGATGGCCGCAGGCGCGGATGCCGGCGTTCAGCGAAAAGACGCTCTCGGATGCCGACCTGGACGCGGTGCTGGATTACCTGAAACACATGGCGGCACGCAGGCGATCAGCGGAGAAATGACGCGCGGACGAACCGACAGGTTACCGGCGGTCATCGCGGTCACGATGGCGCCCATGCCCGTCCTGGCCGCGCCGGTCGGACCCACCGTGACTCCGACCGTGGTTGCCGCGGTCGCGGTGATCGTTGTCACGGTAGGCGGGACGGCGGTCTCCGCCGTAGGCATGACCGCGATGCCATCCACCGCGGTCATCGTGGCGATATCGCGCGCCGCCGTACCATGTATGGGTGACGCCGATGCTCACGCCGGGCGCGTATCCATAGTCGTAGCAACAGCCGTAATACCCCGGCGCCCCGTAATAGCTGTCGTCGTACACCGGGGCACTGCGGCCGTAGTAAACGTCGCCCTGCGATCCGCTGTTGCGCACGTAGCTGTAGCCGGGATCGTAATAGCAGCCAGACAACGACACCGCCGCAACAACCATGCCCAGTAGGGAGATCTTGCGTTTCATGAGCGGCCTCCGCAGGGTGATGCACCACGCTAGGCCGCGCTGCTTGAACCCGTACTGAGCCGCGGGATATACGACGCTGCCGCACTCCCGCTTGCCTGGCGTCCCGTTGCGAACCTTCAGCTTTTGCGCTTGCCCAGATCATTGCGCGGCACCGGCAGCGCATGGCTGTCGGCCATATCGCCGTTGCTGGCCATGTCGCCGGATACGGGCGGATGCATGCCTGCGTTGCCGCCATGCGATTGCGGGTCGGCGTCCGGCCAGCTGGGGCCTTGGCGCACGCGCTCATGCTTTACCTCCAGCAAGGCCTGGATGTGCGCCACCGCCTCCTCGGGAGTGATGTGCTTTACCGGTACCTCGACCGTGCGCTTCGGCTTGGCCTGCGGCGCAGCTTTCTTCACCGCGGGGCGCTGATCGGCGATTTTCCGGGTGGTCGATTTGCGCGGCGCGGTTTTCGCCGGCGCGACTGCCTTGGTGGTGGACTTGCGAACGGCAGCCTTTTTCGGCGCCGCCTTCCTGGCGGCGGGACGCTTTGCAGCGGCCCGCTTCGCTGCAGCCTTTCGGGTTTCAGCTTGCCGAGTCGCGCTGAGTTGCGCACCCGTCTTTTTCACCGCTGCCTTCCTGGCGACCGATTTCTTCGCAACGGCCTTCTTCGCAATGGCCTTCTTCGCAACGATTTTCCTGGCGACGACTTTCTTCACCGCCGCCTTCTTCGCCACGGCCTTCTTCGCAACCGCCTTCTTCGCAACCGCCTTCTTCGCCACCGCCTTTCGAGCGGCCGGCTTCTTCGCGGCTGCTTTCTTCGAGGCGGCCTTCCTGACCGGGCTCTTCTTTGCCACCGATTTCTTTACGGTGGATTTTTTTGCCGCCGAACGCGGCGTGGTCGTGCCACCTGCGGCCGACTTGCGCGGCGCGGGCTTGCGGCCAACGCTGCCTGCAGTCGCCTTCGCTGTCGCCTTCTTTTTGGTAGGTGTCGTCTTTGCCGCGGACTTCTTCGCAGCCGACTTGCGTGTCATAGCCATGCGTGGGTTCTCCTGCGGATGATCGATAGGACCGCAGCCAGTATGCACGCCCGCGTCGTGACAGGCATCTGAAGCCGCCGCTGCCGTTCACCCTCAGAACGAGGGATGGACCAATTGGTTGAGGAAATACGGCAGCACGCGACCATCCATCAGCAAGGTGAATATCACGCCGTACGCCGCACCCCACAGGTGCGCACTGTGATTGACGTTGCCTTGCCCGCGGCGGTCCATGTAGATGGAATACGCGGTGTACAGCACGGCGTAGACGATCGCCGGCATCGGCACCACCAGCACCAGGATGCGCTGCCACGGCGCCAACAGGATGAAGGCGAACAATACCGCCGACACCGCGCCGGAGGCGCCAAGGCTGCGGTAATTCGGGTCGTTGCGGTGCTTCAGGTAGGTCGGCAGAATCGAGAACACCAAGCCGCCGATATAGAACAGCACAAAACCGAAACTGCCCAGCCGCTGGGCGAAAAAGCCCTCCATCACCCGCCCGAAGAAGAACAGCGTGAACATGTTGAACAGCAGGTGGCCGAAATCCGCGTGCACCAGGCCGTAGGTCACCAGGCGGTAGTACTCGCGCTGACGGGCGATGGCCGGCGGCCACAGGATCAGGTCATTCATCAGGCGCGGGTTCCTGAACGCGAGGTACGAAACCACGCAGGTGATGGCGATGATGATCAGGGTGATCGGCATGAACGGTTCCGTGGCGGTGAAAAGGGCTTCGGCATCTTGGCGAGAGCCGCGCCGCTTGTCGACTGCAGATCGTGCTGAAGGTGAGCGGCACACCTCGCTGTCGCACGGCGCCGCAGGTGGTTATGATGCGCGATGGCTCTCCCGGCAATCGATTCGATGACTGTTTTGCGTTACCTGCATATGGACGTCTTTGCGGCCACACCCGGTGGCGGTAACCACCTGGGCGTGGTGATCGGCGCGGGCGACTGGAGCACCGGGGAGATGCAGCGCTTCGCGCGCTGGACGGCGCTGGTCGAAACCACCTTCCTGCTGCCGCCGACCGAGCCTGACGCCAGCTACCGCGTGCGCATTTTCATGCCGCACAAGGAAATCCCCTTCGCCGGCCATCCCAGCATCGGCAGCGCCCATGCCGTGCTGGCTTGCGGGCTCGCGCAACCGCGCGATGGACTGCTGTGGCAGGAATGCGGCGCCGGCGTACTGCCGATCCGGGTGGAAGGCCATGGCGCCGAGCGTGAACTGCTGTTGCAGTCGCCACCCTCGCGGATCGTGGCAACCGGCCGCGAGGCGCATCCGCTGCTGGCGGCAGCGCTTGGCGGCGTCGAACCCGGCGCACTGCCGCCCGCCTTGATCGACGGCGGCCGCCGCTGGTGGCTGGCCGAACTGGCCGACGAGGCGAGCCTGCGCGCGTGGCAACCCGACCACGCGGCGATCGGTGCCCTGGCGCAGGCCAGCGACAGCATGGGGTTGTGCGTTTTCGCACGCAGTGTCCAGGCCGATTACCAGCTGGTGGTGCGTGCCTTCCCCGCCGGCGTGGGCGTGGTGGAAGATCCCGCCTCCGGCGCGGCCAACGGCCTTATCGCCGCCTACATCGCCCACGCCGAGCCAAACGGCCCGCTATCGCACGGTTACCGCGTCAGCCAGGGGCGGGAAGTGGGCCACGATGCGCGCCTGGTGGCGCGGATCGACGGTGAAACCACCTGGATCGGCGGGCATACCCACACGGTGGTGGACGGCGATTTGAACTGGATCATCCGCGATGTGGCGGAAATGCATATCGTGGAGGGGGCCGCGGAGCGGCTTGCCAGGTTGGGCTGAGGAAGATCAAAAGCGCCCCCCATCCGCCCTGTCGG
>NZ_AJXU01000006.1 GCF_000264315.1 Rhodanobacter fulvus Jip2
CCCCCGCAGGCGGGGGAAGGAGGCGGTGGCGATACCACGAATACGCCCGGAAGCCTTGCCCGTTTGCTTCCCCCGTCCACGGGGGAAGCTGCCCGAAGGGCTGATGGGGGCGCTCTCTGCACCCAACGTCGCGCAAGCCTATGAACGTAGGCGGGCTTAAGAAGAACTTCGCGGCGAAATTTCGCGCCCCGGACGGATCACCCAGCGCCGTCGAGATGCGCGCGGCGGGCGGCCACCAGCGACAGCGCGGACCAGTCCAGCTCGGCGTCGCCGCCGGCCAGCGCCTCCAGCAGGCTGTCGCGCAAGACGCCGGCGAACGGCAGTGGTACGCGTGCGGTTTCACCCGCCGCCAGCGCCAACCCCACGTCCTTCAGGCCCAGCGGCAGGGTGAAGCCGGCAGGTTTGAAGCGCTGTTCGGCGATCAGCTTGCCGTAGCCCTGGTAAGCCGGTGCGGCGAACAGCGTCTGGGTCATCACGTCGAGAAAATCGGCGGCGCTGACACCGTGGGCGCGGGTCAGTGCGGTGGCCTCGGCCATGCTCTCGATCGCCGCGGCCAGCATGAAGTTGCCGGCGATCTTGGCGACGGTGGCGCGTTGCGGCGCCTCGCCCAGCGGCCACAGGCGGATGGCCATGGCCTCCAGCACCGGCCGCACCCGCTCCACCGCCGCGGGCTTGCCGGCGACCAGCATGTTCAGCTGTGCGGCGGCGGCCGCATCCGGACGGCCAAACACCGGCGCGGCGACATAGTCGAGCCCGCGCTTTTCGTGCTCGGCCGCAAGCTCTTCCGCCAGCGCCACCGAGATCGTGGCGTGGTTCACGTGCACCGTGCCGGCATCCATCGCATCGAGCAGGCCGCTGTCGAGAAACACCGCGCGCACCGCCGCGTCGTTGGCCAGCATGCTGCACAGCACCTCGCCCTGGGCGGCGCGATCGGCTGTCCGCGCCGCCTTGGCACCCAGCGACACCAGCGGTTCGGTGGCCTCGGGCGTGCGGTTCCAGACCGTCAACACGTGACCGGCGGCCTGCAGATTGCTGGCCATGGCGCTGCCCATCGCACCCAGTCCGATAAATCCCACTTTCATGAAGCGTCCTCGATAAACACGGACTGCGCAGTGAAGCACGGGCCACGTTCAGCCCATGCGAAACGCTACACCACCGCGCCCGCCGCTTGCCCCGACGCCCACGCCCATTGGAAGTTGTAACCGCCCAACCAACCGGTCACGTCCACCACCTCGCCGATGAAATAGAGCCCCGGCACATGTTTCGATTGCATGGTGCTGGATGACAGGCCGTCGGTATCGACGCCACCCAGGGTCACCTCGGCGGTGCGATAGCCCTCCGTGCCGCTGGCCGTGATCGGCCAGTTGCCCAGTTGCGCGCCGATGCCGGCCAGCTCGGCCTCGCGGTATTGGCGCATGGGCCGGCTTTCGAACCACTGCTCGCACAGCCGCTGCGCCAGCCGCTTGGGCAGCACGTCGGCCAGCACGGTTTTCAGCTCCGCCGCGGGCCGTGCCGCGCGCTGGCCGACCAGCCAGGTGCCGAGGTCCTGATCCGGCGCGAGATCGATGCGCAGATCGTCACCCGGTTTCCAATACGAGGATATCTGCAGGATCGACGGGCCGCTGATGCCGCGATGGGTGAACAGCAGGCCCGCGCGAAACGCCTGCTTGCCCACCCGCGTCTCCACCGCCGGCAGCGCCACGCCGGCGAGGTCCTGGTAATGGTCCTGGTGCTTGCCGCTCAAGGTCAGCGGCACCAGCCCGGCGCGCGTGGGCAGCACGTCGTGGCCGAACTGCCGTGCCAGCTCGTAGCCGAAACCGCTGGCGCCCATGCTGGGAATCGACAGGCCGCCGCAGGCGACCACCAGCGACTCGGCGTGCACCTCGCCATGCGTCGTCGTGGCGCTGAAACCGTGAGCCATCTTGCGGACACGCTGCACGGGACAATCCACCTCGATGGTGACGCCGGCGGCGGCGCATTCGTCCAGCAGCATGCGCACGATCTGCTTCGACGACTCGTCGCAGAACAGCTGGCCCAGCTCCTTCTCGTGGTAGGCGATACGGTGCTTTTCCACCAGCGCGATGAAGTCGGCCGGCGTGTAGCGCGCCAACGCCGATTTCGCGAAATGCGGATTCGCCGACAGGTAGTTGGATGGACCGGCGCCGGTATTGGTGAAATTGCAGCGCCCGCCGCCGGACATCAGGATCTTCTTGCCGACCTTGTTGGCGTGGTCGACCACCAGCACCCGACGGCCGCGCTGGCCGGCGGCGATCGCGCACATCAACCCGGCGGCGCCCGCCCCCACGACCAGCACATCGACATTGCGCACATCCCATTTCATCCGGCCATCGCCCGTCTCCCGCCTTGCAGAACGCGGCATTATCCCTCAGCGGCCGGCTGCTCTTACACTGAACGACCGTTCCCAGGAGTTGCCGCCATGCCTTCGTTTGACGTGATTTCCGAAGTCGACAAACACGAACTGACCAACGCCGTCGACCAGGCCAACCGCGAACTCGCTACCCGCTTCGACTTCAAGGGCACGGAAGCGACCTATACGCTGGACGATTACACCATTACCCAAGCCGCTCCCAGCGAGTTCCAGCTGCAGCAGATGCTGGACATCCTGCGCGGTCGGCTGGTGGCGCGGAAGATCGACATCCGCGCACTGGACGTGGCCGAGCCGGAAACCAACCTGGGTGGCTCGCGGCAGAAGATCACCGTCAAGCAGGGCATCGAACAGCCGGTGGCGAAAAAGCTGGTGGCCACGCTGAAAGCCGCCAAGCTGAAGGTCGAGGCACAGATCAACGGCGACAAGTTGCGCGTCAGCGGCAAGAAGCGCGACGACCTGCAGCAGGCGATGGCGGTACTGCGCGGCGCCGAGGTGGAGCTGCCGCTGCAGTTCGACAATTTCCGCGACTGATCGGCGGGCCCTCAGGCCTGGCTCGCCATGATGTTGACGCTCACGGCGATGATGAACATGTTGAAGAAGAACGCGATCACGCCGTGCAGCAATACCATGCGGCGCAGGTAGCGGCTGGTGACCTGCACGTCGGATACCTGGAACGTCATGCCGATGACGGTGGCGAAATAGGCGAAGTCCCAGTAATCCGGCTCCTTGTTGCCGGGGAAATCCAGGCCTTCGTGCTCCTCGCCGTAATCGCCGTAGAAGCCGTGCGCGTAATGCAGCGCAAACAGCGTGTTCATGAACAGCCAGCTGAGCACGATGCTGACTGCCGCGATGACCAGCGCAAGCCATCCGCCGGCCTTCCCCATCTCGAGCTCGGTACCCAGTGCCACCATCACCACCGCCGACAGCGCCACCCCGCTCCACAGAATGCCCCAGCGACCGGCGTCCTGAGAGCGCGCGCGTTCGCGCATCTCGTCCAGCGTGGCGCGACCGAACTGCCGCAATTGGGCGGCGAAGAAAACCAGTGCGCCGACATCGAACCCCACCAGCAACGCCGGCGCCGGGTGCAGCCCGAAAAGAACCAGGCCACCGCAAACCAGCACCATCAACCCGCCGCCCACCGCCAGCGACGGTCGGGTACGCAGCACGTTCCAGGGCCACCAGCCGCCGGCCGATGCCAGGCGTTCGCCGCCCCGTTTGCGTTTCGCGCCGCGGGCCATGACGCCGATCAGGCCAGCAGGTCGGCCGCTTCCGGATGCCGCTTCATCCAGGCGGCCGCATAGGAACACGAGGGCTTGACCTTCCACCCTTCATCACGCGCCGCATCGGTGGCGGCCTTCATCAGCGCCGACGCAATGCCGCGGCCTTCCACAGCGCTGGGCACGCCGGTGTGGTGAATGTTCATCACCCCGCCAGCCAGGGTGTAATCGATGACGCAAACGGCACCGTCGACGATGGTTTCAAAACGGTGGCCTGTGCGATCGTGCGTGATTTCCAGATCCATGACGGACTCCACTGATGGAAGCCCAGCATAAGCCGCATTCGGGACAAACGTGCGTGAACAGCCGTCTTCTTCGCGCCACTTGAATGAACACCCCGGCACACTGGCGATTCCCCCGTCAGCCTGGAGACATCGTCATGAAGAAATCCGCTTCGGCCAACTGGATCGGCGGCCTGAAAGATGGCCAAGGCACCATTTCCACCGAGACCGGCGTACTGCGCGAGGCGCCGTTCGGTTTCAAATCCCGCTTCGAGGATGGCCCTGGCACCAACCCCGAGGAGCTGATCGGCGCCGCCCATGCGGGCTGTTTCTCGATGGCACTGTCGCTGGAACTGGGCAACGCGGGCCTCACCGCTGACCGCATCGAAACCGATGCAGTGGTGACACTGGAAAAGGATGGCGACGGTTTCGCCATCACCGCCGTGCACCTGACCTGCAAGGCCAAGGTGCCGGGCGCCGATGCCGCCGCGTTCGAGAAGATCGCGCAGGCGACCAAGGAAGGCTGCCCGGTATCCAAGGTGCTGAATGCGAAGATCACCCTCGACGCCAGCCTGGAAGGCTGAGCGCGCATGAAGTGCTTCGCTTCCCCCGCGTACGCGGGGGAAGCTGCCCGAAGGGCTGAAGGGGGCGCTTTTGCTGTGTGCTCTGCTGAAAGAGGCAAAGAGCGCCCTCATCCGCCCTGCGGGCACCTTCTCCCGCAAAGCGGGAGAAGGGAGAAATGTGGCGTCATCCGCCTGAAGGCACCTTCTCCCGCAAGCGAGAGAAGGGAGAAGGTGGTGGCGTCGGATCAGGCGGCGACGGTCTTCTCTGCCGCGGTGGCCAGCGCGCGACGGCGGCGTACCGCTTCGTCCAGCCGCTGCAGCACCTGCAGCGAGCTATCCCAGTCGATGCAACCGTCGGTCATGCTCTGGCCGTAGACCAGCGGCTGGCCGGGCACCGGATCCTGCCGGCCGCCCAGCAGGTGGCTTTCCACCATCACGCCGATGATGCGACGGTCGCCGGCTTCGAGCTGCATGGCGATGTCGTCGATCACGCGTGGCTGGTTTTCAGGCTTCTTGGAGCTGTTGGCGTGGCTGGCGTCGATCATCACCCGCGCCCCCAGGCCGGCCTTGCCGATCACGGCGCAGGCGGATTCCACACTGGCCGCGTCGTAGTTCGGCTGGCGACCGCCGCGCAGGATTACGTGGCAATCCTCGTTGCCCGCGGTGGCGGCGATGGCGGCACGGCCGTCCTTGGTGACGGCCATGAAATGATGCGGCTGCGAGGCAGCCTGCACCGCGTCCACCGCGATCTTCACGTCGCCGCCGGTGCCGTTCTTGAAACCCACCGGGCACGACAGGCCCGAGGCCAGTTCGCGATGCACCTGGCTCTCGGTGGTGCGCGCACCGATGGCGCCCCACGCCACCAGATCCACGATGTACTGCGGCGAGATCATGTCCAGGAACTCGCAGCCCGCCGGCAGGCCCAGCTCGTTGATGTCGTGCAACACGCGCCGCGCCAGCCGCAGGCCCTTGTCGATGCGGAAGCTGCCGTCGAGGTCCGGATCGTTGATCAGCCCCTTCCACCCCACCGTGGTGCGCGGCTTCTCGAAATACACCCGCATCACGATTTCCAGCGTGTCGGCGTAGTGCTCGCGCTGCGCCATCAGCCGGCCGGCATATTCCAGCGCGGCACGCGGGTCGTGGATCGAGCACGGGCCGATCACCACCACCAGCCGGTCATCCGCGCCGCCGATGATGCGGTGCAGGGCCGCGCGCGAGGCGGCGACGGTTTCGCTGGCCGCTTCGCTGGCGGGGCAATCCTCGATCACCTCCGCCGGCGTGCTGAGCGGGGTAAGGCTGCGGATGCGCAGATCGTCGGTGGGCTGGGACACGGTGGCGGTTCCTTCGGTTGGGTGCCAGCGACGGCCACAAAAAAAGCCGCCGGTGGTAGCTGGCGGCTTTTCGGGAATGATCTTCAGGACTTCAAGATGATCGCGACCATGCCTCCGCCAGCAACTTCGGATAGGTATAAAACCAAAAGTACTGGTGGGCGTGGGTGCGATTCATGGCCGCTACAAATAGCACATCATCCGTGATCGTGCAACGCACCATGGCGCACGTTGACACGCTGTGCTGATCGGCTAACGTCCCTGAATCGGCTTTTTCAGGGACCTACGTGGCCACGCTCATTCCCACCCGCAACGGCTGCCTGCCGCGCATGACCGGCGGCGAGAAGCGTTTCTCCGAGCGGCTGGAACAGAAGCTCGAGGATGATTACCTGCTGTGGTACGACGTCCCGGTCGGGCTGAAGCAGCTGCGCCCGGATTTCATGGTGTTCCATCCGCGACGCGGCCTGCTGGTGCTGGAGGTGAAGGACTGGAAGCCGACTACCATCCAGCACGCCGACAAGACCCAGTTCACCCTGCTCACCGCGCGCGGGCTGGTGAAGGAGAACAACCCGCTGCTGCAGGCGCGTGGCTATGCCACCGAGGTCTACATGCAGCTGCAGAAGGACCCCGCCCTGCGCCAGCCGCAGGAGGGCCACCACGCGGGCAAGCTGGTGATGCCGTGGGCCTACGGCGTGGTGCTCGCCAACATCAGCCGCCGGCAGTTCATCGACGGCCAGCTCGATGCCGTGATACCCGCGCACCTGGCCATCTGCCAGGACGAGATCTACGACAGCGTGGAGGCGGAGGATTTTCAGGAACGCCTGTGGGCGATGTTTCCCTACATCTTCCCCACCGCACTGACCCTGCCGCAGATCGACCGGGTGCGCTGGCATCTGTTTCCGGAAATCCGCGTGGCCTCGGGCGAAGGCCAGTTCGGCCTGTTCGATCGGGCGGACGCGCCAGCACCGAAGCCGCTGGAAATCCCCGACCTGATCCGGGTGATGGACGCGCAGCAGGAACAACTGGCGCGCTCGCTGGGCGACGAGCACCGCATCATCCACGGCGTGGCCGGCTCCGGCAAAACCATGATCCTGGGCTTTCGCGCGATGCAGCTGGCGCGCGAGCTGTCGAAGCCGATCCTGGTGCTTTGCTACAACAAGACGCTGGCCGCGCGGCTGGACCAGTTGATCGGCGAACGCGGCCTGGGCGAGAAGGTGCAGGTCTACAACTTCCACAAGTGGTGCCACAAGATGCTCACGGCCTACCACGTGGAACCGCCGGCCAAGGGCAGCCGCGACTTCTTCGCACAGATGGTGCAGCGGGTGATCGACGGCGTCGACCAGGAGCGCATTCCACGCTTCCAGTACGGCGCCGTGCTGATCGACGAAGGCCACGATTTCGAGCCGGACTGGTACAAGCTGATCGTGCAGATGATCGATCCCAGCACCAATTCGCTGCTGGTGCTGTACGACGACGCGCAGAACATCAACGGCCGGGCCGACCGGCGCAAGTTCACCTGGAAAAGCCTCGGCGTGCAGGCGCGCGGACGCACCACCATCCTCAAGCTCAACTACCGCAACACGCTGGAAATTCTTTCCGTCGCGCGCAGCTTCGCCAACGAATTGCTGCTGGCGCAGGACGGCGACGACGACGGCGTACCGCTGATCGCGCCGGAAAGCGCCGGACGGCGCGGCGCCGTGCCGGAGCTGATCCGGGTGGACGATGCCGCCGATGAAGTCGGCGTGGTGATCGCGCAGATCCGCGACGAACAGGCGCGCGGCCGCAGCCTGGACGACATCGCCGTGCTGTACCAGCACGACCGCCAGGGCCGCGCCCTTCGCGATGCGCTGCAGGCCGCCGGCATCGCCTGCAAGCTGGCCAATGGCGATGGCAAAGCCACGCTGTTCCTGGTGAAGGACAGCGTGAAAATCGTCAGCATGCATTCCAGCAAGGGGTTGGAGTTTCCGCTGGTGATCATCCCCGGCCTGGGCGAGATGCCGAACGCCGCCGAGGACGAAGCCGCCGAGGCGCGGCTGCTGTACGTGGCGATGACCCGCGCCACCGAACGCCTGCTGCTGATCCACCGACACGACTCGGTCTTCAGCAAGCGCATCCGCGATTCGATCAACGAAGTCCAGGCGCAACTGGACGGCGTCGCCTGAAGGCAGCCCCATGGCGCATCACGAGCCATCCACGCCCGCCGTAGCACTTTCCCCTGGCGCCACCGCACCTGCCGCGGTGACGCGCCGCATCCATCCCAGGGAGAGCCGCATGAAAACATTGCTTGACGCCTATCGCCGGCAGCTTGACCGGCAAAAGCAGAAAGGTGGTATCGGCTGGGTGCTGCTGTGGCTATTGGGCATTCCCATCCCCGTACTGATCGTGTTGTTCCTGCTGCGCGGTTGCACCTGAGCGCAGCTGCGAGGACATCTTCGATCCGATCACGCACCGCGGGAGAACGACATGGCACAGGTGGAAATCGAACGCACGGAAATCGTGGAGCTGAGTCAGCCCTCGATGAACTGGGGCGCGATCATTGCCGGTTGGCTGATCGCCGTCGGCGTCGCGTTTCTGATGTATGTCGGCGGACTGGCGATGGGCTTTTCCGTCTTCGACCCCCACGACGCTGAAGCGACGGCCAAAGGCATCGGCATCGGCACGGCTCTGTGGATGATCGTCACCTGGATCGTGGCGTTGCTGCTGGGCGGCATGTTCGCCAGTTGGTTCGACAGCCGCGACGATCGGAATCTGGGCGTCATGCACGGCATTACCGTCTGGGGCCTTTCGATTGCCGCGTCCGGATTGCTGCTGGCCCTGGGCATGGGCGGCGCCATCGGCAGCGGCGCCAGCATGATGGGCGGCGCCCGCATGGGTGCGCATGCTCAAGGCCTACCGCACGGTGGCCATGCCGCCGGCGCGGATGCACGCGTGGCGTTGCAGGCACAACTGATGCAGCGGGTGCGACAGAGCGGTGGCGCTGCGTCGGGTTCCATCTATGTCCCGACAACCGGCGCCATGGCGATGACGCCTGCGCGGCTGGATCCGCATACGGCCAACGCGACGACGATGGCCCTGATCGCCAACCGGCCCGATACCGCCAAGGCGCTGCTTGCCGCCAACACCAACCTGTCGGCCGCCGATATCGACAGCACCGTGCGGGGGCTTTCCGCCCCGGCGGCGCGCGCGCGCAACGACATCAAGGCCGCCGCCGACACCGCCGCGCACTACATGGCGATGGCCATGTGGGTGTTGTTCGTCAGCCTGCTGTTGTCGCTGATCGCCGCCGCCATCGGCGGCAGCCTGGGTGCCGGCCACGTCCATCGGGTCTACCATGACCGTCGATACGCCCGCGGCGCGCCATTGCGCTGAGTGGATCGCCAACCGTCACTCCTGCGGGAGTGACGGCTCTCGGCATTCATCGGATTCGCGCGCCGGCAGCCACGGAGTTCACGATGACCACGTCAGTCGATGTCCCCTGCGCGCATTGCCACGCGCTCAACCGCGTACCAGACGCCCGGATCAGCGAAGGGCCGCGCTGCGGCCGTTGCAAGGAGGCCTTGTTCAAGGGCCACCCGCTTGAATTGACCACGGCCAATTTCGATGCACTGGGCGCACGCGGCGATGTACCTGTCGTGGTGGATTTCTGGGCGCCGTGGTGTGGCCCCTGCGTGGGCTTCGCACCCGTGTTCGCCAAGGCCGCCAGCCAGTGGGAACCACGCGCACGCCTGGCCAAGCTCGACACCGAGGCGCAACCGCAATTGGCGCAACGCTTCAACATCCGCAGCATTCCCACCCTGATCGTGCTCCGACGTGGCCGCGAGATCGCGCGGCAATCCGGCGCGCTGAGCGCCGCGCAATTGCAGCAGTTCATCGAGGGCGCGCTGGCGCGCGGCTGATCAGCGCGCAGGTCGGCGCGACCCCGCCGCCTGCCAATGCAGCCAGTCGATCACGGCGGCCACCGCCGCACGCGGCTTTGCCTGCGGCCGCACGATCCAATAGGACGGCCCCAACGGCACCTCGAGTTCGCCGAATGGCCGCAACAAGCTGCCGCCCGCCACATCATCCGCGGCCAGCCGGTGACGTGCCAGCGCCACACCCTGCCCCTGCACCGCCGCACGCAAGACGAGATCGGACGAGGTGTAGCGCGCGCCGCCCTGCAAGGCGAGCCGGGCCGGGCCGTGGATTCGTCGCCAGGATTCCCAGGCCGCTTGCGGATCGCGATCATGCAAAAGACGCAGGCCGGCCAACCGCGCAGGTTTCGATGGACGGCCGGATGCCTGCCACAATGCCGGGCTCATCACCGGGTAAAGCGCATCGTCCATCAATGGCTCCACGTGCAGGCCCAGCCATGGCCCCTGGCCCATGCGGATGCCCAGATCGACGCGACCATCGTCCATGGCGTCCAGACGCTGCTCCACCTGCACGGACAACTCCAGTCTGGGGTGCGATTTTTCCAGCGCAGGCAGCCGCGGAAGCAACCAGCGGATCGCAAACGAGGGCGAGGTGGACAGCGTCACCGCATGAGCCGGCCGGCTTTCCCGCAACGCCGCCACGGCCTGCGCGACCTCGCCCAGGCCCGCCAGCGTAGCGCGGCCCAACGCCTCGCCCTGCGGCGTGAAAGACGGGGCGCCGCGCCCTGCCTCGGCGCGCAGCAACGGCACACCCAGCCAACGATCGAGTTCGCCCAGATGGCGGCTCACCGAGGAATGGGCGATGCCCAACTCGCGCGCCGCAGCACGCACGCCGCCGTGCGCATAGACCAGCGCGAAAGCACGCAAGGCATTCAGGGGAAGTTCCTTCATGGTCGAAATTCTAGACCATAAGGATCGCGGCACGCTCCATTTCAAGGGTCGATCATTCACATCTTCGACCATTGCCCCAGGTATTAGTGCACATGAATCACCTGTTCGCCCTGGCCGGCCTGCTCGGTGTCGCCGCGATCACGCCTGGTCCCAACAATCTCGTGGTGCTGCGCGCGGCAGCGCAAGCCGGCCTGCGGGGCGCATTGCCGGCCATTGCCGGTGTCGTGCTCGGAGGGCTGTTGTTGCTCGCCGTGATCGCGTTGGGTGAAGGCAGCTTGTTTGCGGCATATCCGTCATTTCAGCGCTGGATCGGGATGGCGGGTGCGCTGTATCTGAGCTGGCTCGGTGCCGCGCTGTTCTTCCGCGCGATCGCGAAGGGCAGCGAGGATTCCACCCTCGGACACGGTCTTCCCATCAGCGCATTCGGGCTGATCGGTTTCCAGTTTCTCAATCCGAAAAGCTGGGTGATGGTGTTGACGGCGCTGGCGACGTGGCCCGCCACCGGCTTGCAGGCACACCTGCCGCTGGCCGGCTTGTTCGTGCTGATTCCATCCTTTTGCCTGTTGCTGTGGGCTGCGTTCGGCGCATGGCTGGCCCGCCGGCTGGCTCGGCCAGTCGTTCGCCGCAGCGTCGATGCCGTCATGGGCACCCTGCTGGTGACATGCGCGGCTTTCCTGATTCCCCTGAACTGACTTGCAAGGAGACACCATGCCCACGCTCAGCCCACCCCGATCGGTACTGTGCCTGGCCGGCAGTTTGCGCCGTGCCTCGTGGAACCGCCGCCTGCTGCACGTCGCCACATCCATGGCGCCACCGACATTGCGATTGAACGTGTTCGACGCGCTGTCGTCGGTGCCGCTGTTCGATGAGGATATGGAACAGCGAGAGCCGGCCGGCCCCGCCGGCGTGCAGGCATTGCGCGCGGCCATTGCCGCGGCGGAAGGACTAATCATCGCCACGCCCGAATACAACCATGCCATGCCAGGCGTGCTGAAAAATGCACTGGATTGGCTCTCCCGCGACACCCCGGAGGGCGAGGTGCTGCTGGAAAAACCGATCGCCGTGCTCGGCGCGAGCGGCGGTCCGTGGGGCACGCGCCTGGCCCAGGCCTCGTTGCGACAGGTACTGCACGCCTGCGGGGCTCTGGTGATGCCCACGCCCACGGTATTCGTGGCGAACGCCACCGTCCGTTTCGACCACAAGGGCGTCCTGACTGACCTGACCACAGCCCGGTCGCTGCAACGATTCCTGCTGGCATTCGACCATTGGCTGACCCGTGTGGCCCCACCCGCCAGCGAAGCGCAACCTGCCGGGACAATGCCGTGAGCGGCCAGGCTCGTGCGCACGCCGCCCCGTCGCCGGCAACCTGACTGATTCCCTTCCCCACAGGTCGACTCGCGGTACACCGCGCGTCCGCTGGCGCGTTCAACCATCTGTGCACGGGGCATCGGCGCGTTGATGGCGACATGACGCCGCTCGTGTCATGAAATAACCCGTCATCAACGCGCACTGTGCGCGATTTGGACGAAAGTCGGCACGATGTATCACGCCGGAGCTTTGCGTTGCTCACCACGGATACCGGCAGTTGTCCGGTGCCACGTACAACACGGAGACCGCTCATGAAACGTCTGCGCTGGATCAGCCTCGCCCTGCTGCTGGTTGCACCGTTGTGGGCGCAGGCGTCGGACGGGTTTGTCAGCGCCAACGTCAATCTGCGCGCGGGGCCGGATGTCGACTACCCGTGGGTCGCCACGATCCCCGCCGGCAGCCGCGTCTCCATCCAGGGGTGCACGGAAGGTTGGGGCTGGTGCGACGTGATTGCGTTCGGCCATCGCGGCTGGATGGTGGGCGATTACCTGCGCCACGACTACGACAACCGCCGCGTGTTGGTACCCGAGTACGGTGCGCGCATCGGCATTCCCATCGTCACTTTCGTGATCGGCAATTACTGGGGTAGTTACTACCGCGAACGCCCGTTCTACCGGCATCGCAGCTACTGGTACCAGCGCCCGATCCGGCACCGGCCGCCACCGCGTCGCATCTACCACCCGCCCGCCAGACCACCACCGCCGCACTACAACGGGCCGCGACATTGGCAGTCACCGCCACCGGTGCTTCGCCCCTCGCCACCGCGGCGATCGGGCCCGCCGCGCGGGCCCACGCAACAGCGTGAGCGCCATGACCGTGGCCACTCCTTCACATCGACGCTACCGCGACGCTCATCGACCTTCCGACCGTCCACGACGGTACGTCCGGCGCGGAACATCAATCGCGCGTCGACGCCAGCGCGGGCCGACCGCCAGCCACGCCGCAGCCCGTCCACCCATGCCGGATCCCCCGGTGGCGACAGGTCGTCGGCACATGGCAAGCGGGAACGTCGCAATCGCGACTGAAGCGACGATCGGCCGTGCAGGCGCCCGGTTCACTTTCAAGCCGCGTGACCCGGTCATACTGTGGTGTGAGCAAATCCCCCGACAACTACGCGGAAAGCGTGGACCCCAGCGTCCACTGCACGTCGTGCGAGGCCGTGTGCTGCCGGCTCACCGTCGTGCTGATGCCCGACGACCACGTCCCCGAGTGGCTGATCGAGCACGACGACCACGGCATGGAAACCCTGGCCAAGGGCGAGGACGGCTGGTGTGCCGCCCTCGATCCGCTGACCATGCGATGCACCATCTACGCCGACCGTCCCGGGATCTGCCGCAAGTACGCCATGGGCAGCCCCAGCTGTCGCGATGAGCGGCGCAAATGGTATGGAAACACGCTGCCCACACCAGTCGTACTGAGCTAGCGCGGGCGCCCCATCGCGGGATTGACCATCCGGTATCTAGCGCGCGACCGTGCTGGCGCGAACCAGATACTGCACGCTGAACATCTTCTTCGCGTCCATCCACACCCGTTCGACGGCCAGCCCGGCGCGAGCGGCCATGGCCGCGAAATCCTCGACCGAATACTTGCAGCTGTATTCCACCTGGATCGCCTCGTCCTCGCGAAAAGCCACGCTGGCCCGGCCGATCTTCACCTGCTGCGCGCAGCGGCTCACGATATGCGTTTCGATGCGTCCGGCCATCGGGTTGTAGTGCGCGCGGTGCGAAAACTGCGAGAGCACGAAATCACTGCCGATTTCGCGGTTGAGCCGCGCCAGCATGTTCAGGGTGAAAGCGGCAGTGACCCCGGCGCGGTCGTTGTACGCCGCCTCGATCACCGCTGGATCCTTTTTCAGATCCACGCCCACCAGAATGCCGCCGGCATCGCCCATTTCGTTGCGGATCTTGCGCAGCAGCGCGACCGCTTCGCGGCTCTCGAAATTGCCGATGGTCGAGCCGGGGAAGTAGACCACCGTGCGACGCGACGCCCGCGGCGGAATCGGCAAGCGCAGCGATTTGCTGAAATCCGCACACAGCGGCTGCACCGGCAACGACGGAAATTCCCTGGCCAGGCGCTCCACACTCTGATGCAGCGGCTCCGGCGAAATCTCCACCGGCACGTACGCCACCGGCGCGTGCATCTGCCGCAGCAACTGGCTGGTCTTGCGCGCGTTGCCGCTGCCGTATTCCACCAGCCGCACATCGCTGCCGAGGCTGTCGGCGATGCTGGCCGCGTGCTCGTCCATCAGCGCGATTTCGCGGCGGGTGAGGTAGTACTCCGGCTGCTCGCAAATCTCCTCGAACAACGCGGAGCCACGCTCGTCGTAAAACAGCCACGACGGCAGGCGCTTGGGTTTCAGGCCCAAACCCCGCTGTGCAATCTCCAGCAAACCATTCATCGGTGGCTGGCGATCGTCATCCTCGATGCCGCAAGGTTGCATGGTGTTCATCGATCCTGTCCCAGTCGTAGCCCGGAAAACTGCCAGCGGGCATGAGGCGGAAAAAAGTTGCGGTAGCTCGCGCGCACGTGACCGCGCGGGGTCGCGCACGACCCGCCACGCAACACCCACTGACCGCACATGAATTTGCCGTTGTATTCGCCCAGCGAACCGGGCAACGGGTGAAAGCCCGGATAGCTGATGTACGGCGACGCGGTCCATTCCCACACGTCGCCGTACATCTGAAGCATGTCATCGCCGGGCTCGGCCGGCGCAGGATGCAGACGCCCGGTTTCCTGCAGGTTGCCGAGAACGGCAACCTGCCCGGCAGCCGATTCCCATTCGGCCTCGGTCGGCAAGCGGGCACCGGCCCAGCGCGCGAACGCGTCCGCTTCGTAATAGCTCAAGTGGCACACCGGCGCGTGCGGCGACAGCGCCTGCATGCCCGCCAGGGTGAACTCGCGCGACAGGTCGTCGTCCCAATACAGCGGGTGTTGCCAGCCCTCGCGCTGCACGGTGGCCCAGCCATCGGAAAGCCAGAGCCCCGGCTCGCGATAGCCGCCCTCGCGCACGAACGCCAGGTACTCGGCGTTGGTCACCAGCCGATTGGCCAGCGCATGCGGGTGCAGCAATTCGCGATGGCGCGGCGTTTCGTTGTCGAACGCGAAGCCTTCCCCATCGTGGCCGGTCTCGACGATGCCTTCGCGCCCGGTGATGAAACGCAGGGGTACCGGCGCACGAGCTTCCGTCGCAGGTGCGGCGTGATAGGCGGGCCGCAGGGGATTGCACCAGAACGCGTGCTTGATGTCGGTCAGCAGCAGCTCCTGGTGCTGTTGTTCGTGCTGCAGGCCCAGCTCCACCAGCGTGGTCAGCTCGGCATCCGCGTGGCTCGCGAGCAGCTCGCCCACCGCATCGTCGACGTAGCGGCGATAGGCAAGCACCTCGTCCAGCGACGGGCGCGACAGCAGCCCGCGCTGCGGCCGTGCGTGCATCGGGCCGACCGACTGGTAGTAGGAGTTGAACAGGTACAGCCACGCTTCGTTGCGCGGCTTCCAGGCCGGATCGCGGGCAAGCACGAACTGCTCGAAGAACCAGCTGGTGTGCGCCAGATGCCATTTGCCGGGGCTGGCATCGGCCATCGACTGTATTTGCAGATCCTCGGCGGAGAGCCCGGCACACAGGTCGAGGGTGCGTCGGCGCACGCCGCGAAAGCGCGCGGTCATGTCGGCCAGTCCAACCGGCGATACCACCACCGTCACCGCTGTCCGTCCCGGGAAATGGCAGCCGCCGCCACAGGAAAGCCGGGCGGCGCAGCGAAGAGTTGGGATCGATCCATGGGACGAAGGATGCCGCCCAACGCGTTCACTTTTTGTGACACGCGACCACCGGCGGCGCTTCAGTATTCATCTCGGCGCAGACGGATGGCGCCACTGCCCGCCATGCTCCCGGAAAAGAAAAAGCCCGGACTGGCCGGGCTCGTTCTTCGCGATGGCGTGGTCCTTCAGTCGCCGTAGTAACCATCGTCGCGGATATAGCGCGTGTTGGTCGAATCGGTATAGACCGTGCGGGTCTCGACCACGCGACGGGTAACCACCGGCGCGCTCTCGTAGATCACCGTGCGCGGCTGGCTGTACACCACCGGCTGTTCGTAATACGTGGGCCGCGTGGCGTCGTTGATCAGGCCGATGACCGCGCCGGTGACGATGGCGCCGGCGATCCAGCGGCCGCCGCTCCAGTGCCCGCCATGGTAGCCATGACCGTAGCCATAGCCGTGCCCGCCACGGTAGTAATGCCCGCTGTAATGACCGCCATGGTAGCCACCGTAGTGACCGCCACCATGCCCGCGCGCCGAAGCGCCCAGCGGCATGGCCACGGCAGCCAACACTGCCAGGCTGAGGGCCGCGAATTTGCCGGTAACGCCGAAACGCTTGGTCATGAGGTTTTCTCCGTTGTACGGCGTAATGCTCATCCGCGAACGCTTAATATGGACTGAAAGGTTCACTTTTTGATGCGCGCCGTATCCCAGGGGTTGATACCCGGATCTGGCTTGCGTCGGCGCAGCAGCCAGCAACCGTGGATATCGGCCCGGCGAGCAAAGTCGAACGGGATGCTCGGGGCGGTCCAGTCCTCGATCTCGAAGTGTGTTTCCAGCGCCTCCCGATCCAGCTTGAAGCGGCGGAAATTGTTGGAGAACACGATCACGCCGTCGCGGGTCAGGCGCTCGTTGCAGGCTTCGAGCAGCTTCACGTGGTCGCGCTGCACGTCGAAATCCTCGGCGCGCTTGGAGTTGGAGAAGGTGGGCGGGTCGACGAAAATCAGCCCGTAATGACCGCGATCACGCTGCAGGAACTCCAGCGCGTCGAACTGCATCAGCCGGTGGTCGACGCCCGTGAAGCCGTTCAGCGCCAGGTTGCGCGAGGCCCATTCCAGGTAGGTGGCGGAAAGGTCCACGCTGGTGGTTTCCAGCGCACCGCCCGCTGCCGCATGCACGCTGGCGGTGGCCGTGTAGGCGAACAGATTGAGGAAGCATTTGCCGTCGGCCAGTTCGCGCACTTTCGCCCGCACCAGGCGATGGTCCAGGAACAGGCCGGTATCGAGGTAGTCGGTGAGGTTGACCAGGAACTTCAACCCGTCCTCCTCCACCTCGATGAACTCGTTGCGCTGGTCGAGCTGGCCGTACTTGGAACCGCCCTTGCCGCGCTCGCGAGTCTTGATCGCGATGCGTTCGCGCGGCACGCCCAGCACCTCGCCGGCCACGCGGGCGATCTCGCGCAGGCGCAGGCGTGCCACATCGGGCGGCACGTCGGCGGGTGCGCGGTATTCCTGGATGTGCAGGTGATCGTCGCCGCCGGTGTCGCCGTAGACGTCGATCGCGGCGGCGTATTCGGGCAGGTCCTGGTCGTAGGCGCGCCAGCAATGGACGCCTTCGCGGCTCAACCGCTTGCGCAGATGCTTGACGTTTTTCTCCAGCCGGTTCTTCAGCATCTGCGCGCCGGCCGACAACGGCTTCAGCTCGCGCGGCGCCGCGTCGCGCGGCTTCAGGTCGAAGGTCAGCAGTACCGTTTCCAGTGCGCCGTTGTACAGCACGTAGCGCTTGTCTGCATGCAACTGCATCGCCCGACCCAGCTCCACGTCGCCGGCCAGCACGGCGCCGCGCCAGCCGTTGAAATGCGCACGCAGGGTTTCGCCCAGGGCGCGGTACAGCTTTGGCATCTCGGTGCGGTCGCCGAGCCGCTCGCCGTACGGCGGGTTGGTGATCACCAGGCCCGACGTGAGGCCCGCCGGCGGCCTGGCGTGGGTCACGTCGAGCCGGTCCAGGGTGAAGAATCCGGCGACGCCCGCTTCCTGTGCATTGCGTTTGGCCGTCTGGATCATGCGTGGGTCGGCGTCGCTGCCGAAGAACTCGCTGCGCAGGGCGCGCAGGCCGGTTTCGGCGCGCTGGCGTGCTTCGTTCAGCAGGTCGCGCCACAGCGCAATGTCGTGCTGCTGCCAGCCAAGGAAACCGAAATACTCGCGACGCAGGCCGGGCGCCACGTCGGCCGCCATCAGGGCGCCCTCGATCAGCAAGGTGCCCGAACCGCACATGGGATCGAGAAGCGCGCCGCCGGCCGCGTAGATTTCCGGCCAGCGCCCGCGCAACAGCATCGCGGCGGCCAGGTTTTCCTTCAGCGGCGCCTCGCCCTGCAGTTCGCGCCAGCCGCGGCGGTGCAGCGGCGAGCCGGCCAGATCCAGCGACAGCGTGGCGCGGTCGCGGCGCAGCCGCACGTTGATGCGGATGTCCGGTTCGTCGGTATCGATGCCGGGGCGCGTGCCATCGCGCTGGCGGAACTGGTCGACCACCGCATCCTTCACCCGCAACCCCACGAACTGACTGTGGTTGAGTTTGCTCAGCGCGGTGCCCGCATCCACCGCGAAGGTGCCGTGCGCGGCCAGGTGCTGGCTCCAGTCGATCTGCTGCACGCCGCGGTAAAGCGCGTCCTCGTCGGCCGCATCGAACTCGGCCAGCGGCAGCAGGATGCGGCTGGCCAGGCGCGACCACAGACAGGCACGGTAGGCGGTTTCCAGCGTGCCGGAAAAATGCGAACCGGCCAGGGTCTCGCGCACGTCGCTGGCGCCCAGCGCGATCAACTCGTCGCGCAGCAGGTATTCCAGCCCCTTGGGGCAGGTGGCGAAGTAAGCGCTCATGCGGTTGCCGCCACGGTGTCGAGCAGCAGGCGGAACTGCGCCGCGATGGCGGGCATGCTGGCGCCCAGGCGGTGGTCGTCGTCCAGCATCAGCAATGGCAGCCGGCGATTGGCCGCGAATGCCTGCAGATCGCCCGCGGGGCAGACTTCGTCGCGCCAGCCGTGGACCAGCATCGTGGGCACATCCCGGCGCATATCCAGCGCATGCGCATAACCGGGGATCGCCGGCGGCGTGGCCAGCAACAGCAAACCGGCCACCGGCACCGCCAGCGACACCAGCGCGGAAGCGAACGCGCCCATGCTGGAACCGACCAGCAGCGGCGGCGCGTCCAGGGACTCGATCGCCGCTCGCAATCGGGCGATGCGTGGCGCGACCGAACCGGCAAAGCCGTGCGCGTCATCGGCGCCGTAATCGGGTCGCTGGGTGTGCCAGCCCAGCGATTCGGCCAGCGCGGCGAGCGCGCTGACCTTGGTGGCATCCGGGCTGGAATCGGAACCATGCGAAAGTATGACGTGGCCGCGCATGGCGGGCTCCTGAAACGCGGAATGCAAGGCGCGCATGGTAACAGGCGGCGTTTGCGGCCGGCCGCATGCGAAACTGCCACACATGAACCCGAGCATCCACGAGCAGCCGCTGCCCTACATCGACCTGCTGCCCGCGCGGCCGACCGACGCGATCGATCTGGTGGTGATCCACTGCACCGAACTGCCTGACCTGGCCATGGCCCGCGAATACGGCGAGCGCGTGCTGCACGCCAGCGGCACGGGCAACAGCGGCCATTACTACATCGACCGCGACGGCGCGATTTACCGCTATGTGCCGGGCGATCGCGTGGCCCACCATGTGCGCGGCCACAACGAGCATTCGATCGGCATCGAGCTGGTCAACCGGGGGCGTTATCCCGACTGGTGGGATTCGCGCCGGCAAGCCATGACCGAACCGTATCCGCCCGAGCAGATCGATGCCTTGCGCGGGTTGCTGGCGCAACTGCGAGGCGATTACCCCAACCTGCGGCACATCGCCGGGCACGAGGATCTGGATACGGCACTGATGCCGGCCAGCGATGATCCCGCACTGGAAATCCACCGCAAGCTCGATCCGGGGCCGATGTTTCCGTGGGGCGAGGTGATGGGGGATTGCGGGCTGGAGCGGTGGCGCGGCTGATTCGGTTGGTCGCTCACGCTTCCCTCTCAGCCGTTCGCTCAGCGTAGCCGCGTCGCGGCGACGTCGAAGCCTCGTCGCGCGCGGCCCTTCGACTTCGCCGCTGCGCGGCTACGCTCAGGGTAAACGGCTGGGATGTGGCGCCTCCCCATTCCCCCATTCCCGCCTTGAAACAAAACCCCTTTCCGTATAATCGCGGTTTCGCCCACGCCACAGGTTCCCCATGACCCACGTCACCGAACTGGTCGACTTGCTGCAGCTCGAACGGTTGGAGGACAACCTGTTCCGCGGCCAGAGCCGCGACATCGGCACCCGCTTCGTGTTCGGCGGGCAGGTGCTGGGCCAGGCGCTGGCGGCGGCGCAGCAGACGGTTGACGTGGCGCGCGAGGCGCACTCGCTGCACGCGTATTTCCTGCGCGCCGGCGACATCGAGGCGCCCATCGTCTACAGCGTGGAGCGCACCCGCGACGGCGGCACGTTCTCGTCGCGGCGGGTGGTGGCGATCCAGCACGGCCAGCCGATCCTGAACGGCTCGATCTCGTTCCAGCTGCCCGAGCACGGCGTGGAACACCAGACCACGATGCCCGAGGTGCCCGCGCCGGAAGACGTGGAGCCGCTGCATCCGCTGCCGCCCGACGAGCTGGAACGCCTGCCGGTGAAGCTGCAGCGCTGGCTGGGCATCGATGGCCCGTTCGAGTTTCGCCAGGTGTGGCCGCGCGACGAGCGCCACCCGGCCAAGCGGCCGCCGATCCAGCACATCTGGTTCAAGCTCACTTCGCCGATCGACGACGCGGCCATCCTGCATCGCGCGCTGCTGGCGTACGCCTCGGATTTCCACCTGATCGGCACCGCCACGCTGCCGCACGGCATTTCCTACCTGACCCACAACGTGCAGATGGCCAGCCTCGATCATGCGCTGTGGTTCCATCGCCCGTTTCGCGTTGACGAATGGCTGCTGTACTCGTTCGACAGCCCCACCGCCCAGGGTGGGCGCGGGCTGGCGCGCGGGCAGATCTTCAGCCGCGATGGCAGCCTGGTGGCATCGACCGCGCAGGAAGGATTAATCCGGCTTCGGGCGGAATAAACATTCGCGCAGCTTGTTTTCAGCGGCCTGCTAGACTGCCCGGATGCGCCTGATCTATACCTCTCCCCGTGCCGAAAACATCGATCGCGTGGTCGCCTTGCTGGCCGAGCACGACATCGAAAGCTCGGTCACCAACCGCTCCAGGTACAACCGGCCAAGCTACGATCGCTTCAGCTATTCCCAGCAGTTCGATGACCGCGACCGCTGGCCGCAGGTGTGGGTTACCCGCGCCGACGATTTCACCCGCGCCCGTGTGCTGCTGCGCGAGTTGGGCATCGAGCCGGTGATTCGCCACGGCGAGGAGCTGGCCGAAGCACGCAACCCGTCGCCCACCACGAAGCGCAAGAGCGCCGTGGCGCGGGCGCGCCGGATCGCACTGGCCGTGCTGCTGGCCGCGTTCGCGATGGTGATGTTGCGCTACATGCATGTGATCTGAGTTCCGCTCCCTGTGTGGGAGCGGCTTCAGCCGCGATGCTTTTTGCGCGGGCCTCGAAAACAGGAGCATCGCGGCTGAAGCCGCTCCCACATGTCCCTCGGAGAGAGGCATAGAATCAGGCGATGCGCTCCGAACAAGTCCGCCTGTTCCAGACCCTGCCGCACCCCTGCGGGTATTTTGCCGGGCGCAGCGCGCAGAACCTGGTGATCGACCCGGCCGCGCCGCAGCTCGATGCGCTGTACGGCCCGGCGCTGGAACGCGGTTTTCGCCGCGCGGGTGGGCATCTGTATTTTCCCCATTGCCCCCAATGCAACGCCTGCACGCCGTGTCGCATCGATGCGGAAAACTTCCGCCCCGACCGCTCGCAGCGACGTTGCCTGAAACGCAATGCCGACCTCACCGTGGTGGAAGCGATGGCCGGCTACACCGACGAGCGGTACGCGCTGTACGCCACCTACCTGAAAAGCCGCCACCCCGATGGCGGCATGGATGATGCCGACGCCAGCGATTTCAACCGCTTCCTGACCGCACCGTGGAGTCCCACCCTGTTCCTGGAATTGCGCCTCGGCCCGCGTCTGCTGGGCGTGGCCGTCACCGACGTGTGCCTGGGCGGGTTGTCGGCGGTCTACACGTTCTTTGATCCGACCGAACAGGCGCGCAGCCTGGGCACTTTCGCCATCCTGCAGCAGGTGGAGCTGGCGCGGCGCCGTGCCGTGCCGTGGCTGTACCTGGGCTTCTGGATCGAAGGCCACCCGAAGATGGATTACAAGCGCCGCTTCCGCCCGTTGCAGGTGCGCCACGCCGACGGCTGGTCGACGCTGCCCTGACCGGGATTGGGGATTCGCAATTCGCAATTCGCA
>NZ_AJXU01000007.1 GCF_000264315.1 Rhodanobacter fulvus Jip2
TTCGGGATTCGCAAGAGCAAGAGCATCGTCTGCAAGCGGCTCCTACGAAACTCCTTGCTTCACCGGATAGGGAAACAATTTTTCCAGCGGGATCGACAGGCCGTCGTCACCCACCACGCGGCAGTGGCCGCGGTTGAGCTGGCGCGGTTCGGCCACGCCGCAGCTGTGCGCGATGATGCCCACTTCGTGCATCACGTTGCGGGCGTAGTGGAAGACGCGCTCGCTCTTGTCCGCCACCACCAGGCCGCGCTGCAGCTTGGGATTTTGCGTGGTGATGCCCGTAGGGCAGGTGTTGCGATTGCACTGCAGCGACTGGATACAGCCCAGCGCCAGCATGAAACCGCGGGCGGAGTTGACGAAATCCGCGCCCACCGACAGCGCCCATGCCACGTCGTAGGCGGTGATGCATTTTCCCGAGCAGACCACCTTGATGCGCTGGCGCAGCCCTTTGACGATCAGCATATCCAGCAACGCCGGCAGTGCTTCGTGCAGTGGCAGTCCCACGCCTTCCATCAGCGTTTGCGGCGCCGCGCCGGTACCGCCTTCGGAGCCGTCGACGATGATGAAATCCGGCGCGCTCTCGATGCCGCGGCGGGCGATTTCGTCGCACATCTCGCCGATCCAGTCGACCCCGCCCAGCACCGCCTTGAAGCCCACCGGCTTGCCGGTGAGCTCGCGGATGTGGTCGATCGCATCGAGCAGTTGATGCACGTTGCCGATATCCAGGTGACGGTTCGGGCTTTGCGAATCCTCGCCCATCGGGATGCCGCGGATCGCCGCGATCTCGGCGGTGACCTTCGCCCCGGGCAGCAGGCCGCCCATGCCCGGCTTGGCACCCTGCCCCAGCTTGATGCTGACCATCTTCACCTGCTCGTGGGCGCAGATCGCCAGCAGCTTGTCGTCGTCCAGCTTGCCCTCGGGGGTGCGCACGCCGTACTTGGCGGTGCCGATCTCGAAGATGATGTCGCAGCCGCCTTCCAGGTGGTACGGCGCCAGCCCGCCCTCGCCCGTATCCATCCAGATGCCCGCCTTGGCCGCGCCGCGCGACAGCGCACGCACGGCCGGCGCCGACAACGCGCCGAAGCTCATCGCCGAAATGTTGAAGAAGGCCGCATGACTGTAGGGCTGGCGCGCGTGCGGGCCGATGGTGACCGGCACCGGTTCGACGTGGTCCTCGCCCAGATTCGGGAACGGCGCGTTGACGAAAAACGGCACGCCCTCGCCGCGCAGGTCGCGGCTGGAGCCGAATGCGCCGGTGTTGTCCACGTTCTTGGCCGCTCGGTACACCCAGGTGCGTTGCGCGCGGTTGAACGGCATCTCCTCGCGATCACTGGAATACAGGTACTGGCGAAAGAACTCGCCCAGATGCAGGAACCAGTAACGGAAGTGGCCGATCACCGGGAAATTGCGCAGCACCGCGTTGCCGGTCTGGTTGCGGTCCACCAGCCACGTCACCAGCAGCACCACCACGAACAGCGCCAACAGCAACAGGAACAGTGCGGCGAAGGTTTCGACCAGAACGATCAGCCAGTGCGCGAAACCGGTGGATGGCATGTCTTGCTCCCGTGCGGATGAATTGGATGCGGCGGCCTACAGCTCGACGCGCAAACACGCCGCCGCGCGCACGGCCTTGTCGACCGCCGCCTCCAGTGTATCGGCTCGGGCCAGGGTGACCGCCATGCGGCGACGTCCGCTGACGGCAGGCTTGCCGAACAATCGCAGTTGCGTATCCGGTTCGGCCAGCGCCTCGGCCACGCCGTGGTAGCGCGGCCCGACGCCGTCGCCCTCCACCAGCACCGCGCACGATGCCGACGGGCCGAACTGATGGATCACCGGAATCGGCAGGCCCAGGATTGCCCGCGCATGCAGGGCGAACTCGGAAAACTCCTGCGAGATCATGGTGACCAGGCCGGTATCGTGCGGCCGCGGACTTACCTCCGAGAAGATCACCGTGTCGCCCTTGACGAAAAACTCCACGCCGAACACACCCCAGCCACCCAGCGCGCCGGTGATCGCCGCCGCCTGCCGCTGCGCCTCGGCATGGGCGGCCAGGCTCATCGGCTGCGGCTGCCACGATTCGCGGTAATCGCCCTGCTCCTGCCGATGGCCGATCGGCGCGCAGAAGCTCACGCCGTTCACGTGCCGCACCGTCAACTGGGTGATCTCGTAGTCGAAATCCACGAAACCTTCCACGATCACCCGCCCCTTGCCCGCGCGGCCGCCCGATTGCGCGTACGCCCAGGCCTGCGGCAATTCGCTGGCATCGCGCACCACGCTCTGGCCCTTGCCCGACGAGCTCATCACCGGCTTGATCACGAACGGATAGCCGATGGCGGCGGCCGCCTCGCGGTACGCGGCTTCGTCGTCGCAGAAGCGGTACGGCGAGGTGGGCAGCTTCAGCTCCTCGGCGGCCAGCTTGCGGACGCCTTCGCGATCCATCGTGAGCCAGGCGGCGCGGGCAGTGGGGATCACCCGCTGGCCTTCCTTCTCCAGCTCGATCAGGGTCGGGGTATGGATCGCCTCGATCTCGGGCACCACCAGGTCGGGTTTTTCCAGCTCGATCACGGCCCGCAGCGCCGCGCCATCGAGCATGTCGATCACGTGGCTGCGATGGGCCACCTGCATGGCCGGCGCGTCGGCGTAGCGATCCACCGCGATCACCTCCACCGCGTAGCGCTGCAGCTCGATCGCCACTTCCTTGCCCAGCTCGCCCGCGCCCAGCAGCAGGACACGCAAGGCATGGCTGGAGTGCGGCGTACCGAATGGCTTCATGGGATTTTCCAATGCGGCAAAACGGCATTGTATGCGGCCACGTGCGTGTAGCCAGCAGAGAATGGGAAATGGAAAATGGAAAATGGGAAAAGCAAAGGCTCGGCGCCGGCGACATCCTTCGAACCGGCGAAAGAGCGCTCTTCCGATTCCCTATTCTCTATTCCCCATTCCCGGCGACGTCCCCGCGCCGCCCAATCACCGGCTGCAGCCCCGGCAGGCTGAGGATCTGCAGGCCCGGGCGGCGTTCGCTGGTGGTGACCAGCCAATCGCCTTCGCGGGTGATCGTCTCGATCGGTCCCACACCGTTGGGGGCGCCCAGCCGGCGCAGCGGGCGGCCGTCGTTCGCGTCGTAGACCACCAGCTCACCGGACGCCTGGTCGACAACCAGCAACCAGTCGTGATCCGCGTCGCTCCAATGCACCAGCGGCGCTATCGGCGTTGCCGACGTGGTGTTGTCACTGCCGGCGACGGGCGGCCACCGAAGTTGCAGCATCCCTGCCGCCAGCAACGCAAAGCCGAGCCACGGTACGAGTCGCCAGAATCGCGACGGGTTGATCGTGTGTGCATGCCGCAGGGCGATCTGCATGTTCATGCCGGCAGCGTCCCACCGCCGGATGACAGCACGATGTCACGCGCAAGACCTAGCTGTTGCCGCGGCGCAGCGACAGGCCCAGCGCAATCCAGCCGGCGATGAACGCCAACCCGCCCAGCGGCGTCACCACGCCGACCCAGCGCGGCGCGCCCAAGGCCAGCGCGTAAAGACTGCCGCTGAACAGCACGATGCCGAGCGCGAACGCGACCATCGCGAAGCGGCGGCTGCGACCATGCCCGAGCCCCACCGCCAACACCAATGCCAGCGCGTGCCACACGTGGTAGTCAACCGCAGTGCGCCACAGCTCGCGGTGCTGCGGGTCGAGCACCTGGCGCAAGGCATGCGCACCGAACGCACCCAGCATCACCGCGCTGGCGCCGGCCAGGCCGACCAGCAACGCCAGCGGGGTGGGGACATGTTGTCGCGGCATGGGGAAATTTCCGGGTTGGCGGAGCGGGCGTATGGGCCGGTGTCGTATGCTGGAAGGGATCAGAACACCGGATTTTCGCATGAAGCCCCGCTACCTGCTGTGCCTTCCCCTGCTGTTGCTGCTCGCCATGGGCGCCCTGCTCGGCGGTTGCCGCAGCGAACCGCTGCCCCTGCGCCTGACCAATATCAGCGGGCACATGCCGGACCTGGACTTCAAGCTCACCGACGACAACGGCAAGGCGGTGACGGGCGCGAATTATCGCGGCAAGGTGGTGTTGCTGTACTTCGGCTACACCCACTGCCCGGACGTCTGCCCGCTGACCCTGGCCCAGCTCCACGTGGTGATGCAGCGGCTGGGGCCACTGGCGGACGATGCGCGCATTCTGTTCGTCAGCGTGGACCCGGCGCGGGACACGCCCGCCGTGATGCACGCCTATGTCAACGCATTCGACAAGCGCGCGGTGGGTCTGGTGGGAAGCGCGCGCGCCGTCGAGGCGCTGAGCAAGCGCTATCGCTCCGCCTTCACCCGCGAACCCGGTGACGCCGACGGCAATTACGAGGTGAGCCACAGCTCGGCCATCTACATCTTCGATCGCGACGGCAAGGCGCGCCTGCTGGCCACACCATCCGCCTCGCAGGACGACCTCGTCCACGACCTGCATCTGCTGCTCGACACCGGAGCCACGCCATGAAGCCGATTCGACTGCCTTTCCTCAATGCCGGCTTGTTGCTTGCCGGCTTGTTGCTGGCCGGCTTGTTGCTGCCCGGCCTGTTGCTGGCCGGCGGCGTGCAGGCCGCAGCGGCCGACCACGTCCACGCCAGCGATGCGTGGATCCGCGTGCTGCCTGGCGCGCTCCCCGCCGGCGCCTACGTGACCTTGCACAATGACAGTGCACAACCCGTGGCGCTTACCGGCGCCACCAGCACGGCATACGCCGAGGTGATGTTGCATCACAGCTCGACCGCGGGCGGGATGAGCCGCATGAGCATGGTCGACACGCTGACCGTACCGGCGCACGGCGAAGCGGTGCTGGCCCCGGCCGGCTATCACCTGATGCTGATGAAGGCGAAAAACCCGGTGAAACCCGGCGACACCGTCACGTTGACACTGAAGTTCAGCGACGGCAGCACCCTGGCCACCGATTTCGCGGCACGCCCGGCCAATGCCATCGATGCAGGCGAGCCGCACGCGGGGCACTGAACGGGCACAGCCTTTACGTCGAACGGCTCGCCTCGGCCCGGCGCGGCAGCGGCCTTCGCGGCAGCCGGCCATTGCGTGACAGCCGCAACCACTGGCGCATCGCCATCATCGCGCCGGTCGATTCCAGCAAGGCCGACGGCACCCAGATGATGACGCCGCCGATCAGCTGGCCGGTGAGCACGTTGAAGGTGAAGGCGCGGCCGCAGATCTCGAAGATCGGGTACAGGTCGGTGTGCGAGAACGTGATGATGGCGCCGGCGATGATCTGCGGCGTCATGGTGATGCCCGGCGACAACACCCGCAGCCCCGCGGTCATCCGCCCCGGTGGGTGCGGCCGGTGGTCGAGCACCAGCGACCAGTAGGCGAAACCGCTGATCAACATGCTCCAGTTCATGAAGCGGTAGATGCGCCAGTCCAGCATCGCCAGCGTCTGCATATCGGGGATCAGCCACACCAGGATGAAGCCGATGAACAGCACCGTCGCCACGGTGGGATTCAGCAGCACGCCGCTCACCACGCGCCAGGGCCAGGAACGGCGGAACGGCACCCACAGGCGCATGCGCCACGAAAACGGCATGCCCGCACGCAATACCGTGCCCGGAAACGCGGTGACGATCAGCAGCGGCGCCAGATGGTGCAGCAGCAATTGCTGGATGCGATGCACGAAAAACTCGTGCTCGGCGAAGTAATCGAGATAGGTGTGCAGCGACAGGTAGATGATCGCCATGCCGGTCCAGAACGCCAGCTTGCGGCTGAAACTCACCGACATCCGGCGGCTTCCGCGCCAGTACAGCACGCAGGTCAGCACGAAAGTTGCCAGGAAGATCCAGGAGAACTCCCACGGCACGATCCATTTCAACAACGTTGCAATCAACTCAGGCCACCACGACGAATCCGCGCACCGGCGAGCGCGATCCCGCCAGCATAGTCGGCCGCGGCGCCGGAATCCTCCCCGCGGCGCTCGTCACGTTGCGGCAGATTGCCGCCCTCACGAACGCCGGCGCCGACTGTGCCGCGCGCGCCGCCAGCCATAGAGCAGGCCGATCAGGATCACCAGCGCCGGCACCAGCACGATATTGATGAACTTCAGGCGCAGGCCCAGCGCATCGATCTCGGCATTGAGCTGATGCTGGACGTTGCGCAGTTCGGTGTGGATCGCCATCTGGCGCTGGCGGAATTGTTCGATCTCCCGCCGCTGCTCGACCGTCACCGTATCGCCACTGCCGCCCTTGGCCGGCTGCAATTCCTCCAGCCGGCGGCGGGTATCGGCCAGCTCGCGCTCCAGCTCCTGCTTCTTCTGCAGGAATTTCTGGTTGGCCGCGTTGCGCAACGCCTCGACGCGGGTGAAGGGACGCTGCGACGTGGCGCGGCCGCGGATCGAAAGCAGCGCCGACGAACCGCTGAGGTTGTCCACCATGTTGGCGATGAAATCACCGTTGTTGGCGAACGCGCTCAGCATCGGCTGGCCAAGGATGGTCTGTGTCTCCACCCACAACCGGTCGCTGAGCAGGTCCGTATCGGCCACCAGCACCACCTCGGCGTTGCTGCGTGAACTGGCCAGGTGGCCGGGCTCGCCCGCCCGCTCGGGGAAGGCGCTCCGGAACGGCCCCTGCAGCCGCGCCGCCAGCACGTAATGGATATTGTCCGGCCGGTAATCCTGCAGCAGCGAGGCCGGGTCGGCGGTGGCCTGCATGGTGCGCTGGGTGGAAACCGCCTCGGCGTCGCCGGTGCTCTGCAACAACGGAATCAGCCGCGTGCCGGCATCGGGCGCAAGGTCGAAGTAACCGGCGGTGGACAGATTCACGCGCTGCAGGCTGGCGGTGATCACGTCGTTGCGATTGAGCTCCTGCGCGCCCAGGCCCAGCATCGCCGGATGGTTGAGGCTGCTTCCGGCCAGCTCGATCTGCAGCGCGCGCGAACGGTCGAGCACGACCTGGCGCGGGTCATACACCACGCCCCACGCCGCGAACATCCGCGGCAGGTCGGAGCTGTGTTCCGGCAACGCCGCGCCGACGTCGTACGGCGAGCTCTGCAGTTGCTCGGCATCGGGGTCGACAAACACCGCCAGGTGGCCGCCCTGAAGCAGGTACTGGTCGATCGCGTACAAGGCATCGCTCGACAAATGGGTCGGCTGGATCAACCAGAGCATCTTCAGGGTCGGGTCCACCCGCTTCAATTGCGCAGGATCCAGCATGCGCAGGTCGAACAACTGGCTCAGCTGCTGCACCGCCGCCCAGGGTTGCTGGCCCAGCACCGGCTTGCCCTCCACCGGCAACGCGCTGATCACGCCGATCGGCGGCTTGCGCGTCTGATCCAGCTCGTACAGCAACTTGGCGATGTCGTATTCCAGGAACGCCTCGCGCGCCGGATCGAAGAACGGGATGCTCAGCGCCTTCTCCGGCACCTGGCTGACCACCTCGTTGTCGCCGTCGCCGGCCTGCCGGTTGCCGGCCAGCCCGAAGAACACCCGCTCGCCGTTGCTGCCGCCGCTGGCCGCCGTCAACCCGCTGCCTTCGGCATTGGCCTCGTCATCGGAATACGGCACGGGGTCGATGATCTGCAACCGGATGCGGCCATGCGCACGCGCCACCATTTCCTGCAGCATCTCGCGCACGCGCTGCTCGTAACTGCGCAGTTGCGGCAGGTCGCGCGTGGCGTGCTCGGAAAAATACAGGGTGAGTTTCAACGGCTGCCGCAGGCCATCGACAATGTGCAGCGTGCCGGGCGAAAGCGTGTAGAGATGGTCCGTGGTGAGATCGATGCGTACCGCATGCATCCAGCGGCTGGTGGTGACGATCAGCGGCACGAATACCAGCACCAGCAAAACCAGCGCGGCGTACAGCAACGAGCCGCGCGTCAACTGGAGCGGCCGGGTCAGGAAGGCGGGAAGGTGCAGGCGCGGCATCGGTCAGCGCGTCCTTTTCAGGTCGAGCAGCAACACGCCGGCGGTGAGCCAGCCCACGATGCTGAGCAGGAAATACAGCAGGTCGCGCAGGTCGAGCACGCCGCGGGCGATCGAACCGAAGTGGCGCAGCATGCTCAGATGCGCCACCGCGTTGATCAGCCGGCGCGGCAAGGTGCCCTGGAAAAACTCCAGCACCTGTGGCTGGCCGACCAGAATCAACAGCACGCACACCAGCGCCGTGAGGATGAACGCGATCACCTGGCTGCGCGTCAGCGCGGACAGGCAGGCACCGATCGCCACGAACGTGCCGGCCATGAACCAGCTGCCGAGATAGCCCGCCAGGATCACGCCGTTGTCGGGCGAACCGAGGTAGTTGACCGTGATCCAGATCGGAAACGTGAGGCCCAGCGCCAGGCCGATGAACAGCCACGCCGCCAGGAACTTGCCCAGCAGCGCCTGCCACAACGTCACCGGCAGCGTCAGCAACAGTTCCAGCGTGCCGCCCTTGGCCTCCTCGGCCCACATGCGCATGGTGATGGCGGGCACCAGGATCAGGTACAGCCACGGATGCATCACGAAAAACGGCTGCAGGTCGGCCTGCCCGCGCGCGTAGAAATCGCCGGCGTAGAAAGTGAGGATGCCGGCGAGCACCAGGAAGATGACCAGGAACACATACGCCACCGGCGTCACGAAATAGCTGCGCAGCTCGCGTCGCATCACCGCATTGATCGGGCTCATGCGGCGCCCGCCGTGCCGGTGGTGATCTGCCGGAAAACCTCGTCCAGCCGGCCACGTTCGAGCTGGATTTCCGATACTTCCAGCCCCTGCTCGCGCAACAGCGTCTGCACCGGCTCCAGGATGCGTATGCCCGGCTTGGGGAACACGGTGATGCGACCGTCCAGCGGGTCGACCTCGATCGCGGCAACCTGCGGCAACCGCCCCAGCATCTCCTGTGATACCCCGCTGCCGGGCGCGCTGAACGACACCGCGCCGTGGTAGCGCGAACGCGCCTCCAGTTCCGCGGGCGTGGCATCAGCCAGCAAGGTGCCCTGCGCGATGATCACCACGCGGTTGCACAGCGCGTGCACTTCTTCCAGCAGGTGGGTGGAAATGAGGATGGTGCGCTCGCGCGCCATGGTGTCAATCAACTGGCGCACGGCGTGCTTCTGGTTCGGGTCCAGGCCATCGGTGGGCTCGTCCAGCATCAGCACCGGCGGATCGTGCAGGATGGCCTGGGCCAGGCCGACACGCCGCCGCAAGCCCTTGGACAACGTGTCGATGCATTGCTCCATCACGTCGTCCAGTTGCAACAGGTGCACCACCTCGTCGATGCGCCGGTAACCCAGCTCCGGCTTCAACCGGCGCATGCGCACGATGAACTGCAGAAATTCGCGTACCGTCAGCTCGCCGTAGCTGGGCGCGCCCTCGGGCAGGTAGCCCAATGCCCGCTTCGCCTTCAGCGGTTCGCGCCGGATATCGTAGCCACACACCCGCGCCGTGCCCGAGGTCGGCGCCAGGAAGCCGGCGATCATCCGCATCGCCGTGGATTTGCCCGCCCCGTTCGGGCCCAACAGCCCCAGCACCTGGCCCGGTTCGGCGCGGATGCTCAACGCATCCACCGCGGTGAGGTGGCCATAGCAACGGGTGAGCTGGTCGGTTTCTATCATGTCCGGTCGACGATCGGGAACAGTGGCTGCGCACGAAGCGCTGCCGTGCATCGGAACAATGTAGCGCAAGCGGCGAAGTGTCCGGTGACGGCGTGGCCGGTCGCCAAAAAGAAAGGCTCCTCCGTCAGGAAGAGCCCTTCTTTGCGTGTTGCGGTAGCTGCTTACTCGCCAGCGGGCGCTTCGCTGCTGCTGGCCGGCGCGACGCTGCTTGCGCTGGCCGGGGCTGCCGCCGAGCCGGCGCTGGCCGGAGCCTCTTCCTCAAGCGACGGCGGCTTGATGCCGGCGGCCTGCTCCGGGGTCTGGTCCGGCGCGTTACTCAGCGGCAGGTAGATCTCGAACTGCGAGTACGTCTCGACGTTGTCGCCGATCTTGGTCTGGATGTTGTACGGGCGGTTGACCACGTCATCGAACGCGTAGCCATGCGTCTGTGCATAGGCCTTCAGCATGTCGCGGGTCTGCGGCACGCCGGCAAAGGTGCCGTTCCACACGCCCTTCAGGGCCGGGCCACCGAAGGCCAGCGTGGCGCGCACGTTACCGTCGACAACCAGGCGACCGTAGCGGTCACGACTGTCCACGGCCAGCGGGACACTGTCCGCATCGGCGCTGCTGCTGCTGGACTCGGCGGGTGCGGCAAGGGGATTCAATGCCGGCGGCGTGGGCGGCGTCAGCTGCTCGGCCTGACCGTTGACGGTGAGGCTGCTGTTGTCGATCGGCATCGCCACGTCGAAGGTGTAGGTCTGGTCGCCGTAGTTGGTGGTGAACACGACCCGCGGGCCGGTGACGTTCACACCCAGCTTCTTGGCGGTGGCCTGGATCTGTGCAACCGCCTTGCTGGTCGCCGCCTCGAAGCCTTCCAGGCCGTCCTTGCGGGCGATCGAGGTGGGCACCAGCAGCACCGGGGTTTGCTGCGTCTGCACGATGTACGGGATCAGGTCGGCGTAGTCGATGTTCGGCACCGTCGCCATCACGTTCTGCAGGTTGTTCAGGGTGACGTCCACGAAGGAGTCCGGATCGCCGTGGATGTACAGGTTGGCGAAGCGGTTGACCAGGTTCCAGCCGTAGGCGACGTCATAGGACCAGGTCACTTCGGTCAGCTGACCGCGGCTGCCCTGGCGTTCCAGGTCCAGCGTGAAGTGCTTGTCCTGACCGCGCCAGTTGTTGTCCAGGTTCCAGACGATGCTGGCAGTCTTGGTGGTGCTGGTGATCTGGTCGAACGACGGGGTGGCGTTGGCGATGGTCAGCTTGCCGTTGCCTACCTTCTCGTTGTCGCTGCTCCAGCTCAACTCGGCGCCGGGGCCGTAGGCATTGCCCGAGAAGCTGAACTTCGTGTTCCGATCGTACGAACGCAACACCGAGTACTCGGGCACGCGGCGAAGATTGTCGAGCACGTCGTAGACCTGCCGCATGTCCTTGCCGATTACCAGCGACCGCTCCACGTGACCGTGGCCCGGCATGACCACACCCGCCACCACGCCGATCAGGGCGACGATGATCAGGGCAACAAAAAATTCAAGGACACGCATCATTCCAAGGGTCTCCGAACGTCTCTACGCAGTACCAGGATGGCAGTACCAGGATGGTCTCCCCAACCGCGTGGCGCGGTGCCTCCCATGGGTTGCTACAGGGATGCAAAAGGGGGGTCGGCAATTGCCGAAGCTACGGATGTTACTTGCTCGCGGGCTGGAACGCTATTGCCGGGAACATCCGTATGGATGGCCACGTGAAACGGCCTCGCGGCGCCATTCCGGCAGCCATGGCGAGCCGCGTTGCGGCTCAGACGATGCCCAGTTCCAGCGCCTTCAATACGGCGCGGGTACGGTCGCGGACGCCCAGCTTGGAAAGGATGTTGGATACGTGGTTCTTCACCGTGCCCTCGGCCACTTTCAGCGAATTGGCGATTTCCTTGTTGCTGTAGCCGCCGGAAAGCAGCCGCAGGATCTCGGTTTCGCGCTCGGTCAGCGGGTCGGGCTGCTCCAGGCTGGTGAACTGGTTCTGCATGCGTGCCACCCCGGCCATCAGCCGCTGGGTGACCATCGGCGCCACCAGCGAGCCGCCGCCGGCCACCACGCGCACCGCCTCGACCAGTTGCTCCAGCGACACATCCTTCAGCAGATAACCGCGCGCACCGGCCTTCAGCCCCTGCAGCACCAGTTGGTCGTCGTCGAAGGTGGTGAGGATGATGGTGGGCGGCAGTTCATCGCGGGACGCCAGCGTCTGCAACACTTCCAACCCGCTCATGTTGGGCATGCGCAGGTCCAGCAGCACCACGTCGGGCTTGATCCGCGGAATCTCGCGTATCGCCTGGGCGCCGTCGGCGCATTCGGCCACGACGCGGATGTCAGCAGCGAGATCCAGCAGCGAACGTACGCCCTGGCGCACCAGATTCTGGTCGTCGACGAGACAAACGGAAATCATCGCGCATCCTCAAGCAGTAAGGCCCATGGGGCGGTATCGGCACGACGCATCGCCCCCGTCAGCAGTGCATTCTTGCATGTCTGCGCGGGCCACGGAAAACCCTTGGTGTGGCCGCAATCCCCATCGCCGGCAGCGGCGCTCAGGGCATTCGCAGCGCCGGCGGGTCGAATCGCGTGGGCGCGTGCGCCAGCGACGGGTGCTCACCCAGCGGCAATCGCACCGACAGCGCAAAACCGCGGCTGACGCCGGTATGCAGGGTGACGCTGCCGCCAAATTCGGCCAGCCGCTCGCGCATGCCCGAGAGCCCGTTGCCCGGCTTGACCTGGGCCGCGCCACGGCCGTCGTCGCGCGCCTGCAGGCCGACCTCGCTGGCCTCGGCATAGGCGAAATCCAGCCACAGGTTGCGCGCGCCCGCGTGCCGCGCGGTGTTGGTGATGATCTCCTGCGCGCAACGCAGCAGCACATGTGCCCGCCGCGGATCTTCCACACTGAAGCGCGGCGGCATCTCCACATGGATCTTCAGCCCGGGCACGCCATCCGTAAGCGTGCGCAGGGCGCGGGTGAGGTCGACCGCATCATCCTGGCGCAGTTCGCTCACCGCTTCGCGCACGTCGGAAAGGAGATGCCGCGCCGTGCTCTGCGCCTTGCGCACGTGGGCGCCCGCCGCCTCGTTGGTGAGGTGGCTGGCCACTTCGAGGTTGAGACTCAGCGCAGTGAGGTGGTGGCCGATGACGTCATGCAGATCGCGCGCGATGCGCATGCGCTCGGCGATGCGGCTGGACTCGGCCAGCAAGGCCCGCGTGGCGCGCAGTTCCGAATTGAGGCGGCGCTGCACTTCGCGCTCCTCCGCCTGCTGGCTGGCGATCGCCGAGGTGGTGAACACCAGCACGGAAATGCCCAGGTAGACACTCGCCTGCACGAAACCGATCGCGATGCTGTGGTCGTACTCCGGGAACGTGGCGAACACCGCCACCAGACTCAAATGCTGCAATACCAGCCACAGTCCGCCCATCCAGAACGGCAGCAGCCAGGGCAGGACCACCGAGGCCACCACCATCAGCATGGCCGACAGGCCGCTGTGGCTGTACCAGCCCACCGCCACCGCCGCCGCCGTCATCAGCGCCAGGCCCAGCAACTTCAGCGCGGGGTAACGGCGCGAGCCCAGGTTGCTGGTCAGCAACCAGTACATCAGCCCGAACACCAGGTAGCACAGCGTCCACAGCAACAGCGAGAAACTCGGCCGCTGCAACTGGTTCAGGCGCTCGGCCGCCCAGGTGGTGACCAGCGGCGTCCCGGCTGACAAATAGGTAAAGAACCCCGCGTAACGGAGCAGCAGGCGGATATGGTTGAAGAATGGCCATCGCATGGCGCGCATCATTGGCCGTGCGGGCGCCCAGCGCAATCCACGACAGTCAGCAGAAGCGCGCCGGCGCCGGCTTTACAAAGGTTTTACATGGGCTTTCGCCGGTGTACGGGGCATGGCCGCATGGCATAATGGCGACTTTGCGAGGCCGTGCGTTGGCCTTTCCCCGACTCCATCAAGCGGAGCAACGAATGGTTCTTGCCATCCGCGACGTGCGCGAGCACGACCTGGATGCGGTGCTGGCGCTCAACAACGCCGCCGGCCGCTCCATCCTGGCACTCGACTCCGCGCGGTTGCGCTATTTCTACGAGCACGCGGAATACTTCCGCGTGGCCGAGGTCGACGGTCACCTGGCCGGTTTCCTTATCGCCCTTCGCGATGGCGGCGAGTACGACAGCCCCAACTACCGCTGGTTCGGCGAGCATTACCCGCAGTTCATGTACATCGATCGCATCGTGATCGCCAACGCCTACCATCGCCACGGCCTGGGCCGCGTGCTGTATTGCGACGTGCACAGCTACGCCGAAGTGCGCGTGCCGTTGCTCACCTGCGAAGTGCTGCTGGAACCACGCGACGACGTGGTCGTGCTTTTCCACGGCACCTATGGCTTCCAGGAAGTCGGCCAGCAACGCATGGGCAAGGACGGCCCGCAGGTCAGCCTGCTGGCGCTCGACCTGCCCAGTTACGCCTACGTGCGCGAAACCTGGCTCGACAAGGGCGGCCTGCCCGACGTGCCCTGGTTGAGCGAGCGCACCGTGCCGGCACTGGCCCCCACCCCTGCGCGCACATCGGCGGGAAAACAACATTCATGAACGCAAAAACCGAAACAACCGACGCCTGCGATCTGCGCTTCGGCCAGGTCGGCATCGCCTGCGTGCGCGTGCGCCGGGTAGACGCGGCCGCATTGTGCGAGGAACTGGAACGCCGCGTGCGTGCTGCACCGCAGATGTTCTCCCGCGCCGCCGTGGTGCTGGACCTCAGTCACCTGCTGCAACTGCCCGACGACGGCACCGTCGACGCACTGCTCGAAGCGGTGCGCAGCGCCGGCATGCTGCCGGTGGGGCTGGCCTACGGCACCAGCGAAACCGAGGCATTGGCCAGCCGCATGGGCCTGCCCCTGATCGCCAAGTTCCGCGCCGCCTATGAGCCGGCCGCGGCCACGCCGGCCGCCGAAACCCGCGCGCCCGAACCCGTGGCGCGGCCGGAGCCGATCCTGGCGCCACCCGAAGCGGGCCACCCGCTCGGCGCGCAGCATCACGACGGCTCGGTGCGCTCCGGCCAGCAGATCTACGCCCGCGACCGCGACCTGATCGTCACCGGTGCGATCGCCAACGGTGCCGAAGTGATCGCCGACGGCAATATCCACATCTACGGCGGGCTGCGTGGGCGTGCCATGGCCGGTGCGCAAGGCGACGAGAAAGCGCGCATCTACGTCTCCGATTTCCGGGCGGAACTGGTGGCCATCGCGGGCCAGTACCGCGTGTTCGAACAAATTCCCGACGACCTCGAGGGCCGGTCCGTGCAATGCTGGCTCGAGGGCGAAAAACTGTTGATCGCAAAACTGTGATCAGCTGCAACAACAACCTTGCGGAGATGGGCTCTTGACTGCTGAGATTATCGTTGTCACTTCCGGCAAGGGCGGCGTCGGCAAGACGACCACCAGCGCCTCGCTCGCCACCGGCCTGGCCATGGCCGGCAAGAAAGTCGCCGTGATCGACTTCGACGTCGGCCTGCGCAACCTCGACCTGATCATGGGCTGCGAGCGGCGCGTGGTGTACGACTTCGTCAACGTGGTGCATGGCGAAGCCACCCTGAAACAGTCGCTGATCAAGGACAAGCGCTACGAAAACCTGTTCGTGCTGGCCGCCAGCCAGACGCGCGACAAGGATGCACTGACCCAGGAAGGCGTCGAGAAGGTGCTCGACAGCCTCTCCGAGGAGGGCTTCGATTACGTCATCTGCGATTCGCCCGCCGGCATCGAGAAAGGCGCCCACCTGGCGATGTACTTCGCCGACAAGGCCGTCGTGGTGGTGAACCCGGAGGTGTCGTCGGTACGCGACTCCGACCGCATCCTGGGCCTGCTCGCCAGCAAGACGCGGCGCGCCGAGCGCGGTGAAGGCCAGGTCACCCAGCACCTGCTGCTGACCCGCTACAACCCGGCCCGCGTGGCGATCGGCGAGATGCTCAGCGTCACCGACGTGGAGGACATCCTGGGCATCAAGGTGGTCGGCGTGATTCCGGAGTCGGAAAACGTGCTCACCGCGTCCAACAACGGTGTGCCGGTGATCGTCGACACGGCGTCCCCGGCCGGACAAGCCTACAGCGACACGGTGGCCCGCATCCTCGGCGAAGAGCGTCCGCTTCGCTTCATCGATGTGCCCAAGAAGGGCTTTCTCCAGCGCGTGTTCGGAGGTTGATCACGATGGGTATTCTTGATTTCCTGAAGCGCCGGCCCGAGCCGACCGCCACCGTGGCGCGCGAGCGGCTGCGCATCATCGTGGCGCAGGAGCGTTCCTCCCGCGGCGCGCCCGACTATCTGCCGATGATGCGCAACGAACTGCTCGAAGTGATCAAGAAGTATGTTCACGTCGACATCGAGGCCATCAACATCAACCTGGAGCGCGACAGCGGCCACGAAATCCTGGAGCTGTCGGTGACGCTGCCCGACGGCAAGGCAAAATCGGACGCCACCAACGCCACCACGGCCAACTGAGCGCTCCGAAGTCGCGGGCCGGCGCCTTCGGCCGGCCCGCTTCCTCCTTCAGTCGCCGCCACGCATGCCATCCGAACCTCCCTTTCCAGCCGGATCTCCCGACACCGTGTTGCGGCTGGCCGAACTCGGCTTCGACGCGCCCACCGCGCTGCTTGCCCGCTACGGCCTGGCGCTGCAGCGCGTCGACGGCGGCGCACCCATTCCCGGCAGTTTCTGGGGCGATGAGGAGGCCGGCATCATCGGCACGACGGTCTACGCGCGGGCGGATACGCCGCTGCATTCGCTGCTGCACGAGGCCTGCCACCTCATCGTGATGCCACCGGACAGACGTCTGGACGTCCATACCAACGCCACCGATTCGATCGAGGAAGAGGACGCCACCTGCTACCTGCAGATCGTGCTGGCCGACGCCTTCCCCGGCGTGGGCCGCCAACGCCTGATGGCCGACATGGATGCCTGGGGCTACACGTTTCGGCTGGGTTCGACCCGGGCCTGGTTCGAAAACGACGCCGCCGAAGCACGGACGTTCCTCACCCTGCGCGGCTTGATCTGAGGCCCCGCCCCTGCTGGCAAAGAAGTGCCGAGCGGGTCCGGCCTTACTCCCTCCCCTGCTCGCAGGGGAGGGCTGGGGAGGGGTTGCTCTTCGCTGCAAAACCAAGAGGCTCCCTCCCAACTTCCCCCGCATTTAAGGGCGCGCACGCGCTACTTCGCGTGCCACTTGTCGTCGTCGCCTTTCCTGTAATCCTTCTTCACGGCCGACCACGCCACCTTGTGCGCCGTCTCCTCGCGCGACGCATCGCCGCGGCGATCGTCCTTGTCGGCGTATTCGTCCCAGGCACTGTTGAACGCCTCCTTGTAGATCTCCTGCGCATGCTTCGGCACGTTGTCGCGTACCGAATCAGGCAGGTCGCTGATGGATTTGTAAGGCATGGCCGAACCTCCAGTAATGCGGTCGGGGGCAATCCGGAACACCGGACCGATGGGCGTCCGCAGAGCCTGGACCGGTCGCGGTCAAGCAGCCGTCAAAAGGCCCACCCCCACCGCCCGAAGCTCACGCAACCGTTGCCGGCATATAGCTGCCCACCTCGGTACGACAGGCCTTCACCAGCCGGTTCCAGCCGTTGATGGCGATGATCGCCAGTGTCAGTTCAACCGTCGCCTTTTCGTCGAAGTGCTCGCGCACCTCGGCATACAGTTCATCGGGCAAGTCGTTGGTGGACACCTGGGTCACCGCCTCGGCCCAGCTCAGCGCGGCGCGTTCGCGGGGCGAATAGAACGGCGCCTCGCGCCAGGCCGACAGCAGGTACAGCCGCTGCTCGGTTTCGCCGGCGGCACGCGCCTCCTTGATGTGCATGTCCAGGCAATAGCCGCAGCCGTTGATCTGCGACACCCGCACCTTCACCAGCTCCAGCAGCGAATGCTCCAGAGCGCTGCGGCGCACGCCGGCTTCCAGATCGCGCATCGCCTTGAAGGCGTCGGGGGCGGCATGGCGGAAATCCATACGCGGTTTCATGCGGTTCCTCGTCAATCAATGGGAAGAAGAGCGGTACGGCGAAGTCAGCGGGGCTCGGTGATCTGCGCCTGCAGTTCGACATCCCGGGCCAGGCGCGGCGCCTTGGGCACGCGGCTGATCCGCCCGTACCAGTACCACGACAGCACGCCGATCACGGTCAAAGTCGATGAGCCCAGCGACAGCGACAACATGGTCGACGACAGCAGCGGCGACAACACGCCAGCCACCAGACTGCTGAGCAACAGGCTGGCAAACGCCTGCACCGAGGAAATTCCGCCACGCAGGTGGGGGAAGCGATCCAGCAGCAGCAAGGTGAGCGTGGGGAACGCCAGTTGCACGCCCACGCCATGCAGCACCAGCGGCAACATCGACCACGGCACTTGCGGTTGCGGCAGCGCCACCGCCAGCGACACATGCAGCACGCACGCCAGCAGCATCACCGCATAGCCCAGGTTGACCGTGAAACGCACGCTGCGCCGGTCGGCCAGCCGCCCGGAAAGCCAGGCGCCGCTGATCAGCCCGACCACCACCGGCACGAACAACCAGGGAAAATCCTGCGCCGACAGATGCAGCAGTTCCAGCACGATGCGCGGTGCCGACGCGATGAACAGGAACAACCCCGCAAAGTTCACCGAGCTGGAAATCAGCAAGGGCCAGAACGGCCGGTCACGACCGAACGACAGATAGCCGGCCAGCAGCGGGCGTACCGCGAACGTGGTGCGCTGCGCGGGCGGGTGGCTCTCCTCCAGCCAGATCGCGATGGCCGCCGACAGCAACAGCGTGAACAGCAGCAGAAACCAGAAGATGCCGTGCCAGCCGCCCAGCGGCAGCAGCCACGCGCCCACCATCGGCGCGATCACCGGCGACACCCCGAAGATCATCATCACCTGCGACATCAACCGCTGCGCGGCCGGGCCTTCGAACGTATCGCGGATCACCGCGCGCCCCACCACCAGCCCTGCCCCGGCGCAGGCACCCTGCAGTGCGCGGCAGGCGAGCAACATGGCGAACGAGGTGGACACCGCCGCCAGCACCGACGCCAACGCATACACCAGCATGCCGGCCACCATCACCGGCTTGCGCCCGATCGCATCGGAGATCGCGCCGTGGAACAGGCTCATGGACGCATAGGTCAGCAGGTAGATGCTGATCAACTGCTGCAGCGCTGCGCTGTCCACCTGGAAATGGGCGCCGATCAGGGGGAAAGCGGGGAAGATCGCGTCGATCGAAAACGGGCCGATCATCGACAACGCCGCCAGCAACCAGGGAAGGCTGCGGCGTGCCGTGCGCGGGGGTGGATTCATCGGAGCAACAACGTCGGGCGGCAACAGGAAAGGCATTGTAGCGAGCGCGTGCCCGGCCTGCGTCGCGTGACTTGCGTTCCTGCCGCCCACGCTCCTAGCATGGCCGCTCCGGGAGATGGCATGCCTCCCGTTCCCGCGACAGGGTCGAGGGAACCAACCGCCCCGCATCACTGCAGGGGCTGATGATGCCTGCACCACCGGCTTCCGGCGGCGCAGGCGTGCCTGCCGCCGCGGCAACCGGACTTCCATTCGTCAGGAGACGCGCTCGTGGGTGTTACCGGATTCGTTGCAATTGGCCTCGGCGGCGCCATCGGCTGCTGGTCGCGCTGGCTGTTGGGCATCGCGCTCAACCCGCTGTTTCCCACCCTGCCACTGGGCACGCTGGCGGCCAACCTCACCGGCGGTCTGTTGATGGGCTGCGTCATGGGCCTGTTCGATCACTTCCAGACCCTCTCGCCGGAACTGCGGCTGTTCGTGTTCACCGGCTTTCTGGGCGGCTTGACCACGTTCTCCACCTTCTCCGCGGAATCGACCACCTTGCTGCTGCGCCAGCAGTACCTGTGGTTCAGCGGCCACGTGGCAGTGCACGTGGTCGGCTCGATCAGCATGACCGTCATCGGCATCGCCCTCACCCGCAGCCTGCTGCGCCATTGATCGGGAACCGGCATGAACCAGGACAACCTGCAACAAGGCCTGCATCTGACGTTCTACTGCCACGTGCGCGCCCGCCACGAGGGCATGCTGGTATCGCAATGGCTGCTGCAGCAGGCCCGCCGCGACGGCCTCGGTGGCGGCTCGGTGTTTCGCGCCACCGCCGGCTTCGGCCGCCACGGCGTGCTGCGCGAGGAGCAATTCTTCGAGTTGGCCGACGACCTGCCGGTGAAGGTGGAATTCCTGCTGAGCGAAGACCAGGCCGACCTGCTGCTGGAGCGCGTGCGCGCGGCCGGCATCGACACGGTGTATGCACGAACGCCGGCAAGCTATGGCGTGCTGGGGGCGGCGAAGGCCGGATGAGTACCGCGCGCAGCGACGTCACCGAACGCCGGGAGACACCCATCCGGCGCTGACGACTGTTTTGTTCCACTCCGCGAGGAAAGGCATGAGCCAGGACAGCTTGAAGGATCGCGCCAGCGAACTGCTGCAGAGCGCCGGCATCACCATCAACGGCGCCGCCCCCACCGATATCCAGGTGCACGACGAACGGCTTTATCCACGTGTGTTCGCCCACGGCTCGCTGGGCTTGGGCGAGGCCTACATGGACGGCTGGTGGGACGCCGGCGACCTGGCCGGCATGTTCACCCGCATGCTGCTGTCCGGGCTCGACCAGAAGCTGCACACCTTCGAGGCGGTGGTCGCCCACCTCAAGGCGCGCTTCATCAACCTGCAGCGCGGCGAGCATGCGTTCGAGATCGGCAAGGCGCACTACGACCTGGGCAACGACCTGTTCCAGGCCATGCTGGGCAAGCGGCTGGTGTATTCCTGCGGTTACTGGGCCGCCGCCGACAACCTCGACGATGCACAAGCGGCCAAGCTCGACCTGGTCTGCCGCAAGCTGCAACTGCAACCGGGGCAACGCGTGCTGGACATCGGCTGCGGCTGGGGCGAGGCGCTGAAATACGCGGCGGAAAACCATGGCGTCAGCGGTGTGGGCATCACCGTGTCGCGGGAGCAGGCCGAGTTCGCCCGCGAGCTGTGCGCCGGCCTGCCCATCGAGATCCGCCTGCAGGACTACCATGACATCGACGAGCCCTTCGACGCGGTGTATTCCATCGGCATGTTCGAGCACGTGGGCGGCAAGAACTACCGCGCGTATTTCGAAACCGTGGAGCGCTGCCTCAAGAGTGGCGGACTGTCGCTGCTGCATTGCATCGGCACCAACAGCGCGCCCGCGCAACCCGATCCGTGGATCGAGAAATACATCTTCCCCAATTCGGTGATCCCCGCCGCCACCCAGGTGACCGCGGCCCTGCAGGGCCTGTTCGTGGTCGAGGACTGGCACAACTTCGGCCCCGACTACGACCGCACCCTGATGGCCTGGTCGGCCAACGTGGAAGCGGCGTGGGCCAGCCTGCCTGCGCATTACGACGAACGTTTCCGGCGCATGTGGCGCTACTACCTGGGCGCCTCCGCCGCCGTGTTCCGCAGCCGCCGCGACCAGTTGTGGCAGCTGACGCTCAGCGCGCGCGGCGTGCCTGGCGGGTATCGCGTGCCGCGCTGATCCGCCCCGGGGACCCATCGCAGTCGACCACGCACCGGCCGGTCTGGCCGGTGTATTTGTGATAAACATCCACCCTCATGACGGAATGCCAAGTCTGCTTCCCGCATTTCAGGGGGGAGTCGAGGGGCATGCAGCAATACGGAGGATGGCGGTGCGACCGGCCGAACCATGTTGGCAGCGAAACGTGCCGGGGCGCTCGAGCCAACGAGGGGGAACACCGATGAAACGTCACGTCACCCGCTGTCGGCCTACGGAACGACGCAACCCTAACGGGCGCGAACCATGAGCAAGCACGCCTCACCCGCCGAGTACCTCCTCCTCTCACGCGGTCAATGGGACGGGAACGCTTCGCGTGAAGACATCCAGGGTGCAATCGACCGCTTCTACGCGTGGTACGACCGGCTGGTGAGCGAGGGCAGGATCGGGCCCGGGCAGCGGCTGGGGATGGAGGGCAAGGTGGTGTCGCGACAAGCGATCACGGACGGCCCTTTTGCCGAGGCCAGGGAAGTGGTCGGCGGTTACTGGTTCATCCGGGCGAACAGCCTGGAGGAAGCGGCGCATATCGCGGCGGAAAATCCTTGCCTGGCTTACGGTCTGGTCTGCGAGGTGCGGCCGCTTGATCCGGTGCGCGCCAGCGCGTATGCATTGACCAACGAGACCCCGACCTAGCCGTATGCATATCCGCGTCGACGACCTCACCGGCTCCGACATCATCCAACTGCTGCGTGAACACCTACAGGGCGTGGCGCAGCATTCGCCGCCGGAAAGCATTCATGCGCTCGACCTCGATGGGTTGCGTCGACCGGACATCACGTTCTGGAGCGTGTGGAACGACGGCCAGCTGATGGGGTGCGGCGCGCTGAAGGAGCTCGACCGCCGGCACGGCGAGATCAAGTCGATGCGCACGTCCGCGGCCCATCTGCGCAAGGGCGTGGCGGCGCGGCTGATGCAGCACATCCTGGAGGAAGCCGGGCGTCGCGGCTACGAACGCCTGAGCCTGGAAACCGGCTCGATGGAAGCCTTCGCGCCGGCCCGCCGTCTGTATGCGCGCTTCGGCTTCGTGATGTGCGGTCCGTTCGCCGGCTACGTCGAAGACCCCAACAGCGTGTTCATGACCCGCGCGATGCAGGCGACAATGCCGACATGAAATCCTCCCTGTCCGTTCGCCTGTTGTTCTGCCTCGTCCTGCTGCTGCCCGCGGCAGCCATCGCTCGTCCCACGTTATGGGCGGTGAAAGACGCCGACACCACGATCTATCTGTTCGGCACCGTGCACCTGTTGCCGAACGACGCCGACTGGCATGACGCCACGCTGGATCGCGCCGTAGCCGACAGCCAGGCGCTCTACATCGAGCTGACCGACGACGACCCCGGCAACATGATGGCGCTGGTGCTGCGCTACGGGCTGGATGCGGCGCACCCGCTGTCCAGCCAGCTCGACGCCGACGAACAGCAGCGCCTGCGTACGGTGGCGACCGAGGCCGGCGTGCCCGGCGGCATGCAGGCGCTGAACGTGATGCGCCCCTGGCTGGCCGCACTGACGCTCACGACCGCGCCGCTGCTGAAAGCCGGGCTCGACCCGGAGCACGGCGTGGACAAGCAGCTCAAGGCGCAGATGTCCGCCGCCGGCAAGCAGGTTTTTGGCCTGGAAACCGCCGAGCAGCAGATGCGCTTCCTGGCCGACATGCCGCAGGAAGTTCAGCTGGACTTCCTGCGTTCGGCCATGCGCGATGCCGACAAGGGGCCGACCCAGCTGATCCGGCTGATCGACGCCTGGAAAGACGGCGACGTCGCCACCATCGCCCGGCTCGAAGACGAGGACATGCGCCAGACCGCGCCCGAGCTTTACCAACGACTACTGGTTCAACGCAATGAAGCCTGGGCCACAAAGATCGCCGCCCTGCTGCAACAGCCCGGCACCGTCTTCATCGCCGTGGGCGCGGCGCATCTGGCCGGGCCGGACAGCGTGCAGGCGCAGTTGCACAAGCTGGGCATTGAAGCCGCACGCCAGTAAAGCCCGGACATTTGTGGGAGCGACTTCAGTCGCGATCACGCACCACCGCAAACCCCATCGCGGCTGAAGCCGCTCCTACAAGAAACCATTGCTTTCTGGCACCATCGACCGGTTAACCGCGCAGTTCGCGCGCCATGTGTCGATGTCACCGAATGAACCTGCAAGCCAATTACGAACAGATCCCGCTGAAGGAATACGCCGAGCGGGCTTATCTCGACTATTCCATGTACGTGGTGCTGGACCGCGCCCTGCCCTTCGTAGGCGACGGCCTGAAGCCGGTGCAGCGGCGCATCATCTACGCGATGAGCGAGCTGGGGCTGGCGGCCACCGCCAAACCGAAGAAATCCGCGCGCACCATCGGTGACGTGATCGGCAAATTCCATCCGCACGGCGACAGCTCCTGCTACGAAGCGATGGTGCTGATGGCGCAGCCGTTCTCGTACCGCTACCCACTGGTCGACGGCCAGGGCAACTTCGGCTCGCCGGACGACCCGAAAAGCTTCGCGGCGATGCGCTACACCGAAAGCAAGCTCAGCCCGATCGCCGAGGCGCTGCTGGGCGAACTGGCGCACGGCACCGTGGATTGGGTGCCAAACTTCGACGGCACCATGGACGAGCCGAGCTGGCTGCCCGCGCGCGTGCCGCATGTGCTGCTGAACGGTTCGATGGGCATCGCCGTGGGCATGGCCACCGACATTCCGCCACACAACCTGCGCGAAGTGATCAGCGCCTGCATCCGTTTGCTGGATGACCCGGACGCCACCGTGGCGGATCTGTTCGAACACGTGCGCGGGCCGGATTATCCCACCGAAGCGGAGATCATCACGCCGCGCGGCGACCTGCTGGCAATGTACGAAAACGGCATCGGCTCGGTGCGCGCCCGCGCGGTGTACCAGCGCGAGGAAGGCAACATCGTGATCACCGCGCTGCCGCACCAGGTCAGCCCGTCGAAGATCCTGGAGCAGATCGCCGCGCAGATGCGCGCCAAGAAGCTGCCGATGATCGAGGACCTGCGCGACGAGTCCGACCACGAAAACCCGATCCGCCTGGTGATCGTGCCGCGCTCCAACCGCGTCGATGCCGACGAGATGATGCAGCACCTGTTCGCCACCACCGACCTGGAAAAAAGCTTCCGCATCAACCTCAACATGATCGGCCTGGATGGGCGCCCGCAGGTGAAGAACCTCAAGCGCATCCTCACCGAGTGGCTGAGCTTCCGCACCAACACCGTCACCCGCCGGCTGGAGAACCGGCTGGCCAAGGTCGAGCGCCGGCTGCACCTGCTCGAAGCGCTGCGCATCGCCTACCTCAACCTCGACGAAGTGATCCGCATCGTGCGCACCGAGGACGAGCCCAGGCCCGTGCTGATCGCCCGCTTCAAGCTCAGCGACGAGCAGGCCGACTACATCCTGGAAACGCGCTTGCGCCAGTTGGCCCGGCTGGAGGAGATGAAGATCACCGCCGAGGCGGACCAACTGGAAGAGGAGCGCGCGCGCATCAACGTGCTGCTGAAATCGCCGGCCAAGCTGAAAAGCCTGATCAAGCAGGAGCTCAATGCCGACGCGCAGAAATTCGGCGACGACCGCCGCTCGCCGCTGGTCGAACGCGACGTGGCGCATGCGCTGGACGAAAGCGCACTGGTGGCCAGCGAACCGGTCACCGTGGTGCTGAGCCAGAAAGGCTGGGCGCGCGCCGCGAAAGGCCATGACGTGGATGCCGAAGGCCTGAATTACCGTGAGGGTGATGGCCTGCTGGCCGCCGTGAAAGCGCGTACCACGCAGCAGGTGGCGTTCATCGATTCCACCGGCCGCGCCTACTCCACCGCCGCGCACACCCTGCCCTCGGCGCGCGGCAATGGCGAGCCGCTGACCGGCCGCTTCAGCCCCGCGGCCGGCGCCAGCTTCGACGCCATGGTCGCCGGCGACAACGCCACAAGGCTGATCCTGGCCACCGATTTCGGCTACGGCTTCGTCACCCGCTTCGAGACGCTCACCAGCCGCAACAAGGCCGGCAAGCAGATCATCAGCCTCAGCGACAAGGCGAAAGTGCTGGCGCCGCAGATCAGCGCCGACCCCGCCCGCGACCGCATCGTGGTGGTCACCACCGAAGGCCACCTGCTGATGTTCTCGGTGGCCGAGCTGCCCGAGCTGGACAAGGGCAAGGGCAACAAGCTGATCGAGATCCCCAAGGCGAAACTGGTGGCCGGCGACGAACGCGTGGCCGGCATCGCCGTGGTCGGCGAAAGCAAGGGCGAAGTCACCCTGTACGCCGGCCAGCGCAAGCTCACCCTGCGCTGGGCCGACCTGGTGGAATACGGTGGCACCCGCGCCAGCCGCGGCGGTTTGCTGCCACGCGGCTTGCGCCGCGTGGAGCGCATCGAGACCACCGGCTGACCGAAGCTGCTTGTGTGGGAGCGACTTCAGTCGCGATGCTCCTGGTCCAGAATGTCGAAGCAAAAGCATCGCGACTGAAGTCGCTCCCACAGGCCGCAGGAACTTGTCGGCGCGCGGCCTTTCCAATAGGGATGTACACGCCAACCGCACATCGCGCGTTGGTGCTGGTATCACCCCGGAGTACGCATGAAAATCAAACGGCTTCTCGTCGCCGTCGCCGCCAGCCTGCTGGCCGCCACGGCGTGGGCGCAGACCACCGGCAAGCCGCTGAACCTGAAGCTGCCACCCGGCGACCTCCCCGCCACCAGTTCCACCGCCCCGAAGCCCGCCGTTCCGAAAACGGCGGGCGATGCACCGGGTGTGTATTACGGCGATACCAGCGGCCGCATGGGCAACACCGAGCCCGTCGCCGAAGCACCCGATTGCGACGACTCCACCTACAACAAGCCGCAGGTCCACGGCAGCGTCGGCACCGGCATCGTCACCGGCAGCCACATGGGCACCGGCAACTGGAATGCGGGCCAGGTGAGTGTCAGCCAGGCATTCGGCAGCTGCGACGAACCTTCCGGCGGCATCAGCATTTCGGTCGGCGGCAGCCGCGGCCATTTCCCCGACTACGACCGCCGCGGGCGCTGAGGCAAACCCGAATCCGGGTAGAGGCCGCGTTGAAAATCGACCCGGACCGATCCCGCCCGGCTTACGTTCGTGACATCCGTCACGGCAGGCATCTGCAAGCGACACGTCCGGTCCCCAGTCACCGGGCTTGGTGGCCTGAGCGGCATGCGCAAAGCGATGGGCAGAAGAAAGCGCTCGGTGTCACCGAGCGCCGTCAGACGCCTCCAACGCATCCGCGGAACGGTTGGACCAGACAAAACCGATAACCAGGATCAGCGCGATGCCGACCTGGGCCGCGATGCCTTCCATGGTGGGATAGATGCCCAGCAGCTCCACCCGTGGCCCGCCATTGATCCAGGTGATCGGCAGATAACCGGCCTCCTGCAGCGCGGAGACCGCCTTGCCCATCAACACGATGGCCAGCACTGCCATCAGCAGTGAGCTGTAGCGGAAGAACTGGCTGATGGGGAGGCGACGGCTGTAACGCATCATCAACCAGCCGATCACCAGCAGCACCAGCGACCCGGCCACGCCTCCGGCGATCACGCTGCCCTTGCCGCCCTGATTCCAGATGGCGACATAGAACAGGATGGTCTCGAAGACTTCGCGATACACGACGACGAAGATCAGGCCCAGCAGGAAAACCCCGGAGGTCTTGCCCAAGGCATGGCTGAGCTTGTCGCGCACATAGCGCTGCCAGTTCGCGGCGTGGCTTTTTCCATGCATCCAGATGCCGACCCAGATCAGCACGATCGCCGCCAGCAGCGAACCAAATCCTTCGGTGAGCTCGCGGCTTGCGCCACTGATGGAAATGACCCACGTGGCCAATCCCCACGTCACGGCACCGGCAACCAGCGCGGACAGCCAGCCGCCATGTACCCAGGGGAGCATTTCCTTCCGGCCAGACTTGCGCAGCAGGGCGATGATCGCCACGACGATCAGCAAGGCCTCCAGCCCTTCGCGCAGCAGGATGGTGAAGGCGGCGGCGAAACTGGCCACGGCGGATGTTTCGCTCTGTGCCAATACCTGCCCCGCCTCCGCGTACAGGTTGTCCAGGTTGTCGACCTGGGTCTGCAGGGTTTCGGCATCGACGTTGGCCGCGATGCCCGCGCGCACGCGCGCCATGGCTTCCTCGATCTTCACCATCAACGGCTTGTCGCGCGCGGCAAGAAGAGGTTCGACAGGTTCGAACCCGTCCAGATACGCGGACAACGCCAGGTCCTTGGCCTGCTTCAGCTGGCCGCCGCGGTAGGCCGCCATCGCCTGCCCGAGCAATTCATGCGACACCGCCAAGGCGGATTCCGCGTCCTTGGCCTGCGTGGTATCCGGATGCCTGCGCACATACGCCACGATCGCCGCCGCCTTCTGCGCGGATTGCAGCTCCGTGGCCAGCGTGGCGGGCGTGGTGTCCACGTAGCTCTTGAAATCGAGCCTCGCCCGCAACGCGTCATTTTTCTCCAGCAGCTCACGTCCCGCCGGGGCTTCGGACTCCGGGTAGGCCATCGCGCCCACATAGGTCGCCAATGCCCAGCGATCCTCGGCCGGCAGGCTGGCAAAGCTGGGCATCGACGTGCCCTGCAGGCCCTGATCGATCACCTGATAGAGCGCGAAGATGCTGCGTTCGTCGGCGCGAGCACGGTCGGTGAAGGCGATCGGCGGCGGGTCCAGGCCCGCAGCGGCGGGGCCATCACCCGCGCCGGTGGCGCCATGGCAACTCGCGCATTGCTGTGCGTACAACACCTGACCGCGTGCGTACTGCGGCGCGCTGGTTGGCATCAGCGGGATGGGGTATGCCTTGATCAGCAAGGCCGCCACGGCGCGCGCCCGGGTGGCGATCTGCTCCGGCGCGCTCTTGGCCTGGATGGCCTGCTGCAGTGCCGCGGCGCCCTGATTCAACGCGTCCGAGTCCGGCGTGGGCGGCAACGCCCTTATCGCCGCGGCCGCCGTCGCCGAAAACTCCCGCATCTCCTCGTACTCGACCGGATTGACGACCGCGCCGTCCCGCACCGCCTCGCGGTAGTCCACGGCGATGTAGTCCAGCAGCCGCCACGTGGTGGGGACAGAGTCCACCGCGGCATGAAGACGAGGGCAGAACAGGAGGGTGGCCAGCAGCAGCGCCGCAAACAGATGTCGTGGGGTCATGAGAGGCAAATGAGAATGGATCGCAACAGTCTACCGCACGCCACCGCATGCAGCAGCCGGACACGGCCGGCATCAACCCAGCCGACAGCCGCCTGACATGACATAGCCCGGCATCGCTTTCGCCGGTACGAAGACAGACAACGGGCTCACTACCGCGTCGGTTATGAGCCCGCCTTCTTGTTGTCGCGGTCGCGATCATTCTCGTCGTGGGGACCATGCACCCACCACTGCGGGCTTCCTTTCGACGGTCATGCGAGGCGCGCCAGGCGAGCCTGGCGCGAGAGATCTGCAATCAGTCGGCGATGCGCAGCGTCACGTCGATATTTCCCTGCGTCGCGTTGGAATACGGGCAGACCACGTGGGCCTGGTCGACCAGCGACTGCAAGGTGTCGCGGGCGATGCCGGGGGCGGCGATGGTCAGTTCGGCCTCGATGCCGAAACCGGTCGGGATCTGGCCGATGCCGACCTTGCCGGTGACGCTGGTGTCCGCGGGCAATGCGACCTTCTGCTGACCAGCGACGAACTTCAGCGCGCCGAGGAAGCAGGCCGAGTAGCCGGCGGCGAACAACTGTTCCGGGTTGGTACCGGGGCCGCCGGCGCCGCCCAGCTCGCGCGGCGTGGACAGCTGCACGTCGAGCACGTTGTCGGACGAAGCAGCGTGGCCTTCACGACCACCCGTGGCGGTGGCGGCGGCGGTGTAGAGGATTTTCTGAATGGACATGGCGGTAGTTCCTGTCGAGTGGGGAGATCCGGGCGGTGTGGCTCGGTGGGAGTATCTTGCCCGCCCCGGAGGAACTACTGGTGATATAAAGTCCTGAAAACTTGATCAGGAGTACGAACATGGCTGACCGACTTGCGGCGCTGATGGCGCATTTCCCGGTGAACGCGCAGGTGTTCAATACCGGCGCGCTGTGCGGCATCAACACCGTGGAAGGCGATGGCACGCACGGGCAGTTGCACCTGGTGCGCCGTGGTGCCGTCGAGGTGCGCTACGGCAAAGAGACGCTGCACGTCGAGCGACCGAGCCTGCTGCTGTTTCCGCGGCCGTTGACGCATCACTTCGTCACCGACCCCGAACGCGGCGCGGATATGGTCTGCGCAAACCTCTCGTTCGAAGGCGGCGCCGGCAACCCGATGGCCTCGGCGTTGCCCGACGTCGTCTGCCTGCCGCTGGAAGACATCTTCGGCGCCGCGCCGGTGCTGGCGCTGCTGTTCGAGGAAGCCTTCGAGCAGCGCTGCGGGCGCGTCGCGCTGATCGAGCGCCTGTTCGAAGTGGTGATGATCCAGGTGCTGCGCCAGCTGATGGAAAGCGGCGACGTGCACGGCGGCCTGTTGTCCGGCCTGTCGCACCCGCGCCTGCGCAACGCGCTGGTCGCCATGCACGAAGCACCGGCACAAGAGTGGACGCTGGACGACCTGGCCCGCGTCGCCGGCATGTCGCGCAGCGTCTTCGCCACGACATTCCGCGAGACCATCGGCACGACGCCGGGGCGCTACCTGCAAGGCTGGCGCGTGCGGCTGGCGCAAAAGGCCCTGCGCCGCGGCCGCCCCTTGAAGGTGATCGCTTCCGACGTGGGCTACGGCAGTGAAGCCGCACTCTCCCGCGCGTTCAAGGCGCATTCCGGGCAATCACCGCGGGAGTGGAAAGCGCTTGGGGTGAGTGCCGCGGGAAAGGCGTAGGTACACAAGGTGCCAGCGACAATCGGCAGCTGGTTGTCGAAGGATTTACCCTGGCGTGAATCGGCACTCACCCAGAGCCATCTCCCCCACCACCGTTCGCGCTGAGCGTAGCCCGCGCCGCGGGCGGAGTCGAAGCGCTGCTACGTCCCGGCAGCCCATCGCGGGCATGTCCTGCAATTCACTCGCCTCTCGAAACAGGAAAAGAGCCCGCTGCCAGCGGACAAATTGTCCCTGACACGAATGGCACTTACTTAAGCGCAAAACCTCCACTTTTCGTCATTCCTGCGAAAGCAGGAATCCAGTGCCTTCAAGATTGTCGGCCGTGTGCGAGACACTGGATCCCCGCTTTCGCGGGGATGACGGCGCTCAAGCAAGGGCCATTCATCCCTGATACCAGCGTGCGCCGCGCCATCCCCAGCCGCCACATCCTCCCGCGCACCTGATCCAGCAACTTCGGCGACCGCGCCACCCCGTTGCCTGCCCCACCTCCCACCTCGTGAAAGACCGCCAACACGCTTCTCCGAGCCAAACAAACGCTGCGAGATTAGGCGGTGGGATTAGACCGCACTGGAACCTGGGTCAGAGTGCACTTTCACGAGACTGCCTCTGGTCCAAAGCCGCCTTGATCATTGCATGAAGCTATGCCTTGCCCAGAAGCTCGACCAGCCGAGATTCACACGCCGACAAATCATGCCCCCGCCGCTGCGAAACCACGAACGTCAACGACCGGAGGTGCCACGCGCGCCGCTCAAGTTCGACGAGCTGGCCACCGGTCAGATCCTCATCGACGAGATGCCGCGGCAGATGCCCCCACCCCAGCCCGGCTTTCAGCAAATCGCGTTTCGCACCGAGATCGTTGACCAACCACTGGCGCTTGCCAGCCACGCCTTCCTGGGTGTTGTCGGCGCCGGGCTGGTTGTCGGTGACGATGATCTGGGTGTAGCGGCCGAACTCGTCCACGGGGATGGGTTGGGGGGTTGCGGCGAGGGGAAAGGATGGCGCGCATACCGTCACCATCTCCTCCTCGCGCAGCCAGTGGCGCTCGATGGCTTGCGGGTTTACCTCTGGCACGTCGTTGATGGTGACGGCCAGGGCGCAGACCCTTTCCATCACCAGCTTTTCACCGCCCTGCATGGTGGTGATGCGCAGGTTGATCGCGGCGGTGGGGAATTCTTCCTGCAGCGTGCGCAGGCAGTTGATCAGGTGGGCGCGCGCGAAGTAGGCGTCGACCGCCACCGACACTTGCGGCACGCCGGCCTTGGCGATGGAGCCGGCGCGGTTCTTCATTTCCTCCGTGCGCGAGATCACCGCCCGAGCGTCGGGCAGGAGGCTGCGCCCCGCCGCGGTGAGCTGCGCCTTGCGCGTGTTGCGCTCGAACAGCTCGACATCGAACGCGCTTTCCAGCGCCTTGATCGCGTGGCTGATGGCCGACTGCGCCCGCGCGAGCTTGCGCGCCGCACCGGAGAAGCTGCCCTGGTCGCACACCGCCACGAATGCCCGCAGCTGGTTGATGGTGACGTTGTCGAGCATGAGTTATCCAAAAACTAGATCGTATTGAACGATGTTTCGTCAATTGTATTGATGCGTCAAGCGACCCAGATCGTTTGGGCAACCGGCCTGCAAGGGCCAGAACCACTCCAAACCCCTTACTGAAAAGGATCATCCCCATGACTTACGCCATCATCGGTTTCGGCTCCATCGGCCAGGCCCTCGCCCGCGCGTTCGCGCGCAGCAACATCGAAGTCACCGTCGCCAGTCGGCGGCCGCCCGAAGACCTGTTGCCGCAGGCACAGGCGATCGGCCCCAAGGTCATCCCCGGGACATTGCAGGAAGCGGTCAAGGCGGACGTGATCATCCTGGCGGTGCTGTTCGAGGGCCACCAGGACATCGGCAAACTGCTTGCGGATTGGACGGGCAAGACGATCATCGATGCGATGAATACGAATGACCCCGTGGAAACGCTCGACAACCTCCCCTCCTCCGCCTTTGCCGCCAAGTCATTCCCCGGCGCCAGGTTCGTGAAAGGCTTCAATCACCTGCTGTCGCGCACCCTGGCCACCGACCCCAACGTCGAGGGCGGCCACCGCGTCGTGTTCCTGTCGAGCGACGACGAAGCGGCCGCGGCGCAGGTCGCGGATGTGGCCAAGCGACTCGGCTTTGCCCCCGTCTATCTGGGCAAGTTCGACGAAGGTGGCGCCCTGGTACAGGCACGCGGCCGCGTCTGGGGCCCGCTGATTTTCCAGGACCTGTTCAAGCGGGAGCCGTAAGCGCGCGCGGCCATCACGACGCCATGGCGGTCGGCCCGCAACCCATCACTGTTTCGAAAGCAGTAGCCCCCATCTTGAGGATTCACGACATGAGCAAGTTGAATGGAAAGACCGCCGTGATCACCGGCGGCGCCAGCGGCATCGGCTTCGCGGCAGCGCAGCGCTTCATCGAGGAAGGCGCCTTCGTCTTCATCTACGGCCGCCGGCAGGAAGCGCTTGACGCCGCACTGGCGAAACTCGGCCCCAACGCCCGCGCGGTGAAGGGCTCGGTCTCCAACCTGGTCGACCTCGACCGGCTCTACGCGGCGGTGAAGGCCGAGCGCGGCGCCCTTGACATCGTATTCGCCAATGCCGGGGCGGGAAGCCAGCTGGCACTCGGCCAGATCACCGCCGAGCACATCGACGAAACCTTCGACACCAATGTGAAAGGCACGATCTTCACCGTGCAGAAGGCACTGCCGCTGATGGGCCAGGGTGGTTCGATCATCCTGACCGGATCGAGTGCCGGCACCACCGGCGCCCCGGGCATGACCGCCTACAGCGCGAGCAAGGCGGCCGTACGCAACCTCGCCCGGACCTGGGCGGAAGACCTGAAAGGCACCGGCATCCGCGTCAACGTGCTGTCGCCCGGGGCGACGGCGACCGAGCTGGCGAAGGATGCGCTGGGCGAGGAAGGCCAGAAGGTCTTCGCCGCGATGACACCGCTGCAGCGCATGGCCGATCCCTCGGAGATCGGTGGGGTCGCCGCCTTCCTCGCATCGTCGGACAGCAGCTTCATGACCGCCAGCGAAGTTGCGGTCGACGGTGGTTTGGCGCAACTCTGACGCGCTACACAAAGAACGGGGGTCAGGTTCACTTAGGCAAGCTGTGTGTGGACCTGACCGCCGTGCCGCCGTGTGGCTGCGACTCGAAACCAGGACCCGCATACGCCACCCACCCCTTGAACGTGAAAGCCGCATAGAACAGTTCGTGCCGTGCGAAGCCTGCCTGCTCCAGCAAGTCGACTTCGGCTTCGGGAGAAAGCAGCGGGAGACGGCTGGCCATCGCTTCGATGGTCGTGGCCGGGTCTGCAACGGGCATGCCGTTTGAGGTCATGAAGGCCACGTGCCTCCCCAGCCATCGGAGTTTTTCGTCGGGCGCATCGGGAACGCTGTGATGGGCGATCACCAGCGGGGCGCCGGGTTTCAATCGGCGCCGCAGCTCGCGCAGCGTGTGCAGGCGTTCGTCGACGGACAGGAAGTGCATGGTGAGCAGACAGGCGGCGCCGTCGAATTCGGTTGCCGGAGCCGCGTCGATGGTGCCCTCCAGCAGTTCCACTCGCGACGCCAGCGAGCCCAGCGTTTGGACGGCCAATTCCAGCATCGGTGCCGACGGGTCGATGCCCAGCAGATGCCATTGCGGCCAGGTCTCGGCGAAGGCCCTCAGCTCCAGACCTCCGCCTGCACCCAATACCAACACCCGCCCATCCGCCGGGACGCGCTCGTGCAGGAGCAGGCCGGCCATCTGGTGCAGGGCGTGCAGTCCGGGCACCTGTCGCAGCACGCCGGCCGTGTAATGCGCCGCTGTCTGGGGTTCGTTGAAAGAAAACATCTTGCCTCTGCCGCTTGACATGGAAGTGCTAACGTAACATCGTTTGTTACATGAGACGAGACAGCCGACTTTCCGCCGTACTGCACGCGCTGCTGCACATGGCCGAGCGCGATACGCCCATGACGTCCGATGCGCTGGCGCAGTGCCTGGGCACCAACCCCGTCGTGGTCCGGCGCACCATGGGCCTGCTGCGGAATGCGGGGATGGTCACGGCGGATCGTGGCCACGCCGGCGGCTGGCGCATCTCGGCAGATCTCACCAAGGTCACGTTGCGTCAGTTGCACGAAGCGCTCGGCGAGCCCGCGCTGTTCGCCGTGGGCAACCGGAACGAGCAGCCGTCATGCCTGGTCGAGCAGGTGATCAATGCGGCGCTCGACACGGCTTTCGCCGACGCCGAAGCGCTGCTGCTGCAGCGGTTCGAGTCAGTCACCCTGGCCGCGCTGGCGGCGGATTTCGCGCGCCGCCACGGCGCCCATCGAGCGAGGCACCGGCATGAAGCATGACGTCATCATCATCGGCGGCAGTTACTCGGGCATGGCGGCGGCGCTGCAACTGCTGCGGGCGCGCCGCCGCGTGCTCATCATCGACGGCGGCAAGCGGCGCAACCGCAGCGCCAGCCACTCCCACGGATTCCTGGGCAGCGACGGCGTCGATCCCGCCGAGCTGGCCCGCGTCGCGCGGGCGCAACTTGAAGCCTATCCCACGTTGACTTGGGTGGATGGCGCCGTCGAGCAGGCCACCGGCACGATGGACGACTTCACGGTGACCAGCGGCAGTACGACGTATGCCGCCAAGCGTCTGTTGTTGGCGATCGGCGTGTCGGACCGACTGCCCGAGATCCCGGGCCTGCCCGAGCGCTGGGGCAGGAGCATCTTCCATTGCCCGTATTGCCATGGCTACGAGCTGGACCGGGGGCGCGTCGGCGTCATCGCCACGGGTCCGGTGTCGATCCATCAGGCGCAGCTGCTGCCGGAATGGGGAGATACGACGTTCTTCCTCAACGGCACGTTCGAACCCGACCGGGTTGCCGAGGACGAATTGATTCGCCGCGGCGTGACGATCGAAACGACGCCGATCAAACACATCGATGGAAGCGCCGATGTCGTGCTCACCGATGGACGGCGACTGCGCTTCGCCGGCCTGTTCACCGCGCCGTACAACGAGCCCTCCACCCCGATCGCCACGCAACTCGGTTGCGAACTCGTCGAGACATTGACGGGCGTGCAGATAGGCACCGGCGAGACCAAGGAGACCACCGTGCCCGGCGTGTTCGCCTGCGGTGACGCCGCCAGGATGCCGCATTCGGTTTCGCTGGCGGTGGGCGATGGCGCGTGGGCAGGTGCGCAGATCCATCGGTCGCTGGTGTGGCCTGCGTCGTAAATGGGCGTGGCGCACGCTGGGAGTATCGGCCAACAAGATGGCTCGGCAACCGTCGGGCGGCCGAGGCTGATCGTTACCGTCCGGCAAGTCGGCTGACGCGCGATTCCATGGACAGGTAATTTGCGACGCGTCCCTTCTGCCAGCGTCGATGTCCGGCACGATCGTGGTTTCTTGCGTGGACGAGGAGCTTCGCGCACGGGTGCGCCCCTGCAGCCAGTGCCATGGACGCGTCAGAAACCCTTGGCCACCTGCAGCCAGAGCCGCCCGTCGTTGCGCTTGCCCAGCATGGCCGGTGCATCGCCCAGCGGCACAGCCAGTTGCACCTGCGCCTGCCATTGGCGGGCGCCAATCCAGTTGAAGCCGATGCCGGCGCTGTTCAGATCGAAGTGGTTGCGACCGGCGAGCCATGGATCGGCGTTGATGCGCACGCTGCCGTGATCGACAAACACGCTGCCTTCGCAATGGCCGGCGCAGTCCCAGTCCAGATCACGGCGCAGCTCCACGGTACCCAGCCAGCCACTGGCGCCGGCCACGCTGGAGACATCGTAGCCACGCACGCTGCCCGGCCCGCCCAGCAGGAACTGCTCGGACGAGTCGAGGTTGCGGTTGCTGTGCTGGCCGCTGACGCTGGCGTACAGGCGGGTGTTCGAATTCAATGACTGCATGCGGGCCAGGCTGGCGTTCCAGTGGGTGTAGCTACCCTGGGTGCGCGCGGTGGCGGCATCAGCAGCGGCAGCCGCCGCGGCGCCCCGATCGAAACCGAGCCGGCCATGGCCAAGGCTGAGGCTGCCGCTGGTGAAGCCGCCACCGGCGAAATCATCGCTGTGCTGGCCATCCACGCTGGCCATCCAGTGATTGCCGTGGCGATCGTTGCGCAGCGCACTGGCATCGATGCGATCGCGCAGCTGCTTGTGGTCGAATTGCAAACGGACGTCCATACGGCTATTGCGCGTGCGCAGAAGTGGCTGCGCCAGCCACGCACTGGCGACGTGCGCCGTGCCGTGCGCATCGAGATCGTCCAGCGGACCACCCAGCGAATAAGCCAGTGCCGAATACGCCGCGCCCAACCGGGTGCCTTGCCCGTTCAGCGTGTACTGATAGCCCAGCCGCCCGTAGCTCATGTCGCCGCCGGCGGTGAGCGCACTGAGATTGAGCTGGTCGCCGTGGCGCAACGGATTGTTGATGTCCAGGTTGCCACCCACGCGCAGGCGGCCGGTGTAGCGGCTGCCCGCATCGTCCATGAACACGTTGCCCTGCACCATCGGCGCGGCATCGGTCACCACATCCAGCGACGAAGTGCCGGCGCCGGTGCCGGGGCTCAGCGTGGCGTGCGGCGACACGCCGGGAAGCTCACCGAGCAGCAGCAGGCTGCGGTCGAGCGATGACTGGGTCACCACATCGCCCGCACGCAACGGTGCCAGCGTGGCGCGCAACAAGCCGTCGCTGACGCGGCTGCGGTTATGCAGTTGCACCTGGTCGTAGCGCGCTTCGACCACGGCAATGCGAACCGTGCCATGGCTCAGCGTCTGCGCCGGCACCAGCGCGCGCGCCAGCGGATAGCCGTGCGCGTGGTAGTAATCGGTGATGCGCTGTACCAGCGTGTTGAGCTCGGTCAGGGTCAACGTGCGCCCTTCGCCGTCAGCCACCAGCGCATGCAGCGTTGCATGGTCGAACGCCGTGTTGCCATCGACTTGCAGATGCGTCACCGCGAACGGCGTGCTGTCGGCGGCGGCATTAGAAGCCGGTGATTCGATCATCAGGCCCGGTTCGGCCTGGGGCCGTTCTGCCGGCTTCGGCTGCACCTGCTGCAGGATCTGGCCGCTGTTGGGGATCGTCTGCGCCAGCGTGGCCAGCGGCAAGGCGAGCAAGGCCAGTGTCAGCGGCGAGAGACGAAGGCGGGAAGATACGAACATGCAGCGATCCTTGCGGTGGGTGGGTGGCAAGCGGAAAGAAAGGCTCACGGCAGACGCACCCCGCCACTGAGGATCTGGATGCTTGGGGCGTACGGCGCATGGGGCGCGTAGCCTGCCGCGGCGTCGTCCTCTTGCTGTTGCAACCCAGCGACGGTGCGGGCGACGGCGAGCGGTGCGCCGCTCTGCACCGCTTCACCCTGCATCAGTTGCAGGGCCACGGCATTGCCGGGTGCTTGCGCAAACACGTAGTTGAGCGCACTGAGGCCGCTGCCATTGATGGCGTACGACCCGGCAGGGCTGGCCGCGTTCGCTGGCGTACTCCATGTCAGCGCACCCTCGGTGGCATCGGCCAGCGTGTCGCCACCGACCAGACCGCTCACCGTGCCGCTCAGATCGCCTGGAATCTGTCCGGTCCAGGAGGAGGCGCCGTCGGCGCGGTAGGTCAACGTGGCGGGTGTGATCGTGGCTGTCGTGCTTGCGGTGGCGTTGAAGCTGTAGTTGCCCGCATCGGCACCCGAGGCGGCGATGCCGGTAACCGCGAGCGCCTTGGCGGTACCGACGTTCTTGTCGGCAAAGCTGCCGGTGCCGGTAAAGGTCACGGTATCGCCGCCAAGGATGCCGGTAGTGGCCAGGCTCACGGCATCCGTCTTCGTGCCATCGTAGACGCGGTCGGTACCGGTAGCGCCGACGATGATCGCCCGCTTGGCGATGTCCGCCGTGGTGGTCTGGCCGGCAGCGATGACGTAGTTGCCGCCATCGGCACCGCCCAGCGTGATGCCGTCCACCGTCACGGTCTTGCCCGTGCCCGCGTTCTTGTCGGCGAAGCTGGCCGCCAGCGTGGCATCGACGTCGTCGCTGCCGAACACGCCGGACAGCGTGCCAGTTGCCGCCGCTATCGCGCTGGCGTCGTAGGTCTTGTCGGTGGCGGACAGGCCGTTCAGCGTCAATGTGGCCGCGACGATGTCGGCCGTGGCGGTCTGGCCGGCAGCGATGACGTAATTGCCGACATCGGCGCCGCCCAGCGTGATGCCGTCCACTGTTACGGTCTTGCCAGTGCCCGCGTTCTTGTTGGCGAAGCTGACTGTCAGCGTGGCATCGACGTCGTCGCTACCGAACACGCCGGACAGCGTGCCGGTCGCTACTGCCGTTATGGAGGCGTCGTACACCTTGTCGGCGGCGGACAGGCCGCTCAACGTCAGGGTCGCCTTGTCGATGGTCAAGGTACCGCTGCCGCCGGTCACGATGTCGTAGCCTTGCTGGCCGGAATACAGGCCGCTGCCGGACAGGGTATAGCTGCCTGCGTTGCGTGCCGTGCCATCGGTGAACGAGCCCAACAGCTGGCTCATGTCCGGATCGGCCACGGAATAAGCCAACCCGCTGCCGTCGTAGGCTTGCCCGTTGTAAGTGGTCGTCTGGTCGCCGAGCGTCACAGTGAGCGACGTCATGAATGCCTTGAGCAACGGCGAGGTATGGCCTTCGTAGATGCGCCAGACGGCGTTGCTGCCGCCGGTCGCGCTGATATCCGCACCCCAGGCGACGAAGCTGGTCGGGTCGAGCATCTGTGCGGCGGTCAGGCCGGTCGCGCTTGCCCCATTGTTGTTTGTGCCAATTCCCTTGGTATTGGCTGCGCTGTTCCAGTAACTGTTGGTGATCGTGCCGCCACCCGCGCTGTATCCCACCACACCCCCATTGGCTCCATTGTCGACGACGCTGCCATAGGCGTAACTGTTGCGGATTTGTGCCGTATTAAAGCCGACCAAACCGCCGTTGGCATAGTTTCCATGATAGCTGTAGTCATCCACTACATTACCCGTGGCATAGCTATTGCTGATCATCCCCCCAGGCTCATTACTCCCTACCAGCCCTCCCATGTAGTTCGTGCCGTTGACGTTACCGGTGCTATAACTGCTGTCAATAACGGCATTATTGAAGCCGACCAGCCCGCCAATGCTGGAAATGACATAAACATCAGCGTAGGCAATGTCGTTTATGTTCCCGGTGGCATAACTGCTGCCGATCGTGCCGCCGTTGTTTCCCACCAATCCGCCGGTGGTGCTTCTTCCATTTACATCTGCCGTGGCGTAGCTGTTACGTATCGTGCCTTTGTTTTCACCCGCCAATCCACCCACCTGGTACGCACCACTGATACTGCCGCCGATCAACCCCAGGTTTCGGACTTCTGCACCTAATTTGATACTGCCAAACAAACCAAGATGGCTCTCCGTCGGCCGATTAATGGTGAGGTTGGAAATAGCATGTCCCAAGCCATCGAATATGCCGGCGAAAGGGAGGATTTGAGCGGAGCAGTATGGATTACATAAAGGATCAGGGTCGGCCATATATCCGGTTATCGGAACAAAGCCTTCTCCTGCATTCCAGCCCGACGTGGCCGAGGCGTCGATGTTGTTGCCCAGCACATAGCTGCCGGCGAGGCCGCTATTCACCGCCTGCAACTGGTTCACATCGAGAATGACGGTGTACAGGTTGGGCCGATTGCTGGGCGTGATGGCGCCGGTCGGCAGATCGTTGAGGTTGAACACCTGATTGCCGGCCATACCCAGCAGGTACGGCGTGGTCTGGTTGTCCCCGTTACCCCAGACGCTACTCGCGAAACCGCCGGGCAACGCCGCGATCAGTGCTGCGGTGGTCAGGCCGGTACCGCCGCCGTGGCTGCTGGCCTGCCCCGTGGTTTCCGCATCCCAGTAGCTGCTGCTGATCGTGCTGACAGTGCCATTGTTCTGCCTGCCGATCAGACCGCCGATGGACCCACCCGCGCTGGGGCCAATGACCGCGCCGGTGGCATAGGTCTGGCTGATCGAGCCGTTGTACTGGATGCCAACCAGACCGCCGACATCCTGGGCATTACCACTGACTGTGCCGGTGGCGTAGCTGTTGCTGATGTCGGTGTAACTCTCTCCCACCAGGCCGCCGACATCATTGGCAGCGCCACTGACGTTGCCACTGGCGTAGCTGTTGCTGATGCTGGCGGCGTCGCCAGCCATCTGGCCATTGAGCCCCGCCAAGCCACCCACAGCATGGCCACCGCCACTGACTGTGCCCGTGGCGTAACTGTCGTTGATGATGCCCCTGTTGATCGCCACCAGGCCGCCGGTGTAATGCCCGCTACCGACCACTTGGCCGGTAGCGTAACTGTGGTTGATGCTGCCGATGTTGTATCCGGCCAGGCCGCCCGTACCAAGGTCATTACCCGCGACCATCGCGGTGGCGTAGCTGTTGCTGATGCTGCCCTTGTTGACCCCCACCAGGCCGCCGACGTAAACCGAGCCACCGGCCACCTGGCCGGTGGCGTAGCTGTTGCTGATGCTGCCACCGTTGTTGTATCCGACCAAGCCGCCGACATATGACGCGCCCGTGAGGTTGACACTGGTCAGACCGATGTTGCGGATTTCCGCCGTATTGCCGATATAGCCAAACGGGCCGACACCGCTCGTGGATGGGCGGTTGATAAACACGCCATTGATGGTGTGGCCGAGACCGTCCAATATGCCTGCAAAAAAAAGCGTCGCGTCCGGGCCAATCGGTGCGAAGCCGGCATATGTGCCGTCGCCATTGTCGTTCCAGGCCACAGTAGCGCTGGCGTCGATGTTGGCGCCCAGCACGTAGTTACCAACCAGGTGGCCGTTGATGCCCTGCAGGTCGGTACCGCTGATGGAGCCTGCAACCCCCAGGCTGGTGATGACCCGGTATTGCACCACGGTGCCATCGTTACCCAGCATGGTGCTGAAATTGTTGCCGGCCGCCAGATCGACCGGCGCGTTGATCCGATAGTTGGCCGTGTTGCCGGCGGCTACGGCGCCTTGGCCGTACTTCAGCGCCAGCTTGCCGGTGCCGGAGCCTTTCAAGGGCGCGTTGATGGCAATGTTGCGCTCGGCATTGAGCGTGAATGTATTGCCGCTCCAGCTCACCGCATCGTTGACGAAAATGTCGCCATGGCCGCCTGCCGTGCCCATCGACGCCGTTGTGATTTCAAAATTGTTGCCGGCGAGCGCGCTGCTCACGGCCGCGCCGGTCATGTTGCCGCCGCTGCTGGCGACGGTGAAATCGTTGGGATCGATCAGCCATGCGCCGGTATGACCATTGGCTGCCCGCGTGGTGATTCTGGCGCCGTCAGCCACGCTCACATGCGCCGCCGATGTTTCGATGAAACCACCGTTGCCGCCGGTCGGCGCCGATGCGTCCAGCGTGCCGGCCACCGTCGTGGTGCCCGCCGCCATGCCGCCGAGCAGCACGATCTTGCCGCCGCGGTTTTCCACCGTCCGCGCCTGGATCGTGCCGCTGTTGTTGACCACGCTGGCCAGCAGCGAATCCTTCGCGCCGGCGCTCATCAACACCTGGCCGCCGTCGGCGACGATCAGCTGGTGGTTGTCGGCCAGTGCGTTCAGCGTGCTCTTGTCCACTTGCAGGCTGAGCAACCGACTGCCGTCGAAACTGAGCGTGACCGCGGTGCCGCCGGCCAGCGCCGCGGTGCCGCCGGGCGCGTTGAGCGTGCCCTGATTGGTCACTTGTGGACCGAGCAGCGCGATATACCCACCTTTCGCGGCGTTGATCGTGCCCCGGTTGACGATGCTGCCGCCACCGTTGCCGCTGAAGTGGCGCGTACCACCGGCCAGCTCGCTGTCGCTCACATTCAAGGTGGAAGCGACCAGGCCACCGACATTCACCTGCGCACCCTGTCCGAACAACACGCCATTGGGGTTGATCAGGAACACCTGGCCGTTGGCGTTCAAGCGGCCGAGGATCACGCTGCCGCTGTTGCCGCCGATGCGGTTGACCGCGATCGAGCGCGCGTTGGGCTGCACGAAATTGACCGTGCTCTGCGCGCCGATGTCGAAGCTCTGCCAGTTCAACGACAGGTTCTGGCTGCGCTGGTCGATGGTGGTGGTTAGCCCGCTCTGGCTGATATGGCCGCTGCCGGCGGTAACCTGCCCGCCCTGCGGATTGACCGCCGCCATGCTCATGGCCGGCGCCAGACCCAACGGCAGCAGGGCCAGCCAGGCCAACCGCTGCGCAGGCGACGTGCCCCCCGCCTTGCCACGCCCCCGGGAAATCTCCGACGCAACCACGAATAACCCACGGGCCCGGTTCCAGATCAGGCGATAGCTACGATTCATGATGTCCCCTTGGGTTTCTTGCGCGAAAAGTTTCGCTACGGCGGTGGGCTCGATCGGGATGTCGCCGCCCCTCGAAAGGGGCTGGTCAACGTCCCGTAGCCACGCGATGGCGATGCATCATCATGGACCGATGGAGCATGAATCGTGCCGGATGCGGAAGGCAGCGGTGAGCACCGCGGTTTCCAGCCGCGGAAGCGGCCCGAACATGAAGGCCATCGCACAAGGTGCGCTCTGCCGCGCGCCTTCGATTATGCACCCGGTGCGGTTCCTTATCTGCGCGCTTCGGGCGGCCCCCCATCCGCCCTGTCGGGCACCTTCCCCCGCAAGCGGGGGAAGGAACCGGAGCCCGGTTTCCTGGATGGCCGCGCTGTGCATCTCGTGCGGGCGAAGCCCTATCGCTGGTCATCCCACGGGAGTGCGAGTGCCTGCTTCCCCGCCCACGGGAGAAGCTGCCCGAAGGGCTGATGGAGGCCGCTCTTCGCGCGCCTTCATGCCTCACGTTGCCATCGCGGCAAAGCACCACCCTGCCCGCACCGATTCCGCCACCCACTCGCACGCGCGATAATCCCGGTTTGTTCCTACTCGAGGTAAACCGCCGATGCATGGCGAGTACAAGATGCCTGGCGGCAAGCTGGTGGTGATCGATCTCGATGTCCGCGATGGGCGATTGGCCCACGTGCAACTGAGCGGTGACTTTTTCCTCGAGCCCGACAGCGCACTGCGCACCATCGACGCGGCGCTCGAAGGCCAGCCCGCCGACATGGACGACGCCGGGCTCGCCCGCCGCATCCGCGACGCGCTCGCGCCGGACGTGATGATGTACGGCATTTCGCCCGAGGCCATCGCCGTGGCCGTGCGCCGCGCGCTGCAGGGGGAGCACCTCGCATGATGCGCACCGAATGGCACGACCACGACTGGCAACTGATCCACGCCGCGCCGCAATCGCCAAGCCTGCACATGGCGCTGGACGACGTACTCACCCACGAGGTCGGCGCCGGTCACCGCAAACCCACCGTGCGCATATGGGAATGGGCATCGCCCGCGGTGGTGATCGGCCGCTTCCAGTCGCTGCGCAACGAGGTCGACGCGGAGGCCGCGCAACGCCATGGCATCGAAGTGGTGCGACGGATTTCCGGTGGCGGCGCGATGTTCATCGAGCCAGGCAACACCATCACCTATTCGATCTACGCGCCGCTCTCGCTGATCAAGGACATGTCGTTCCAGCAGGCGTATGCGTTCATGGATGCGTGGGTGATCGAGGCGCTGGGCGGCCTGGGCATCAAGGCCTGGTACCAGCCGTTGAACGACATCACCTCCGAGGGCGGCAAGATCGCCGGCGCGGCGCAGGCGCACCGCGGCGGCGCGGTGTTGCACCACGTCACCATGGCCTATGACATCGACGCGGCGAAGATGCTGGACGTGCTGCGCATCGGTCGCGAGAAACTGTCCGACAAGGGCACCACCAGCGCCGCCAAGCGCGTCGACCCCTTGCGCAGCCAGACCGGCCTGCCGCGCGCGGCGGTGATTGAACGGATGATCGCCACCTTCCGCCGCCTGCACGGCCTCACCGACGACACACTGCGTGCCGATGAACTGGCCCGGGCCGAGGCGCTCGCGCAGACCCGCTTCGGCAGCGCGACCTGGCTTGCCGACGTCCCCTGACAGCGCCGCGGCGCCTGTGCGCATCGCGAGCCGGGGTGAACGGTGGACGCGGGCCGCTTGACAGCGGCTGTCGCCGTGGCCCATAGACGACGGGAAACCATCGGGGGAAGAAGCGCTCATGTCCTGTCGTTCCGTCTTGCGGGCTGCCGCATCCATGGCCTTGTGCCTGGCCATCGACGTCCACGCCAACAGCGCGGATGTCCAACCCACCGTCCACCCGGAAATCTGGCCCGCTTCGGCCTCGCCCATCGGCCTCGACGCCGCCATGGAAACGCGCATCACCGCGATGCTGAAGGCGATGAGCGTCGAGGAAAAGGTGGGCCAGGTGGTGCAGCCGGAATGGAAATCGATCAAGCCGCAGGAGGTGACGCAGTACCACATCGGCTCGATCGAGAACGGCGGCGGCGCGGTGCCCGGCGGCAACAAGCACGCCACGGTCAAGGACTGGGTCGATCTGATCGAGCCCTATTACCAGGCCTCGGTCGTGCCCGGCCAGAACGCCACCATCCCGCTGATCTGGGCTTCCGACGCCGTGCACGGTCACAACAACGTCTATGGCGCCACGCTGTTTCCGCACAACATCGGCCTGGGCGCGGCGCACGATCCCGACCTGCTGCAGCGCATCGGCGAGGTCACCGCCGCCGAGGTGCGCTCCACCGGCATGGACTGGTCGTTCGCCCCCACCATCGCGGTGGCGCGCGACGACCGCTGGGGCCGCACCTACGAAAGCTATTCGGAAGACCCGAGGATCGTCCGCCAGTACGCCGCCGCCATGGTGTCCGGCCTGCAGGGCCGCGGCAAAACATTCCTGGATGGCGATCACGTCATCGCGACCGCCAAGCATTTCCTGGGCGACGGCAGTACCGATGGCGGACGCGATCAGGGCGAGTCGTCGGTGTCCGAGGCGGAACTGGCCCGGCTGCACGGCGCGCCCTACACCGACGCCATCAACGCGGGCGTGCAATCGGTGATGGCCAGCTACAACTCCTGGCATGGCATCAAGATGCACGCGGACAAGGGCCTGCTGACCGACGTGCTGAAAGGCCGCATGGGTTTCGACGGCTTCATCATGGGCGACTGGAACGCCCACGGGCAGATCCCCGGTTGCAGCAACTCCGATTGCGCGACTGCGTTCAATGCAGGGCTGGACATCTTCAATGCGCCGCAGGACTGGAAGGCGCTGATCGGCAACCTGGTGCGTGAGGTCAAATCGGGCGTGATCCCGATGGCACGGCTGGACGACGCGGTGCGCCGCATCCTGCGGGTGAAATTCCGCGCCGGCGTTTTCGACGAGCCTTCGCCCGCCAACCGCGCCACCACCTTCCGTCCCATCGGCACGCCGCAACACCGCGCCGTCGCGCGCGAGGCCGTGGCCAAATCGCTGGTGCTGCTGAAGAACAACGGCGTACTGCCGCTGAAGTCCAACGCCACCGTCCTGATCACCGGTGACGGCGCCGACAACATCGCCATGCAGACGGGCGGCTGGACACTGAGCTGGCAGGGCGCGGACAACAGCAACAGCGATTTCCCCGGCGCCACCTCCATCTACGAGGGGCTGAAGGCGCAGATCGATGCGGCCGGCGGCGTGGCGCTGTACAGCCCCGACGGCACCGCACCGCAAAAGCCCGACGCGGCCATCGTCGTTTTCGGCGAAACGCCCTACGCCGAATTCATGGGCGACCAGTCGGACGTGGCGCTGCACCACGACAACACCGAATCGCTCGACCTGCTCAAGCGCTTCAAGGCGCAGGGCATCCCGGTGGTGGCGGTACTGCTGTCGGGCCGCCCGCTTTACGTCAACCCGCAGATCAACGCCGCCGACGCCTTCGTTGCCGCGTGGCTGCCCGGTTCGGAAGGCGCGGGCGTGGCCGATGTGTTGCTGGGCCGCCGCGACTTCAGCGGCAAGCTGAGCTTCTCGTGGCCCAGCCGTCCGGACCAGACACCGCTCAACGTCGGTGACGCCCATTACGACCCGCAGTTCGCCTACGGCTATGGCCTCAGCTACGCGGCGCCCGCCACCACGCCGCAGCTGCCCGAAGTGGTCGACACCACCCGCTACGGCGAGAAGAACGTCTACTACAACCAGGGCACGGCGTGGAACGGCTACAAGCTGTGGATCGGCGACGACAACGCCCCGCACATGGATTACGTCGGCACGCGCACCACGCTGTACGGCTCGGCGGGCCTGACCCTGGAGCCGCAGGCCGATGGCGCGTTGCATACCCGCTGGAACGGCAAGTCGAAAGCATGGATCGCGATCGGCACGGACACCCCTTCCGACATCGCCCGCGAAGCCAATGGCGCGATGATGCTCAACCTCAAACTGCGCGTGAACACCGCTCCGACAGGCGAGGTACGGCTGGGTGTGGGCTCGGCCTCGGTGCCGGTGAGCGCCCTGCTGAAAGCCCAGTCCGCCGGCGGCTACGCCACGCTCGCGGTACCCCTGTCGTGCTTCGCCACACAGGATCTGGCCGCCACCCCGACCGTGGCGCGGCTGGAAACCGACGGCGCGCTGGACGTTTCCATCGCCGACATCCGCCTCACCGAAACCAGGGCGGGTGCCGCATGTCCCGCACGCTGACCGCCGTTCAGTCGCGATCGCCCGCCAAGCGCGCCACGCCGTTCTTCCCGCAGCAGCTTCCGAATGTCGCTACGGGGGATCGCGACTGAAGTCGCTTCCACCTGTCTTGTCGCGGCGGGTCAGTTCACCGCGCTCACAACCGGCTGTACGACCACGACTGCATGCGTCCGTCCTTGTACGGCATCACGCCGTGGAACGGGCGCGGGTCGCCGTCGAACACCAGCGGCAGGAAGTGGCGGTCGCCCTCCCACATCGGCAGTTCCATCAGCTTGTCGCGGGCCACCCAGCGCAGCGTGCCTTCATGGTTGGCGGTGAGCGGCGTGCCGCTGTAGCGGTCGATCACGAAGATGAAACCCAGCCAGTCCTCGCCGTGCTTGCCGAAGCCGGGCCAGTTCAACGTGCCGCGCAACTGCATCGACTCGCAGGCGATGCCGGCCTCCTCCATAATCTCGCGGCGCATGCAGGTGGCGATGTCCTCGCCCGGCTCCATCTTGCCGCCCAGGCCGTTGTACTTGCCCAGGTGGTGGTCGTCCGGACGGGTGTTGCGATGGATCATCAACACCTCGCGCTGATCCGGCGACAACACGTAACCGAGCGTGGCGACAATGGGTGCGTACGGAGGCAAGGCGGACATGCGTGAATCGCTGGCGGAAAGTCCACAAGTTTAGCCGCTGCACCGCTCGCCTGCCCGCCGCCGCAGCGCACGGCGCAAGGACGGGCTTGCATGGAGACAGCCGGGGCGGCGACCATCGGGGGATGTCGTCTTTCCCTTTGCCACCCCATCCACGCATGTCCGGCCCGCGCCGCGCGCCGGTCGTGTTCATCCTGCTTATCCTGCTGGCCCTGCTGGCCGGCTGCAGCGCGCGGGCGCGGGCGGTGTCCAGTGACGAGCTGGCGTTCGAGGGCCAGAACTATCGCGTGGTGCGGCTGGACCTGCGTCGCCATGCACTGACCCTGCACTGGCGCGAACCGGCCAGCGGCCAGCCGTTCGGCAGCATCGAGACGCTGCGCCGTTGGGGTGAGGCGCGCGGCCAGCGCCTGTTGTTTGCCGCCAACGCGGGCATCTACGACAAGCAGTTCGCGCCACTGGGCCTGTACGTGGAAAACGGCAAGGCACTGGTGCCGCTGAACCTGGCCCATGGCAACCCGGCGTCGGGCAATTTCTCGCTGCTGCCCAACGGCGTGTTCGCGGTGTACCCCGATGGCCACGCCGCCGTGCGCACCAGCGCCGATTTCAAGGCGGATGGCAAACCCGTGCAGTGGGCCAGCCAGTCCGGCCCGATGCTGTTGATCGACGGCCAGCTCAACCCGCAGTTCGTGGGCGACTCCGCCAGCCTGAAATGGCGCAGCGGCGTCTGTGCCCGCAGCCCCTACGAGGTGGTGTTCGCGGTCAGCGAGGCGCCGGTCAACTTCCATACCTTTGGACGTCTGTTTCGCGACAAGCTCGGCTGCCGCGACGCACTCTACCTCGACGGCAGCATCTCGCAGATGTATGTCGACGACGAAGGTTACGCCGGCGCACCGGCTTTCATGGTCAAGCCATACGCGGGCATCTTTGCCGTGTTCGCCACGCCGTGATGGCGCGGCGGCGCAATGTCTGGCGCGTACTGGCGCTGGCGGTTCCGGCGCTGTTGCTGATCGCCGGCATCGCGCTGTGGTGGGTGCTTGCCGGCAGCCGCGCCCGGCTCGACGGCACGTTGCCTCTGGGCGGTTTGCAGTCGGCGGTGAGCGTGCAGCGCGACGCACTGGGCACGGTGACGCTCACCGGCAAGAGCCGCGCCGATCTCGACTACGCACTGGGCTACGTGCATGCACAGGAGCGCTTCTTCGAGATGGACCTGATGCGTCGCGTGCCCGCCGGGGAATTGTCGGCGCTGGTCGGTCCATCCGCACTGCCAACCGATCTCAACCACCGGCGCCATCGCCTGCGCGCGGTCGCCAATGCGGCTTACGCACAATTGCCGCAAGACCAGAAGCAGCAACTCGACCGCTACCGCGACGGCGTCAATGCGGGCCTGGCCGATCTGCGCACGAAGCCGTGGGAATACCTGCTGCTGGGCAGCCAGCCGCAACCCTGGCAATCGCCGGACAGCCTGCTGCTGGTTGCCGCCATGTATCTCGACCTCAACGGCGACGGCCTCAACGCGCGCGAGCTGCACATTGCGCAGATGCGTGCGGTGCTGCCCGGCGCCCTGGTGGATTTTCTGCTGTCGCCCGATCCGGATTGGGAGGCGCCACTGCGCGGGCGGCTGTCGCGTTCGCCGGTGGTTCCCGGCGCGGGCGTATTCGACCTGCGCCAACTGGCACCGGCCAAACCAACTGACCTGACTGCCACGCTGGCGCCCGCACTCGATACGGCGCGCCCCGGCAGCAACAGTTTCGCCGTCGCCGGTGCGCTCACCAACAACGGTGCGGCGCTGCTGGCCAACGACATGCACCTGGGCCTGCGCGTGCCCAACATCTGGTTTCGCACCCGCCTGCGTTATCCCGACCCCACCGCGCCGGGTGGCCAGCGTGACGTCAACGGCGTGAGCCTGCCCGGCACCCCGGCCATCGTGATCGGCTCGAACGGCCAGGTCGCCTGGGGCTTCACCAACAGCTACGGCGACTGGCTGGACTGGGTGCGCGTGCAGCGCGATCCGCACGACGCCGATCGCTACAAGGTGCCCGGCGGCTGGGCCGACATCGAGCGCCACGTCGAACATATCCAGGTGAAAGGCCGGCCCGATACGCTGCTCACCGTCGAGGACACGCGTTGGGGCCCGATCATGGGCCGCGACGCCGATGGCACACCGCTGGCGTTGCAATGGAGCGGTGCCGCGCCGCGCAACTACAACCTGGCGCTGATGCAGATGGAGCGCGCGCCGAGCACGCGCGCGGCGCTGGCGCTGGCACCGCAGTTCGGCATGCCGGTACAGAACCTGCTGGTGGCCGACCGCGCCGGGCATATCGGCTGGACGATCGCCGGCATCGGCGTGCCCCTGCGCGGCAACGGCGACCCGAGCATGCCTGTCGACGGCGCGCAGCCGGGCAGCGGCTGGCAGGGCTGGGCCAAGGCCGCGCAGTATCCGCGCATCGAAGACCCGGTCGGCGGCCGGTTGTGGACCGCCAACAATCGCACCGTCGACGGCGATGCGCTGGCCCTGCTCGGCAACGGCGGCCACGACCTCGGCGCCCGCGCGCAGCAGATCCGCGACGATCTGCACGCGCGCACCGGCTTCACGCCCGGCAGCCTGCTCGACATCCAGCTCGACGACCGCGCGATCTTCCTCAGCCGCTGGCAGGGGCTGCTGCAGAACGCGCTCGCCGACAGTAGCGATCCCGAGCTGCAACAGCTGCGCAAACTCACCGCGCACTGGCATGGCCATGCCTCCGTCGGCAGCGTGGATTACCGCCTGGTGCGCGCGTTCCGCAACGAGGTAACCACGGCCGTGCTGGCACCGTTCGCCCGCCGCGTGGCGCAGCAACACGGCGACTTCGAATGGCCCGGCGAAAACAGCGCGGAAGCCGCGGTCTGGGCGCTGGTGCATGTGCAACCACCGTATCTGCTGGACCCTGCCTACCCCGACTGGCACGCGCTGCTGGTGGCCAGCGCCAAACGCGTGGCGACCGAGCTGGGCAAGCAGCCCGGCGGCCTCGCCGCACAGCAGTGGGGCGAATACAACCGCAGCAAGATCGACCACCCGCTATCGACCGCGTTGCCGACGTGGCTGGGCCGTTACCTGGACATGCCCTCGCAACCGCAGGCCGGCGACAGCAACATGCCGCGCGTGGCCGCCCCCGCCTTCGGCGCCTCCGAACGACTGGACGTGGCTCCCGGCCACGAAGCCCACGGCATCCTGCAAATGCCCGGCGGCCAGAGCGACCACCCGCTGTCGCCGTTCTACGGCGCCGGCCATGAGGACTGGGCCAACGGCAGGCCGACGCCGCTGCTGCCTGGCACCACACAGCACACGTTGACCCTGCAGCCGCTCGTCCGCTGATGGCTTGAACGCGTCGCCAGCGGAAAGCCGCGACATGCCATGCCGCCACGCCGAACCGTGATCCACGATCGGGGCAGGCAATTCCTGCGTCATTCGACCACACCGACCGACCGGGGCGAATCTGACTGAGGTCAAAGGAAGCGCCTTTGCGTACGCGCATGCTCCGCACCGTCCACAAGGCGGATGCCTTCCATGATCAGCTGCGACACCATCATCATCGGCGCGGGCCCGGTCGGCCTGTTCCAGGTTTTTGAACTGGGTCTGCTCGGGGTGAACGCGCATGTGATCGATTCCATGCCGCAAGCCGGGGGTCAATGCATCGAGCTGTATCCGGACAAGCCGATCTACGACATCCCGGCCGTGCCGGTTTGCAGCGGACGCGAGTTGATCGAGCGGCTGCAGCAGCAGATCCGGCCGTTCGCGCCGCAGTTCCACCTGGGCCACACCGTCACTGCGCTGGAGCGCGTGCATGACGGTCGCTTCCGGCTGCAAACCAGTGACGGGCTCATGTTCGACGTGGGTGCGGTGATCATCGCCGGCGGCCTGGGCGCATTCGCACCGCGCACGCTGAACCTGCCGGAGGCCGCACCGCTGGTAGGTCATGCGGTGCATTACAAGGTGACCCAGCCGGCGCTGTTCGACGGTCAGGACATCGTGGTTGCCGGTGGTGGCGACGCGGCGCTGGACTGGGCGCTGACCCTGGTCGAGCGCGCGCGCAGCGTGGTGCTGGTGCACCGTTCGCCCACATTCCGCGCGGCGCCGGCCAGCGTGGAGCGCATGCGTTCACTGTGCGACGGCGGATGCATGCAGTCGTGCGAAGGCGACATCGTCGGCGTGGAGACGATCGGCGACACACTGGCACAGGTGCGCGTACGCACCCGCAGCGGCATGGTTCAGCGCATCGAGGCATCGCACCTGCTGGTGTTCTGGGGCTTGCACCCGGCGCTGGGGCCGATCGCCGAGTGGGGCCTGGCGATGGAACGGCAACAAGTGGCGGTGAACCCGTCAACCTTTCAGACCTCGGTACCCGGCATCTTCGCGGTAGGTGACATCAACACCTATCCGGGCAAGAAGAAGCTGATCCTGTCGGGCTTTCACGAAAGCGCGCTGTGCGCGTTCGCCGCGCATGCCTACCTGCACCCCGGCGACAAGGCAAACCTGCAATACACGACCACCAGCCCAGCGCTGCAGAGGCGCCTGGGCGTGCGCGATGCAAGTCGCGACAGCGTGGCCGAGCCACCGCCACGCGTGGCCGCCACCGCCGCCTGACGCGCCCCACGCACGCACCTTTTGAACCACTCCCGGGGATACATCCCATGTACCGCTCCTCCGCTCCCGACGACCTGCGCTCGCCCGAACGCCGGTGCTGGCTGAAGCAGGCCGGCCAGCTCGCCATCGCCGGCAGCCTGCTGGCCGGTGGCGGCTGGGCGGTGCTCAAGCGCAAGCAGAACCTGTGGCAGGTGCGGCGCGAGCGAACGCTGATGCAGACCTCGGTGGCGGTGACCTGCCTGGCCGACGACGTAAAGGCCGCGGGCGTGGCCATCGAGGCGGCGTTCGAACGCATGGCCGCGACCGCCGCGCAGCTGACCCGCTTCGATGCCGCCAGCCCGCTGGCGCGGCTCAACCGCGACGGCCAGCTGGCGCAGGTGCCGGCGCAACTGGATGCGGTGCTGCGCCAGGCGCTGTCGCTGTCGCTGCTGACCGACGGCGCGTTCGATCCCACCGTGCTGCCGGTGCTGCGCTATTTCGAAACGCTGCGCGGCACGGCGAGCACCGACGCGCACGAGCAGCGCGTGGCCGAACGCCGCGACACGCTGGTCGGCTACCACGACCTCGCGCTCGATGCGCACGGCGCGCGGCTGTTGCGCCCGGGCATGGCCGTCACGCTGGACGGCATCGCCAAGGGCCACGTGGTCGACCAGGGTATCGCCGCGCTGCGCGGCGCCGGCATCGAGTACGGCCTGATCGACGCCGGTGGCGACATCCACGCGATCTGCGGCAACGACCCCGAGCGGCACTGGAACGTCGGCATCGTCGATCCGCGCGACGTCAGCCGCGTGGCGGCGGTACTGCAGCTGCGCAACGCGGCGCTGTCCACGTCGGGCAATTACCGCGTGTTCTTCTCCGCCGACCGGCGGCTGTTCCACATCGTCAACCCGCGCACCGGCTGGTCGCCGCAAAGCTATTCCAGCGTTACCGTGATGGCGCAGCGCTCGGTGCTGGCCGACGGCATGAGCACGGCGGCGTTCTCGCTGGAGCTGCCGCGCCTGTCCGCGCTGATGGACGCGCAGGATCAGCAGTGGCTGGCGTTCTCGCGCACGGGCGAGCAACGCTGGCGCTCGCGCGAACTGCCGCTGATCGCCGGCACGGCGGAGCGCGTGTGATGCGCGTGCCGCGTCCGCTCATCACCCGCGTGCTGCTGGCGTTGTGCCTGCTGTGGCTGGCACCCGTGGCGCTGGCCGGCATCGACGCGAAACATCCGCAGCTGCACGACGTGTTCCCGCAGGCCACCCGCTACGGCGACATCGAGGGCACGCCGCCGGCGGCCGCCGTGTACCGGGACGACAAGATCATCGGCTACGTGTTCGAGACGGTGATGGTGGCGCCGGTGCCGGCGTACTCGGGCGCGCCGATCAACCTGCTGGTGTCGATCGGCACCGACGGCAGCATCCGCGATGCGCGCGTGCTGGAGCAGCACGAGCCGATCCTGCTGGTCGGCATCCCGGTGCAGAAGCTCTACGACTTCGTGGCGCACTACATCGGCCATCGCGTGGACGACCAGATCGTGGTCGGCGGCGGTGCCAGCGGCAGCGTGCGCATCGACGCGATCAGCAGCGCCACAGTGACCTCGATGGTGGTCAACGAAACGATCATGAACTCGGCGCTGAAGGTGGCCGCCTCGCGCAAGCTGATTGCCGGCGCGACCGGTACCGACGCAGAAGCCGCCGCCGTGCGCACCGACTTTTACCAGCCGGCCGACTGGGACACGCTGACCGGCAACGGCGCGATCGGCCACCTGCAGCTCAAGCGCCGGGCGATCACCGACGCCTTCGAGGGCCAGCCGCAGAGCGGCCTGGTCGATGATCCCACCGCACCGTCACCCGGCCACGAGGGCGATGTCTTCATCGACCTGTACTTCACCGACGTCACCCCACCCACGGTGGGCCGCAACCTGCTCGGCGCCAGCGCCCATGCCGACTTGATGAAGCAGCTCAAGCCGGGCGATTCGGCGATCGCGGTGATGGCCAACGGCATCTATTCGTTCAAGGGCGTGGGCTACGTGCGCGGCGGCATCTTCGACCGCGTGCACCTGCTGCAGGACGGCAAGCTGGTGCTGTTCAAGGACACCGACCTGGTGCAGTTGAACGACACCCCGCTGCGCGGCAAGCCCGATTTCGCCGAGCAGGCGATCTTCATCGTGCGCCACGGCGGCAGTGGCTTCGACGCGACCCGGCCATGGACGCTGCAATTGCTGGTGAATCGCCAGGTCGGTCCGCTGCAGAGCATCTATCACACCTTCACCCGCGACTACCGCATGCCGGCCGCCTACACCACGCGGCCGGAGCGCAGCGCCGACACCTCCAGCGCGCTGCCGGCGGGTGCCGCGCTGTGGCAGAAGATCTGGTACGGCCGCCGCATCGACATCGCCGTGCTGCTGGCCGGGCTGACCGTGCTGACGCTGATCCTGCTGTTCCAGGACTGGCTGGTGACGCGGCCCGTGCTGCTTGAACGCCTGCGTACCGGCTTCCTGATCTACACCCTGGTGTTCATCGGCTGGTACGGGCTGGCGCAGTTGTCGGTGGTGAACATCTTCACCTTCATCCAGTCGCTGTTGCACGGCTTCCATTGGGAAACCTTCCTGATGGACCCGCTGATCTTCATCCTGTGGGTGTTCGTGGCCGCCACGCTGCTGCTGCTGGGGCGCGGCGTGTACTGCGGCTGGCTGTGCCCGTTCGGCGCGCTGCAGGTGCTGGTGAACAACGCGGCCAAGCGACTGCACGTGCCGCAGTTCGAATTTCCGCGGGCGGTGCACGAGCGGCTGTGGGCGCTGAAGTACGTCATCCTGCTGGTGCTGTTCGGCATGTCGTTGCAGTCGCTCAACACGGCCGAGCACTACGCCGAGATCGAGCCGTTCAAGACCACGTTCACGCTGCACTTCGCGCGCTCGTGGAGCTACGTGCTCTACGCGGTGCTGCTGATCGGCGTCTCCGCGTTCAACCACAAGTTCTATTGCCGCTACGTGTGCCCGCTGGGTGCCGGGCTGGCCGTGTCCGGACGCTGGCACTTGTTCGAATGGCTGCGCCGACGGCCGGAGTGCGGCAGCCCCTGCCAAGTCTGCGCCAACGAATGCGAGGTCAAGGCGATCCACGCCGATGGCCGCATCGACTTCAACGAATGCCACTACTGCCTGGATTGCCAAGTCACCCGCGTCAACGACCACAAGTGCCCGCCGGTGGTGCAGCAACGCAAGAAGCGCGAACGCGCCGCGCGACCGCTGCCCACACCGATCGTGCTGATTAACCCGGCAAACGCGCCGGAAACCCGAGAGCCGGCGCCCGTCGCCGACTGATCCCCACGTCACCTGCCCTCTGCGGATGAGAAGCCATGCACGACGAATCGAAGAACAAACCCGAAGCGAACGCGGAAGGCGCCGACCCCGCCCGTCGCAACTTCATGAAGAACAGCGCGCTGGCCGGCCTTGCCGGTGCGGCGGGACTGGCGCTGGCCGGCTGCGGCCGCAAGGGTGAGCACGGCGGCGCGGAAGGTGCCGCAGGCCACGATGGCGAGGGCCAGCGCAAGCACGGCGAACATGAAGCAGCCTCCGACCACGTGCCGCCCGGCCAGCTCGACGAGTACTACGGCTTCTGGAGCGGCGGCCAATCCGGCGAGGTGCGCCTGGTCGGCGTGCCGTCGATGCGCGAGCTGATGCGCATCCCGGTGTTCAACCCCGACTTCACCATCGGCTGGGGCGTCACCAACGAGAGCAAGCGCGTGCTGGGGCCGAACTTCCCGCCCGGCGGCGACTGCCACCACCCGCACATGAGCCAGACCGACGGCCACTACGACGGCCGCTACATCTTCATCAACGACAAGGCGCACACCCGCGTGGCGCGCATCCGCTGCGACGTGATGCGCACCGACCGCATCATCGACGTGCCCAACGTGCAGGCGATCCACGGCCTGCGCGTGCAGCGCGCGCCGCGCACCGGTTACGTGTTCGCCAATGGCGAGTTCATGATCCCGGCACCGAACGACGGGCGCGACCTGGAGGACCCGAAGAAATACCAGACCATGTTCAGCGCCATCGACGGCGACACCATGGAAGTGGCCTGGCAGGTGCTGGTGGACGGCAACCTGGACAACACCGAAGCCGACTACGCCGGCAAGTACGCCATCTCCACCTGCTACAACAGCGAGGGCGGCCTGGACCTGCCCGGGACCATGCAGGCCGAGCGCGACTGGGCGGTGGTGTTCAACATCGCGCGCATCGAGGAGGCGGTGAAACAGGGCAAGTTCAAGACCATCGGTGATTCGAAGGTACCGGTGCTGGATGGCCGCCACGGCTCGGCGCTGACGCTGTACATCCCGATCCCGAAGAACCCGCACGGCATCAACGCCAGCCCCGACGGCAAGTACGTGGTGGCCAATGGCAAGCTCTCGCCCACCGTCAGCGTGATCGAGTGGAGCCGCATCGACGACTGCTTCGCCGGCAAGCTGAAGGATCCGCGCGACACCGTGGTGGCCGAGCCCGAACTTGGCCTGGGCCCCTTGCACACGGCCTACGACGGCCGTGGCAACGCTTACACCACGCTGTTCATCGACAGCCAGATCGCCAAGTGGAACATCGCCGATGCGATCGCCGCCCACAACGGCAAGAAGGTCAACTACCTGCGCCAGAAGATCGACGTGGCCTACCAGCCCGGCCACTGCCACACCTCGATGGGCGAGTCGCACGATGCCGACGGCAAATGGCTGGTGTCGCTGAACAAGTTCTCCAAGGACCGCTTCCTGCCCACCGGCCCGCTGCACCCGGACAACGACCAGCTGATCGACATCTCCGGCGAGACCATGAAACTGGTCGCCGACGGCCCGGTCTACGCCGAGCCGCACGACGTGATCCTGCTGCACCGGCGGTTGCTGATCGACAAGGTGAAGAAGAGCTGGGAGCGCGACGATCCGTTCTTCGCCGAGACGGTGGCCATGGCGAAGAAGCACGGCGTCAACGTGCTGTCCGACAGCAAGGTCATCCGCGAGGGCCGCAAGGTGTTCGTGTACATGACCTCGGCCGCACCGATCTTCAGCCTGGGCAGCTTCAAGGTGAAGAAGGGCGACGAGGTGACCGTGGTGGTGACCAACATCGACGCGGTGGAGGACGTGAGCCACGGCTTCTGCATCGTCAACTACGGCATCAACATGGAAATCAGCCCCGGCGCCACCGCCTCGGCCACCTTCACCGCCGACAAGGCGGGGGTGTTCTGGTACTACTGCACGTTCTTCTGCCATGCGATGCACATGGAGATGAGCGGGCGGATGCTGGTGGAGGCCTGAGCCGTGCCGGGCCGCCGCACAACCCGCGGTGGCCCGGCCGGATCTTCCGGTTCCATGACGACATTTCGCTACCTCACGATCGCACTGCTGTTGCTGCTGGTGCTGCCGGCACACGCACGCGAATCGCTGGAACAGCTGGTGGCCGCGGCGGCCCCCGGCGCCACGATCAGCGTGCCAGCGGGCGTGCATGCGGTGCATCTGAAGCTGGACAAGCCGCTCATCCTGATCGGCGAGCCCGGCGCGATCCTCGACGGTGGTGGCACCGGTGACGTGCTGCGCATCGCCGCCGCCAACGTCACCGTGCGCGACCTGACCCTGCGCCGCAGCGGCAACGACCTCACCGCGATGAACGCGGGCATCTTCATCGAGCGCACGGCGCGCGACGTGGTCATCAGCGGCAACCGCATCGAGGACAGCCTGTTCGGCGTCTACCTCGACGGCGCCGCCAACGTAAGGGTGGAGCGCAACGTGATCCGCGGCATGCGCGAGCTGCGCGTGGCCGACCGCGGCGACGGCATCCATCTGTGGAACGACACCGGCTGCACCATCGAAGGCAACGACATCGCCGGCTCGCGCGACGGCATCTACGTCTACGTAAGCTCGCACAACACCATCACCCGCAACGTGGTGCACGACGTGCGCTACGGCGTCCACTACATGTATTCGCAATACAACCTGCTGCAGGACAACGTCAGCCGCGGCAACCTCGCCGGCTATGCGCTGATGTCCTCGCACCACCTCCGGGTAATCGGCAACAGCTCCGCCGACGAGAGCTCCTACGGCTTCCTGCTCAACTACATCGCGCACAGCGAGATCGCCGGCAACCGTGTGCATCGCATCAAGGGCCAGAGCGACGACGCCGGCGGCACCATCGAGGGCACCGAGGGCAAGGGGCTGTTCGTCTACCTGTCGCAGTTCAACACCTTCCACGACAACCTCGTCGCCGACTCGCAAATCGGCATCCACATGACCGCAGGTTCGGAGAACAACCGTCTGTGGGGCAACCACTTCGAGGACAACCGCATCCAGGTGAAATACGTGCAGAACCTGGCGCAGGAATGGTCCGAGCGCGGCCGCGGCAATTTCTGGAGCGACTACCTGGGCTGGGACCTGGACGCCGACGGCATCGGCGACATCCCGTTCCGCCCCAACGACGGCGTCGACGTGCTGCTGTGGAAATACCCGTCCGCGCGCAACCTGATGTCCAGCCCGGCGGTGCTGCTGATGCGCTACGTGCAGCGCGCCTTCCCCGTGTTCACACCGCCCTCGGTGCAGGACAGCCATCCGCTGATGAAAGCTTCCCGGGCCATGCCATGAACCATCCGATCGAATGCCACGCGCTGGCCAAGCGCTACGGCGAACTGGCCGCACTCGACGGCATCGATGCCCGCGTGCCGCACGGCCAGGTGATCGGCCTGCTCGGTCACAACGGCGCGGGCAAGTCCACCTTGATCAAGCTGATCCTCGGCCTGATCGCACCCAGTGGCGGTCGCATTGAAGTGCTCGGGCAGTCGCCGTGGCGCGCGCATGCCTTGCGCCGGCGCATCGGCTACCTGCCCGAGAGCGCGACGTTCTACGCCAGTCTCACCGGTCGCGAACTGCTCGACTACCTGGCGCGGCTGAAGCAGGCGTCACGCACGCAGGTAACCACGCTGCTCGAACGCGTTGGCCTGGCGCACGCCGCCGACCGACGCATCGGCACGTATTCGAAGGGCATGCGCCAGCGTCTGGGTTTGGCGCAGGCATTGCTGGGTTCGCCGGAACTGGTGCTGCTGGACGAACCGACCACCGGCCTGGACCCGCAGGCCACCCGCGAGCTGTATCGCATCGTCGGCGAGCTGCGCGCGGATGGCCGCTGCGTGCTGGTCTCCTCGCACCTGCTGGCCGAGCTGGAACCGCACATCGACGGCGCGCTGATCCTGCGCCAGGGCAAGTTGCTCGCCGCCGGCAGCCTGCATGCACTGGGCGAGCAGGCCGCGCTGCCAGCGCAGGTGTTGTTGCGGCCGCGCGAACCGGCAATGTCCGAACTGATCGCGCGCCTCGAAATGGGCGGCCTCCTGACGCAAACGCGTCCTGACGGCCGGCTGGAACTGCAGGTGCCACGCGCCAGCAAATTGCGCGTGCTGCGCGAACTGCTGGCCGACCCGGCCGTTGTCGATCTCGACGTGCGCGAACCGACCTTGGCGCAACTCTACGACTGGCTCGGCGCCGGTCCGCCATCCACGACGGAGGTGCCCGCATGAACCCGATCCTCACCGTCGCCGCCAAGGAATTTCGCGACGACTTCCGCAACCGTTGGACGATCGCGCTGACCATCCTGTTCGCGCTGCTGGCGCTGGGCATCGCCTGGTTCGGCAGTGCGGCGGCCGGGCGCGTGGGCTTCACCTCCTTCGACGCCACGCTGGCCAGCCTGACCACGCTGGGCGCCTTCGTGATCCCGTTGATCGGCCTGCTGATTGCCTACGACAGCATTGTCGGCGAGCGCGACGACGGCACCTTGCTGCTGATGCTCAGTTACCCGTTGGCGCGCGGCCAACTGGTGGCCGGCAAATTCCTCGGCCATTGCGGTGCGCTGGCCGCGGCCACGCTGGCCGGCTTCGGCCTGGCGGTGGCGATCATGCAGTGGATGCAGCCGCCAGAGCAGATGATGCAGGCCTGGTTGCAGATCGGCCGCTTCATCTTCAGCGCCTCGCTGCTCGGTGCCTGCTTCGTCGGGCTGGCATGCCTGATCAGCGTGCAGACGACCGACAAATCCCGCGCCGCCGGACTGGCGCTGATCGGCTGGCTGGTCAGTGTAGTGCTGTTCGACCTGGCGCTGCTGGCGCTGCTGGTGATCAGCGGCGGCAACCCGCTCGAGCGCGCGGTGTATCCGTACCTGTTGCTGCTCAACCCGGTCGACGTGTTCCGGTTGGTCAACCTCACCACGCTGGGCGACGGCGCCGGCAACGACCTGCTGACCGGCATGACCGCCCACCACACCTATTCGCCAACCCTGCTTTACGCGTTGTTGCTGGTTTGGGCCCTGGCGCCGTTCGCGTGGGCGATGCTCGCGTTCCGGCGCAAGGAAATCTGAGGAACCAACGGATGCTCTGCTCGCCGATGACCACTTTGCGTCGTGCCGCCTTCATGCTGGCACTGGCCCTGTTCGCTGGTTGCGGCGGCAAGCCCGCACCCCCACACCACGCCGTCGACACCCACCCGGAAGATGCCTGCGCAGTGTGCGGCATGTACCTGGACGGTTCGCCCGGCCCGCGCGCGGAGGCTTGGGTCAGCGGTCGCGCCAAACCGCTGGTGTTCGATTCCACCCGCGACTTTTTCGCCTACGTGCTGCAACCGGAAAATCAGGCTTCGCTGCAGGAACTGTTCGTGCAGGACAGCGCGCGCATCGACTGGCAACAACCCGCCCACGCCGCCGTCAGTTTCATCGACGCGCGCAGCGCCTCCTACGTGGCCTGGCAGCCGCTGCCCGGTTCGATGGGACCGACCCTGGCGCCCTTCGCCAACCTTGCGGCGGCGGAAGCGTTCAAGGCCGAACACGGCGGCGCCGTGCTCGGCTTCAGCGAAATCACGCCCGCGCTGGTGGCCAGGCTGGACTACCGCTGCCCGGTCCAGGTCGCCGCGAATCTCGGCACGCTGCAATGTCTCGCACCGTCCACACGATCGCTGGGCCTGCTGGGCCACAAGCGACCCGCGATTCCGCAGGCGCATTCACACGACCATCCATAACGGGAAGCTTCGAACATGCTCGGATTGAACAGTTTTTCGCACTGGATCGTGCTGCTGGTACTGGTGCTGCTGTTGTTCGGCACTGGCAAGCTGCGCAACACCGGCCGCGACCTCGGCGGCGCCATCGCCGGTTTCCGCAAGGGACTCAAGAGCGACACGTCGGACGATGCCGCGGAACAAGCCACGTCATCGAACGACCCGCGCTGACGACGGCGCGCCTTAAATGGTCAACCCAACAACCGCTCGCACACCGTGCGATACAGCGACGGCAGCTGGTCGAGTTCCACCATATCCACGCACTCGTCCACCTGGTGGATGGTGGCGTTGACCGGGCCGAGTTCCACCACTTCGGCGCCCAGCGGCGCGATGAAGCGGCCATCCGAGGTGCCACCGCCGGTGCTCTGTTCCGGGTCGATACCGCACAGCTCGCGGCACACGGCCACCACGGTTTCACGCAGCTGACCGCCTGGCGGGGTAAGGAACGGCTCGCCGGAGAGATGCCAGTCGATGTGGAAATCCACGCCGTGGCGGCGAAGGATCGCCTCGCTGCGCGCGCGCAGGTCGTCGGCGCGGCTGGCCGTGCTGTAGCGGAAGTTGAACAGCGCCGCGAGCGTGCCGGGGATGACGTTGTTGGCGCCGGTGCCGGCGTTGATGTTGGACACCTGCATCGAGGTGGGCGGGAAATCCGCATTGCCTTCGTCCCAGCGCTCGGCGGTCAGCTCGGCCAGTGCCGGTGCCAGTGCGTGGATCGGGTTCAGCGCCTTTTCCGGATAGGCCACGTGGCCTTGCACGCCGCGCACGGTGAGCGTGGCCGACAGCGAGCCGCGACGACCGACACGGATCAGGTCACCCAGCTTTTCCTTCGCGGACGGCTCGCCCACCACGCACCAGTCGATCTTCTCGCCCACGGCACGGAAATGCTCGACCACCTTGCGCACACCGTCGATCGCCACGCCTTCCTCGTCACTGGTGAGCAACAAACCCACCCGCCCGCGATGCTGCGGATGAGCCGCCACGAACTGCTCCAGCGCCACCACCATCGCCGCCACCGAGCCTTTCATGTCGGCGGCGCCACGGCCGTATAGACGTCCATCCCGAATGGATGGCTCGAACGGCGGGCTCTGCCAGGCATCCTCCGGCCCGCTGGGCACCACGTCGGTATGACCCAGGAAGGCCAGCGTGGGGCCGGCATTGCCGTGGGTGGCCCACAGATTGTCGACGTCGCCGTAACGCAGGTGCTCGATGCGGAAGCCCACGCGCTCAAGGCGCTCGGCAATCAATGGCAGGCAGCCGGCGTCGTCGGGCGTGACCGAGCGGCGGCGGATCAAATCACAGGTGAGATCGAATACGGCGGACATGCGCTCTCGCAGAGGCAGCGGGAAAAAGGAAATCGCAGCATATCAAGCGTGCGACTCGACGTTGCCTCAGCCGGCCACCACCACGCCCAACACATGCCCCACCGCATAGGTGACTGCGGCGGCGGCGGCGGTGATCGCGAACTGGCGTGCGATCGAAAACAGCATGCTGCGCCCGGTGAACAGCGAGGTGCCGATACCGATCAGGGCAAGCCCGGCGGCCGTGGAGCAGGCGCTGGCAAGCAGCGCGGCCTGGCCGCCCAGGAAAAAGTACGGCGCCACCGGAAACAGCGCACCACAGGCGAACAGGCAGAACGATGAAATGGCAGCGCCCCAGGCCGAGCCACCCAGTTCACTGGGGTCGATGCCAAGGTCCTCGCGCACCAGCATGTCCAGCGCCGCGCGCGGGGTTTCGGTGACGTGGCCGGCCAGATGCGCGGCGGCGGCGGGGTCGAGCCCTTTCTCCCGATAGATGCCGGTGATGTGGCGCAAGCCGTCTTCCGGCGCCACCGCCAGCCGCTCGGCGCGCTCGGTGATCTGCGCCTGGTAGAACTCGCGCGAGCTGTTGACCGAAAGCCATTCGCCCAGCGCCATCGAACAGGCACCGGCGACCAGGCCCGCCAGGCCCGCCAGCAACACGGCGCGATCGCCGGACGCCGCGCCGGCCATGCCCATCACCAGGCTGACGTTCGAGACCAATCCGTCGTTGGCGCCCAGCACCGCCGCGCGCAACGTGTTGCCGCTTTGCGGCCGGTCGCGCCGGCCATGCACGCCGTGCTCGTCCCGCGGAATGAAATGATCGCGATGACGGTTGCGGTCCACCGGCGTGGATTCGTGGTCGGCATGTTCCAGCCGCACCACGGTGGGCATCACGAACTCGGTGCCGAAGCGACGCGCGAACGCGCTCAGGGCGCGAACACGCAAGCCGACGCGCGCCGGGGGCACCGTTTCGCCAAGCTCGCGCAGGCGCGCCTCCCAGAAACCGGCGTTGACGGTTTCGCCCTTGGCAATGCGTCGATACGCCCGCGCCAGCCTGGCGTCGGTGGCCAGCTCGGCCAGCCGTCCATACAGCGCGGCGTTGTCGCGCTCGATGCGCAGATTGTTGCGATAGCGCCGGACCCGGTGGGTGCTCATATCCGTGGACTCAGAGTTTGTGAGGAAAACCACTTCCTGTGGTTTTCCTCTATCGCGCTTCCGGCACAGGCCCGGAAGCGCTCACGCGGACCCATCACTTGCGTGATCGATCCGCGCCCGGCCATCGTGGCCGGGCTTCGAGGTTGAGAAAATCACAACCTCTCAGCGACCAAACAGCTTCTTGAAGCCGTTGTCGCTGAAGCCCACGCTGACCGCGCCGTCGGCTTGCACGACCACGGGGCGGCGGATCAGCGCGGGGTATTCCTTCAGCAGCAAGGTCCACTCCGGATCGCTGCCGGGGTTCTTGCGCTGCGGCAGCAGGTTGCGCCAGGTGGTGGACGATTTGTTGACCAGCTTTTCCCAGCCACCGAGCTGCGCCGCCCACGCTTTCAACGTGGCTGCCGGCACCGGGTTGGCGCGGTAGTCGATGAAGTCGTGGGCCACGTCGAAGCGGGCCAGCCAGTTGCGGGCCTTCTTGCAGGTATCGCAGTTGGGAAGGCCGTAAAGCGTCGGTTCGGTCACGCGCAATTCCTGTAGGAGCGGCTTCAGCCGCGATGCTCTTGCCTTGGAGGTTTCAGAGCAGAAGCATCGCGACTGAAGTCGCTCCCACCCATCCCCGGAGAATTTTGCTACAGCGCGCGCAGCAGCTCGTTGATGCCGGTCTTGCTGCGGGTTTTCTCGTCCACCTGCTTCACGATGATGGCGGCGTAGAGGCTGTGGCTGCCGTCCTTGGCGGGAAGATTGCCGGCGACCACCACGCTGCCGGCGGGCACGCGGCCGTAGCTGGTTTCGCCGGTGGCGCGGTTGTAGATGCGGGTGGACTGGCCCAGGAACACGCCCATGCCGATCACACTGCCTTTTTCCACCACGAAGCCTTCGACGACTTCGGAGCGGGCGCCGATGAAGCAGTTGTCCTCGATGATGGTGGGGCCGGCCTGCAACGGCTCCAGCACGCCGCCGATGCCGACGCCGCCGGACAGGTGCACGCCCGCGCCGATCTGCGCGCAGGAGCCCACCGTGGCCCAGGTATCGACCATCGTGCCCGCACCCACGTGGGCGCCAATGTTGACGTAGCTGGGCATCAGCACGGCGTCTTTGGCGATGTGCGCGCCGCGGCGCACCAGCGCGCCGGGCACCACGCGGGCGCCCAGGTTCTGCAGTTCGGCGTCATTGCCATGGGCGAAGCGCAGCGGCACCTTGTCGAAGGCCTGCGCCGCGCCACCATCGACGACGTGGTTGCCGTTGATGCGGAAGTACAGCAGCACGGCTTTCTTGAGCCACTGGTTCACCGTCCAGCCGCCCTGGCCATCCGGCTCGGCCACGCGGCGCTCGCCCGATTCGAGCAGGTCGATGACCTGTTCGACGGCGGGGCGCAGCTGGTTTTCGATCTCGGTGGCGGTCAGTTCATTGCGACGCTCGAACGCGTCGTTGATCAGGGTTTCGATGGCTTGCATGGGCTGGGGTTCGCTCGCGTATCTGGATGGCTAAACGCGCGGCCTGTCCACGGCCGCGCGATCGGACTGCCAAGGTTACAGGAACTCAGTCTTTGGACGGCCCGATGCGTTCCAGCAACGCGTGCAGCAGGCGGTCGCGCAGCGCCGGGCCGAGTGGTGCGTTGTGGCGGTCGCTGAGCAGGAAGAAGTCCTCGACGCGCTCGCCGAAGGTAGCGATGCGCGCGTCATGCACCCGCGCGCCGGCATCCAGGATCACCTGCGCCACCGCCGCCAGCAGGCCGGGACGGTCGGTGCCGACCAGCGCCAGCTGGGTACGGTCGCCCGCATCGTCGAAGCTGATCTTTGGCGCCGTCTGGAAGTGCCGCTGATGGCGCGACATACTGCGCTTGCTGGGCTGCACGCCGGTCGACAGGGTCAACGCACGTTGCAGGCGCTGCTGCAGCTCCTCGGCGCGCACGGTGTTGGCCGGCTGCTGGCTGTCCGCCTCCAGCAACAGGAAGGTATCCATCGCCATGCCCTTGGGCGAGCTGAGGATGCGCGCTTCCATCACCGAGAAACGCAGCCGGTCGAGCATCGCGGTGACGGAAGCGAACAGGCCGTCGCGGTCGGGCGTGCAGACGAACAATTCGGTACTGCCGCGCACCGACATCGGGTGCACGGCCACCAGCGGCATCACGCCGCCGGCACGCAGGATGGCCGCCGTCTGCCACGCGATCTGCTCGGGCCGGTGGCGCAGGAAGCTGAGCTGCGGGAAGTCCGCCCAGATGCGTTCCACGTCCGCTTCGGCCACGCCCTGGTCCATCAGCAGCGCCAGCGCATACTCCGCGCATTCCTGCACCCGTTCGCCGGCATCGCGCGGCAGGTCCACGTCGCGGCTCATGGCGTAGCGGGTGGCATGGTAGAGGTCGGCCAGCAGGCGATCCTTCCATGCGTTCCACAGCCGCGGGCTGGTGCCGATCACGTCGGCCACGGTGAGCAGGTACAACTGGCCCAGCCGTTCGCGGTTCTCCACCTTTTCGGCAAAACGCTGCACCACGTCGGGGTCGGTAATGTCCTGTCGCTGGGCGGTGGTGCTCATCAGCAGATGCCAGCGCACCAGCCAGGCCACGCGTTCGACGTCGCCGCGCGAAAGTCCCAGCCGCGTGCAGAAGGCGCGCGCCTCTTCCTCGCCCAATACCGAATGATCGCCGCCGCGACCCTTGGCGATGTCGTGCAGCAGCGCGGACAGCAACATGATTTCCGGCTTGGGCATGTCGGCCCAGATCTCGCAGCCCAGCGCGAAATCACGCTTCGCGGCGGGGTCGGCGAAGCGCGCCATGTTGCGCAGCACGCGCAGCGTGTGCTCGTCGACGGTGTAGACGTGGAACAGGTCGTACTGCATGCGGCCGAAGACCTTGCCGAACGCGGGCAGGATCGCCGCCAGCAGGCCGTGCCGGTTCATCCGCCACAGCGCGTCCACCGCCGGCGCGCCCCGGCGCAGCAGACGCAGGAACGCGGCCAGCGCGTCGGGATCGGTGGCGAGCATCGCTTCGTGCACGGCGGTGGCGCGGTGGATGCGGCGCATGCTGTCGGCGCTGAAACCGACCACGCCGGGCAGATCCAGCCGCGCGATGAAAATCTCGATCAGGGCCGCCGGCCGACGCATGAAAAGCTCGGGATCGCGCGCCGCCAGGCGCCGGCCATAACGCACGAAGTCCGCACCGACGGGTTCTTCGTCGCCGGCCGGCTCCAGCATTTCCACGAAACGTTCGGCCACCTGCACCCCCAGCCGCTCCACCTGGCTGGCGGCGCGGTAGTAGCCCTGCATGAATTGCTCCACGCCCAGGTTTTTCTCGTGCTCGTCCTCGAACCCCAATCGCGCCGCCAGCGCGCGCTGGTAGTCGAACAGCAGCCGTTCCTCGGGCCGCCCCGCTTCCAGATGCAGCGCGTAGCGGTAGCGACGCAGCGTGGTCTCCGCCTCGCACAGGCTGGTGCGCTCGGCCGGATCGAGCAGACCTTCGACCTGCATGTCCTCGAACCCGCCCGCATGCACCAGCCGGCGGCCCAGCCAGCGCAGCGAATCGAGCGTGCGCAGGCCGCCGGGGCCGTCCTTGATGTTGGGCTCCAGGTTGTAGGCGGTGTCGTCGTAGCGCGCATGGCGGGCGTCGCGCTCGGCCAGGCGCGCGGCCAGGTAATCCGCCGGGGGCCACAACTGCGGGTCGTCGATGATGGTGCGCAGCGTGGCGTCGAAGGCGGGGTCACCCACCAGCCTTCGCGCATCCAGCAGGCTGGTGAATACCGTGGCATCGCTCGACGCCAGCTCGCGGCATTGCGACAGCTCGCGCACGGCGTGGCCCACTTTCAGGCCGATGTCCCACAGCGTGGCGAAGAACTGCTCCAGCGCGCGCAGCCGCGCTGGCGAGGGTGCGTCGACCAGCGCCAGCAGGTCCACATCCGAATACGGAAACAGCAAGCCGCGGCCGTAGCCGCCCACGGCGAACAGCGCCGCGTTGTCGACCTCGCCCAGGCAGGCCGTCCATACGTGGGCCACCATGCGATCCACCGATTCGCTGCGCCGGCGCGCCAGCACGCTGGCGTCGGCACCGTCGCGGAAAGCCACCGTGAGGCCGCGATCCACATCGCCCAGCAACTGCCGCAAGGCACGGCGGGCATCGCTGGAAACGCCCGAGCGCGGCACCGCCACGGGCAGGCGCGGCAACGGGGGAAGCACAACACTCATCGGCGGGATCCGGGGCGACGGAGAAAGGTCACCAGTCTGCCACGCTACATCGGGCACAAGTGCAGCAGGCTGGCGACACCCGCTCTTCCGAATCCCGATTCCCTATTCCCGAATCCCGAATCCCGGCTACTCAGGCATCGGGCCAGGGCGTGAGGATCTCGAAGCCGTCGTCGGTGACGGCGATGGTGTGTTCCCACTGCGCCGACAGGGAATGATCCTTGGTCACCACGGTCCAGCCGTCCGGCAGCTGGCGGGTCTGCGCCTTGCCGGCGTTGATCATCGGCTCGATGGTGAAGGTCATGCCCTTCTTCAATTCCACGCCCGTGCCCGCCTTGCCGTAATGCAGCACCTGCGGTTCGTCGTGGTAGATCTTGCCGATGCCATGGCCGCAATACTCCTTGACCACGCTGAAGCCGGCACCCTCGGCGTGCTGCTGGATGGCGTGCCCCACGTCGCCCAGGGTGGCGCCCGGGCGCACCACGCGGATGCCGCACATCATCGATTCGAACGCCGTGTCGACCAGCCGCCTGGCCAGCACCGACGGCGTGCCGGCGATGTACATGCGGCTGGTGTCGCCGTGCCAGCCATCCTTGATCACGGTGACGTCGAGATTGATGATGTCGCCGTCCTTGAGAATCTTGCCCTCGTTCGGAATGCCATGGCAGATCACGTGGTTGACCGAGGTGCACAGCGTCTTGGGAAACCCGTGATAACCCACGTTGGCGGGAATCGCCTTCTGCACGTTGACGATGTGCTCGTAGGCGAGCCGGTCCAGTTCCTCGGTGCTGACGCCCGGCTTGACGTGCTCGACCAGCATCGCCAGCACTTCGGCGGCCAGCTTGCCGGCGACACGCATGCCTTCGAGGTCTTCGGGGGATTTCAGGGTGATGGCCATGGTTTCCACTTCAATCTGTGGCGACGAAGCCCTCGGGAACCCGGTGACTTGTCGCCATGCCGGCGCACCGGCTACAATTTCGGAGTTTTGCTGATCTGACGTAGCTGTTTTGGCAGCTGCCCAGCGCAAAGCGAACCGGGATTGTAACCCTCAGCGGTACAACACCCAAACCAACGCCACACACGTATCGGCACCGTCTTCGGGGTGCTGCGCCCTGCCCACTCACAAACCGGGCAGTCGCGGTCGAAGTCGGGGATGCGTGGAGGTCCCAACCCCAGGTTCCCTTCAAGGGAGCCGCCAATCGGAGTAATACCCCATGGCACAAGTCACCATGCGCCAGATGCTCGAAGCCGGCGTCCATTTCGGTCACCAGACCCGTTACTGGAACCCCAAGATGGCCCCGTACATCTTCGGCGCCCGCGGCAAGATCCACATCATCAACCTCGAAAAGACCCTGCCGCTGTTCACCGACGCGATGAACTTCCTGTCGGGCCTGGCGCAGAAGCGCGGCACCATCCTGTTCGTCGGCACCAAGCGTTCCGCCCGCGAGCCGTTGGCCGAAGAGGCTGCCCGCGCCGGCATGCCGTTCGTCACCTCGCGCTGGCTCGGCGGCATGCTGACCAACTTCCGCACCGTGAAGCAGTCCGTTTCGCGCCTGAAGGAGCTGGAAGCAGCCGAGACCGACGGTTCGTTCGACAAGCTGGTCAAGCACGAAGTGCTGGCCCGTCGTCGCGAGCGCGAGAAGCTGCAGGCTTCGCTGGGCGGCATCAAGGACATGAACCGCCTGCCCGACGCGCTGTTCGTGATCGACATCGGCCACGAAGACATCGCCGTGCAGGAAGCCAAGAAGCTGGGCATCCCGGTGATCGCCGTGGTCGACACCAACTACAACCCGGACCTGGTCGACTACGCCATCCCGGGCAATGACGACGCCATCCGCGCGATCCAGCTGTACGCCCGCGCCGCTGCCGACTCCATCCTGGAAGGCAAGGCCGCCGCGCCGGCCGCCGCCCAGGGCGACGGCAACGACTTCGTCGAACTGGACGAGGAAGGCAACCCGGTGGCCAAGGTCGACCGCCCGCGCCGCGAGGCGGCCCCGCGCAAGTCCGCGCCGCGCCGTGATGGTGGCCGTGGTTCGCGCGATGGCGCCCCTGCCGCCAGGTAAGCGCGACGACGGCGGCTCGTCCCGCCGCTGCATCCGCCGCACGCGATAACCGCGCCGGGGCCTGCGTGCCCCGGCGCTTTCAAGCATTAGAGGACAACCCATGAGCACTATCTCCGCACAACTGGTCAAGGAGCTGCGCGAGCGGTCCGGCGCCGGCATGATGGAATGCAAGAAGGCCCTGGTCGAGAACAACGGCGACATCGAAACCGCGATGGAATGGCTGCGCAAGTCCGGCCTGGCCAAGGCCGACAAGAAGGCCAGCCGCATCGCCGCCGAAGGCCGCATCGTGGCCGCCCAGACCACCGGCAAGGCCGTGCTGGTCGAAGTGAATTGCGAAACCGATTTCGTTGGCAAGGACGCGAGCTTCCTGAAGTTCAGCGACGCCGTAGCCGACGTGGCGCTGAACTCCAACGCCGCCGACATCGACGCGCTGAAGGCTGCCGCCTATCCGGGCGGCGGCACGGTCGAAGATGCCGCCAAGACCCTGATCGCCACCATCGGCGAGAAGATCGACGTGCGCCGCCTGGCGCGCGTCGAGAACGACGGCACGATCGGCAGCTACATCCACGGCGGCCGCATCGGCGTGCTGGTGGCGCTCAAGGGCGGTTCCGAGGAACTGGCCAAGGGCATCGCCATGCATGTGGCGGCGATGAATCCTGCCTATGTTCGCGCCGATGACGTCCCGGCCGATTTCCTGGCCAAGGAAAAGGACATCGCGCTGAGCCAGATGTCCGACAAGGAAAAGGCCAAGCCGGCCGAAATCCTGGAAAAGATCGTGGCCGGCAAGGTCAACAAGATCATCTCCGAGGTCACCCTGCTGGGCCAGCCGTACGTGCTGGACACCAACGTGACCGTCGCCGACGCGCTGAAGAAGGAAGGCGCCGACGTGATCTCCGTTGCCCGCCTGGCGGTCGGCGAAGGCATCGAGAAGGCGACCGAGGATTTTGCTGCTGAAGTGATGAAGCAGGCCGGTCTGGCGTAATCGCCGGCCCTAACTGCTGAAAGCAAAAAGGCCGCGGGAAACCGCGGCCTTTTTCGTTGGCGAGAAGCTCTGCTCCTCCCCTGCTTGCCCCAAAGGACTTCCTTCGGTCGCAGGGAGTCCTTCAGGTGAGGGGATAAAGCTTTGGGCTTACCCGATCAAGAGCACCACCCCCCAACCCTCCCCTGCTGCGCAGGGGAGGGAGAAAGCGGGCGGTTCACCTTCATTCCCCGACGCTCATTCTTCGCGCCGCACGACCGGCTCTCCGCTACAATGTGCCGGTTTACCCCACACAATCCGGAGTCCCCATGAGCAACCCGCACAAGTACCACCGCATCTTGCTCAAGCTCTCCGGCGAGGCATTGATGGGCGAGGCCGATTACGGCATCGATCCGAAGGTGATCGGCCGCCTGGCCGACGAGATCATCGAGGTGCAGCGCGCCGGCATCCAGATCGGCGTGGTGATCGGCGGCGGCAACATCTTTCGCGGCGCGGGCCTTGCCGCGGCGGGCATGGACCGCGTCACCGGCGACCACATGGGCATGCTGGCCACGGTGATGAACGCGTTGGCGATGCAGGATGCGATCGAGAAGCGCGGCGGTTTCGCCCGCGTCACCAGCGCCATCCAGATCCACGACGTGGCCGAGGATTACATCCGCCGCCGCGCCATCCGCCACATCGAGAAGGGCCGCATCGTGCTATTCGCCGCCGGCACCGGCAACCCGTTCTTCACCACCGACTCGGCCGCCGCCTTGCGTGCGGTGGAAATCGGTGCCGACCTGCTGCTCAAGGCCACCAAGGTCGACGGCGTCTACACCGCCGACCCGGCCAAGCACAGCGACGCCGTGCGCTACGAGCAGTTGGGCTACGACAAGGTGATCGAGCACAAGCTCGAAGTGATGGACACCGCCGCCATCGCACTGTGCCGCGACCAGCAGATGCCGCTGCGCATCTACGACATGACCGTGCCGGGCAACCTGATGCGGATCATGCGCGGCGAAGCGATCGGCACCCTGGTTTGCGGCGATTGAGGCCGGCAACGCCGCCGGCTGGCTTGACCCGGCTGCTATAATCGTCCGCTTGCCAGAGCTCTTCGGGAAACGCCACATGCTCAATGACATCAAGAACGATGCCCAGACCCGCATGGGCAAAAGCATCGACTCCCTCAAGCACGATCTGTTGCGCCTGCGCACCGGTCGCGCCAGCACCGCGCTGGTCGACGGCATCAAGGTGCCGTACTACGGCTCCGACATGCCGCTGACCCAGGTCGCGTCGGTCAGCCTGGCCGACGCACGCACCATCGTGATCACGCCATGGGAAAAGCAGATGGTGGCACCGGTCGAGAAGGCCTTGATGGCCTCCGACCTGGGCATTACGCCGACCACCGCCGGCACCGTGATCCGCCTCAACATGCCCGCGCTCACCGAAGAGCGCCGCCGCGATCTGGCCAAGATGGTCGGCCATGAAGGCGAAAACGCCAAGATCGCCATCCGCAACGTGCGCCGCGACGCCTTGCAGCAAGTCAAGGACCTGCTCAAGGAAAAGCTGATCACCGAAGACGACGACCGCCGCGTGGACGACGAGATCCAGAAGCTCACCGACAAGGCCGTCAAGGACGTCGACGCCGTGGTGAAAGCCAAGGAAGACGAGCTGATGGCGATTTGACGATGAGTCCGTCGGCTGCCGCCGCTGTAACCCGGCACGCGCGGCCGGCCGCATGACCGGCGTGCCAGCGGCGGCAGTGCCGCGCCACATCGCGATCGTGATGGACGGCAACGGCCGCTGGGCCAAGGCCCGTCACCAGCCGCGCAGCTTCGGCCACAACGCCGGCCGCAAGGCGGTGCGCGAAGCAGTGGAATCGTGCCTGCGCGAAGGTGTTCAGGCGCTGACCCTGTTCGCGTTTTCCAGCGAGAACTGGCAGCGACCGCAGGATGAAGTCGGTGCGCTGATGAACCTGTTCGTGCGCGCGCTGGACAAGGAAGTGGACGAATTGCACGGCTACGGCGTGCGGCTGCGCTTCGTCGGCGACCTGTCCGCGTTCGACGAACCGCTGCGCCGGCGCATGCAGTCGGCGATGGCGCGCACCGCCGATAACGACAAGCTGCAATTGAACGTCGCGGTGAACTATGGTGGCCGCTGGGACATCGTCCAGGCCAGCCGCCAGGCCGCCACCGCCGTGGCGCGGGGTGAGCTGCAACCGGATCAGATCGATGAGGCGCGCCTGGGCCAATGGATGAGCCTGGCCGATGCGCCGCCGCTGGATCTGTTCATCCGCACCGGTGGCGAAACCCGCATCAGCAACTTCCTGCTGTGGCAGGCGGCCTACGCCGAGTTCTATTTCACCGATACCCTGTGGCCCGATTTCGACCAGGCTTGCCTGCGCGGGGCCATCGAAGATTACGCTCGCCGCGAACGCCGCTACGGCCGCACCGGCGAGCAGGTCGCCGCCACCACTGTCCAGGTATCCTGATGCTGCTCCAGCGCGTCCTCACCGCCCTGATACTCGCCCCCCTGGCGATCGCGATCGTCCTGTGGCCGCCCACGGCGATCTTCGCGCTGCTTTGCGCCGTGGCGTTTCTCGCCGCGTGGTGGGAGTGGGCGCAACTGTCCGGCCTGAAGAACCGCGCCGCATCCATCGTGCTGCTGCTGGCGGCGGTCGTCGTGTTCGGCTTGCTGTGGTGGGGCCATGCCGCCGTGGAGATACCGGTGGTGCTGCTGGGCGTGGCCTGGTGGGTGGTGGCCTGCCTGTGGCTGCGCCATTTCGCGTTTGCCGCGGCGCCCACCAGTGAAAACCGCGCACTGAAACTGATGGCCGGCGCGCTGATCATCTTTCCCGCATGGATCGCGCTGGTGGCGATCCATGATCGCGAACCGCACGGCCACTGGTGGACGCTGCTGGCCCTGCTGATCGTGTGGAGCGCGGACATCGGCGCGTATTTCAGCGGTCGCACCTTCGGCAAGCGCAAGCTGGCGCCGCAGGTCAGCCCGGGCAAGACCTGGGCGGGTGCCTACGGCGCACTGGTGGCCGGCACGCTGGTCGCGGTGATTGGTGGCTGGCTGCTGGATGTGCGCGGGACTTCGCTGGTTGGCCTGGCCGTACTGGCGTGCCTGACCGTCGCCGCATCCATCGTCGGCGACCTGATCGAAAGCCTGATGAAGCGGCACGCCAAAGTGAAGGATTCGGGCACCATCTTCCCCGGCCACGGCGGCCTGCTGGATCGCCTGGACAGCGTCTTCGCCGCCTTGCCGGTGTTTGCCGCCGGCCTGTGGCTGCTGGGCCTCTGAAGTGACGGGTCGTCAGGCATGAAGAAGGTCGCTGTACTTGGCGCCACCGGTTCCATCGGCGGCAATACGCTGGATGTCATCGCGCGCCACCCGCAACGCTTCCGCGCCACCGTCCTGACCGCCAACCGGCAAGTCGCCGCGCTGGCCGAATTGTGTGTGCGCCACCGGCCGGAACTGGCGGTGATCGCCGACCCTGCGCTGGAAGGGGAACTGTCGCGGCGCCTGGCCGCGGCCGGCGTGCGCTGCGACGTGGCCAGCGGCCATCAGGCGATCACCGATGCGGCTGCCGGCACCCTCTGCGACACCGTGGTGGCCGCGATCGTGGGTGCCGCCGGGCTCGATTCCACGCTGGCCGCGGCGCAGGCGGGCAAGCACCTGCTGCTGGCCAACAAGGAATCGATCGTGATGGCCGGCGCGCTGCTGCTGGAAGCGGTGCGCGTGGGTGGCGGTGCGCTGGTGCCGGTCGATTCCGAGCACAACGCGGTGTTCCAGTGCCTGCCCGGCGGGCGCCCCGAGCTGACCCGCAGCGGCGTGCGCCGGCTGATCCTCACCGCCTCCGGCGGCCCGTTCCGCGGCCGCACCCGCGCCGAACTGGCCGGCATCACCCCCGATCAGGCCTGCAAGCATCCGAACTGGGTGATGGGCCGCAAGATTTCCGTCGACTCCGCCACCCTGATGAACAAGGGGCTGGAGGTGATCGAGGCGCATCACCTGTTTGGCGCACCCGCCGATGCCATCGACGTGCTGGTGCATCCGCAGAGCCTGGTGCATTCGATGGTGGAATACGTCGACGGCTCGGTGCTGGCCCAGCTCGGCAACCCGGACATGCGTACCGCCATCGCCCACGCGCTGGCCTGGCCCGAGCGGGTGGAATCGGGTGTGCCGTCGCTGGACCTGGCCGCCTGTGCGCCGCTGGCGTTTGAAGCGCCGGACCTGTCGACCTTCCGCTGCCTGGCACTGGCTTATCAGGCCTTGCGTGCCGGCGGCGACAGCCCGGCGATACTCAACGCCGCCAACGAGGTCGCCGTGGAGGCGTTTCTCGCCGGCGCGCTGCCCTTCCTGTCGATCGCCGACGTGGTCGAGAGCGTATTGACGGAACTGCCGGGGCAAGCCGTGGTCGATGTGGGGGCGCTATGTGAACGCGACCGGATCGCCCGTGCCTCGGCCCGTCGCGTTCTGCAGCATGCTTGCTGATATTCTGTAGCCCGCGATTTTCCTCAACTTCGGCACTTGATGACTTCCTTCTTCGGCTCGGTATTCTGGTTGCTGGTCACGCTTGGCGTGCTGGTGACCTTTCACGAATTTGGCCATTACTGGGTCGCGCGCCGCTGTGGCGTCAAGGTGCTGCGTTTTTCGGTGGGTTTTGGCCGCGCGATCTGGAAACGGATCGGCCGCGACGGCACCGAGTACCAGATCGCGGCGATCCCGCTGGGTGGCTACGTGAAGATGCTGGACGCGCGCGAGGGTGAGGTCGACCCCGCCTTGCGCGATCAGGAATTCACCGGCAAATCGGTATGGAAGCGGATCGCCATCGTGGCGGCCGGCCCCGGGTTCAACCTGATTTTCACGATCGTGGCGTTCTGGGCGATGTTCATGCTGGGCAAGCCCGACGTGGCGCCGGTGGTGACCGCCACGCCAAACAGCATGGCCGCCGTGGCCGGCGTGCAGCCGGGCGATCGCATCCTGGCGGTCGATGGCGAGCCGGTGACGACCTGGAGCGATTCCATGGCGGCGGTGGCCAACGCCACGCTGGGCCGCCAACCGCTGCCGCTGACCGTACGCGACGCCGATGGTGCGCAACGCCAGCTGGTGTTGCCGCTGAATCAATTGCCCGCCGGCCAGGACGTGGGCCATTACCTCGACACGCTGGGCCTGAAACTGGCGCCGCCGCCGGCCATCGCCGCCACCGTGATGGCGGGCCAGCCCGCCGCGCTGGCCGGCATGCAGGGTGGTGACCGCATCGTCAGCGTCAACGGCAAGTCAGTAACGGATTTTTCGGCGTTCGGTGAACTGGTGCAGAAGGAGGCGGCGACGTCGCCCACGCTTGCGCTGGTGGTCGACCGGAACGGTCAACGGCTGAAGCTGGATGTCACCACCCGCTTCGAATCGCTGCAGGGCCAGCCGGCGCGCTGGGTGATGGGCGTGGGCTCGCCGGTGACCGAACTGGCCACTCTTCACTACGGCCCGCTGCGGGCGCTGAGTGCTTCGCTGGAAACCACCTGGCGCAACACCACGCAGACGTTCGGCATGCTCGGCAAGATGCTCACCGGCGAGGCATCGACGAAGAATCTTTCCGGCGTGATCGGCATCGCCGAGGTGGCCAATGCATCGGCCAGCATGGGCCTGCCATGGTTCCTGCAATTCCTGGCATTGGTGTCGCTGAGTCTGGCCATTCTCAACCTGCTGCCGATTCCGGTCTTGGACGGCGGCCACCTGCTGTATTACCTTGTCGAGTTGGTCAAAGGCAGTCCGGTCAGCGAACAAGTCATGATCGTCGGTCAGTACATCGGCCTGGCGCTGCTGTTCACCCTGATGGGGCTGGCGTTCTACAACGATATTCACCGCATGCTGCTGTCGTGACGCCAGCGCTTCACAACAAGCTCATGACCGCGGCACGCCACGGTGCGTGGCATCGCGACGGCGGACCTCGCGATGCACCACGGCCACGTGTCAGTACTTTCTCGAAGCGGGATTCGTCCTTAGCTTCACTGTTGATCGAGGTGGCCGCGCAGGCTGCCTCATCCAAATAACCCATCGGAATCGACGATGAAGCGTGTCGCCGCCCTGCTCCTGCTTGCCTCCCTCTCCGCCAACGCGTTTGCGTTCGCCCCCTTCGTGGTGTCGGACATCCGCATCGACGGGCTCAGCCGCATCGCGGCCGGCACGGTCTACAACTACCTGCCGGTGGACAAGGGCGACCGGATGACCAATGCGCAGGCCCAACGGGCCATCCGCGCGTTGTACGACACCAAGTTCTTCACCGACGTGGAATTCAGCCGCGAAGGCGACATCCTGGTGATCAAGGTGGTCGAGCGGCCGTCGATCAGCAAGCTCACCCTGCGCGGCAACAAGGACATCAAGTCCGACGACCTGAAGAAGGGCCTGAAGGAAATCGGCCTGGCCGAAGGCGAGACCTTCGATCGCCTGGCGCTGGACCGGGTCCGGCAGGAACTGATCCACCAGTACTACAACCGGGGCAAGTACAACGTCTCGGTGTTGCCGCACGTCACCAAGCTCGATCGCAACCGGGTGGCGGTGGAAATCGAGATCCGCGAAGGCAAGGTGTCGAAGATCAAGGAAATCAACATCCTCGGCAACCACGCTTTCACCGACAAGGAAATCCGCGACGATTTCGAATCGGGCACCACCAACTGGACGTCGTGGTATTCGAAGAACGACCAGTACTCGCGCGAAAAGCTTTCCGGCGACATGGAAAAGCTGCAGTCCTACTACATGAATCGCGGTTACGCCGACTTTGGCATCGACTCCACCCAGGTCACGATCGCGCCGGACAAACGCACGATGTACGTGGCCGCCGACGTGAAGGAAGGCGAGATCTACAAGGTCACCGCCGTGAAGCTGCTGGGCGACCTGATCCTGCCGGAATCCACCTTGCGCCATCTGGTCATCGTGGCGCCGGGCGACACCTTCAACCGCGCCGCGGTGGAAGCCAGTACCGACGGCATCAAGGCACTGCTGGCCAACCTCGGCTACGCCTTCGCCAAGGTCACCTCGATTCCCAAGCTGGACAAGGAAAAGCGCACCGTCGACCTCACGCTGTACGTCGAGCCGGGCGAGCGCGTGTACGTGCGCCGCGTGGTTTTCCAGGGCAATACCCGCACCGAGGACAGCGTGCTGCGCCGCGAGATGCGCCAGCTCGAAGGGACGTTCTACTCGCAGGCCGCCGTCGACCGCTCCAAGATCCGCCTGCAGCGACTGGGCTATTTCAAGAAGGTCGACATCGACAAGAAGCTGGTTCCCGGCACCCAGGACAAGGTCGACGTGACGGTCAAGGTCGAAGAGCAGTCCGCCGGCAGCATGCAGTTCGGCGTGGGCTATTCGCAGTATTCGGGCATGATCCTGTCGGCCTCGGTATCGCAGAACAACCTGTTCGGCAGCGGCGACAGCTTTGCGATCAGCGGTGAGCGCAGCAGCTATTACACCCGCTTCAACCTCAACTATTACAACCCGTACCTCACCGACAACGGCATCGGTATCGGCTACAACGCCACTTATTCCAAGACCGATTACGGCAATACCGAACTGGCCAACTACGAGACGAGCACCAAGGCGTTCTCCACCTACCTGGGTCTGCCGCTCGGCGAAACCGACAGCTTGCGCCTGGGCCTTGGCATCAGCAGCAACCGCATCGTCACCAGCTTCTACAGCCCACCGCAGTTCGTGGCCTATCAGGACCAGATCGGAAATCGTACCGAGCACGCCTGGACCAGTACGATCGGCTGGAACCACGACACCCGCAACGGTTACTGGGCCCCCACCCGTGGTGGCCTGCTGTCGGCGTCGGTGGATGTCGCCCTGCCCGGTTCGACGGCGAAGTACTGGAAGTTCTTTGCTCAGGCCAACCACTACTGGCCGGTCGGCCTGGGCTTCGTGCTGTACCTCGATGGCCAGGTCGGTTACGGCGAAAGCTATGGCAAGAACGGCATCAGTGACGAGCAGTTCGAAGCGTTGAAAGCCGCCAGCGCGAAGGAAAATCCCAACCATGTCCTGACCGACATGCGTAATGACTTCCCGTTCTGGCAGAACTTCTACTCCGGCGGCGTGCGCGACGTGCGCGGCTTCCAGGACAACACGCTGGGCCCGCGTTCCTGCGTAGGTCCCAGCGCGACGCAGAATGCCAACGGCACCTGCACCGGCGGCTACTACTCCTACGCGCAACCGATCGGCGGTGCGTTCAAGGTGCTCGGCACGGCGCAGGTGTTCATCCCGCTGCCGTTCCTGAAGGACATCAACACGGCCCGCGTGTCCTGGTTCATGGACGTCGGCAATGCGTACAAGGACTACCAGAGCTTCGACGCCAAGATGCTGCGCGCATCGACAGGTTTGTCGCTGCAGTGGCAGGCACCGATCGGTCCGCTGATCATCAGCCTGGCCGTACCGATCCGCTCGCAGAAAGAAGACCATCACTACGAAGAGCGGGTCCAGTTCACCTTCGGGAGCCAGTTCTGATACCGGACCTCCCGCAAACGCTGGAAAGGAGCGCGGCGATGCCGCGCTTTTCCGTTTCGCGTCCCTCGCGCCTTCGGAGATGACCGTGAGCACGACCACCAGCTACACCCTGGCCGAACTGGCCGAGCGCTTCGGTCTCGTCGCGCATGGCGACGCGGGCGTGCGGGTCGACGGCGTCGGCACCCTGGCGGCGGCGGGACCGAGCCAACTCGGCTTCCTCGCCAACAGCAAATACACCGCCCAGCTGGCCGCCAGCGGCGCCGGCATCGTGGTCGTCCGCGCGGAAAACCTGGCCGATTGCCCGGGTGCCGCGCTGGTCGCGGCCGACCCGTACCTGGCCTACGCGAAAATCGCGGCGCTGTTCGAACGTTTGCCGGCGGCGCCGGTGGGCATCCATCCCAGCGCCGTGGTTGCGCCCACGGCACGGGTCAGCCAGAGCGCCAGCATCGGACCGTGCTGCGTGATCGGCGACGACGCCGTGATCGGTGACGGCGTGGTGCTGGGGCCGCATTGCATCATCGGCGACGGCTGCACCGTGGGCGCGCATTCGCGCCTGGTAGCGCGGGTGACGCTGGTGGTTCGCGTAACGCTGGGCCAGCGCGTGCTGATCCATCCGGGCGCCGTGATCGGTTCGGACGGCTTCGGTCTGGCGTTCGACCGTGGCGGCCCTGATCCGGCCCATTGGGTAAAAATGCCGCAACTGGGTGGCGTGCGCATCGGCGACGATTGCGAGGTCGGCGCCAACACCACCATCGATCGCGGGGCGCTGGAAGACACCGTGCTGGAAGAGGACGTGCGCCTGGACAACCAGATCCAGATCGCCCACAACGTATACGTGGGCGCGCACACCGCCATGGCCGGCTGCGCGGCGGTGGCCGGCAGCGCGAAAATCGGCCGCTATTGCATGATCGGCGGCAACGCCGGCGTGCTCGGCCATCTGGAACTGGCTGATCGGGTTACCATTACCGCCAAGAGCCTGGTTACCCATTCAATCCACGAGCCGGGCGAATATTCATCCGGGGTACCGTTGCAGGAAAGCCGCCCATGGCGGAAGAATGCCGCGCGCTTCAAACATCTGGACGCGTACGCGCGCCGCCTGTCGGCGCTGGAAAAGGACAAGAATCATGAGTGATAACACCCCGGCGATTACCCTGCCGGTGACTGTGGAACAGATCCAGAAACTGTTGCCACACCGCTATCCGTTCCTGCTGGTCGACCGGGTCATCGAGATCGTGCCGGAGACCAGCATCGTGGCGTTGAAGAACGTCACCATCAACGAGCCCTTCTTCAACGGCCATTTCCCGAACCACCCGGTGATGCCCGGCGTGCTCATCATCGAGGCGATGGCGCAGGCCGCAGGCCTGCTGACCCAGCTCAGCAACCGCTCCAAGGGCCTGATCGAGGCACCGCTGTTCTACCTGGTGAAGGTCGACAACGCGCGCTTCACCGCGCCGGTGGTGCCGGGCGACCAGCTGCGCTTCGAGGTGACGCAGAAGCGCGTGATGCGCGGCATGGGCCTGTTCCTTGCGCGCTCGCTGGTGGATGGCAAGGAGGTAGCCTGCTGCGAACTGATGTGTGCGGCGAGGTCGGAGAAATGACCAGGCCCGCCTCGATCCATCCCACCGCGCAGGTCGATCCGGCCGCCGTCATCGGCGCCAATGTCGGCATCGGCGCGTACAGCGTGATCGGCGCGGATGTGCATGTCGGCGAAGGCACCGTGATCGGGCCGCACGTGGTGATCGAGGGCCCCACCCGCATCGGCCGCGACAATCGCATCGCCCAGTTTGCCTCGCTGGGCGGCGACCCGCAGGACAAGAAATTCGGCGGCGAGCATACCGAGCTGGTGATCGGCGACCGCAACCTGATCCGCGAGTTCGTCACCATCAACCGCGGCACCGGCGACGGTGGCGGCTTCACCCGCATCGGCAACGACAACTGGGTGCTGGCCTACGTGCATATCGCGCACGACTGCCAGATCGGCAACAACGTGGTGTTTTCCAACTACTCGGCGCTGGCCGGGCACGTGGAAATCGGCGACTGGACGATCCTCTCAGGCTATTCCGGCGTGCACCAGTTCTGCAAGGTGGGCGCGCACGCGTTCATCGGCATGGGCTGCCTGGTCGGCCACGACGTGCCGCCATTCGTCACCATGGCCAACGAGCAGCAGGGCCGCCCGCGCGGCATCAACAGCGAAGGCCTGAAACGTCGCGGCTTCGACGCGCCGCGGATCGCCGCGATCAAGCGCGCCTACCGCACGCTGTACATGGCCGGCCTGTCGCTGCCCGAAGCGCGCGAGCAACTGGCCACGCAGGCCCGCGAAAGCGACGACGTGCGCGCCATGCTCGACTTCATCGACCGCAGCGAGCGGGCGCTGGCGCGATAAGCCGGGATTTGGGATTCGGGATTGGGGATTCGCAAGGGCAACAGCGCGGACTCACCAACCACCCGATTCATTCACCGAAAGCTCTGGCCCGCTACCTTTGTACAAAAGCATCCGCCAACCGTGAGCATCGTGCCGAATCCCGAATCCCAAATCCCTAATCCCGGCTCACCCACCATCGCCATCATCGCCGGCGAGGATTCCGGCGACCAGCTCGGCGCCGACCTGATCGAAGCCTTGCGCCGGCGTTATCCGCAGGCCCGCTTCGTGGGCATCGGCGGCGCGCGCATGCAGGCGCAGGGTTTCGAGTCGTGGCACGACATCCGCGAGTTGTCGGTGATGGGTTTCGTGGAAGTGCTGAAGCATCTGCCGCGACTGCTGCGCCTGCGCCGGACGCTGGTTGCCCACTTGCTGGAGACGCGGCCCGACGTGGTGATCGGCATCGACGCCCCCGATTTCAACCTCGCCGTCGAGCGCCGCCTGAAAGAGGCCGGATTGCGCACCGTGCACTACGTCAGCCCGTCGGTATGGGCGTGGCGGGAAAAGCGCGCCGCCCAGATCGGCCGCAGCGCCGACCGCGTGCTGTGCCTGTTTCCGATGGAGCCGGCGATCTACGCCAGGCACGGTGTCGACGCGCGTTTCGTGGGTCATCCGCTGGCCGACCGTTTTCCACTGGTGGCCGATCGGGTGGCTGCGCGCGAGACGTTGCAATTGCCGCAGGAAGCACCCGTGCTGGCGCTGCTGCCCGGCAGCCGCCCGTCCGAGCTGTCGCGACTGGGGCAGCTTTTCATCGACGCCGCGCACCGCGTGGCGGCCGCGATTCCGGGGTTGCGCGTGGTGATACCCGCCGCCAACCCGCAGGTGCACGCCATGCTGAAGACCATGCTGGCCAACGGCACGCGCGATGAAACCGCACCGCTGCTGCTCGATGGCCACGCCCACGAGGCGATGATGGCAGCCGACATGGTCCTGCTCGCCTCCGGCACCGCCACGCTGGAGGCGATGCTGGCCAAGCGGCCGATGGTGGTGGGCTATCGCGTGGCGCCGATGAGTTACCGCATCGCCCGCGCGCTGAACATGCTGAAGACCGACATCTTCACCCTGCCCAACATCCTGGCGCGCGCCGAAGGCTTGCCCGACCTGCCCGTACCCGAATTGATGCAGGACGACTGCACCGCGGAGAAACTCGCCGATGCCACGCTGGCGCTGTTCCGCGACAGCGAACGCCGCGGCGCCGTGGTAGCCGCCTTCGAACACCTGCACCAAGCCTTGCGCGGCGATGACGACCACCACGCCGCCGACCGCGCCGCCACGGCCGTGGCCGAGTTGCTGGAGCACGCGCATGCCCGTGCTTGAACGCCCCGCACGAACGCGCGCCACCACCCCGTTCTCGCGTCGCAAGGGTTACGTCGCCACCACCAGGGGCTTGCTGGTGGCCGGCGTCGACGAGGCCGGGCGCGGGCCGCTGGCCGGTCCGCTGGCGGTGGCGGCGGTCATCCTCGATCCGTCGCGACCCATCAAGGCGCTGGACGATTCAAAGAAACTCACCGAGGCGAGGCGCGAGGCCCTGTATCCGCAGATCATCGAACGCGCGCTGGCCTGGTGCGTGGTGATGATCGAGGTGGACGAGATCGACCGCCTCAACATCTTCCACGCCACCATGGCCGGCATGAGCCGCGCTGTGGCCGGGCTGAGTGTGGTTGCGCAGGAAGCATTCATCGATGGCAACCAGCTGCCCAGGGATCTGCCCTGCCCCGGCCGAGCCATCATCGGCGGCGACGCACGCGTGCCAGCGATCAGCGCCGCATCGATCCTGGCCAAGGTCAGCCGCGACCGCCTGATGGTGGCGATGGAAGACGAGTATCCGGGCTACGGCTTCGCCATCCACAAGGGCTACGGCACCCCGTCGCACCTCGCCTCGCTGCAACAGCTGGGCCCTTGCCGCCAGCACCGGCGCAGCTTTGCCCCGGTGGGTCGATTGCTGCAACAGCCCCTGCTCTGAGGACCGGTGCCAGCATGGGTGCCGTTTGGCGCAAAGCGCGCACATGTCAATCTTGCCGATGCGCAGGGCGCCCGGTAGCCTGCATGGATTCAGCGCGTAAGACTGCATGACCGTCCGCTACACCCACCTGCACCTGCACAGCGAATACTCGCTGGTCGATTCGACCATCCGCATCAAGGCGCTGGTCGGCGCCTGCGTGCGCGACGGTATTCCCGCGGTGGCGTTGACCGACGACAGCAACATGTTCGCCCTGGTGAAGTTCTACAAGGCGTGCAGCGCGGCCGGCATCAAGCCGATCGGCGGCTGCGACCTGTGGATCAGTTCGCCGGACGACCCGCGTCCGTGGCGGCTCACCGTGCTGTGCCAGCACCACGCCGGTTACCTCAACCTGTCGCGGCTGGTCTCGCGCGCCTGGCGCGACGGCCAGCACGGCGGGCGCGCCCTGGTCGACGCCGGCTGGCTCACCGCGGACGCCACCTTCGGCCTGATCGCGCTGCTGGGCAGGGACAGCGAAGTCGCCCGTATCGCGCTCAACCAGGGCACGCCGGCGGCACGGTCGAAACTCCAGCCGCTGGCGCACCTGTTTCCCGACCGGCTGTACCTGGAACTGACCCGCTGCGGCCGCGAGGGCGAGGAAAACTGGAACACCCAGGCGCTGGCGCTGGGCGCCGATCTCAACCTGCCCGTGCTGGCCAGCAACGACGTGCGCTTCCTGAAACAGGACGACTTCGAGGCGCACGAGGCGCGCGTGTGCATCAACCAGGGCCGTGTGCTGGCTGATCCCAAACGCCCGCACGACTACAGCGACCAGCAATACCTGACAACCCCCGAGGAAATGGCCGCGCTGTTCGCCGACCTGCCCGAGGCGCTGGAAAACACCGTCGAGCTGGCCAAACGCTGCAATCTTGAACTGAAGTTCGGCACCTACTACCTGCCCGACTTCCCCGTACCCGGTGGCCACGACCTGGCCAGCTACATCCGCGAACTCTCGCGTCACGGGCTGGAGGAGCGCTTGGCACTGGCGCCGCTGGCCAACAACCACACGCGCCAGGACTACGACCAGCGGCTGGAGCGCGAGCTGGACGTGATCGTGGAAATGGGCTTTCCCGGCTACTTCCTGATCGTTTCGGACTTCATCCGCTGGGGCAAGGACAACGGCATTCCGGTGGGCCCCGGCCGCGGTTCCGGCGCGGGCTCGCTGGTGGCGTGGGCGTTGAAGATCACCGACCTCGATCCGCTGCAGTTCGACCTGCTGTTCGAGCGCTTCCTGAACCCCGAACGCGTGTCGATGCCCGACTTCGACATCGATTTCTGCATGGATCGCCGCGACGAGGTGATCGACTACGTGTCGCGCAAGTACGGCCGCGACCGCGTCAGCCAGATCATCACCTACGGCTCGATGGCGGCCAAGGCGGTGCTGCGCGACTCCGGCCGCGTGCTCAGCATGGGCTACGGCCAGGTCGACAAGCTGGCCAAGCTGATCCCGCCGCGCCCGCTCGACCTCACCCTGTCCGATGCGCTGAACCGTTCGGAGAAGGCGAAGAAAGAACCCGACCGCGTCGTGCGCGAGTTCTGCGACATCTACGAGCAGGACGAAGACGCCCGCGCCCTGATCGACCTGGCGCTGAAGCTGGAAAACCTCACCCGCAACGCCGGCAAGCACGCCGGCGGCGTGGTGATCGCGCCCACACCGCTGACCGACTTCGCCCCGCTGTATTGCGAACCGGGCGGCGGCGGCGTGGTGACGCAATTCGACAAGGACGATGTCGAAGCCGTGGGCCTGGTGAAGTTCGACTTCCTTGGCCTGCGCACACTGACCATCATCGACTGGGCGGTGAAGGCGATCAACGCGCGCCGCGCCAAGACCGGTGAAGAACCGCTCGACATCGCCGCGCTGCCGCTGGACGATCCGGCACCGTACGAGTTGCTGAAAAAAGCGCAGACGGTCGCCGTGTTCCAGCTCGAATCCTCCGGCATGCAGCGCATGCTGAAGGACGCGAAACCCGACCGCTTCGAGGACATCATCGCGCTGGTGGCGTTGTACCGCCCCGGCCCGATGGACCTGATCCCCAGCTTCGTGGCGCGCAAGCACGGCCGCGAGGACGTGGAATACCCCGACCCGCGCGTCGAGCCGATCCTGAAAGAGACCTACGGCATCATGGTCTATCAGGAGCAGGTGATGCAGATGGCGCAGATCGTGGGCGGTTACACGCTCGGCGGCGCCGACCTGCTGCGCCGCGCGATGGGCAAGAAGAAGCTGGAGGAAATGGCGAAGGAGCGCGTCAAGTTCCGCGAAGGCGCCGCGAAGGACGGCCTCAGCGGCGACAAGGCCGACGCCATCTTCGACCTGATGGAGAAGTTCGCCGGCTACGGTTTCAACAAATCGCACGCCGCCGCCTACGCCCTGGTGTCCTACCAGACCGCCTGGCTGAAGGCGCATTACCCGGCCGAATTCATGGCCGCCACGATCTCCTCGGACATGGACAACACCGACAAGGTGGTGACCTTCCTGGATGAGTCGCGGGTGCTGGGCATCGACGTGCGACCGCCGGACGTCAACGCGTCCGAGTACATGTTCGTCGCGACCGAGGCAAAGACGATCCAGTACGGCCTCGGCGCCATCAAGGGCGTGGGCCAGGGCGCCTGCGAGGCGATCGTGGCCGAGCGTGCCAACGGCCCCTACACCGACCTGGCCGACTTCTGCCGCCGCATCGATCCCACGCGCCTGAACCGGCGCGTGCTGGAGGCGCTGATCCTGTGCGGGTCGCTGGATGCACTGGCGCCCACCCGCGCCAGCCTGATCGCCCAGCTGCCCAACGCGATGAAGGCAGCCGAGCAGCACCTGCGCGACAAGCAGTCGGGCCAGAACGACATGTTCGGCGCAGCCATGGGCAACGCCACGCCGGTACTCAAGGTCGAGCTGCCCGTCGTGGCCGAGTGGCCGCTGGAGCAGAAGCTGCAGGGCGAGCGCGACACGCTGGGGCACTATCTCTCGGGTCATCCCACCGACCCCTGGAAGGATGAACTGGCACAACTGTCCACCTGCCCGCTGGGCGAGATCGTGGACCGCTACCAGCCGCCCAAGCCGCGCCGGAACGACGACGGCGACAGCAACCGCTTCCGCCGCGGCCCGGACACGCCGTGGACGATCGCCGGCATGGTCGCCGCCGTGCGCAAACGCGGCGACAGCGATGCGTTCGTGCGTATCGAGGACGGCAGCGGCAGCATCGAGGTGAGCTTCTTCGGCGAGCTGTACCAGCAGATCGCGCCGCTGCTGACCCGCGACCAGATCCTGATCGTCGAAGGTGGCCTGCGCATCGACGATTTCTCCGGTGGCGGCTTCCAGTTGCGCGCCCGCAGCGCGCTCTCACTGGCCGAGGCCTGCCACAAGCACGCCCGCCTGCTGCGCCTGAAGCTCGACGGCATCAGCCCCGATTTCCCCGCCCAACTGCAGCAGGTGCTCACCGGCTACCGCGGCGGCCGCGCCACCGTGATCCTGCACAACTATCGCAACGGCGCCGCCCAGGCCGATCTGGAACTCGGCGACGAGTGGCGCGTGGACGCCGTCCCCGACCTGCTCCGCGCCGTGCGCGCCATGCCCGGCGTCGAAGCCGTGCGCCTGCGCATCGTCAAGCAGCAGGACTGATCAGCATGTCTCCCTCCCCTGCTTGCAGGGAGGATTGGGGAGGGGGTCGCTCTCGATCTGAAAGTCAAAAGCCTTACCCCTCCTGACCTCCCCTGCTTCGCAGGGGAGGAACCGATACGTCACTTCCCCCGCTGCTCCAGCATCGCCTTCAGATCCGCAAACGGATTACCCGTGGCCGCCGGCGCATCTTCCACCGCCATCACCCCGCCGCGCACGTGATCGATGTGCCGCGAATGCTCGTTGTCATGGCAATACACGCACAGCAATTCCCAGTTGCTGCCGTCCGGCGGGTTGAAATCGTGGTCGTGGTTGCGGTGGTGGACGGTCAGCTCCTGCAGGTTGGCGCGGGTGAATTCGCGGGCGCAGCGGCCGCACACCCAGGGGTACATTTTCAGCGCCCGCTCGCGGTAGCCCAGCTCGCGCTGTTCGGCGTTGCGGCGGGCCTCGGCCACGATGCGGTCGAGCTTGGCGTTGTCGATGGCCATGAGGATTCCGGGGCGAAAATCGGGGCTCCGACGATAGCGCAAAACCGGGTCGGGCCAGCATGTTGCCGGGGGTTGGGCGATGAACGCCGCCATACGGTTGCGTTCCCGTGAAAACCGGTCATGGCGGTATACTGCAAGGCTATCGCTAATGAATGAAAACGGATGAATCCCAACTTCCTCGACTTCGAACAACCCATCGCCGAGCTGGACGCGAAAATTGAGGAGCTGCGCCACGCCAGCGATGGCCAGGCGTTCAATATCGACGAGGAAGTCGGCCGTCTGCGCGAGAAGCTGAAGATCAAGACGGCCGAGATTTTCCGCAACCTCAACTCGTGGCAAACCACCCAACTGTCACGCCACCCGGCGCGGCCGTACACGCTCGATTACATCGGCGTGATGTGCGAGGAATTCCACGAGCTGGCCGGCGATCGCATGTATGCCGACGATGGCGCCATCGTGGGCGGCCTGGGCCGCATCGATGGCCGGCCGGTGATGATCATTGGTCACCAGAAAGCTCGCGACACCAAGGGCAAGATCAAGCGCAACTTCGGCATGCCGCGCCCGGAAGGCTATCGCAAGGCGCTACGCCTGATGAAGATGGCCGAGCGCTTCCAGCTGCCGCTGTTTACCTTCATCGACACCATGGGCGCCTATCCCGGCATCGGTGCCGAAGAGCGCGGGCAAAGCGAGGCGATTGCCCGCAATCTGCTGGAAATGTCTGAGCTGAAGGTGCCCATCATCTGCACGGTGATCGGTGAAGGCGGCTCCGGCGGCGCGCTGGCCATCGGCGTCGGCGACCGTACCCTGATGCTGCAGTACTCGACTTATTCGGTGATCACCCCCGAGGGTTGCGCTTCGATTCTTTGGAAGAGCCCCGATAAAATCAAGGATGCCGCCGAGGCCCTTGGCATGACCGCCCCGCGCCTGCTGGAATTGGGCCTGGTCGACAAGATGGTGCGCGAGCCGCTGGGCGGCGCCCACCGCAACCCACGCTCGATGGCGATCCGCCTGAAGGCCGTGCTGCTGAACCAGCTCGACCAGCTGCAGGCGATGCCCGTCACCGATCTGCTGGAACAGCGCTACAAGCGGTTGCGCGGTTACGGGGCGTATCAGGAATAAGAATCCTGATCTGGTGTGTCCGTATGTGGGAGCGGCTTCAGCCGCGATGCTGTTGTTGTTTCGTTGCACCGGAGCAAAGGCATCGCGGCTGAAGCCGCTCCCACAGCACCCCTCAGCCAGCCTTGGGCGCTACGATCGGTAATCCCACCGATGGATATCCACCATGGCCCATGACGCGTCCAAACTTGCCGTACTGATCGACGCCGACAACGCGCAGCCGTCGCTGGCCGAAGGCCTGCTGGCGGAGGTCGCCAAGTACGGCACCGCGCATGTGAAGCGCGCCTACGGTGACTGGACCAGCCCGCAACTGCGTGGCTGGAAGGACCAGTTGCTGACCCAGTCGATCCAGCCGATCCAGCAGTTCGGCTACACCAGCGGCAAGAATGCCACCGACTCGGCGATGATCATCGATGCGATGGACCTGCTTTACACCAATCGCTTCGACGGCTTCTGCATCGTCTCCAGCGACAGCGATTTCACCCGGCTGGCCGGGCGCATCCGCGAATCGGGCCTGTTCGTCTACGGCTTCGGCGAACGCAAGACGCCCACGCCGTTCGTGGCGGCCTGCGACAAGTTCGTCTACACCGACGTGCTGCGCGAAGCAGATGAAAGCCCCGAGAAAACCGACGACGCGCCGCATCGGAAAACCACCCAGGAGCTGCGCCAGGACTCGCGCCTGCTCAACCTGTTGCGCGAAGCCCTGGGCGCCGCCGCGGACGACACCGGCTGGGCCGGGCTTGGCGCGGTGGGCAGCATGGTGAGCAAGCGTGCACCGGAGTTCGACTCGCGCAATTACGGCTACGCCAAACTCAGCGGGCTGATCGGTGCCATCGGCCTGTTCGACACCGAGGAGCGGCAGGTCGGCAACGGCAAGCACATCTACGTGCGGTCGCACGGCAAGAAATGAGCGACGCCCTGCAGCAACATCTCGCCGCCAGCCTGGCGGCGATCGAACCGGCGCCGCTGTGCGTGGGGTTCAGTGGCGGCGCCGATTCCACCGCCCTGCTGCACGCGCTGGCGCAACTGCCACAGGCGCGTGCGAACGGCCTGCGGGCCTTGCACGTCAACCACGGCTTGCAGCGCGACAGCGAGGCCTGGGCCGCGCACTGCCAGCGGCTCGGCGAGGCATGGGGCGTGCCTTGCGAGGTGGCGCGCGTGCAGGTCGAGGGCGGCCGTGGCGACGGATTGGAAGCGGCGGCCCGACGCGCCCGTCACCAGGCATTCGCCACGCACCTGCGCGAGGGCGAACGGCTGGTGCTGGCCCACCATCGCGACGACCAGGTGGAAACCGTACTGCTGAAACTCCTGCGCGGCGCCGGTCCCGATGGGCTCGGCGCGATGCGTACGTTGCGGCCGCTTGGCCAGGGCCAACTGTGGCGGCCGATGCTGGACGTGCCGCGGGCATCACTGCGCGCCTACGTTGAGGCGCACGGGCTGGCGTTCATCGAAGACCCCAGCAATGCCGACATCCATCTGGCACGCAACTACCTGCGCCACGAAATCCTGCCGCGGCTGCAAGGCCACTGGCCGCAGGCGGCCGATTCGATCCTGCACAGCGCCGCGCTGAGTCGCGCCGCCGCCGACGCCTTGCGCTCGCAATGGCTGGAGGCGCTGGAACGCCTGCGCGATCCGGCCACCGACAGCCTCGACGGCCAGGTCTGGCTCGCTCTCGTGCCGGCGCTGCGCGATCCGCTGCTCGATCACTGGCTGCATGCGCGCGGCCTGACCGCGCCCACCACGGCGCAGCGCCAGCAGATCGAACGGCAACTGCGCGAATCGCGGCCCGGAAAACTGCCCTGCATCCGCTGGCCCGGCACGGAGTTGCATATCTGGCGGGGACGTCTCTGGAGCGTGCCGCCAGCGGCAAACATCGACCCGCAATGGCAAACCGAGTGGCGCGGCGAACCCCTGCATCTGCCCGACGGCGGTGAACTGCGTCTGCCGCAAAGTGCACAGCTGGACCCGCCGATCACCGTGCGCCTGCGCCGCGGTGGCGAACGGATCAAACCAGCGGGCGATGCGCACACGCGCGAATTGCGCGACCTGTTCCAGCAGGACATGATGCCGCCCTGGCGTCGCCCGGCCTGTCCGCTGCTGTATGTCGACAACGAACTGGTGGCCGTTGCCGACCGCTGGACCAGCGCCAGCGGCGCAGCACTTTTCCAGCAAGCCGGTGGACGACCGCAGTGGCGACCCGGTCGCTGAAAGCCCACACGCGCCCGCGGCGCGTGCTCACACCGATTGATTCCCTGCAGTCACTGCGTTAGCGTTGCGGGCCATGGCCAAGACCGCTCCCGCACCCGCAACACCACCCGCCGCCGACTTCGAGCATTCGCTGGATGAGCTGGAGCAACTGGTGGCGCGGATGGAAGGTGGCGAACTGAGTCTGGACGAATCGCTGACCTCCTTCGAGCGCGGCATCGGCCTGTACCGCCACTGCCAGCAGTCGCTGGAGCAGGCCGAGTTGCGCGTGCGCCTGCTGCTTGATCCCGATGCCCCCGACAACGCCCAGCCGTTTGAACCCGAATTCTGAGTTGGGCCCCGCCCTGCAAGCGCTGATCCTGCGCGCCGAACAGGCGCTGGATCACCGCCTGCCGCCTGCCGACCAGTCCCCCGCCGACCTGCACCGCGCGATGCGCTACGCCGTGCTCGGCGGCGGCAAACGGCTGCGCCCGCTGCTGGTGTACGCCACCGCGCAGGCACTGGGCGAAGACGGTCCACAACTCGATGCGGCCGCCTGCGCGGTCGAATTGATCCACGCCTATTCGCTGGTGCACGACGACCTGCCCGCGATGGACGACGACGCGCTGCGCCGCGGCCGACCTACCTGCCATGTCGTGTTCGGCGAGGCGATGGCGATCCTGGCCGGCGATGCGCTGCAGGCGCTGGCGTTCGAGATCCTGGCCGAGGACACCACCCGCCAGACCGATCCCGCCACCGGCATGGCCATGCTGCGCACGCTCGGCCGCGCCTGCGGTGCGGAAGGCATGGCCGGCGGCCAGGCACTGGATCTCGCCGCCGTGGGACAGCCGCTGACGCTGGCCCAGCTCGAACACATGCACGCCTGCAAGACCGGCGCGCTGATCCGCGCCTCGGTGCGACTCGGTGCGCTGGCCGCGGGTGGCGATGCCGACGTGCTGCAGGCGCTGGATGATTACGCCAACGCCGTGGGTCTGGCGTTCCAGGTGCGCGACGACATCCTGGACGTGGAGGGCGAGTCCATCGTGATCGGCAAGACCGCCGGCAAGGATGCAGCGGCCGGCAAGCCCACCTTCCCCTCGATCATCGGCCTCGACGCCTCGCGCGCGCGGCTGGCCGAGCTGACCAACGCTGCACTGGCGGCCATCAGCCCGCTGGGCGAACGCGGCGCCTTGCTGCGGGAACTTGCCCACTACGCCGCACAGCGCGCCAGCTAGCGCGCGGCGGTCGAACTTCGCACACGAAAAAGGCAGCCTCGCGGCTGCCTTTTTCGCTTGTCCCGCACGACTTACTTGATCAGCCGCAGCGTGAACGGATAACGGTAACGCACGCCCTCGTTCGCCTTGATCGCCGCCAGGATGACGAAAACCAGCCAGGCGATGCCCAGCAGCGGCAGCAACACGAAACCGATCAGGACGAACATCAGCACGCCGCAGACCAGCGCGGCGATGGCGACGGTGATGTTGAAGTTCAGCGCTTCCTTACCCTGGTCATCGACGAAGGGCATGCTGTCCTTCTTCACCAGCCAGATGATCAACGGGCCAAGGATGCAGCCCAGCCCCAAAAACTGGCTGGTGACCAGACCGCCCAGCAAGGCAGCCAGATGCGCAAACATCGCCCACTGGCGCTCCTCCCGCGATGGCAACCCAGAGGGCTCATCGTCGAAAGACGGTGGCGGTGGCGGCTCGCCTGGCGGCGGCGGAACGACGGACTCGGGTGGAACGCTCATGCGCATCTCCTTCGGTCAAGTACGTGCGTTGGGAACCTGCCGGCGAATGCCGGTTGCGTGGATGCTAGCAAGCCTTGCCCGCTTTGCCGAGTGAACTTGCGGCATAGCCCTCCGCCCCGCGCAACCCGGCCTCGCCGCGCTCTTGCTCCCTCCCCTGCTCGCAGGGAAGGGCTGGGGAGGGGTCGCTTTTGATCTTGTCTCCGCCCTTTCGCCAACCCCACTTCCCGGGCGGTCAGCTTTGCGGCCCCTACTCTCCCGCCACCGTCATCCGCTCCACCAGGATCGAGCCGGTGAGGATGTGCGAGCGCGGATCCACATCCGTGCCCACCGCCACGATGCCGGCGAACATGTCGCGCAGGTTGGCGGCGATGGTGACCTCCTCCACCGGATAGGCGATCACGCCGTTCTCCACCCAGAAACCCGCTGCGCCGCGCGAATAGTCGCCGGTGATGGTGGACACACCCTGGCCCATCACCTCGGTCACCAGCAGGCCGGTACCCAGGCGCTGCAGCATGCTGGCGAAATCGTGGCGCGACTGGTCGGCGCTGCCCGCATCCACCACCAGGTTGTGGACGCCGCCGGCATTGCCGGTGGAGGCCAACCCCAGCTTGCGTGCCGAATAGCTGCCCAGCACATAGCGCGCCAGCACGCCGCCTTCGACCAGCGCGCTGTCGCGCGTGGCCACACCTTCGGCGTCGAAATTGGCCGAACCCTGGCCGCGCGGCAGTCGCGGCCGCTCGTTGATATTGAGCCAGGCCGGCATCACCGGCTTGCCCACGTGATCGAGCAGGAAACTGGCCCGGCGATACAGCGCGCCGCCACTCACCGCACTCAGCAGGTGGCCGATCAGCCCGCGCGCCAGCTCCGGCGCGAACAGCACCGGGCATTGCCGCGTGGACAGGCTGCGCGCGCCCATCCGCGCCAGCGTGCGCTCGGCGGCCTTGTCGCCCAGCGCCCTGGCGCTGATGAAATCGCCGGCCGCGCGTACGCTGTCGTACCAGTAGTCGCGCTGCATGCCGTCGTCGTCGCCGGCAATCAGCGACAGCGACAACGAATGCCGCGTGCCGCGTTCGCGGCCCACGAAACCATGCGAGTTGGCGTACACCGAAAGCCCCTGCCCGGCCTGCACGCCGGCGCCGTCGGAGTTGGTGATGCCTGCATGGGCGCGGCCGGCTTCCTCGATCTCGATGCCCAGCGCGATCGCCTGCGCGGTGTCGATGTCCCACGGATGCCAGGTGTCCAGGTCAGGAAAGCTATCGGCCATGCGCGCGGGATCGGCCAGGCCGGCGGCGGGATCCTCCTCGGTATAGCGGGCGATGGCGCAGGCCTGGTCCAGCGTGGCCTGCAGCGAATCGGGATGCAGGTCGGCGGTGCTGGCCGAACCCTTGCGCTGGCCGAAATACACGGTCAGCCCGAAGCCGCGGTCGCGCGTGTGCTCCACCGTTTCCACCTCACCCAGGCGCACGTTCACGCTGAGGCCGGTATCGATGCTGGCGGCCACCTCAGCCTGGCTGGCACCGGCGGCGCGGGCGCGACGGATCACGTCCTCGGCCAGTTCGGCCAAGCGGTCCAGATCCTGCTGGCTGCTGTCGCGGGTGCTGCGATCCTGGCTGGTAACTTCGCTCACATCGGTTTCCTGCAAATTGAAGAGGGTAGAATGCACGGTTCGCAACCGTTCGACTGCCCGACATGGGGTCGACGCGGCCAAATGAAAAGCGCGCCAGCCGAAAGCAGGAAACCGCCATGACCGTGGTCGCCGGCGTCTACCGCCACTACAAGGGCCAGCCGTATCGCGTGCTGGGCACCGCCCGCCACAGCGAGACAATGGAGCCGCTGGTCGTCTACCAGGCGCTCTACGGCGAGCGCGGCCTGTGGGTACGACCGGCCGCGATGTTCAGCGAAATCATCGAGGTGGACGGTGCGCCGGTGGCGCGCTTCACCCTCGAACAGGCCGACGCCTGACCCATTACAGGATGACACCGTGAGCCCCAGCCGCAGCCGCAACCAGACCGAACTGTCCGACGAGGACTACGGCCCCAGCCGCACCCAGCAGCGCCGCGAGGCGCTGGCCACGTTGACCCTGGCCCGGCAGCTGGTGGAGCTGCCGCCCACCCGGCTGGCCAAGCTGCAGTTGCCCGATGACGTGCGCGACGAGGTGGCCACCACGCGCCGCATCACCGCCCACATCGCGCACAAGCGGCAGCTGGCCTACCTGGCCAAGATCATGCGTCGGCATGGCGACGAGGCGTTCGAGTCGGTGCGCGCCGAACTGGGCGAAAACCGCGATCGCCAACGCCAGGAAAAAGCCGCCATGCACCGGCTGGAAGCGCTGCGCGAGCAGTTGCTGGGCGAGGACGAAAACGCCCTGTCGGCGCTGATCACGCAGCATCCGGGCCTGGACAGGCAGCACCTGCGCTCGCTGATTCGCCGGGCCCGCAGCGAGCGCGACGGCAACAAGCCGCCGCGCGCCTACCGCGAGATTTTCCAGTTGCTGAAGGAATTGACCGCTGACGGTGATGGCGACCCGGCGTCGGAGGAAGCGGTGTAGAACCGCTTTTTTCTTTCATTGCGGGAGCGGGTTCAGCCGCGACGCTTTTGCTCCAGACCAAAGCAAGAGCATCGCGGCTGAAGCCGCTCCCACAGAACCCTTCCCCAGCGGCTGCTACCGATTCGCGGTATCCAGCCAGAAGCCGCCGATACCCGCCACGCCCTGCGCCCCCGCCGCGCACGCTTCCTGCGACATCAACGGATCCATGCCACCCAGCGCATAAACCGGCAATGCCGCCGCTTCAGCCAGCGTGTGAAACGCCGGCCAACCCAGCGGCGCGGCAGCCGGATGGCTGGCGGTCGTGGCGACCGGTGACAAGGTGGCGAAATCCGCCCCCAATGCCACGGCGCGGGCCAGCTCTTCCGCATCATGGCAACTGGCCGCGATCAACTGACGCCATGGCAATGGGCGCTCCGCCAGGGGAATCAATTGCGCCGCTTTCAGATGCACGCCGATGCCCAGCGCACGTGCGCCACCGACATCCTCATTCAACAACAGTCGGGCGCCGTGCCGTTCGGCAAGCGGCAACAAATCCACCGCCAGTTCACGCACCGCAGCGCGCGGCCACAGCGGCAGGCGAAGTTGCAGCAAGCGTTCGCCGCGCACGATGGCGGCGGCCAGCCGTTCGCGCCAATGATCGCGCTGGGCCAGTGGCACATCGGCCGGGGTGATGGGATACCTTGCGGGCAATCGCAACGCCTGCAACAGCGGACGATCGGCCGGTGCCAGGTGCGCCGGGTCGACATCGGCCGGCAATTGCCAGCGCAGCGCCTGGCCTTCCAGTGATCGCGGTTCGCCGCGCCAGCGGGTGACGCGCCAGGCATCGAGCAACAGCTCGTGGTGGTTGTAACGCCAGGGAATGCGGATCAGCGGCGCGGCCTGTTCCACGGCCACGCCCAGCTCCTCGTCGAGTTCGCGCACCAGCGCCGCCAGCGGCGTCTCGCCCGCTTCGAGCTTGCCTCCGGGAAATTCCCAGGCGCCGGCCAAGTGCTTGCCCGGCGGGCGCTGGGCCAGCAGCAAGCGGCCATCGGCGTCGATCAGCGCGGCCGCGACCACGTGCACGACGGCGACCCGGCTCAGCTGTTGCGCAGGTATTCGACCATGTCGAAGGCGTAGGCATGCTCCGCATCCGCCGCGTGGTGCACGCGCGACACCTCGGTCCACTCGCTGAAATGCACGCCGGGGAAGAACGCGTCGGCGCCATCGATGGCGGCGCCGACCCAGGTGAGATACATGCGGCGTGCCTTGGGCATCGCCTCGGAAAAGACCTGGCCGCCGCCGATCACCATCAACCCGGTGCCGCAAAGCGCTTGCGCCTCTTCCACCGAGCGCACGGTGATCTGGCCGGGAAACGGTGCCTCGTGCTTGCGCGACAACACCAGGTTGGTGCGATCCGGCAGGGTGCGGCCGATCGATACGGCCGTGTTGTAACCCATCAGCACATGCTTGCCCACGGTCAGCTGCTTGAACCAGCGCAGGTCGTCCGGCAGATGCCAGGGCAACTGGCCGTTGCGGCCAATGGCAAAGTTCTCGTCGAGTGCCGCAATCAGCGATATGGCCATGAAGAAACTCCAGGATGCAAAAGTTTGGTGATCGGGCAGGAGCCTGCGGCAGGCACGGTGCTTGGCATCACCATTCTAGCGATGAACACGGTCGCGGTGATGCCACGCGCCTCGTCGAACCGCTATACCGCCACCGGCGCCTTGATCGCCGGATGCGATGCGTAATCCTCGATGACGATGTCCTCGTAACGGAACGTGCCCAGCTCGCGCACGGCCGGGTTCAATGCCAGCCGCGGCAGCGCCAGCGGCTCTCGCGTCAGCTGCAGGCGCGCCTGCTCGACATGGTTGTTGTACAGGTGCGCATCGCCTAGCGTATGGATGAAATCGCCCACCTGCAGGCCGCACACCTGCGCCACCATGTGGGTGAGCAAGGCGTAGCTGGCGATGTTGAACGGCACGCCCAGGAAGATGTCGCCCGAGCGCTGGTACAGCTGGCAGCTGAGCTTGCCGTCGGCCACGTAGAACTGGAACAGCGTGTGGCAAGGCATCAAGGCCATTTTCGGCAGCTCGCCCACGTTCCAGGCGCTGACGATCAGGCGGCGCGAATCCGGGTTGCGGCGGATCTCGTCGACCACCCAGCGGATCTGGTCCACCGCCTCGCCGTCGGCGGTGGGCCACGCCCGCCACTGCTGGCCGTAGACCGGCCCCAGATTGCCCTCGGAGTCGGCCCACTCATCCCAGATGCGCACGCCGTGTTCTTTCAGGTAGCCGATATTGGTGTCGCCACGCAGGAACCAGATCAGCTCGTGCACGATCGATTTCAGGTGCAGCTTCTTGGTGGTGACCAGCGGAAAACCTTCCGCCAGGTCGAACCGCATCTGCCAGCCGAACACGCTGCGCGTGCCGGTGCCGGTGCGATCACTTTTTTCGGTGCCATGGTCGAGGACGTGGCGGAGCAGGTCGAGATAAGCGCGCATCGGACAAGTATAGGTGGCGGCGCCCTGTACGCGAACCGTCGGGCCAGCCTCCTTGCCATTCCCGCGTGATCCGAACGGGGCTTAGACTCGGGCTTTTCCAACGACGAGAGCGACGCCATGGCGCAGTGGTACTTCAGTTACGGCAAGAACACCGAGCGGTTGGGTCCGTTCGACGATACCGCGGCGAAGGCACAGGCCCGGCGCCAGCCCGACGGCTACTGCTGGAGCGAGGGTTTTGCCGAATGGAAACCGATCCGCAGCGTAGCTGCGCTGGCCGACGAAGCCACACTGGTGCCACCGCCGATGCCGCCATCGATGAGCGGCAGCCGCGCGGACGAGATCGACTACCGCATCGTGGGCACCGACATGCAGTTCGTGGAGATCGAGCTCGACCCCGGCGAAAGCGCCATCGCCGAGGCCGGCGCGCTGATGTACAAGGAGTCGGCGGTGCAGATGGATACCGTGTTCGGCGACGGCGCCAGCAGTGGCCAGTCCGGCGGTGGCCTGATGGACAAGCTGCTCTCCGCCGGCAAGCGCGTGGTCACCGGCGAAAGCCTGTTCACCACCGTGTTCACCCATCGCGGCCAGGGCAAGGCCAAGGTGGCGTTCGCCGCGCCCTACCCCGGCACCGTGATGGCGATGAAGCTGTCCGACCATGGCGGTCGGCTGATCTGCCAGAAGGACGCCTTCCTGGCCGGCGCCCGCGGCGTGCAACTGGGCATCTTCTTCCAGCGCAAGATCCTCACCGGCCTGTTCGGCGGCGAGGGTTTCATCATGCAGAAGCTCGAAGGCGACGGCTGGGTCTTCGTGCACGCCGGCGGCACCGTGATGCAGCGCGAACTGGCGGCGGGCGAGCGGCTGGATGTGGATACCGGCTGCGTGGTGGCGTTCCATGACGGCGTCAGCATGGACGTCCATCCGGTGGGCGGCATCAAGAGCATGCTGTTCGGTGGCGAGGGCATGTTCCTGGCCACGCTGACCGGCCCGGGCACGGTATGGCTGCAGTCGCTGCCGTTCTCGCGCATGGCCGGCCGCATGTTGGCGGCAGCGCCGCAAGGCGGCGGTCAGCGTCGAGGCGAAGGTTCGATCCTCGGCGGCCTGGGCGACATCCTGGGCGGCGATCGCAACTTCTGACGGCTCTCCCTGAATGTGGGAGCGACTTCAGTCGCGATGCTCTTGCTCTGTGGCTCCAAGGCAGAAGCATCGCGACTGAAGTCGCTCCCACAATCCGCGGCCCGTCAGGCGTTTGCCAGCGGCAGCGTCGGCGCCCGGCGCGACATCGCGATCAGCACCACGCCGATGACGATCAACGGCAGCGACTGCATCTGCCCCATCGTCACCCACGACGTACCGAACAGGTAGCCCAACTGCGGATCGGGCACGCGCACGAATTCCACCGCGAAGCGGAAACAACCGTAGAGCAGCGCAAACAGCCCGGAAACCAGATAACGCGGCCGCGGCTTCAACGACACCAGCCACACGATGACGAACATCACCGCACCTTCCAGCAGCATTTCGTACAGCTGCGACGGATGCCGCGGCAAGCCGCCGTATTGCTGCAAGGTGGGCCACAGTGCGGGATGGCTGGTTGCATAGGCCACATCTTCCGCATGCGCGTTGGGGAAAATCATGGCCCACGACAGCGAGGTGGGCTTGCCCCACAGCTCGCCGTTGATGAAATTGCCCAGCCGGCCCAGGCCCAGGCCGATCGGCACCAGCGGCGCCACGAAATCGATGGTGTCGAGGAAATGCAGGCTCTGTCGCCGCGACCACCACCAGCCCGCGGCCAGCACGCCCAGCAGACCGCCGTGGAAGCTCATGCCGCCGTCCCACACCTTGAACAATGCCAACGGATCGCGCCACATCCAGCCGATGCCGCCCTCGTAATAGAACAGCATGTACCACACGCGCCCGCCCACGATCACGCCCATCATGCCGTAGAAAAACAGATCCCCCAGCGCGTCGCGGGTCACCGGCAAACGACCGCGACGGCGGCGGTATTCGCCCAGCACCGCCACGAAGAAGAACCCGAGCAGATACATCAGCCCATACCAGTGGACCTGGATCGGGCCAAGCTGAAAGGCGACCGGGTCGAACGCGACGATGTGGGGCTGGGACATGGCGGCCAGACTGGCAAACAATTGCCTAGTGTAGCGGGCCGCGAATAGGCGGACACCCACTTACCGGCCCCTTTTACTGTGGCTAGAATCCGCCGAAGCAGACCGGTTCCATCGGGGACTGGGACGGATAGCAGGTTTGCGAGTTACACATTCGACCGGATCGCCACGCCTGTCGCGGCGAAAGCCTTCACACGGAACGTACCAGGGGAAAACCGATGTCTCATCGCGTCATGCGGACAGCACTGTCCGCGTTTTGCCTGCTGCTGCCTGCCGTCGCTGCAGCGACCGACCTGATCCCGGTCGAGAACTTCGCGCGTCACGCATTGTTGTCCATGCCGACACTCTCGCCAGACGGCAAGCATCTGGCGGTAAACATGAACGAAATCGACGGCGACTCGCACACGTTGGCGGTCTACGACCTGGACGACATGACCCGGCCGATAAGCATGCTGCGCCTGCCCAAGTACGAGCTCGCCACCGGCATCACGTGGGTCAGCAATACCCGGCTGGTCGTGGAAAAAGGCAAGCAATACGGTTCTATCGACAAGCCCGTAAGCACCGGCGAGATCCTCGCCACCGATATCGATGGCAAGCATCAGGATTACCTGTACGGTTTCGAGAGCAAGTTCGGCACGCGGGCGGCGACGCGCGGTACCGACCGCGGCTGGGGTTTCGTGGACGGATTGCCCACACCTGCCAATGGCCACTTCTACATGGCTACGCAGAACTGGGACAACAATGACTACAGCACCCTGTACGACGTCGACGCAACCCGAAATACCCGCAAACTGATCGGCAAGATCGGCGTGGGTGGATTGAGTTTCATGGTGGACGCCGGTGGGCAGGCCGTCTATGCGTACGGCCGTGACGACAGCTGGAATTATGTCGTCTATCGCCAGGGGCCGCATGGCTGGCTCCAATTGAGTCCTGCCACGATCGGAGGCAGCTTTACTCCGCTGTTCCCCACCCCGGACGGGAAGCGCATCTACGCCAAGTACGACGGCGGCGGTGGACCGCTTTCACTGGTGGAACAGGACAAGGACGGCGGCAACCGCAAGACGCTCGCCAGCGACGCTTTCAGCAGCATCGGAAATATCCAATGGACGGCTTTGCCCTACCGACCATTTGCCACGACACCCGCCACCGGCCTGCCGATGGTCACCTACATCGACGCCACCTCGCCGGAAGGCAAGCTGCACCAGGCGCTCAGCCTGAAGTTTCCCGGCAAGCTGGTCAATTTCATCAACTACAGCGAGGACGGCGGCAAGCTGTTGTTTTCGGTCAGCAGCGACCGCGACCCGGGAACCTATTTCCTGATCGACACGCACGTCTACAAGGTGACCCAGTTGTTCGCCGTGGCGCCGTGGATCAACCCGACGAAAATGGCCGAGCGACGGCCACTGCATTTCAGGACCGATGACGGCGTCGAGCTGGACGCCATCCTGACGATTCCCAACGGCGTCAATCCGCGCAACCTGCCGATGGTCCTGCTGCCGCACGGTGGCCCGGTCGGGGTGCAGGACGATTGGTTCTACGACACCGACGCACAGTTCCTGGCCAATCGCGGCTATCTGGTGCTGCAAGTGAACTATCGCAGTTCAGGCGGCCGTGGCGCGGATTTCCTGGAGGCCGGCTACCTGAAGTGGGGCACCCGCATCCAGCAGGATCTGATCGATGGCGTGAAGTGGGCGATTGCCGAGAAATATGCCGACCCTCAGCGTATCTGCGTTTACGGCGGCAGTTTCGGCGGTTACTCGGCGATGATGACCACCATCCGCGCACCAGGCATGTTCAAGTGCGCCGTCGGCTACGCCGGTATCTACGACCTGGGCATGATGTACAAGAAGGGTGACATCAAGAGCGACGAGTCCGGTCGCAGCTACCTCAAGACGGTGATCGGCAAGGACGATGCCGACCTTGCCGCCAACTCCCCCGACAAGCTGGCCGACAAGATCGACGTGCCAGTGCTGCTGATCCACGGCGAGGACGACAAGCGCGCACCGTTCGCGCAAGCCAAGGCGATGCGCGCCGCACTGGATGCCGCGCACAAACCCTACGAATGGCTGAGTAAGCCTGGCGAAGGCCACGGTTTCTACGACGAGAAGAACAACATCGAGTTCTACAACCGTCTGCAGGCTTTTCTGGAAAAGCACATCGGCAAGGGCGCATGACCGATACGCCAGTCAGGTAAACCCGCCATGTCGCCATGGCGGCGTCTCGCCGGACTTCGGCTCAGAGCAATACGGGCCGATCCGGCAACTCGTCGGGGTTGGCGCGGTCGGTGCCGGGAAAATGCTGCGCCAGCAGGGCATTGGCGCGAGCGATGCCTTCGAGGCTGCCGTCGCGCCATCGCCCGCCGGCGTAGTGCTGCTGAATGCGCGCGCAGAGCGCATCCCACTCGCCGGCCGCCACTGTCGCGGCGATGCCACGGTCTACGACGATCTCGATGCGGTGCTCGGCCATCAGCACGTAGAACAGCACGCCTGTATTGAGCTCGGTGTCCCACACCCGCAACTGCGCGAACAGCTGTCGGGCACGCATCGCCGCGTCGAGGCCCGCCAACACATCCAGCGGCGCCAGCCGCGACTCCACCACGAAACGGATCTCGCCCAGGTGGGTACGCTCACCCGCGGTGATCGCTGCGGCCATATCGTCCAGCAACGCGGCCGGGAAGCGTCGACGCAACTGGAACCAGCCGCCGCACAGGTTTGCCCATAACCGCACCATGCGCCCCATCACCAGCTCCCCGAAGAACCGCCGCCGCCGAAGCTGCCGCCACCGCCGCTGAAACCACCGCCACCGCCGAAGCCGCCGCCACCAAAGCCGCCGCCACCGCCGCCGAAACCACCCCAGCCGCCGTGGCCGATCGAGCGGGCCGCGCCCCCGGGCAGCAGCATCAGCAGGCCGCCGATGATCGCGCCCACGATGCCGGCGCCGATCGAGATCAGCAGCCACAGCAACCCGCCGACCAGCACCGCGCCCGCCGGCGCACGCAGCCACGACGGCGCACGCGCCAGCAGGTTGCGCAGGAACAGGGCGGCAAACAGGCCGATCATCAGGCCGCCCTGCAGGCCGAGGCCGGGCCGCTCGCGCTCGGCGTTGCCCTGCACCGGCGGGGGCAAGGGTTCGCCGTTGATCAACTGGGTCAGCGCGCCGACCGCATCGCTGATACCGCCGAAATAGTCACCGCTGCGAAATTTCGGTGCGATGTACTCGCGGATGATGCGCGCCGTGGCGGCGTCGGGAATGGCACCTTCCAGGCCGTAACCCACCTCGATGCGCACGTGGCGATCGTCCTGGGCGACCAGCAGCAGCACGCCGTCATCGGTGCCCTTGCGGCCGATCTTGTTGGCTTCGGCCACCGCCAGCGAGTAGCTCTCGATGTCCTGCTCGCCGGTGCTGCGCACCATCAGCACCACCAGTTGGGCGCCCTTGCTGCGCTCCAGCGCCACCAGTTGCTGGTCGAGCTGGTCGACCTGCGCGGCCGTGAGTGTTCCGCTCAGGTCGGTGACGTGGCGCTTCAGTTGCGGCACGGTATCGGCCGCCTGCAGCAGGAACGGCCACAGCAACATCAGCGCCAGCACGGCGCACCAGCGCGGCATGCGCGGGAATCCCATCAACGGGTGGCGGCGGGTGCTGGCGCCGTGGTGCCGAAATCGACCGTGGGCGCGGTGGAGATCGCCTTCTCGTTGTCCACGCTGAAGTTGGGTTTCACCTTGTAGCCGAACATCTTGGCGGTGAGGTTGTTGGGGAACGTGCGGATCATGCCGTTGTATTGCTGCACCGCCTGCACGTAGCGGTTGCGCGCCACGGTGACCCGGTTCTCGGTGCCTTCCAGTTGCGCCTGCAGGTTCTGGAACAGGCCGTTGGCCTTCAATTCGGGATAGTTCTCACTGACCACCATCAGCCGTGACAACGCACTGCCCAACTCGCCCTGCGCTGCCTGGAACTGCTGGATCTTCTGCGGATCGTCCAGCGAATCGGCGTTGATCTGCAGGCTGCCGACCTTGGCGCGCGCCTGGGTCACCTCGACGAAAACCTTTTCCTCGTGCTGCGCGTAACCCTTGACCGTGTTGACCAGATTGGGCACCAGGTCGGCGCGCCGCTGATACTGGTTGAGCACCTCGGACCAGGCGGCCTTGACTGCCTCATCCTGCTTCTGGATCGCGTTGTAGCCGCAACCGGTGAGGCTGAAGGCGAGCAGCAGCAACACGAGATGGCGAAGAGGTTTCATGGGCGGCTCCGGTCGGTGGAGGCGCCATTGCAGCATTACCGCCCGGCCCGCGCAAATCGAAGCGGGCCGGGCCACGGCAAGCCGGATGTCACATTACGGCGCTCCTGCGCGGCGGCTATCACAGCGTGGTCGGCGGCGCCCCGGTCGGCGATCGTGGACATGCGCAACCGACGACGCGGCCAGCTGCCCGCACCGAGCGCCGGCCAGCTGCGCACGATCGTCCGGACGTGCGCTCCCGACGCCGTGAGCTGCGCATCGGTCCAGCCGCCGGCAGCGCTGGCGCCGGGTACCAGCGCCGCGGCGCCTTCAGCCTTGTCGGTGATGCTCCAGTTGACGTTGCTGATGTGGTTGGCCTTGAGAAAGGCCATCCACGCGGCGGTCTCGCCTTCGGCCACCGCGCCATCACCATTGGCGTTGACCGTGCCCCATTCCGTCACGAACAACGGCGCACCCTTGTCCAGCGCCACCTGTGCCTTGTCCCGCAACGCTTGGCCATGCGTGCCGGCGTAAAAATGCAGGGCGTAGGCGATGTTGGCGTAGCCGGTAATCGGATCGGCTGCGGCCACATCCACGTCCTGCGACCAGTGGGGCGTGCCCACCACGATCAGGTTGTCCGGGTCGATTGCGCGGATGGCGTCGATCACGGCTTCGGCGTACGGCTTCAACGTATCGGCCCACGAAACGTCCAGCGGCTCGTTGTAGATCTCGTAGATCACGTTGTCGCGATGGCCGTACGTGCGCGCCATGTCCTGGAAAAACGCCACCGCCTGCGCGCGGTATTGCTCGGCATGGTGCGAGTGCCAGTCGATGATCACGTACATGTCGTTGGCGATGGCCGCATCCACCAGGGTCACCACGCGCTGTTTGTTCGAGGCATCGGCCAGATAGCCGCCGGGCGCGTCCACGCCCATGGCGGCGCGCACGATGCCGGCGTTCCAGTCATTTTTCAGCCAGGCCACGGCCTGGGCGTTGTAGAACCGCTCACCGCCCCAGCCGCTGTTGCTCCAGAAGAAGCTGTTGCCCGACACGCTGCCCGGCTGGCCACCGATCAACACCTTGTTGCCGTGGGTGGACAACGGCGCCACGGCGCCCTGCGCGGCCGCGGAAAGCAGCCACAGGCTGGCGGCAAGCGCGGCAAATGCCCCGCGGAAGCAGGGTTTTTCGCAAGTCATGATTGTCCCCCTGCAACACGGCGCAACGCGGCCCCGCCGCGTGTCACCGCCTATGTCTCAGCCGAAAAAGCGCGGCCCGATCACCAGCGCCCAGCTCAATACCACCAGCATCATCAACACGAACACGGCGGCCGAGCCCATGTCCTTGGCACGGCCGGCGAGCTCGTGGATCTCCGGGCAGACCTTGTCCACCACCGCCTCGATCGCCGAATTGAGCAGCTCGGCCGACAGTACCAGCAACGGCGGGCCGGCCAGCGCCAGCTTCTCCACCGGGCCATGCCCCAACCACAAACCCAGCGGCACCACCACGATGGCCAGGCATGCCTCCAGCCGGAACGAGGCTTCGTGTCGCCAGCCGGCCTTCAGGCCCTTCATCGACCAACGGAAGGCGTTCCAGACTTGCCGCGGCCCGCGAAAACCTTCAGCAGCCATGCACGGCAACCTCGCGGCGCGATCGACCATCGGAAAGCTGTGGCCGGAAGGGGGCCTCGCTGCTGAAACCATGGAGCATGGCGGATGGAACTCTCGGTCGGATGGCGATGGCGCCGAGCGCCGATGATGCCACAGCAGGCCCGGCGCAACATTGAAAACCCGGCCGGATCGTCCACGATTTGCGGGCGCTGTCACGCCGCAGTGCAGCTGGCGCCTGCGCCGAAGTGGGGTACCCTCGCCCGGTTGTGGTGCAGTACGGCCGCGCACGTACCTGTGCCCGCCGCGCTGTTGTTTTGAATCGCGTACGGAATCGTCAATGGCAACCCAGAATCCTCCGGTTTCACAAACCCGCTCATTCAGCACCGTCTTCCTGATCGAGATGTGGGAGCGCTTCGGCTTCTACGGCATGCAGGTGCTGATGGTTACCTACATGGTGAAACGGCTGGGCTTCGTCGACAGCAAGGCGAACCTGGTGTGGGGTGCGGCGGCGGCGTTGATCTATGCCACGCCGGCCATCGGCGGCTGGGTGGGCGACAAGCTCATCGGCACCCGCCGCACCATGCTGCTGGGCGCGGTGGTGCTGGCCGTGGGTTACGCGATGCTGTGGATTCCCTCGGGCAGCGAGTACCTGCTGTATTGCTCGCTGGGCGTGATCATCGTGGGCAACGGCTTCTTCAAGCCCAACGCCGGCAACCTGGTGCGCAAGATCTACGAGGGCGACGACACCAAGATCGACAGCGCCTTCACCATCTATTACATGGCAGTCAACATCGGCTCCACCATCTCGATGTTGCTGACGCCGTGGATCCGCGACTACGTGGGTGCGAAATACGGCGACGCCTGGGGTTGGCACACCGCCTTCGGCGTGTGCGCCATCGGCCTGGTGCTGGGGCTGCTGAACTACTCGCTGATGCATCGCACGCTGGCGCACGTGGGCGCGCCCGCGGACAGCGAGCCGGTGAACGTCAAGCGCCTGGGTGCGCTGCTGGTCGCCGGTGCGGCGATGGTGTTCATCGCCGCCTTCATCCTGCAGAGCGAGCTGGTGGCGCGGATATGCGTGTACGCGGCCGGCGTGGCGATCCTGGGCATCTTCATCCACCTGATCCGCAGCAGCCGGCAGCATGAGCGTGCCGGCCTAGTCGCCGCGCTGGTGCTGACGGTGCAGACGATCTTCTTCTTCATCTTCTACCAGCAGATGTCCACCTCGCTGAACCTGTTCGCGCAGAAGAATGTCGACCTGTCGTTCGACGTGTTCGGCCTGCACTTGTTCAACTGGATTCCCGAGCAGTTCCAGTCGCTCAACGCGATCTGGATCGTGGCGCTGAGCCCGGTGCTGGTGCTGATCTACAACGCGATGGGCAAGGTCGGCAAGAATCCCGCGGTGGCGGTGAAATTCGCCTGGGGCTTCGCCGCGGTGGCGGCCGGCTTCTTCATGTACGGCGTGGGCGCAAGGTTTGCGGTCAACGGCCAGATCTCGTCGTGGTACATGGTGTGGGGCTACGGGCTGTATTCGCTGGGCGAACTGCTGGTCAGCGGCCTGGGCCTGGCGATGATCGCCCGCTACGTGCCCGCGCGCATGGGCGGTTTCATGATGGGCGCCTATTACGTCGCCTCGGGCATCTCGCAATACCTGGGCAGCGTGGTGGCGAACTTCGCCAGCATCCCGCAGCACGTGGCCGACCCCACCGTGTCGCTGCCGATCTATACCAAACTGTTCAACCAGCTCGGCGTGGCGGGCGTGGTCTGCACGGCGATCGCGCTGGCGATGCTGCCGTTGATGAAGAAGCTTTCGGCCAGCCATTCCGACGCGGCCAACAACAACGACCCGCTGCCGCCGGTACGCAGCGCAACCATCCCACCCTCTCCCTGATCCAGCGGTGAGCGCGCCTGCCATGCATCGACTGACCCAACGCGTCGGGCCGTTCGCCCTCACCCGCACACTGGCGTGGCTGCGCCTGTGTGCGATTGCCGGGCAATGCGTGGCGGTGCTGGTATGCGCGTGGTGGATGCAGTTGCCGATCCCGCTGTTGCCGCTGCTGATCGGCATCGGGCTGCTGGCGGTGTTTGCGGTGTTCGCGGCCTGGCGGTTGCGCCAGCCATGGCCGGTTCGCCAGGTGGAAACCATCGGCCACATCGCCTTCGACACGCTGATACTGGGCTATCTGCTGTACTTCACCGGCGGCGCCAGCAATCCGTTCATCACCTTACTGCTGGTGCCGATCGCGTTGTCCGCCGCCGCATTGTCGGCGCGGGCGATTGCCGCGGTATCGACGCTCGCCGGCATCGCCTACCTGGTGCTGTTGTACTGGCACGTGCCGCTGCCGACGGCGATGCACGAAAACGCCAGCGGCAGGTTTTCGCTGCACGTGGCGGGCATGGGCGTGAACTTCGTGATCAGCGCGCTGCTGCTGGGCTTCTTCATCAACCGGCTGGCGAATGTGTTGCGCCTGCAGCAGCAGGAAGTGCAGCGGGTGCGCGAGCGTGCCTTGCGCGACGAAGGCATCCTGGCCATTGCCACCCAGGCCGCCGGCGCCGCGCACGAGTTGAACACGCCACTGTCGACCATGCGCACGCTGCTGCCGGAATTGCGCCGCGAACACGCCGCCGACACCTCGCTCACCGACGACCTGGCCCTGCTGGAAGGCCAGGTGGATCGCTGCCGCACGATTCTGCGCGAGATGGTGGCGTTCGGCCAGGCGCAGCTGTCGCAGGAACCCGAGCGGCTGAGCGTGGCGAAATTCATCCATGGCTGCCTGGAGCGATTCCAGTTGCTGCGGCCCGAGGCGGAACTCGCCGTGCAACTGAACCCCGCCACCGCCGCCATCGTGCTGCGCACGCCGCCGGGCCTGCGCCACGCCTTGCTGAACCTGCTCAACAACGCCGCCGATGCGTCCGCGCTGCACGATTCGCACAAGGTGGAACTGGACGTGCACCACGAGAACCAGTGGCTGCAACTGAGCGTGCGCGACCATGGGCCGGGATTCGTGGCGGGCGGGCAGCAGCTGTCGCTGGGCATCTCGCAGAAGCAGACCGGCCTGGGCATCGGCCTGGCGCTGGCCGAAGCCACCGCCGAGCGGCTCAACGGCGAGCTCATCGCGGGCAACAGCGGGAATGGCGCCGAAGTATGCCTGCGCCTGCCGCTGGCGGTGATCGCCGAAACACCCTGATCCACTGACCCACGCCATCGCGTCGCGCATCATTCGGCACCGGCAACCCCTTCCCGCGCCGCACTTGCGGCAAAATGGCGGTACTGAATGGAGAACATGATGACCGAATCACCGAGCCCGCTGTCCGGCCGCCCGCTGCTGCTGGTCGACGATGACGTCACCTTCGTTCGCGTGCTGGCACGCGCACTGGGCTCGCGCGGTTTCGAGGTCATCACCGCCACCAGCTTCGACGAGGCCCGCGCGCTGGCGCGCCGGCATCATCCGCGCTACTGCGTGCTCGACCTGAAACTGGGCGAGGACAACGGCCTGCGGCTGATCCCCGAACTGCACACCCTGGTGCCGGACATCCGCGTGTTGCTGCTGACTGGCTACGCCTCGATCGCCACCGCGGTGGAGGCGATCAAGCGCGGCGCCCACGACTACCTGGCCAAGCCGGTGGACGCGGACGCGGTGGTGCGCGCCCTGCTCGATGGCGACAACGACAGCGACGACAGCGACCTGCCCGACGCGCCGGAGCAGCCGCTGGCGCTGCGCCGGCTGGAGTGGGAACACATCCAGCGCGTGCTGACCGAATGCGACGGCAACATCTCCGAGACCGCCCGTCGGCTCGGCATGCATCGCCGCACGCTGCAGCGCAAGCTGAGCAAGCACCCGGTGCGCGAACGCCCCGACCGCGACGACTGATCGCGCGCTCCCTTGTGTGGGAGCGACTTCAGTCGCGATGCTCTTGCTCTGGAGCCTTGGCGCAGAAGCATCGCGGCTGAAGCCGCTCCCACAGAATCTCCCGCGGGCACCTTTCGCCATGCCCGCGCGTCCCATCAACGTCCGCACCCCACTGCGACAACGCGCCACCTTTTGCGTGCGCGCCATCGGACTATCCTTGCAACCCTAGACCCCCATCCAGAGTTCCGCTTGAACGCCTTCCCGCTCGGTCTGTGCGCAGCCGCACTCGCGATCTCCACCAGCCCGGCGATGGCCAGCGGGCCCGCCGTGGCAGCCACCACACTGGCACCGGTCTCGGTCCACGCCAGCGACACCCAGGTGATGAGCACCGAAAGCGTGCAGGTGCGGATCGACCGAACCCAGCTGCAGCAACAGAACGTCAGCGACAGCGCCGACGCGCTGAAATACGCGCCGAACATGATCGTGCGCAAACGCTATATCGGCGACCCCAACGCGGTCATCAGCGGCCGCAACACCGGCACCCTGCAAAGTGCGCGCAGCCTGCTCTACGCCGACGGCCTGCTGCTTTCCAACCTGATGACCAATGGCTGGGACGGCGCGCCGCGCTGGGGCATGGTGGCGCCGCAGGAGATCGGCGCGGTCGACATCCTGTACGGTCCGTATTCCGCGCTGTACCCGGGCAACTCGCTGGGCACCACCGTGCTGATCCACACCATCCTGCCGAACCGCCTGATGGCCAGCGCCAGCTCGCAATTCTTCAGCCAGGATTACCGCGACGCGTACGGCGCCGCCGGCCGCTACAACGGCCATCAGCTTTCCGCCACGTTGGGCAACCGGCAAGGTCGCTGGAGCTGGCTGGTATCGGTGAACCGGCTCGACAACCACGGCCAGCCCATGCAATACGCCACCGCGCGCGCCGGTGGCGATGCCACCGCCGCAGTGCCGGTGACTGGCGCCACGCCAGACCGCAATCCCAACGGTTCGCCGCGGCTGGTCTATGGCGCCAACACCATCGAGCACACGGTACAGACGCAGGCCAAGCTGAAGCTGGGCGTGAAACTTGCCGAGCACGTCGATGCCCTGTTCACCCTCGGCTGGTGGCACAACCGCGCCGACGACCGCACGCGCAGCCTGATCCGCAATGCGGCCGGCGAACTCGTCGACGAAGGCGTCATCAGCGCCGACGGGAAGATCTGGACCTTGCCATCCAGCGGTCTGGCCCCGTCCTCAGCCAGCGACGCCCACGCGCTCTACGGCATCGAGCTCAACGGCAAATTCGACAACGACTGGCGTTGGACGGCTGTCGCCAGCCACTACGATTTCCTGCGTTCGCAAAGCCGCAACGCGCTCACCCCGACCGGCGCCGCCGGCACCGTGGCCGACAAGGGCGGCTCGGGCTGGGACACGTTCGACCTGCGCAGTTCCGGCCCGGTCGGCGACAACCATATGCTCTACGCCGGCGTGCATGGCGATCGCTATCTGCTGGATTCGCGCGTGCGCAACAGCAGCCAGTGGTGGACGGGCGCCGCCGATGGCCCTCTGATCAGCAGCTTCGCCGGCCGCACCCAGACGCGCGCGGCCTACCTGCAGGACGTGTGGGCGCTTGCGCCAGCCTGGGCGCTCACCGTGGGTGGGCGGTTGGAACAGTGGCGCGCCTATGGCGGCGTGCTGGGCAATGCCGACGGCAGCCTGCGTTACGCCGATCGCCAGCGTACCGATTTCTCACCCAAGGCGTCGCTGGCCTGGGATTTCGCCGGCGACTGGCAACTGCGGCTGGCCTACGGCAAGGCGGTGCGCTACCCCACCGTATCGGAGCTGTTCCAGGGTTCGATCTCGGCCAACGCCATCGTCAACAACAATCCCGCGCTGCGCCCCGAGCGCGACCGATCCGCCGATCTCACCCTCACCCGCCAGCTGGACAAGGGCCACTGGCGCGTCTCGCTGTACCAGGATCGCATCGCCGATTCGCTGTATTCGCAAACCGACATCACCGTGACGCCCACCGTCACCAGCGTGCAGAACATCGACCTCGTGCGCTCACGCGGCATCGAGGGCGAGCTCACGCTGACGGACGTCTGGACGTCCGGACTGGATATCTCCGCCAGCCTCGCGCTCAACGATGCCAAGACCTTGCGCGATCGCCAGTTCCCCCGGGCCGAAGGCAACTATTTCCCGCGCATTCCCAGGCTTCGCGCCAACCTGTTCGCGGACTACCGCTTCGCGCCCGGCTGGGACGCCTCATTGGGCGTGCGCCGCTCCGGCCGCCAGTACGGCACACTGGACAACAGCGATTTCGTCGACACGTACGGCGCGGTCAGCGCGTTCACCGTGGTCGACGCCAAACTGCGCTGGGCCTTCGCGCCGCACTGGACCGCTTCACTGGGCGTGGACAATCTCACCGATACTCATTACTGGGTTTATCACCCCTACGCCGGCCGAACCTGGTTCGGCGAGTTGCGCTGGGAGCTGTAAACGCTTTCGCTCCTCCCCCTGCTCTGCAGGGGGAGGTTGGGAGGGGGTAAGGCTTTTGATTTTCCAATCAAGATCAACCCCTCCCCAACCCTCCCCTGCTTTGCAGGGGAGGGAGCAAAAGCCCACTTCGAGGGAATCTGATGCGCCGACTTCTCTTCATGCTGATTTACCTGCTGTCGCCACTTGCGTGCGCGCACGACATGGGCCACATGGCGAAGGCACCCGAGCTGGGCGCCAGCGCGGCGTTCGACAGCCATGGCCGTTTGTGGGTGGTCGATGCGGCCAACGGCCACGTGCGGCTGCGGCATTCCGACGATGACGGCCACAGCCTGAGCACACCCGTCGCGGTCAACGCCGAACCCGAACGGATCTACGCCGAGGGTGAAAACCGGCCCAAGCTGGCGTTCGGTCCGCATGACGAGATCTACGTGAGCTGGTCGCAGCCACGCGCCAAACCATGGACAGGCTTCGTGCGATTCGCCCGCTCGCTGGATGGCGGCGCGCACTTCTCCACCCCCATCACCGTGCACCACGACCGCGCCGAAATCACCCACCGTTTCGACGCGCTGGCGGTCGATGGCAACGGCCGCATCGTGGTGGCATGGATCGACAAGCGCGACCTGCTGGCCGCGGAAGCCGCCAAGAAACCGTACCTGGGCGCGGCGGTGTACTACAGCTGGTCCGACGATGGCGGCGCCACCTTCGTCCCCGAACACAAGCTGGTCGACCAGAGCTGCGAATGCTGCCGCATCGCCCTGGCAACGACACCGCAAGGCGACGTCGCCGCCTTCTTCCGCAGCATCTATGGCGACAACATCCGCGACCACGGCTACGCGGTGCTGACCACGCAAGGGAAAGCCGCAACGGCCACACGCGCCACCTTCAGCGACTGGCACATCGCTGGCTGCCCGCATCACGGCCCGGGCCTGGCCATCGGCGCAGACGGCACCCGCCACGCCGTGTGGTACGAGGCAAAGACACAGCCCACGATCTGGTACGGCCAGCTCGATCCCGGCCACGCGCCCCATCACCGGCAGGCCATCGCCACCGCCGGCGCCAGCCATGCCGACGTGGCGGTACACGGCCATGATGTCTGGGTGGTGTGGAACCAGGTCAGCGCCTCAGGCTACGCGCTGGCGCTGCGCCATTCCACCGATAACGGCGCGCATTTCGGCCCCGCCCGCGATATCGCCCACAGCACCGTCGCCGTTGGCTCGCCGCAACTGCTGCAGAAAAACGGGCACGTGTTCGTGGCATGGAACACCGCCGATGGCTTCCGCCTGATCGCCACGGAATCCATGCCATGAAACGCCTGCTGGCCCTCTTGCTGCTGGTGATGCCGACCCTCGTCAGCGCCGCCTCATTGCAACCGCTGGCGGCCACCGACGTGCCGGCACTGCTGCAGCCACCCGCCCACGGCGAGCGCATCATCGCGCTCTGGTCACTGGACTGCGCCTACTGCGAATCCAATCTGGAAGCGTTGGCAGCCTTGCAACGTGCGCATCCGAAGTCGATTGAACTGATCACCGTGACCACGGACGACATCACCGCCCAGCGCCCGGCGATCGAAGCACGCCTGCACAAGATGAAGATGGCCACCTACCCCGCCCGCGCCTACGCCGAAGCCACCCCGCAACGCATCAATTTCCTGCTCGACTCGAACTGGGGCGGAGAGACTCCCCGTGTCCTGGTGATCCGCGCCGACGGCAGCCGCACCGGCGTCAGTGGCGCGTTGACGCCTGCGCAGTTGCACAAGATTCGATAGGCAGCGCTACGGACGGCTTCAGCCGCCGCGCTCCCGCTGTCTGTGGGAGCGACTTCAGTCGCGACGCTTTTGCTCTTGAATCTGACTGCAGAGCAAGAGCATCGCGCACAGGGTGCGCTCCTGCACAAACAACAAGGGCATCGCGGCTGGGGCCGCTCCCACAAGGCCCGATTCAGCAGGCGGAAAGCTCGTCGAACCATTCCGTCGTATTCTTGCGAGACGACTCTTCCTGCAGGAATACGTGCAATGGACAAGGTTTATCCCAGCGCCACGCAAGCCCTCGACGGCCTGCTGTTCGACGGCATGACGATCGCGGCCGGTGGCTTTGGCTTGTGCGGCATCCCCGAAAACCTGATCGGCGCCTTGCTGGAGGCCGGCACCAAAGACCTGACCATCGTCGGCAACAACGCCGGCGTGGATGATTTCGGCATGGGCCCGCTGCTGAAGACCCACCAGGTGAAGCGCGTATACGCCTCGTACGTGGGCGAGAACAAGGAGTTCGAGCGGCAGACGCTGGCCGGCGAGCTGGAGCTGCACCTCACCCCGCAAGGCACGCTGGCCGAGAAACTGCGCGCGGGCGGCGCCGGTATCCCGGGGTTCTACACGCGCACCGCGTTCGGCACCAAGCTGGCCGAGGGCAAGGAAACCAAGGTGTTCGGCGACAAGGAATATGTGCTGGAGGAAGCCATCCACGCCGACCTGTCGATCGTGAAAGCATGGAAGGGCGACGCCCACGGCAACCTGGTGTTCCGCGAGACCGCGCGCAACTTCAACCCGATGATCGCCACCTGCGGCAAGGCCTGCGTGGCCGAGGTGGAGCACCTGGTGCCGGTGGGCGAGCTGGACCCGAACAACATCCATGTGCCGGGCATCTACGTCGACCGCATCGTGCAGGGCGAAAAGTACGAAAAGCGAATCGAATTCCGCACGCTGGCCGGCGTGGCGGCGGGCAAGGAGAACCCCACCCGCGTGGCGATGGCCAAGCGCGCGGCGCAGGAACTGCGCGACGGCTTCTACGTGAACCTCGGCATCGGCATTCCCACCATGGTGGCCAACCACATTCCCGAGGGCGTCAGCGTCACCCTGCAATCGGAGAACGGCTTGCTTGGCATCGGTCCGTTCCCCACCGAGGATCAGCTCGATCCGGACCTGATCAACGCCGGCAAACAGACCATCACCACCCTGCCCGGTTCCAGCTTCTTCTCCAGTGCCGATTCCTTCGCGATGATCCGCGGCGGCCATATCGACCTGTCGATCCTGGGCGGCCTGGAAGTCTCCGCGCACGGCGATCTGGCCAACTGGATGGTGCCGGGCAAGATGGTGAAAGGCCCCGGCGGGGCGATGGATCTGGTCAGCGGCGTGAAGCGCGTGGTGGTGCTGATGGAGCACTGTGCGAAGGACGGCAGCCCCAAGATCAAGGATCAATGCGACCTGCCGCTCACCGGCAAACAGGTGGTGGACCTGATCATCACCGACCTGTGCGTGTTCGAGGTGGCCAAGGGCAAGGGCCTGACGCTGATCGAGCTCAATGACGGCGTCACGCTGGAAGACGTGAAGGCGAAGACCGGCTGCGCGTTTGCCGTTTCGCCATCGCTCCAGCACTGAAGGCACGCGATGTCCGCTGTCGGGCTAGCTCGGCAGCGGATGCGGAAAGCGGATGCGTGCGATGTTCTCGTGACCCGGATGGGTCTGCAGCTCCAGCGGCCAGTCGAAGCGGTCGCTGATGCGCTGGGCGATGGCCAGTTCGAAGCCATGCCGGTCGGCGCCGTGCATCCGCTTGGGATGGGCGTCATCCACCGGTTGCACCGACTCGTGATTGCTGACGCTGACCACGCCAGGCGTCACGGTGATCATGACGCGGCCCTGTTCGGTCTGCTGGCAGGCGTTGCGGATCAACTGCCAGCACAGAACCGAGAATGCCCGTGAGGAGCCTTCCAGCGCGAACCGTGCGGGTTCTTCCAGTTCCAGTTCGATCGGCCGGCCCACCAGCAGTTCGCGGGCCGATTGCAGCTCCTGCCGCAACACGTCGTTGACCACGAAGCGTTCGTTGTCGATGACGGTGTCCGACTCGCGCGCCAGAATCAGCAGGGCTTCGACCAGCACTTCCATCTCGCGGGTGGCGCGGCGGATGCGCTTCACCGAGCGCTTGCCGAAATCAGTCAAACCCTCTTCGTCGGCAAGCATGTCCACCGACATCTTGATCACGGTGAGCGGGCTGCGCAGTTCGTGGCTGGCGTCGCGGGTGAAGTTGCGCTCGCGCTGGTTGTAGCCGGCGATGCGGGTGGCGAACCCGTGCAGCCCGCGCGCCAGCGACGCCACGTCGGCGTCGGTATGGGTCGACAGCTTGTGCAGCTGCAGCGCATTCGGGTCGGGCTGCTGTCCATCCCACCCCGCGACCAACCGGGCCAGCGCCCGCACCGGTCGCCATTCGCGGCGGGTGGCGAACCAGCCCAGTATGGTGGTGATAACGATGACGGTGACGACCGCGAGCGTCGGTGCCACGTCGTAAATGCCCATGATGCAGATGATCACGACGGCCACGAATTGCAGGCCGAACACCCAGGCGATGCGCCGGCGGAAGGCGCCCACCCGGTAGGTGGGCGTCGTTTTCACCCTTTCGTCCATTGACTTCGCCGTGTCGGTATCAAGCCGTCTGGGCGGACAGCGCCACCTCCGAATCGAGATCTGCGAGGCGGTAGCCGGCCGAATGAATGGTATGTAACAGGGGCCGTGGGAAGGGCTTGTCAATGACGCGACGCAAATTGTACAGATGCGAACGCAAGGTGTCGGAGTCGGGCAAGGTGTCGCCCCAGATCTCGCGCTCGATATCGCGGCGACTGACCACGCGGGGTGATTCGCGCATCAGGATCGCCAGCAGCTTCAGGCCGATCGGGGACACGACCAGCTCCTGGCCATCGCGGGTCAGACGCAACGTGGCGGTGTCCAGGGTCATGTCGCCCACGGTGAGCACCTCGGTGGATACCTGGCGACGATCGCGGCGGATCAGGGCCCGCAGGCGCGCTTCCAGTTCGCGCACCTCGAACGGCTTCACCAGGTAGTCGTCGGCACCGGCTTCCAGGCCAACCAGCTTGTCGTCCAGCGTGTCGCGCGCGGTAAGCATCAGCACCGGCGTCGATTTCTGTGCCTCCTTGCGCAGCTTGCGACAGACCTCCAGCCCGTCCAGCCCCGGCAGCATCAGATCAAGCACGATCACGTCATAGCTGTTGGACACCGCCAGGTGCAGGCCGCTGACGCCATCGGCCGCGTAATCCACGGAATAACCACGGCGTTCAAGGAATTCGCCCACCATCTCGGCGATCTGGCGATTGTCTTCGACCAACAGGATCAACCCGGCTTGCTCGTCGTGTACGGTCATATAGTCGTCCTCGCGTTTAGTGGTTTCACAAATGTGAAGATCTAAACGGTTGCCTGGTGAGGGATGCGTGAAATGGCGGTGGAGGGCTCCGGGTACCGTTCAGGAACGAGGAGAATGCGGCAGTTTCAGAAGGGGCTGCAGGCCCTGCCACACAGTCTCCAGCACGGTCGGTTCCGCCGCCGCGACGGGGTGCAGGCCGTCGTTTTGCATCAAGGCCGGGTCCATCGCGACGCCTTTCAGCAGGAACGGTACCAGCGCCAGTTTCCGTGACGCGGCCAGGTCGGCGTAGACCGCGCGCAAGCCGTCACGGTAGCGGGATCCGTAATTCACCGGCAATTCGATGCCCACCAGCAACACCCGCGCGCGGCTCTTCTGCGCCATGGTGATCATCGCGTCGAGGTTGTCGCGCAACGCCGGCAACGGCAAACCGCGCAGCCCGTCGTTGGCGCCCAGTTCGATCACCAGCACGTCCGGATGGTATTTCTGCAGCAGCGCCGGCAGGCGGTTGCGGCCACTGAGCGAGGTCTCGCCGCTGATGCTGGCATTGACCGCGCGCCATTCCGGCACCATCTTGCCCAGACGCGTGTCCAGCAAGTGCACCCAGCCGGCTTCGACCGGAATGTTGTGCGCGGCGGACAGCGAGTCACCCAGCACCAATACCGTTTTTTTCGGCGTGGCGGCCTGCGCGCTGCCGACACCGATGCAGCAAAGCAGCACCCATACGCTCCATATCCTCCAACCAGGGCTTCGATGCATGAGTGATTCTTCCCATCCGCTTGTCGTGGCCTGCGATGTTAGCAAGTCGGTCGTTGGCCCCGAGGGCGCCCTGGACATCCTGCGCGGGGTGAATCTGCAAATCCTGCCCGGCGAAAGTTTCGCCATCGTGGGCGCGTCGGGTTCAGGCAAGACCACCCTGCTCGGCCTGCTGGCCGGGCTGGACACGTCCAGCAGCGGCAGCATCCATCTGGACGGCCATGCGCTGGAATCGCTGGATGAGGAAGCACGCGCGGACCTGCGCCGGCGACTGGTGGGTTTCGTGTTCCAGTCGTTCCACCTGCTGCCGGCGCTCACCGCCGAGGAAAACGTGATGCTGCCGCTGGAACTGGAAGGCGCCAGCGATGCGCGATCGCGCGCGCGCCAGGCACTGGACGCGGTGGGGCTGACGTCGCGGCGAAGGCACTACCCGGCGCAGCTTTCCGGAGGCGAACAGCAGCGCGTGGCGATCGCCCGCGCGTTCGTGCACGGCCCGCGCGTGCTGTTCGCCGACGAGCCCACCGGCAACCTCGACCAGCGCACCGGCCACCACATCTGCGACCTGCTGTTTGCGCTGAACCGCGATCACCACACCACCCTGGTGCTGGTGACCCACGACGCCGAATTGGCGGCGCGCTGCGATCGGCGGATCGAACTTGAAGAAGGCCGCGTCGTGGCCGCAGGCGCCCACTCATGAGGATGCTCTGGCTGGCGCTGCGCAGCTTGCGGCGGGAATGGCATTTGCCGGAACTGCGCACGCTGGCCGCGTCGCTGGTGCTGGCGGTGGTGGCGCTGGGCGTGGTGGCCACGCTTGCCGCGCGGATTGAGCGCGGCATGCTGGCTGGCGCGGCCGAATTGATCGGCGGCGACATCGGCGTGTCCTCGCCGCAGGCGTTGCCCGACAACTACGCCGACGCAGCGCGCCACCGTGGCTTGCAGATTGCACACAGCGCCAGTTTCCCCAGCGTGGCGTTTGCCGGCGACCAGACCCAACTGCTCGATGTGCTGGCGGCCGGGCCGCGCTACCCGTTGCGCGGCACGCTGCAACTCGGTGATGCGGCGGGCCGCAGCCACATCGGCCAGGCGCCTGCCCCGGGCCAGGTCTATCTCGATCATCGCGCGCTGGTCGCGCTCAACCTGAAAGTCGGGCAGCCGCTGCAACTGGGCGGGCGCGAGTTGACCATCGCCGCGGAACTCCAACGCCAACCCGATGGCGGCCAGTTGCTGGCGCTGGCGCCACGGGCGCTGATGAATCTGGCCGATGCGCGCCAGGCCGGCCTGCTCGATCCCGGCAGCCGCGCCCGCCATCGGTTGCTGCTGGCAGGTGAACCGAGCGCAGTGGACGCGTGGCGTCAGCAGGTGCAGGCATCCGCACTGCCGCAAGGCGCCCAACTGATTACGCCCGAACAGACCCAGGAGCGCATGCGCACCTCGTTCGATCGCGCCGGCGCCTTTCTGCGCCTCACCGCCTTGCTGTCGGCGCTGCTGGCCGGCATCGCCATTGCGCTGTCGGCGCAACGCTATGCGCGGCGCAAGACCGCCGAAGTCGCCCTGCTGCGCGCGCTGGGCACGCCGCGCCGGCAGGTGATGGGTTTGCTGCTGGGTACGCTGGGTGCGTTGGCGATACCGGCCACTGCGCTGGGGGCCGCGCTGGCTTTGGGCTTGTCGCAGCTGGCGTGGCTGTTCGCCAGCACGCTGTTCGGTTCGGCGCCGACCTCGTTGCCGCTGGCGCCGTCCTTCGCAGCGGCCGCCATGGGTCTGGCAGTGCTGGCGGGTTTTGCGTTGCCACCGCTGGCGCGGCTGGCCGAGGTGCCGCCGGTCGCGGTATTTCGCCAGAGCGCCACCCGTAAAACGCGACGCTTCGATGCGCTGTACCTGATACCCGTGCTGGTGGCGCTGGGCCTGATCTGGGCGCAGAGCCAGTCGCTGACGCTGGCCGGCATCCTCGCCGCCAGCCTGCTCGGCGTGGCCGTGGTTGCCGCGCTGCTGGCGGCGTTGATGCTGTGGCTGGCGCGACGCGTGGCGCCCGGCGCACATCCCGGCCTGCGGCTGGGGCTGGCGGCGTTGGCGCGGCGACGCACACTGAGCCTGATCCAGGCCACCGCACTCAGCCTCGGCATGTGTGCGCTGCTGTTGCTGGCGATCGTGGCGCCGGCTTTGCTGCAGGGCTGGCGTCAGGAGCTGCCGCCCGACACGCCAAACTGGTTCGCGATGAACCTGCAGGACGATCAACGCGAGGGCTTTGCCCAGGCGCTGGAAAAAATCGGCGGCGAGAAACTCAACATGATGCCGCTGGCCGTGGGCAAACTCACGACGATCAACGGCCAGCCGATCGACCAGGTGCACTTCGAGGACGAACGCGCCGACGACCGCGCGGATCGCCAGCTGCGGCTGTCATGGGCCGATGCCCTGCCGCCCAGCAACCAGGTGATTGCCGGACAGTGGCCGGGGCCACATCCGGCGCAGGCCGAGGTGTCGGTCGATACCACATGGCGCGACATGTTTGCGCTGAAGTTGGGCGATACGCTGCGCTTCGACATCGGCGAGGGCAGCATCGACGCGAAGATAACCAGCATCCGCAAGGTCGACTGGAGTTCGTTCCGGGTCAACTTTTTCCTGATGCTGGATCCGGCCCACGCCGGTAATCTGCCGCACACCTGGCTGGCCAGCTTCTACCTGCCGCCCGGCCATGCCGACGGGCTGGCGCAGCTGTCGCGCGACTACGGCAACCTCAGCCTGATCGACGTGGATTCGTTGCTCGACCGGGTGCGCGAGATCGTCGACCGGGTGGGCAATGCCGTGCGCTGGATTCTTGGTTTCAGCCTGCTGGCCGGCGCCCTGGTCCTGGCCGCCGCGCTCGCCGCCAGCGCGGCCGAGCGCCAGCACGAAGCGGCGCTATTGCGCACGCTGGGTGCCCGCCGCGCCCAATTGCGGGTGGCGGCGGCCTGCGAGTTCGCGCTGCTCGGATTGATCGCCGGCCTCACCGCCGCGCTGGGCGCCGCCGGTGCGGGCTGGTGGTTGGGCCGCGCGGTGTTTCATATCGAGCACTTCATGCCGCCACTGGTGCCGCTGACGCTGGCCGCCATCGCCGCGGCCCTGGTCGTGATGGCGCTGGGGCTGGTTGGCACGCGCAAGGTCAGCCGCACGCCACCGATGCGCCTGTTGCGGGAGGGGTGAGGTTTCCTCCAGCCGATGACACACCCATCCACCGTCGCCGTTCGCCATGACGCCTGACGTTCCGCCACGACCATCGTGGCGCGCCTGGTTGCGCGACGAATGGCTGTTGCTGCTGTTCGCCGTTTTCGCTGGCGTCCTGGCGCTGCTCGACCCGCGGCCCCCTGCCGACTACCAGCGCTGGCTGCAATGGCCCACGCTGACCGGGCTCGCCGGGTTGCTGCTGGCGATCCAGGGCATTCGCGACAGCGGCCTGGTGCAGCACGCCGCCGCGGCGGTGATGGCGCGGGCGCATTCGCTGCGCGGACTCGGCCTGGGGCTGGTGGCCGCCACCGCCGTGCTGTCGATGGTGTTGACCAACGACGTGAGCCTGTTCCTGGTGGTGCCGCTGACGCTGGCGATCGGCACGATGTCGAACCTGCCGGTGTTGCGCATGGTGGTGCTGGAGGCGCTGGCGGTGAATGCGGGCTCGGCCCTGAGCCCGATCGGTAACCCGCAAAACCTGCTGCTGTGGCAGCACTCGGCGCTGGGCTTCGCGCAATTCGTCGCGGCGATGCTGCCAGCCGCCGCGGTGATGCTGACCATGGTGGCGTTGCTGACCGTGTTCTGGTTGCCGCGCGGCCGGGTGGCATTGACCACCGATCGGCTCGACCGCACCCCGACTTCCGTCCGCCTCGGCATGTGCTCGGCGCTGGCGCTGGCCGGCATGGTGGTGCTGATGGAACACGGCCACGCGCCGCTGGGTGCCGCTGTCCTGCTGATGCTGTTTGCGCTGGGCGCGCGCGCAAGCCTGCGGCGGATGGACTGGTTGTTGCTGCTGACGTTCGCCGCCATTTTCCTGGGGCTGGGGCATTTCGCCGAGTTGCCGTGGGTGCGCGGCGCCTTGCAGACCATGGATTTCAACCAGCCGTTGACGGTCTACCTCGGCGCCATCGTGGCGTCCCAGGTGATCAGCAACGTGCCGGCCACCGTCCTGCTGCTCGATCGCGCGCCGGACGCCGTGGCGTTGGCGGTGGCGGTCAACGTGGGCGGCTTCGGCCTGGTGACCGGCTCGCTGGCCAACCTGATCGCGCTTCGCCTGGCGCGACAGCCGCACGGCCTGCGGCTGCTGCATGCGGTATCGATTCCGTTCCTGCTGGTGGCCGCGCCACTGGTGTATCTGGCGTGGCGCTGGCTGGGCTAGTCGGTCGCGAAACTGAGCGGCGCTTGAATGCACCTGTCAACGCGCATGGCGACCGCACGTTTTTTCTCCCACCTACCGACGGAGATCCACCATGCATCGCAAGACACTGCTCGCTTCCGCACTGGCCCTGCTGATGGCCGGTTCCGCCTCGTTCGCCATCGCGCAGAACGCTCCTGCTGCGACGCCTCCCGCCGCGGCGACGCAAGGCACCACCAGTCACGGGCATGGTGCCCACGGCATGCGCGATCATGGCGAGTATCGCCACGGCATGCAGCGCCACGGCTTCAACAAGGATCGCGGCGGCGTGATCGGCGACCTGCGCCAGCTGGAGCGCCTGTACCTGGAATCCGGCCGCAGCAAGGAGCTGACCGCGGTGTACAACGACGTGCTGGCCAAGTCGCAGAACCCGCGCGTGCGCAACTATGTCTATCACCACCTGGCCCGCTTGCAGGCACGTCCCGCCAACGTGGACCAGGCAATCGCCACCCTGCGCAAGGGCCTGGACGAGAGCCTCGCCAGCGAGGCGAAGATGCAGGCGACGAAGGAAAAGATGCGCGCCGAGTGGCAGTCGCGTCGCGCCCAGGGTGCCACGACGCCGGCAACCGCCAAGTAATCAAGACGACACCTGCCGTGGAACGAAACGCGCGAGGGGCAACCTTCGCGCGTTTTTTCATGATTGCCGTTCCGCCGATTTCGCGCGTTGCCACAGCCGCTCCTGCTCGGCCAGGCTGCACTTCGCAAACTCGACGCCATCGTCGGCCGCGAGTTGTTCCATCTGCCGGAACCGGCGCTCGAACTTGGCATTGGCATGGCGCAGCGCGCGCGGAAAATCCACGCCGGCATGGCGCGCGAGGTTCACCATCACGAACAGCACGTCGCCGATCTCGTCTTCCAGCCGCGCCGGGTCGGCGCCGGCAACGAACTCGGCACGCACCTCCTCGATCTCTTCGAGCAGTTTGTCCACTACCGGCTGCGGGTCGGTCCATTCAAAGCCGGTGGCGGCCGCACGCTGCTGCAACCGCTCGGCACGTTTCCACTCGGGCAAGCCGTGCGGTACGCCAGCCAGCGCGCTCGGATCGGAAGCGCGCCGGCTCACCCCATCAATCCCGCGTGGCGGCTTGCAGGCGGGCCGACCAGTCACGCGAGCCGTCGCCGACCGCCAGGAATTCCGGATTCAGCAGCGATTCCCCGCGGTTGTAGCGGAACGGTGCACCAGCCAGATCAAGCACCGCACCACCGGCCTCCTCCAGCACGCATTGCGCGGCGGCGGTGTCCCACTCGCTGGTAAGCCCCAACCGCAGATAGACGTCTGCAGCACCCCGCGCAATCAGGCAGAACTTCAGCGAAGAGCCCATCGGCAACCGCTCGTAATCGCCGCCCACCAACTGGCTCAGCAGGGCGTGCTCCGGACCGCCGTGCGAACGGCTGCCGGCAGCGGTGGCCGGCTGCGCCAGGCTGCGGGCGTGGATCGGTTGCCATGGCCCGTCAACCTTCTGCTGCAGCCAGGCACCCGCGCCCCGCGCGGCCACGTAGAGGTCACCCGTGACCGGCGCCAATACCGCGCCCAGCACGCTCTGGTGGTTGTCGATCAGGGCGATGTTGACGGTGAACTCACCGTTGCGCTTGACGAACTCGCGTGTGCCATCGAGCGGGTCGACCAGCCAGTAACGCGACCATTGCCGGCGCTGCGACCAATCCGCCGCACGGGCTTCTTCGGACACGATGGGAAGCGGTGGATCGAGTTCGGCCAGCGCCGCGGCAATCACCTGCTGGGCGGCCAGATCGGCGGCGGTGAGCGGTGACGCATCGGCCTTGGTCTGCACCGCGAAATCACCGCTGTAAATCGCCATGATGGCGTCGCCGGCAGCGCGGGCGATGGCACCGACCTTTTGCGCCAGCGAAAGGTCGATCATGAGCGCGTGAACCGGCCGGCCAGGTATTCGCGCGCCATGAAGAGCGCGGCGATCGAACGCCCCTCGGTGACGTCGTCGCGACCGAGCAGGGTATGCAATTCGGACATTTTCCAGGGCACCACTTCAGGCGGCTCCGGCTCGTCGCCGGGCAACCGCTCGGGGTAAAGATCCTGCGCCAGCACCACATGCGCCATGTGCGTCATGTACGAGGGCGACAGCGACAGGTTGTGCAGTATTTTCAGCTTCCGCGCGCCGTAACCGACCTCTTCCTTCAGCTCGCGGTTGGCGCCCTGCTCGGCGGTCTCGTCCTGGTCCAGGCGACCTTTCGGCAGACCGAGTTCGTAACGTCCCACGCCACCACCGTATTCGCGGATCAGCAGCACGGTGTCGTCATCCAGCATCGGCACGATGATCACCGCGCCCAAGCCGCCCCCTTTAAGGCGCTCGTAGGTGCGCCGCACGCCGTTGGAAAATTCCAGGTCGACTTGTTCGACCTGAAAACGGCCGTGGGCGACGTCGCGCGTGGCATGGATGATCGGCAGTTTCGGCATCCGCCCATTCTAGAAGCCCGCACCGCAGAAATCGAACGCCGCGCGACGTCAACCGACGCGATTCAGAGGCGCAGCCGCTGCAGCGCCTGTGCGTGGATGGCCGGCGTGCCCGCCAGCACGCTGCGCGTATCGAGCGTCAACGGTGCGCCGTCCAGTTCGGTGAACACACCACCGGCCTCGCGCACGATCACCGCCAGCGCCGCGATGTCCAGGATGTTCACGTCCGACTCGATCACCAGATCCAGCCCGCCGCGCGCCAGCAGGTGGTAGTGGCAGAAATCGCCGTAGCCGCGGATGCGGTTGCTGTCGCGGATCAACGCGCCCAGCGCATCCCAGCGCGCGTCGGTCGTCAGCGTCTTGACGTTGCCGGTGGACACGGAGGCCTGCGCCATCGCCGACGTGCCCGCCACCTGCACCCGCGCACCATCCATCCACGCGCCGCCGCCGGCACTGGCCCACATCACCTCGCCGTAGATCGGCGCGCTGGACACGCCAAGGATCAGCTCGTCGCCTTCCATCAAAGCGATCTGGGTCGAGAAGAACGGCGTACGCCGCACGAAGCTCTTGGTGCCGTCCAGCGGATCGACCAGCCACATCAGGCCGCCACGCTCGCCGTCCAGGCCGTATTCCTCGCCGTAGATGGACGCCTGCGGCAACGCCGCCTGCAGGATCTTGCGAATCGCCTGCTCCGCCTCGCGGTCGGCGATGGTGACGGGGGTGGCGTCTTCTTTCAGTTCCACCGCCACGCCCTGTTGCCAGTAATGGCGAATGACCTCACCGGCGGCGGCGGCGGCTTCCTTGGCGGCGGCAAGCGCCTGAGCGAGTGTTGCGGAATCCATGTTGTTTCCTGTTCGTGGAAAAAATTCGTGTTCAGAGGGCAAGGCCACCACGGCGGTCGACATGCACGGTGCCGCCGGCGTCGATGGTTCCCCATCGATGCAACCACTGGCGCAGCGCGCGATCGGGATCATGCGGCTGCAATGTCGCCTGCAACCGCCAGCCGAGCAGATTCCCCTGCATCTGGCCGTTGCCGCGCAGCGGGCCGTCGTCCTCGTTGTGGAATTGTGCCTTGATCCACCCGTCGCGCGCCTGTGCCTGCACTTGCCAGCTGCCCAGCACCATCTCGCCGCCAGCCCCTTGAATCGAGGCATTGCGCCAGCGGGCGGTGCCTTGCAGGTCCATGGGCCAGCCGCTTTGCAGCAGCGCACGATCGACCGACAAGTGTATTTCGCCGCGCGGCTGGCCGATCGTGGCCAGCCAGCCTTGCCACGCTGCGCCCAGCACCACGCGGGCCTGCACGTTTCGCCAGTCGTAGGTATCCGACGAAACCCTGCGCATGCTGCCGCTGAAATCCAGCTGCGGACCCTCGATGTCGAGTTGCAGCCGCACATCGCCCCACAAGGCGCGACGCGAGAGTTGCCACTGCACGTGTCCCAGATCGTGGCCGTTGCGATCCCGCCATTGCCCTGCCTGGCCCTGCCATACCGAACCGCTGACCTGCCGCAATTGCATGCCATGCAGTTGCGGCGCGATCAGCGCCACCGCCCACCGCGCCGGGAAAAACCACAGCAGGACCGCCACGGCCAGCAGCACAACGCCGAAGCCAGGCAGGATTTTCCGCAAATACGTCAAGGCGCTTCCAGAAGAAAAGCCGCAACACTTGAGTGATCACGGCGCAGGGCCGATGATAACCGGATGACTCACCCGGCAAGCGGCAACGTCGCACTGGCCACACGCGACCTGAAACATGTGTGGCACCCCTGCACCCAGATGCAAGATCACGAAAGCGTACCGCTGGTACCGATCGTGCGCGGCGAAGGCGCCTGGCTGATCGACGCCGAAGGCCGTCGTTATCTCGATGGCATCAGCTCGTGGTGGACCAACATCTTTGGCCACGCCAATCCCCGCATCGCCGCGGCGCTGGCCGACCAGGCCAGCACGCTGGAGCACGTCATCTTCGCCGGCTTCACCCACGAACCGGCGATCGAGTTGGCCGAGAAGCTTGTAGCCATTACGCCGCCCGGGCTGGACAAGGTGTTCTTCGCGGACAATGGCTCGTCGGCGGTCGAGGTCGCGCTGAAGATGAGCTTCCACTATTGGCTCAACCAGGGCCATGGCGAGAAGACGCGCTTCATCGCGCTCAGCGGCAGCTACCACGGCGAAACGCTGGGCGCGCTGTCGGTAAGCGATGTGGCGCTGTACCGCAAAACCTATGCGCCGCTGCTGCTGACGCCCTTCCTGACACCGTCGCCGGATGCCTACGAAGGCGAGCCGGGCGAAAATCCACAACAGACGGCCGCCCGACGATTACGTGAGTTGCGCACGCTGCTGGAAAGCCACGCGCATGAAACCTGCGCGGTGATCGTCGAGCCTTTGGTGCAGTGTGCCGGCGGCATGCGCATGTATCACCCGGATTATCTGGTGGGCCTGCGCGCGCTGTGCGATGAGTTCTCGGTGCATTTCATTGCCGATGAAATCGCCGTGGGCTTTGGCCGCACCGGCAGCCTGTTCGCCTGCGAGCAGGCGGGCGTGTCACCGGATTTCATGTGCTTGTCGAAAGGGCTTACCGCCGGCTTCCTGCCGCTCTCGGTGACCCTCACCACCAACGACGTCTACGACGCGTTCTATGCCGAATACAACGCCGGCAAGGCGTTCCTGCATTCGCACAGCTACACCGGCAACCCGCTGGCCTGTCGCGTGGCGCTGGAAACCCTGGCGATCTTCCGCGACGAACCCGTACTTGATCGCAACCGGAAGCTGGCCGCCCACCTGGCGCAGCGACTGGCGCCGCTTCGCGACCACCCGCACGTGGCCGATGTGCGCCAGACCGGCATGATTGCCGCGGTGGAACTGGTGGCTGACAAAGCCACCCGCCGGCCGTTCGACAGCAAAGAGCGGCGCGGAATGCGCGTCTACCTGCACGGTTTGCAGCAAGGTGTGTTGCTGCGGCCGCTGGGCAACGTGGTGTATTTCATGCCCCCCTACGTCGTGACGGAACAGGAAATCGATTTGCTGGTCGATACCGCGATCGCTGGTATTGAACGTGCCGTGGCAGGCTGACTCTCTCGATCGCGGATCGCTCCCATGCGTACCATTCGTATCCACGTTGACGTATCGCTGATGGCCGGCGCGGAGCTGACCTTGCCGGCGCAGGCTGGAGAACACGTCGCCCGCGTACTGCGCCTGGTCGCTGGCGATCCGCTGACCCTGTTCAACGGCGACGGCAACGACTACCCGTCCACCATCGAACGCACCGGCAAGCGCGAGGTCGTGGTGCGCGTGACCGCCGGGCAGCCGGCGCGGACGGAATCACCACTGCAGCTGACACTGGCGCAGGCGGTGGCGCGCGGCGAGAAGATGGACCTGATCATGCAGAAGGCCACGGAGTTGGGCGTGGTGCGGATCGTGCCGCTGCTGACGGAGCGCTCGGAGGTGAAACTCGACGCTGCCCGCGCCGAAAAGCGCCTGGCCCATTGGCGTTCGGTGGTCGCCAGCGCCTGTGAACAGAGCGGTCGGGCGCGGTTGCCGGAGGTCCTGGGCGCACAACCGCTGCAGACATGGCTGGATCAGCTGGCCGACGACGGTGCGTTGCGCCTGGCGCTGTTACCCGACGGCACACGGAACGCGCGCGATCTTCGTTTCGGGCCGGCCGGCGGCACGCTGGTGATCGGCCCCGAAGGCGGCCTCGGCGAACGCGACATACAGGCCCTGACGGCGCACGGTTTTGCCGGGCTGCGCCTGGGTCCGCGCATCCTGCGCACGGAAACGGCGGGGATGGCGGCACTTGCGGCGCTGCAGGCGCTGCACGGCGACGCCTGACGCCTCAATCGTCGGAATCGGCCCATGACGACGGCGCGGACGTGGAGTCCACGCGTTCGAAGTCGGCGTGGCCTTCGCCTGCCTCGTCCGACTCCATGACATCCGCCTGCTGCAGCAAGGTCAGCAGTTCCGTCTCAATGCCTTCCATGTCCGGAATCACCGCGACATCGTCGCGCACCAGCACCCTGGCACGGATGCCCGGCGGCAATTCGGTGCCGTCATGGGTCGGGATGATCAGCTCGGCGTTGAGCGTGGTAAGGCGCGGGAAACCCTGCGTGACCAGCGCCATGAACGGCATCTGCGCATTGCCACTCAGTGTCTTCAGCACGGCGACGCGGGAACTGAGTTCGGCGTCGCCCTCTTCCGCGCCGGAAAGCCGGGTGAACGACACCAGCGGTACCCGCCAGCCGCGCCAGGCAATGCGCCCGAGCAACCACGCCGGTGCGCCGGCTACCGACTCCGCTTCGGGCAGGGTGATGACCTCGGCCACGGTGGCGTTGGGCAACAACAAGCGCATATGGCCTACCGGCACCAGGATGCAGCGGATTTCGCGCGGCAGCGGATCACTCATGGATACACCTCGATCAGATGCGCCGCCAACTCATGCGGGGCACCGGAAAAACTGACCAGTCGCTCGGCAAAAATGCTGCCGACCATATCGGAATACTGCACGTCGGGCGCGGCTTCGACCCAGACCTCGCCACCCAGATCGTGTACGGCCTGGGCGCCGGCAACCGCGTCGGTGGAGCGTCCGGCGAACACGATCGACACCACGTCGCGCCCGAAAATAGTGGCGACCGTGCTGAAATTGGCGTCGATCGAGGATTCGTTGCCCGCATCGGGCGCGTTGCCCTGCACGGTTATCGTGCCGTCGCGGCGCAACGAAACCTGGGACGCCGCCGGCACCACCAGCAGTTCGCCGGGTACGGCATGGTCACCGTCGGTTGCCAGCCGAACGGGCAACGGCCCGCCGCCGACCGACAGCACTTCCATCAGCCCCGATATCGATTGCGCACCCAGGTGCTGGGTGAGCAGAAAGGTCGACCGCGTGGGTTCCGTCAACGCCGAAAGGAATTCGCACACCGAGTCCAGCCCGTCGGCAGCCGCGCCCAGCAACACGACCCGATGCAAGCCGTGAGTGTTGTCGTCCAGGTGCATCTCGCTGGCATGCGAGTAGGGCTGCGGCGCCACCGCCTCTTCCATCGTCAGCAATTGCAGGCTCATCACCGGCTCGGTGGCCGGTGCCGCGTGTTCGACCTCGGGCAAGAGGAATTCGGCAGCAGTCTGTTTCACCACGCCGAAATCCGTGGCGGATGCCGTGCCGGGCGCCGGCGCGGGTGCGACGGCGGTGTCATCATCCAGCAAGGCCCAGCTGTCGGGCGCACTCACCACGGTGGGTGCCGGGGCCTTTTCGGAGGCAGGTGCAGCGTCACCAGCCAGGGACAGATCCGACGGCAGGTGATCGAAATCGAAACTCGTGGCCGCTGCGGCAACCGGTTCGGCGGCAAGGTGATCGGTACCGACGCTGTCCTCAGCGGAGGGTTCATCCACGACATCGGCCGCACCGGCCGCTTCGCCAGCCACGTCGCCGAATTCACCATCGTGCAGTTCGGGCGCGTTTTCGAAATAACGCAGGCCCGAGCCGAACTCGTCTTCGCCCGTCGCCAGGGCATCGGAGGCCAGCATGGCCTCGAGCTCGGCTTCGAGACTATTGGAATCGACGTTCCCGGGTGCATCAAGGCTCTGGTCGATCGATGCAGGCTCGTCGAAAGCCAGCGCACCGTCGGTCTCCGGCGCGGAGGATGCGGTCGTCGCGTCGACGTCTTCAGTGGCAGGGATACTGTCGACCGTGAACTCGGCGCTTTCGGCCGCCGACGGGGCCACGGTAGGTACGACCAGACTGGCGGCGGTGAGCGGCCGTGGCGGGTCGACATCGGCGGAGGCCATGACCTTGGCCGCCAGATGGCGCGCCCAGCGGGCGCGATCCCAGCCTTCTAGCGCGCGGCTGGCCTGGCCGTCATTGAAAACCACGCGTGGCGTATCGCCGTCGATCACGTCATACAGGCGATCAAGCGCGTCGTCGTTCTCGTCGTCGAGATTCACCACCACGACCTCGGCCCCGCTTTCCATCAGCAGATCCCGGCTGAGGCTGACCATGCTGCCTTCGTGCACGATCCGTGCGCCATGCTCCTGTAGCGCCAGACGCAACTGGCTGCCCAGTTCGCCGTCGCCGAAAAGCAATGCGATCCCCGGGCCGGATTCAGTCATGGGCCGGCTCCGACGCATGCAGTTCCAGCACCTCGCCGATCTGCGTCAGCAGGTCGGCCTCCTGGTACGGCTTGCCGAGATAACGCTCCACACCGATGTCGAGTGCCCGCTGGCGATGTTTGTCGCCACTGCGCGAGGTGATCATGATGATCGGCACGCCGCTGAGACGCGGGTCGGCCTTCATCAGTGTCGCCAGCTCGTAGCCGTCCATACGTGGCATCTCGATGTCCAGCAGCATCAGGTCGGGGACGCGCTCATGCAGTTTCTCGACCGCATCGACACCGTCCTTGGCGGTGCTGACCTCGTATTCATGACGCTCGAGCACGCGGCTGGTGACCTTGCGCATGGTGATGGAATCGTCCACCACCATGACCAGCGGCCGCACCCGGACTTCCTCGATGACCGGCGCCTGCAGGGCACTGAGCCCCTCCGCCAGGCGCTGTTCGCGACGGGTGATGCCGTGGCGAACCAGTGGTGCCAGATCCAGAATGATCAGCACCGAGCCATCGCCCATGATGGTGGCGCCGAGCAGGCCCGGCACCGAACTGATCTGCGGGCCCACCGACTTGACCACGATTTCGTGGGAGCCCAGCACCGCGTCGATCCGGATAGCTGCACGCAAGTCGCCGGCACGAGTAAGCAACAGGGGCTGCTGCTCGCCTTCGGGCGGCAAACCAGGCGGCAACCCGAGCAGTTCGGCCAGGTCGTGGATGGCATAGGGCTCGTTGCCATGGGAGAAGGTGGGTTCACCCTGCTCCAGCAGTGCCGTCATCTCCTCGGCGTCAATCCGCGCGACGCCCTGGACCGACGTCATCGGGATGGCAAACGTGGCCTCGCCAATGCGTACCAGGATCGCCTGCGTCACCGCCAGAGTGAATGGCAGGCGCAGCACGAACGTGGTGCCCTTGCCCGCGGTCGATTCGATCGACAACGAGCCGCCCAGCTGCTTGATCTCGTTGGCCACCACGTCCATGCCGACGCCGCGACCGGCCAGCTGGGTGATCTTGCCCGCGGTGGAGAAGCCGGCCTGGGTGATCAGACCCAGCAGTTGATCGTCGCTGGGGTTGGCGTCGGCACGGAGCAGCCCGCGCTCGATACCACGGGCACGGATCGCCTCGCGATCAAGACCGCGGCCATCGTCGCTGACGCGCACCACCACCTCGGTCGCCTCGCGCGCCACCCGGATATGCACCGCGCCTTCGGCCGGCTTGCCGACCTTGCGTCGTTCGTCCGGCGTTTCGATGCCGTGTGCGATGGCATTGCGCAGCATGTGCTCGAACGGTGCCTTGATGCGGTCGAGCAGGTTGCGATCCATTTCGCCGTGCGCACCGTCCACATAGAGCTGCGCGTGCTTGCCCTCTTCCTGGGCGGCCTGGCGCAAGGTGCGGCGCAGGTTGGGAACCATGGTGTCGAACGGCAGCATGCGGGTACGCAGCAGACCGTCCTGCAGGTCCGTGCTGACACGCGACTGCTGGATCAGCAGTGTTTCGGCCTGACGCGTCAGTTCGTCCAGCGTGCTCTGGATGGAAACCAAATCGGACACCGACTCGGCCAGCGCACGGGAGTACTGCTGCAGTTGGGAATAACGATCGAGCTCGAGCGGATCGAACACGGTGGTGAGGCCCGCCTCGCGGTGCTCGCGCTGGAAGCGCGCGATGATCTGCGCTTCGGTCTCGATTTCCAGCATGCGCAGCTGGCTGCGCAGGCGGGCCACGGTCTGTTCCAGCTCGACCAGGTTGAAGCGGTAGCCGGCAACCTGCTGCTCCAGCCGCGAACGGTAGATGGCCACTTCGCCGGCATGGTTGACGAGACTGTCCAGCAGATCGGCGCGAACGCGGATCTGTTCCTGCGTCGAGCGGACCTCTTCCTCCGCCTCGGGCAACAGCCCCGGCAGATCGCCGTCTGGCGTGCGCTCACCGGACGCCGCCACCGGCGACGTCGGCGACGCCGCCTCGGGCATCGCAATGGCAGCCAGCACGTCGTCGTTGGTGAAGCCTTCCTCACCGGCGAGCGCCAGCAGCCGGTCGATCGCCGCCTGCGGGTATTCGACCGCCTGGCGATGCGCCACTTGCTGCACCATCGCGTTGAGCTGGTCAAAGCTGGATTCCAGCGCGCCGATCAACGAGGGCGTACCCGCCGATTCGACCGGTTTCTCCAGCAGTGTCTCGATCGCGTGAGCCAGATCGCCGATCGCCGCCAGGCCCGAGATGCGCGCGCCGCCCTTGAGCGTATGCAGGTCGCGCTGAAGCTCTCCCACGTAGCCGAGTTCCGCCGGCTCGGCGCGCCACTGCGCCAGCACGCCATCAGCGTGATCCAGGATTTCATGTGCCTCATCGAGAAACACTTCGAGCAAGTCGTCATCGAGGGCGTTGGCGGCAGGCGCCTCTTCGGCACCCCCTTCCACGGTTGTCGATGCCACACCGGCATCGACGGCGTGGGTCGCCTGCCGCGCCAGCGCGGCAGCCTCCGACGCCTCACGCTCGGCGAGCTCGCGCGCCTCACGCTCACGGCGTTGGGCGGCCTCGCGCTCGGCCGCTTCACGTTCGGCCGATGCACGCGCTTCGGCCTCGCGCTGTGCCGCCGCTTCGCGCTCGGCGGCTTCGCGCGCAGCAGCTTCGCGCTCGACGGCCTCCAGCTCCGCGGCAAGCTCCTCGGCCAGCCCGGTGTCATCCAGCTCGTCTTGCTGCGCGTCGACGGCGGCGTTCTCGTCATCCGTTCGGACGACATCGTCGTCTTCGATATCGCTGTCGCGGGTTTCCCCGGGTTCGAACGCATCCAGCGCCGCCATCAACTCATTGGCGAACGTCTCGTGGTGCGCATCGTCAGCGTCGGCCGCAGGCTCAATGCCGTCGCCAAAGGTGACCGCCGGCGACGCCCCCGACAATGCCTCGTCGGCAGGCGCCTCGTCGGCGATGGCCGGCGCCTCGTCATTGTCGACCGGCGTCGCGTCCAGTTCGTGCGACGGCACCCAGGCGTCCAGATCATGCTCCGCACCCAATGCCGCCGCGGCATCTTCCAGGTCGTCGGGACGGGATTCGTACACCACGTGGGCCACCTGCGACTCGGAGTACAAGTCGCGCATGGCCACGATCTGGTCGACCAGCGTATCCACGACGGGCAACTGCGGATCGGCCGCGTCGAATTGCTCCATCACGGTATCGACCACGTCCGCCGCCTCGCCCAGAAGGCGGAGGCCTTCGCTGGACAACGGTACATCGGCGGCGCGCAGGCGCTTGAGCAAGCCTTCCAGCGGCGACAACACCTGCATCAGCAAGGCGATGTCGACCATGGCGATGGCTCCGTGCAAGGTATGCACGGCGCGCAGCAATTCTTCCCCCACCCGCAGTTCGGTGCCCGCGCGGTGGATGGCGCCGCGTATCGTCTGCAGATACTGGGCCACTTCGCTGCGCAGGATCTCCAGCAGAACCGGATCCACCGGCGGCATCACCGGCAGCGGCAAGGCTTCGACCGGTTCGATGTCATCGTCCGGGGCGCCTGCCAGCGTATGGGCGTCGGTGATGCCGGCCTGCGGAATCGCTGCCGCATCCGCGTCCATGCGCGGCACGCGGCGGCGTACGACCCGGCGAACCGTTTCGGTAACGACCGACGGATGGCCCTCGACCCGCGCGCCCTGCTCGCCAGCGGCCAGTCGTTCGGCCACGTCCATGATGGCGCCGAGCGGTGCCTTCAGCGTGCCTTCGCCCTTGAGCGCGGCCAGCAATTGCGGCAATGCATCGATGGCATGACGCACCATCGCCTGCACGCCTTCATGCGGCTCGATGCTGTTGTCCAGCACGCGATTGAGCGCGCTTTCGACCTTCCATGCGAATTCGCCGAGCACGCTGGCGCCAACCAGCCGGCCCGACCCTTTCAATGTATGGAACGAGCGGCGGATGGCCGTCAGTGAGGACAACTGCGAGGGGTCGTCCAGCCAGACCTTTTCGGCCTCGGTCAGGTTGTCGATTTCTTCCTGCATCTCCTCCAGGAAGATTTCGCGGATGTCGTCATCGATGCCTTCGGCGTTGGCATTGAAGCCGGCGGTGGCCGCCCGCGGATCGGTGACCGGAACCTGCTCGACGATCTCCTCTTCGATTTCGACCCAGTCCTCGTCCGCAGCACTTTCAGCCGATTCGGGTTTCAGGGATTCTGTTTCAGCCAGACGCAGGCCATCGATATCCTGCGCGGAGCGCGGCGAGGATTCGTCTCCGCCAATGATCAGCTCATGGATGCTGTCGCCCGGATGCACGCTCACCGACTCGGACAGCTCGACATGTTCGTCGTCCGTCGACAGTGCATCGACGGCCACCGGCGGCAGGGTTTCGGGCAATTCGCGCGCGGCTGGCGGCGGCCAGTAACCCAGCAGGCCCAGGCTGTGCTCGGCGACGTCAAGGATATGTTCCAGGCCACCGCGGTGTTCGCGGGCAGCCTCAAGGTAATACTCCAGCGCAGCCAGCGCATCGGCCAGGTGGTCCATCTGCGCACCATCGGGCACGCGTCGATCAAGCAGCAGCTCATTGCCGATGAAGCGACTGATGCCTTCGGCCAGCTCGGCGGGGCGTGCCGTGGACAGCATGCGCAACGCACCGGCCACTTCATCCATCAACGCCGGGCTGCCGGCGAGATGCTCGTGCTGCCAGCCGGATTCACTGAACGCCACGATCGCGTCCTTGACCTTGCCGGTGTTGCTGATCGCTTCCTGCATCAACGCCACGACGATGCCCATGGCCTCGCTGCGGGGAACGCCGACCACACCTTCGTCGCCTTCCGTCACACCCTCGGCGCCGAGGCTTTCGATGTGGTCGTCCAGCGATGCCTCGACATAGAGCAGCGCGCCGGCGACATCGAGCAACGCGGCCTCGTCGGCACTGCGCATGTGATTGGCGATCTCGTCGAGAACCTGCCGCTGCTCGACAACCATCCGCCGCGGCACCGCCAGCGCCAGCATGCCGAGCGTGTCGCCAACACGCTCCAGCACTTCGCCCTGGGCGGCCAACTGCGCCGGATCACCGTCCACCTGGCGCAGGAACAGATCCAGCGCTTCCTTCACCCGCAACAAATCATCTTTCAGCGCGCGCGATACGGAGTCGAGCAAGGCGCGGTTGTGACCGGCCATCGATCCGCGCGCGTGCTCCAGCTCGCTGGCGTCAGGCACCTGGCGATCGAGCGCGTACGTGGATTGCAGCAGCTCCATCTGCGGGCTGCGCTGCGGCGATTGCGCCACCAGATAGAGCAGCTGGCACGCCAGTTCGTCGGCATCACCGCCCCGCAAACTGTCTTCGCCATGTTCGACCAGCTCGCGGATATTGCGATCGACCTTGCCGATCAGCTGGCGAATTTCGGTCGTACGATTCTTGAACAAGCCTTGCCCAAGGCCTTCCAGTACACCCGCTGCAATCCACCACAACCGGCGACCGTGCACGTGATAGCAACGCGCGGCAATTTCCAGCAGCGTGGTGCGCATGCCGGCCAGCTGGCGCGTCGGGTCCTCGCCACGGAACCAGCCCAGCAACTGTCGCTGGAAGCGAAGCCGCAGCGCGGTCAACTCACCACGACGCGCCTCGGCATGCGACTCGCTCATGGCGGCGGGCGCCTGCTCCGGCAGGAAGGCGTCGAGATTGGGATGGAACAAGGCCGATTCGGAAAGCGGTGGCTTTTCGATGACCCCACGCAGGTCGTTGAGCAGCGGCAGCAATACCACCGGCACGTCGCGATGCCCGCCGGACAGGCGTTCGAGATAGTCCGGCAACTGCATCAGGCCACGCATCAATACGGCGTAGGCTTCTTCGCGGTTGCCCACCTGGTCGTCGAGCAGCGCGCGGGAAACCGCTTCCATCTCGGCGGCCGCCATGGCGGCGCCATGCAACTCCACCATTTGCAAGGTGCCGCGCACCTGGTGCAACTGGTCCATGCACGAACGCATGACGCTGCGATCGGCGGGATTTTCGACATGGGTCGCCAGCGCGTCGCGGGCGCTGGACAGTGCTTCGTCCAGCTGGGGCTTGACCCACTGCAGCGTGGTGAAATCGATGTGGTCTTGAAGTCTCATGCGCCTCTCTCAGCGGTTGCGCAACGATGCATTACGCCACCAGCGAGAATGCCCCCCTTCAAAATTCTCATGTCAGTCCGGCTCACGTCAGTCCGGCAACTTGAAATGCGCCACCGAGCGGCGAAGATCGCTCGCCAACTGCGCCAGCGTACCGATGGAATCCGCTGTCTGGCTGGCGCCTTGCGATGTCTGCGAGGTGATCTCCTGGATCGCGTTCATCGACACCGAAATATCGGTGGCCGCCGCCGACTGCTCCCGTGCTGCCGTGGAAATGCTCTGAATCAGTGCGGACAGATCGTGCGAAACGCGCTCGATGTCGCCCAGCGCGCTGCCTGCGTCCTCCGCCAGTCGTGCACCGGCGACCACCTCGGCGGTGGTCTGTTCCATCGAGTTCACCGCTTCGTTGGTATCGGACTGAATCGTCTGCACCAGGGTCTCGATACGCTTGGTGGCGCTGGTGGAACGTTCGGCCAGTCGCTGCACTTCGTCCGCCACCACCGCGAAACCACGACCGGCTTCACCGGCCGAGGCTGCCTGGATGGCCGCGTTCAATGCCAGGATGTTGGTCTGTTCGGCGATGTCGTTGATCAGTTCCACGATCGAGCCGATCTCCTGCGAGGACTCGCCCAGCCGTTTGATGCGCTTGGAGGTCTCCTGGATCTGGTCGCGGATGGAGTCCATGCCCGAGATGGTTTCGCGCACCACCTCGGCGCCGTGCGAGGCGATTTTCACCGAGCGCTCTGCCACGTCGGCCGACTCGGCCGAATCGCGCGACACGTTGTCCATCGAGCTCACGATCTGGTTGATCGCGGAGGTCGCGGTGCTGATCTGTTGCGCCTGCTGCTCGGCCGCGTTCGCCAGCTGGCGGGCGGTGGTCTGGGTTTCCTGCGCCGAGGACGACACCTGCTCGGAGGTCTCGTTGATGGTGGTAACCAATGAACGCAGCTCGTCGATGGCGTAGTTCACCGAGTCGGCGATGGCGCCGGTGATGTCCTCGGAAACGGTGGTCTTGACGGTGAGGTCACCTTCAGCGAGCGAGCCCATCTCATCCAGCAGGCGCATGATCGCCTCCTGGTTGCGCTGGTTCAGCTCGGTACTCTCGGCGAAGCGGCGGCGCTGGTCGCGCACCAGGCTGACCACCAGCAACAGCGCGAAGGCCACCGCACCGATTGCCGCCAGCAGGCCCCACCACACGTTCGGGAACAGCCGGCGCAACGGCAGCTTGCCGATCTGCTCGGAGAGATCGTTGGCGCGCAACAGCACGGTCTGCGAATCCAGCGACGCCTGGTTGCCGGCGTGCTTCACGTCCGCGATGTTGCTGGCGGCGGCGACCAGTCGCGACAGCGGATCGGCCAGCTTTTCCCAGCTGGTATCCATGTCGGCAAGGATCTTGCGCGCATTGGCATCGCTGACCGGTTTCACGCCGCTGCCGCTGTTGCCCTCAAGCAAGCCCTTCAACACGGTGCCGTAGAGCTGGGCGTCGCGGGCGAGTCCGTCGGCCGCGGATTGGGCGGTGGAGCCACCCTGCAACACTTCCTGCACGCGGCGGATGATGCGGTCAGCCGAGAGCATCTGGCGCGAAGTGCCCAGCATCTGCTCGGAGCTGCCATTGCGCTGCTGCAGGATGTTGACCACCTGCTCCATGCTGGAGTTGAGCAGCGGTATCTCGCGCGACAGCGTGGCGGCGCGCTGGGCCGAATCGAGCACCACGGACTTGTTGGACAGGATCTTGCCGATATCGGCGTCGAGCTGGCTCCAGGAATGGCTCAACGCGGTTACCGCGCGACCGGAAGGCGTGGTGTCATTGTTGCCGTAGGCACGCATGCCACCGGCGGTATCGCCTTTGCTCAGCCGTTGCACGGCCGAATCGATGGCGTTGCGCGTGCTTTCCAGTTCCTTGAACGAATCGACGTTGCCGTCGGCGGACTCAAGCGCGAATTTCGCGGTCTGCTGCGACAGCACCTGGATCTGCGTGGTCAGCGCGATCGCCTGCCGATCCTCGCCGTTGCGCTGGTTGAGCAGGAAAAAGTCCACCGCCGCAAAACCGATCGCCGCCAGCAGCATGACGATAAGGAGGGTGTAACCCCGTTCCCTGCTAACGCCCCCTGTAGTGCTCATGTTCACCTCACCCGTCTACGCTTCTGGCAGCGCCGCGTCGCAGCGGCGCTCAGCGGAGCAGTTGCCCCTGATTCCGGTCCCAACCGATCCCGGTCCTTCTTGTATTCGATGTGACGCGTCAGGCCGCGGCCTGTCGAAAATCCGGTGCGCGCACCAGCCGGTTCATGCTGAAAACCGCCAGTTGCTGCTCACCCACGCGGCCATCGACGAAACGAACAAGCCGTGGATCGTCCTCGTTCATCGCCTGAGTCCGCTGTTCCTGGTCGACCGTACGCTGGCCAAACACCTCGTCCACCAGCAGCGCCACGTTGCCGCCGTTCTGGCGCACGATCAGCAGGCGCGTACGGTCGGTATGCAGCGTGCGTTCGCCGAACAGGAAGCGGGCGAAGTCGATGACGGGCACCAGGTTGCCGCGCACGTTGGCGACGCCGAGCAACCACGGCTGCGTGCCCGGCACTGGCGTAAGCAGCGGTACCGCCAGCAGCTCGCTGATCTCGTCGATGCCGCTGACCAGCCGACGCGAGCCTACCCGGAAGCCGATGCCGCGCCAGAGCCCCGGCGCCTCCAGCGTGTCGGGCGAAGCCGAGGCGTGCGCCAGCGACTTCCGCTCGAAATGGGCAAGTATCTCGAAAGGCGTGAGGTTGACCGCCTGGTTCATGCCGCCCCCGGCAGCAACCCGCTGATGCTGGCCAGCAGCTCCTTTTCATTCACCGGCTTGGTGATGAAGGCCCGCGCACCCTGGCGCAGCCCCCACACGCGATCGGTTTCCATCGACTTGGTGGTGATCATCACGATCGGGACGCCGGCCGTGGCCGGGTCGCGGGTGAGGATGCGGGTGGCCTGGAAGCCGTTCATGCCGGGCATGATCACGTCCATGATGACCAGGTCGGGCAACTCGGCCCTTACCCGTTCAATGCCGTCCTCGGCGGTGCTGACCGCGATGACGGTATAACCGGCGCGCTCGAGCAACGTGGTGAAGACACGCACGTCGGTCGGCGAATCGTCGATGATGAGAATAGTTGCCACAGAACCCCCTGGATCTCTGCAGTCAGCCGGCAGTGTGTGCTGAGCCGACGTGGCTATGGATGGCACCCAGCAGTTCGTCGCGCGTGAACGGCTTGGTCAAATACTGTTCGGCGCCCACGATGCGGCCGCGAGCCTTGTCGAACAGACCATCCTTCGAGCTCAGCATGATGACCGGGGTGCTGCGGAATTGCGGATTGTTCTTGATCAATGCACAGGTCTGATAACCATCCAGCCGCGGCATCATGATGTCGACGAAGATGATCGCGGGTTTCTGATCGGAGATCTTGGCCAGTGCCTCGAATCCGTCCACCGCGGTCAACACTTCGCAACCTTCCTTCTTGAGCAAGGTTTCAGCGGTGCGGCGGATGGTCTTGGAGTCATCGATCACCATGACCTTCAGTCCAGCGAGACCGTTAACGCTCACGTTCAAATTCACTCAAGCTCCCCCTGTGGCGCACCGAGCTCAGCATGGACCTTGATGGCAAGCAACTACTGTGCCGCCGGGTACATGCACAAATTCAGCAAAGATAAGGCCGCTCGAAAACAGGCTTTCGGGCAGTGCCTCTCGCGCATTGCTGTTTACCGCCTGCTCGCCGAGACTGTCAAGCAATGATGACAGAGCGCTCCGCTCGGCGATGTCGAGTGTGACGCAAATCGGCAGCATGTGGCGGTCAGCGGCAGGCAACGCGCACGGCAAGGCCGGAATCGCTTGTGGCGATGGCGTGGTCTCGGCGACCATTCACCGATGTCATGGCGACCGCGGGCCACTCGGTCCGCCACACCGCCACGGAGAAATACGATGACGCTTTCGGTCGCGGTGCTGATGGATCCCATCAGCACCATCAAGGTCGCCAAGGACACCAGCTTCGCGATGCTGCTCGAGGCGCAGCGCCGCGGGCACTCGCTGCTCTACTTCGAACAGGCCGGCCTGGCCCTGCGCGACGGCGTGCCGTGGGCGCGACTGGCGGCCTTGCAGGTGCGCGACGATCCGCGCGACTGGTACACGCTGGGCGAGCCGCAATGGCGCGACCTGCGCGACATCGACGTCGTGCTGATGCGCAAGGACCCACCGGTGGATGCGCAGTTCATCAACGACACGTTGGTGCTCGAAGTCGCCCACCGCGCCGGCGTCACCGTAGTGAACAAGCCGCAGGCGCTGCGCGACTGCAACGAAAAACTGTTCGCGATGGATTTCCCCCAGTGCATCGTGCCGACCCTGGTGGCGCGCGACGCCGGCGAACTGCGCCGCTTTGCCGCCGAACACGGCGAGGTGGTGTTGAAGCCGCTGGACGGCATGGGCGGCCGGGGCATCTTTCGGGTCAAGGCGGGCGACAGCAACCTCAACTCGATGCTGGAAACCTTGCTCGGCGGCGATGCCCACGGCGCCGGCCGACAGCTCACCATCGCGCAGAAATACATCCCGGAGATCACTGCCGGCGACAAGCGCATCCTGGTGGTCGACGGCGAACCCGTGCCGTACGCCCTGGCGCGCATCCCGCAAGGCAACGAGTTCCGCGGCAATCTCGCCGCCGGCGGACGTGGCGAAGGCGTGCCGCTGTCCGAACGCGATCGCTGGATCGTGGCGCAGGTGGCGCCGGAGCTTCGCCGGCGCGGGCTGCTGTTTGTCGGCCTGGACGTGATCGGCGATTACCTCACCGAGATCAACGTGACCTCGCCCACCTGCGTGCGGGAGCTGGACCGCCAGTTCGGCCTCAATATCGCCGGCCAGTTGTTCGATGTCATCGAGCAGCGCGTTGCCGGAACGCGCGCCGCGTGAATGCCGTCACCGTCAACGAGACGCCGAACGCGATCGGCGCCACCATGCTGTTTTCGCTGTTGCTGCACGGCGTGCTGTTGCTGGGCATCACGTTCCACTTCACCAAGCCCACGCCTACGCTGCCGACGCTGGATGTGACGCTGGTCAACGTGGCCAACCAGCAGGCGCCGGACCACGCGGATTTTCTGGCTCAGGCCAACAACAGCGGCGGTGGCGTGAGCGATCGGGCCGCGCGACCTTCGCAACGGCACTCCGGCGCACTGTCCAAGCCCGACCCCGGCACCGCGGCCAGGGCGACGGAGGCAACCACACCGGTTCCGCGCGACGCCACGCCCACGCACATGGTCACCACCACCGGCACCAGTGCCTTCGCGGTGACCAGCGACTCGGCGCAGACCAGGGTCGTGCCGCAGCCGCAGACACAGACCGCCGCCGACCTGCAACGCCAGCAGACGATGGCGCAACTGGCCGCCGAGCTGCGCGAGCAGACCGAGGCACTGGCAAAGCGGCCGAAGAAGAAATTCATCTCCGCCAGCACCCGCGAGTACGTCTACGCCAGCTACATGCGCGGGTGGTCCGACCGGGTGCAACGCGTGGGCAACCTCAACTATCCGGAGCAGGCGCGCCAGCGCAAGCTGTATGGCGACCTGGTGCTCACCGTGGGCCTGCGCCGCGACGGCAGCATCAAGACGATCGAGGTGATCAAGAGTTCCGGGCATCCGCTGCTGGATGCGTCCGCCGAACGCATCGTGCGGTTGGCGGCGCCTTTCCCGGCGCTGCCCAGGGACGCCGCCGTGGACGAGCTGTACATCACGCGCACCTGGCAGTTCCTGCCGGGCGACGTGTTGCGCAATCACTAGAACCGGTGTGGCAGTCACTTCCCGTTCGCACGCTATTCGGCGCGCCGGGCTTACAATGAACGCATGAGTACGCCTGTCGCCGACATTCTCACCGGCCATTTCCTGATCGCCATGCCGAACCTGGCCGATCCGCCGTTTTCGCGCGGCGTGGCCCTGCTGTGCCAGCACGACGAAAACGGTGCGGTCGGCCTGCTGGTGAACCGCCTGTCCGAATACCGGCTGGGCGACGTGCTGGCACAAATGAAGCTCGACTGCGCCGATATCGAAATGGCCGATTCACCGGTATTGATCGGTGGCCCCGTGCAGCAGGAGCGCGGCTTCGTGCTGCATCGCGAAACCGGCAACTGGGAGTCCAGCTATCGCGTCAACACCGAGTGGTCGATCACCACCTCGCGCGACATCCTGGTGGCGATCGCCGCCGGCGAAGGTCCGCGGCAGGCGGTGATGGCGTTGGGTTATGCCGGCTGGGAAGCGGGGCAGCTGGAACAGGAGCTGCTGGACAACGCCTGGCTCACCGCCGAAGCCAGCAGCCGCATCCTGTTCGAGACGCCACTGGAAGACCGCTGGACCGCGGCCGCCGCCCTGGTGGGCGTGGACCCGCGCCAGCTTTCCACGTACGCGGGCCACGCATGAGTTGCGCGCTGGGTTTCGACGTCGGCAGCCGCATCATCGGCGTCGCCGTCGGCAACACGATCACCAGCAGCGCGCGCGCGGTGGCCACCGCGCAAGTACGCGACGGCAACATCGAGTGGCATGTCATCGACGCGCTGCAAAAGACCTGGCTGCCGGACACGTTCGTGGTCGGGCTGCCCTTGACGCTCGATGGCGCCGAACAGCCGGCCAGCCGCGGTGCGCGCCGGTTCGCCACGCAATTGCGCGAGCGCTACGGCGTGCCCGTGGTCCTCATCGACGAGCGACACAGCTCGCAGGAAGCGGCGCGCCGCTTCGCACATGCCCGCTCCGTCGGCCTGAAACGCCGCCGTCACGCCGACGACATCGATGCCGAGGCCGCCGCTGTCATTCTGGAGCACTGGCTCCTCGAACCGCCGGTTCCGGCCACCGCCGAACCGCGCTGACCCCGCCCACCTGTCGACCCGATCCCATGAGCCCTCGCCTGCGCCACCTCACCACCCTGGAACACCTTCCCCGCATCAGCATCGAGCGCCTGCTCGATCGGGCTGAAGCCCTGCGCGACGCCTGCGCGCACGGCACCCGAAAGCTGGACGTGCTGGCCGGGCGCACCGTGCTCAACCTGTTCTTCGAACCCTCCACCCGCACCCGCACGTCGTTCGAACTGGCCGCCCGCCGGCTGGGCGCGGACGTCATCAATTTCGATCTCGGCTTTTCGTCCACCAGCAAGGGCGAGGAGTTGTACGACACGCTGCACACGCTGGAAGCCATGCATCTGGACGCGATCATCGTGCGGCACAAGGAAGCCGGCACGCCCGACGCGCTGGTGCGCCATGCGATGAGCGGCGTCTCGGTGGTCAACGCGGGCGACGGCCACCGCGCCCACCCCACCCAGGGCCTGCTCGATGTGCTCACGATCCGCCAGCACCGACCGGATTTCGAAAACCTGGTGGTGGTGATCTGCGGCGACATCAAGCATTCGCGCGTCGCGCGCTCCGACATCCACGCACTGACCGTGATGGGCGCGAAGGAAATCCGCCTGTGCGGCCCGGCGGGCCTGATGCCGGCGGCAGACGAATTCCCCCACTGCCGCTATTACAACGATTTCGACGCCGCGATCGAGGGCGCGGATGTCTCGATCATGCTGCGCCTGCAGAAAGAGCGCATGGCCATCGTGGATTTGCCCGATGAGGCCGCGTATTTCAACCACTACGGGCTGGACACACGTCGCCTGGCGCGTGCCGCCAAGGGCTGCCTGGTGATGCATCCCGGGCCGCTCAACCGGGGCATCGAGATCGCTTCGGAAGTGGCGGATGGAGCGCAGTCGCGCATCCTCGAACAAGTGGGCAACGGCGTGTTCGTGCGCATGGCCGTGCTGTGCGAAGTGCTGGCCCGCTGAGAAAGTATCCGGCCGCATGTGATGGCGCGCGCCGCTGCCCCGGTGTTGCAATGCGGCACGGGTGGAAACGGGCATAATGGCCTCGCTTTCCACCTATCCATCAGGGGTTTCATCATGCGATCGACGATGCGCTTCATCGCGCTGGGTTTGGCCGGCTTCATGCTGGTGGCCTGCTCGCACAAGGACAAGAACGCACCGCTGGCTTTCGTACCTGCGGACACGCCGTACGCGGTGGCCAACCTGGCAACGCTGGACGATGACACTCGCACCGCCCTGCTGACCCAGGCCGACGCGCAGCTGCCGGCCCAACTGGCACAGCTCAATGCCATGGCCGACGACATGGCCGCCAAGGATCCGGATACCGCGCGCCTGCTGCGCGCGTTCGGCGCCGAGCTGAAAGGCCAGACCGTCGAAACCTTTGCCGCACACGCCGGCATCGACGTGAAGGGCCGGGCCGCCTTTTACGGCCTGGGCCTGGCACCGGTGCTGCGGTTCGACCTCAGCGACCCGGCGATGTTCGAGGAGTTCATTGCCCGGCTCGAAACCGCCTATGGCAAGAAACTCGATGCCGCGCAGGAAGACAAGCAGGCTTATCGCCGCCATGTTTCCACTGCGTCCGGCACCGAGGTGATCCTGGCCATCGTCGGCAAGCAGGCCGTCATCGCCCTGCTTCCCGATACGGCCACGCCGAGCCTGCTGCGTCAGGCGCTGGGTCTGGACCGGCCGAAAAAGAGCCTGCAGGACGATGGCCGCCTGAAGACCCTGGCCAAGGCCAAGGGTTATAAGGACTGGCTGGTCGGCCAGCTGGACCTGACCCGCGCCCTGCCGCTGCTGGCCAGTGGCAACGACCCGTTGTTCGGCGCCATCGAGAAGGCCCGGGCGCAGGCCGAGTCGGCCAAGACCGGTGAGCCGGTGGCCAACCAGTTGCAGACACCGCCCAGCTGCGCGATCGACGCGGCGCGCATCGCCGCCCGCGTACCTGCGCTGAGCTTTGGCTACACGCGGCTTGACCCGAAACATCAGGATGCCCGCTTCGACATCGCGCTGGCGTCCGACATCAGCGAGGCCTTTGCCAGGCTCAAGGTGGATCTGCCCGGGCTGGGCACGGCCGGCACAGCGCCGTTCGACCTCAGCATCGCGCTGCCGGTCATGTCCTTGCGCACGTTCTGGTCGGCACAGGCCGATGCCGTAGCCGCCAAGCCATTCACCTGCCCCAAGCTGACCGATCTCAACGACGAGTTCGCCAAGCTCGGCGCCGCCATGCAGCAGGCGGCCATCCCGCCGTTCGGCGACATGCTCGGTTTGCGGGTGGCGCTGGACACCCTGGTGGCCGCGAAAAACACCTCGCTGCCGACTTTCAGCGGGCGCCTTGTGCTGGGCACCTCCAACCCCGCCGGCCTGCTCGCCACCGGCCAGATGATGGTGCCGTCGCTGGCGCGGCTGAAGCTCGCCGCGGACGGCAAGCCGATACCGCTGCCGCAGGATCTGGCGAACATGGTGGGTCAACCGGCATGGCTGGCCATGAGTCCGCATGCACTGGCCATCGGCATCGGTGCCGGCGAAGACGCCAAGCTCGCTGAAACCCTGAACACACCGGTGGGCGACGCCGGGCGCATGCTGCGGATGCACCTGAACGGCGCGATGTACCTGAGCTGGCTGCAGCTGATGGAGGACAAGGCCGACAGCCTGGCCGCCGCCACGGCAACCATAAGCCGCGGCGACGACTCCTCGCTGGGTACCGACAACGATGACGCGGCAACCGAGGCCGCCGCCAACGCGGCCCGTTCCAAGGCCCAGTTCGCCGTCATGAAGGCTCAGGCCGAGCGCGTCGACAGCATCGACGCGGAAATGCACGTCGACGACGATGGCATGGTGATCACCAGCCAGACCGTCCTGAAATAGCCGCTTTCCGCCGCCCGGCGCCGCCTTTGGCGCCGGTGCGGCCGGACCGGTCGACTTCCGCGCCGCAGGCTCTAAGATGAGCACTACTTCTTCAGGAGCTCATCATGCAAAGCGGCAATCCGGCCATCAACAAGAACACCTTCCTGGACGCGGCCAGCGGCGCTCTGGTTGCCCATGGCGACAGCACCATGACGATCAACGGCACGGTCAACAAGACCGGCCTGCTGCTGATCCTGGTGCTGGTCGGGGCGATGTACAGCTGGAGCCATTTCAGCGGCCCGGAGAGTGCGCCCGCGCTTTATCCGCTGATCCTGGGCGGCGCGATCGGCGGACTGATCCTGGCCCTCGTCACCACCTTCAAGAAAACCTGGGCGCCGTTCACCGCACCGATGTACGCGTTGGTGGAAGGCGTCTTCATCGGCGCGCTGTCGGCCATCTTCGAAGTGCGTTTCCCCGGCATCGTGATGCAGGCCGTCGGCCTCACCTTCGGCACCATGGCGGCACTGCTGCTGGCGTACCGCAGCGGACTGATCCGCGCCACCGAGAAATTCAAGCTGGGCGTGGTCGCGGCCACCGGCGGCGTGCTTCTTCTCTATGTCGCCAATTTCGTGATGGGCTTCTTCGGCCACTCGATGGATTTCATCAGCGGCAACAGCACTATGGGCATCGGCTTCAGCATCGTGGTGGTGATCATCGCCGCACTGAACCTGGTGCTTGATTTCGACCTGATCGAAACCGGTGCCCGGTCGGGCGCGCCGAAGTACATGGAGTGGTACGGCGCGTTCGCGCTGGTGGTGACGCTGGTCTGGCTGTATCTGGAATTGCTGCGCCTGCTGTCGAAACTGCAGTCGCGCAATTGATCCCGTAACGGCAGGAAAACATGCACGTAACCCTCTCTTCGCGTCGGTGATCGCGGGCTGAACGGGAGCCTCTCGTCCCCACGCGAGGTTCACGGTGCGGCTGGTGCCATGTGCCGCACGGACGCCGTGAATGTTGGCGACCGGCTGTCGTATCGACAGACCCCCCACCGCAGGAGAGAGCCCATGCGTAACCAGTCCATGATTCGTCGCACCGTGTTGGCCGCTGGCCTGACCGCCGCATTTGCGCTGATTCCACTCAGCCAGGTCGCGGCGCAGGATGCCGGCGCCAATGGCTCGATGCAGAGCAGCAATCAGACCGTGCCGGACAAGGCCGCCGATGCCTGGATCACCACCAAGGTCAAATCCGAGTTCGGTACCAGCAAGGCCGTGAAGGCGACCGACGTATCGGTCACCACCGTCGATGGCACGGTCTCCCTCAGCGGCACCGTCGGTTCGGCGCAGGAAAAGCTCGAAGCCGTCCGCGTGGCCAAATCCGTCAAGGGCGTCAAGGGCGTGGATGCCAGTGGCCTCACGGTGAGTGCGTCGGCCACCCACTGAACAAAGCAGCCGTCGTAATTGTCGCGCCGCGGTGACGCGGCAAAAAAAGGGAGCCTCCACGGCTCCCTTTTTTTGCCAACGGTCAGTGGAACTCAGCGATTCAGCAAATTGCTGCCGGAACCCAGGTTGTTCGGGTCGCGGTCCTCCTCCAGCGCCACGCCGTCGAGCCCCTGCGCGAGGGTGTGTGCATCGCCGCCTTGCGCCAGCTTGATGCGCAAGCGCACCTCGTTGGCACTGTCGGCATAGCGCAACGCGTCCTCGTAGGAAATCTCGCCGGCCTGGTAGAGCTCGATCAGGCTCTGGTCGAAGGTCTTCATGCCGAGCAAGGTGGATTCCTTCATCACCTCCTTCAGCTTGTGGATGTCGCCCTGGCGGATGTAGTCCTGCACCAGCGGCGTACCCAGCAGTATCTCCACCGCCACCCGCCGCGATTTGCCGTCGGGCGTGGGAATGAGCATCTGCGCCACGATGCCTTTCAGGTTGAGCGAAAGATCCATCAGCAACTGCTGGCGGCGGTCTTCCGTGAAAAAGTGCAGGATGCGATCCATCGCCTGGTTGGCGTTGTTGGCGTGCAGGGTGCACAGCACCAGGTGGCCGGTTTCGGCAAACGCGATCGCGTGGTCCATGCCCTCGCGCGTACGGATTTCGCCGATCATGATCACGTCCGGTGCCTGGCGCAGCGTGTTCTTCAGCGCGTTGTCCCAGCTGTCGGTATCGATGCCGACTTCGCGCTGGGTAATGATGCAGCCCTCGTGCTTGTGCACGTATTCGATCGGGTCCTCGATGGTGATGATGTGGCCGGTCGAGTTGGCGTTGCGGTAGCCGATCATCGAGGCCAGCGAGGTCGATTTGCCCGAGCCGGTGGCGCCCACGAAAACGATGATGCCGCGCTTGGTCATCGCCAGTTGCTTGATCACCGGCGGCAGGTTCAATTCCTCCGGCGTGGGGATCTTCGACTCGATCCGGCGCAGCACCATGCCCACGCAATTGCGCTGGTAGAAACACGACACACGGAAGCGGCCCACGCCTTGCGCCGAGATCGCGAACTGGCATTCGTGCGTTTTCTCGAACTCCTCGCGCTGCCCCGGCGTCATCACGTTCAACACCATGTCGCGCGCCTGCTGCACCGACAGCGGGCTCTGCGTGATCGGCACGATGCGCCCCTGCACCTTCATCGACGGCGCCACACCCGCCGTGATGAACAGATCCGATGCCTTCTTGTGCACCATCAGTTTCAGGAACGAGGTGAAATCGAAATCGCTCATGGCGTGTACCCCCGGGATTCGGGATTCGGGATTCGGGATTCGTCAAAGCCGTCGATCCGCGAATTGCGCGCGCAACCGATGGTCTGCTTGTTTACGCAAGCGCAGGGAAGACGGACGGTAGCGCGATGGCGGCTTTCGCCAATCCCGAATCCCGAATCCCGAATCCCGACGCTCATTTGAAACTATCCTTGTTCTTCGCATACGACGAGGCCTGCTGGCGTGACACCACGCCGCGCTTGACCAGGTCGAGCAGGCACTGGTCCAGCGTCTGCATGCCAAACTGCTGGCCGGTCTGGATCGACGAGTACATCTGCGCCACCTTGTCCTCGCGGATCAGGTTGCGGATGGCGGGAATGCCCACCATGATTTCGTGCGCCGCGATGCGGCCGCCGCCGACCTTCTTCAGCAGCGATTGCGAAATGACCGCGCGCAGGCTTTCGGACAGCATCGAACGCACCATCGGTTTTTCACCGGCGGGAAACACGTCGATGATGCGGTCGATGGTCTTGGCCGCGGAGCTGGTATGCACGGTGGCGAACACCAGATGCCCCGTTTCCGCCGCGGTCAGCGCCAGCCGGATGGTTTCCAGATCGCGCAACTCGCCGACCAGGATGTAGTCGGGATCCTCGCGCAGCGCCGAGCGCAGCGCCTCGTTGAAACCGTGCGTGTCGCGGTGCACCTCGCGCTGGTTTACCAGGCACTTCTGCGAGGTGTGCACGAACTCGATCGGATCCTCGACCGTCAGCATGTGGCCGTATTCGGTCTTGTTGATGTGGTCGACCATCGCCGCCAGCGTGGTGGATTTGCCCGAGCCGGTCGGCCCGGTCACCAGGATCAGGCCCTGCGGCTGCTCGATCAGCTCCTTGAAGATGCGCGGGCAGCCGAGGTCTTCCAGCGTCAGCACTTCGGACGGAATGGTGCGGAACACGGCGCCGGCGCCGCGATTCTGGGTGAATGCATTGACGCGGAAACGCGCCAGGCCGGGAATCTCGAACGAAAAGTCGGTCTCGTAGAACTCCTCGTAATCGCGCCGCTGCTTGTCCGACATGATGTCGTAGATCAGCGAGTGCACTTCCTTGTGTTCCAGTGCCGGGATGTTGATGCGGCGGACGTCGCCATCAACGCGGATCATCGGCGGCAGGCCCGCGGAAAGGTGCAGATCCGAAGCCTTGTTTTTCACCGAGAACGCAAGCAGTTCGGCAATGTCCATCTATCGTTCCCCTCAAAACCGATCGTCTGGATGCATGGATTGGTGCCGCATGACACGGGGTGCGAAGTTCACCGGGCGAGCCTCGCCAGCGCAGACGCCGGCCCGATCCGAAAACCCGGCATCCCCTTCCCCTTGCGACCGCTTCGATACTACTCGCGCAAGCCGCTGCGCGGCCACTGTTTCCCGGGCGGACATCGCAAACTTTCGACGCAGTTTGCACGTCACGCCAGTGGACCCGTCCGACGACGTCGGCAGGCCGGCGGTTTTCCCCGCCATGGCCGGCTCGGTTAGGCTAGGCAACCCGGCGTGCAAAACCGGGCAGCCGCCACTTCAAGCGTTTCGGGTAGATGTACCGATCTCCCCTTCGGCGCGACGCACCGCCGGGGTCGGTCATCGGCAACAAGGCAAAACAGGCGTGGCCCGGTTGCTTGTAGCAGGCACCGCGGCAAGGCCCACCAACGAGGATTTTCATGACACAGATTGCTTTCATCGGCGGCGGCAACATGGCGCGCAGCCTGATCGGCGGATTGTTGAAGCATGGCGCGGCCCCGGGCGACATCAACGTTGCCGAACCCATGGCCGCCGCCCGCGAGGCGTTGACGCGCGACCTGGGCGTGACCTGCCATGGTGACAACAAGACCGCGGCAGCCGGCGCCGAGGTGGTTGTGCTGGCGGTGAAGCCCCAGGTCATGCCGGCCATCCAGGGCGACCTGCGCGACGTGCTGCGGGCCAAATCGCCCCTGCTCATCTCGATCGCCGCCGGCGTGCGCATCGACCAGCTCGAACGCTGGTTTGGCGCCTTGCCGATCGTGCGTTGCATGCCCAATACGCCCGCCCTGATCGGCGCAGGGGCCACCGGGCTGTGCGCCAATGCGGCGGTCAGCGCGGCGCAAAAGGCCAAGGCGCAGGACGTTCTGGGTACCGCTGGCGTCACCCGCTGGATCGATGACGAAGCCCTGATGGATACGGTCACGGCATTGTCCGGCTCGGGCCCCGCGTATTTCTTTGCCCTGGTCGAGGCGATGGAAGCCGCGGCCGTGGCGCAGGGCCTGCCGCGCGACGCGGCCCGCGCGCTGGCCGCGCAGACCTGCCTGGGCGCCGGCCGCATGTTGACGGAGGGCGGCGAAGACGCGGCCACCTTGCGCCAGCGCGTCACCTCGCCCAACGGCACCACGCAGGCCGCGCTGGAAAGCTTTGCCGCCGACGGCCTGCCCGTCATCGTGGCCCATGCCATGGGCGCGGCCAGGAAGCGCGGCGCCGAACTTGCCGCCAGCCTGGATGAGACAACGTGAGCTATCTGCTGAATGCCCTGGGCCTGCTGATCGAGCTGGCCTTCAATGCCGCCGTCACCCTGCTCCTGCTGCGGGTGCTGGCCGAAGCCTGCCGGGCGGATTTCCACAATCCGCTGAGCCAGTTCGTCTATCGCTATACCAACCCGGTGCTGGCGCCGGTACGGCGGGTGATCCCCAACTGGCGCCGGATCAACCTCGCCGCCCTGCTGCTGGCATGGCTGGCGATGCTGCTGAAACGCTGGGTGCTGTTCGCGGTGACGGGCATGATGCCCGGAGTGGCCGGGTTGCTGATTTTGTCGCTGGCCGAGCTGCTCGATTTCGCGCTGATGTTCTACCTGATCCTGGTTTTCGCGTGGTCGTTGCTGAGCATGTTCGCGGTCGATCAGCGCCATCCGGTCCTGCGGCTGCTGGATACCATCGTGGCGCCATTGATGCGACCGCTGCGCGGGCGACTGGTCGTGGGCATGATCGATTTCGCGCCGATGGCGGTGATGATCGCGCTGCTGCTGGCGCGCATGCTGATCGCCGCGCCGCTGCTGGACCTGGGCATGCGACTGGCCTTGGCGCGTTGAGCTTTACCTGAGGCCGGCACTGACCGAGCCGGCTCAGCGAAGCGCCCACGCGGCAATGATGCGATGGATTTCGTCCAGCCCATCGAACAACGCGGCCGGGCCCGGTTGCAGGATGATTGGCGACTTGATCTCGTACAGGTCGCCGCTTTGCACGGCGGGAATGGCCTCCCAGCCCGCTCGTGCCGCGACTTTCTCCGGCCGGAAACGCTTGCCGCACCATGAGCCGAGGATGATGTCCGGCGCGCGCCGCACCACCTCGTCGCCGTTCGCCAGGATGCGCTGTCTGGCCAACGGCTCACGGGCCAGCTCGGGAAAGCAGTCGTCGCCGCCGGCGATGCCGATGATCTCGGCGACCCAGCGGATGCCGGTGATGATGGGCTCGTCCCATTCCTCGAAGTACACCCTCGGCCGCCGCGGCAAGCTTGCGACGGCGGCGCGGATATCGGCCATGTGCCGCTCCGCCCGCTGCACATACGCTTCGGCTTTGGCGCCCGCACCCACCATCGCGCCCAGCCGGCGGATATAGGCGAGGATGCCGTCCACGCTGCGATGGTTGCTGATCCACACCTCGACGCCCGCCTTGATCAGCTCGCGCGCGATATCCGCCTGGATATCGGAAAAGCCGATCGCCAGGTCGGGCTCCAGTTTCAGTATCTCGCCGATTTTCGCGCTGGTGAAGGCCGAAACCCTGGGCTTTTCCCGCCGCGCCTGCGGTGGGCGCACGGTGAAACCGGAGATGCCGACGATGCGGTGCGCCTCGCCCAGCGCGTAGAGCACCTCGGTGGGTTCCTCGGTGAGGCAGACGATGCGTTGCGGGTAGGCGTCGGGCATGTGCGGCCTCAGCCAGGCATGGCGTGCAGCGGCGCGGCCCGGGTCGTCAGCATCCCAGGACCGTCACGGTGACCTGGCGCTGATGCGGGTGCGTTCGATGCTCCCACAGGTAAATGCCCTGCCAGGTGCCCAACCGCAGGCGGCCGCCGCCGACGGGCACCGCAAGGCTGACCCCGCCGAGGATCGAACGGATATGCGCAGGCATGTCGTCCGGGCCTTCCGCGTCGTGCCGGAACATCGGATCACCATCGGGCACCACACGCGCCATCCAGCGTTCCAGGTCGCCACGCACCGACGGGTCGGCGTTTTCGCAGATCAGCAACGAGCAACTGGTGTGCGCCGTAAACACCTGCGCGATACCCGTCTGCACGCCACTGGCGGCCACCAGCTCGGCGACGTCGCGGGTGATCTCGCTGAAACCGCGGCCGCGGGTGGCGACCGTGAAGCCGTTCTGGTCGACCAGCCGACAGGGTTGGGCGCCGCCGTTCATGGGTACAGCAGGCGATGGGTCCAGGTCTGGCCGTGGCGGTTCCAGCGCACGCGCTCGTGCAGGCGGAACTCCGCGCCGTACCAGAACTCCAGCGTGTCCGGCTCGACCACGAAGCCGCCCCAGTGCGGCGGACGGCTGACGTCGCGGCCGGCGAATTCCTGCTCGTAGCGTTCCACCCGCTGCTCGAAGGTCTGTCGATCGGGCAGCGTCTGCGATTGCAGCGACGCCCAGGCGCCGATCTGGCTACCGCGCGCACGGGTGGCGAAATAGGCGTCGGATTCTTCGTCCTGCAATTTGCGGGCGTGGCCTTCCACGCGCACCTGCACACCGTGACGGACCTGCTTCCAGTGAAAGCACAGCGCCACCTGCGGGTGCGCTTCCAGTTGGGAACCCTTGTCGCTTGCGTAATTGGTAAAGAAGCGGAAGCCGCGCTCGTCCGCGCCCTTGAGCAGCACGATGCGTGAGGCCACGCGACCGGAGGCATCCACCGTGGCCAGGTTCATCGCGGTCGGCTCGGGGTCGCCGCTGGCCCTGGCCTCCTCCAGCAACTGCTGGAAAGTGTGCAACATCTCGGAATTAAGCATGGCTTTTGAAACTTTTCCTTGAATCGTGGCCCGCGCGCGCCATCATGGGGCAGATGGATACCTCACATATTAGCTCAATCCCCCCGCCAGCCCGCGCCGCACGGCGGGTATCCGCCGCCCGCGGCACGGTGCCGCCGCACGTCACGGCGCGGTACGAATGAAGGCTCTCGCGGACACCCAGAACGAGGCACTGGCCGGCCATTTGCTGGATCACTACGCCGGCCGCATCGCCCGTTCGCGGCGGCCGTACGTGCTGGCGCTTTCCGGCCTGCAGGGCAGCGGCAAGAGCACGCTGGCGCGGGTGATGAAAGCGCAGGCCCAGGCGCGTGGCTGGGCCACCGAAGTGCTTTCGCTGGACGATTTCTACTACGCCCGCAGCGAGCGCGAGGCGTTGTCCCAGCAGGTGCATCCGCTGTTGCGCACGCGCGGCGTGCCGGGCACCCACGAGATCGAGTTGCTGATGTCGGTGCTGGCGGCGCTGCCGCATGCGTCGGACAAGCTGCCGGTGACCCATCCGCGTTTCGACAAGGGCCGCGACACCCGTTTTCCACCCTCGCGCTGGCCGCGCATCAAGCGCGCGCCGAAGCTGGTGATCGTGGAAGGCTGGGCGCTGGGCATCCGGCCGCAGGCGCAATCGGCGCTGCTCGCCCCGATCAACGATCTGGAACGCCGCGAAGACGCCGACGGCAGCTGGCGCCGCTGGGTGAACAAGCAATTGCGCAGTTACCAGCCGCTGTGGCGCAAGTTCGACGCGCTGATCGTGCTGCAGGCACCGGGCTGGAACATCGTGCGCCGCTGGCGCGGCCAGCAGGAGCAGGATTTGCTGGCCCGTCATGCGCCGCTGGCGATGGATGCCGACGCCATGGATCGCTTCCTGTCGCATTTCGAACGGCTGAGCCGCCACGCGCTGGCCACCCTGCCCGTGCTGGCCGACAGCTGCGTGGAGTACGACGACGAGCGCCACGTCACCGGCCTCAGCCACGATTGAGCCCGCGCTTTCGGGAGTCGGGACAGCATTGCTGCCCCGACCCGACATCCCCCCGAATCAGTCGACGACGAAGTTGACCTTCATGTTGACGCGCCACTCGGTCACCGTACCGTCGTCCCTGGTAACCACCTTGATCTCGTTGACCCAGGCGCCCTTGATGTTCTTGACCGACTCCGCCGCCTTCTTCAAACCGTGCTGCACGGCGTCTTCCACGCCCTTGCTGGACGAAGCGTTGATTTCAATGACCTTGGCTACCGACATGGCGTCAATCTCCGATTGAATCGTGCAAGCGGCACGAGGCGCCCCCCTTCCTGAAGCCCGAGTCTGGCCCGTGCTCCGTGCGGGAGACAAGCCGCATTGCAAAATCACCTCAGGTTGACGCTTCAACCTGCACGGCGGTGCCGTAGGCGAGCACTTCGGTAACGCCCTGGCCCACGTCGTTGGCGTCATAGCGCATCCCCACCACGCCATTGGCGCCCATCGCCGCGGCGTGCTGCAGCATCAGCTCGTACGCTTCCTCGCGTGCCTTCTCGCACAACTCGGTGTAGATCGAGATATTGCCGCCGACGATGGTCTGCAACGCCGCGCCGATATTGCCGACCACGCTGCGCGAACGCACCGTGATGCCGCGCACGATGCCCAGCGAACGCACGATGCGCCAGCCGGGAATGTCGTTGGTGGTGCTGACTTGATGATGCGGAACGGTGCTGGCCATGACGGTTCTCCGTAGTGGGTCACTTGTCGAGCAACGCAGCGTAGCCGGCGCGCGAGTCCGGCCATTGCGGCACCCAGCCGCTGGCGCGCAGGCGGGCATTGCCGAGCCGCTTGCTGCCGATACCCGCCGGCGCCGGCCCCTCGGCCGGCAATGGGGCGCCGGCCAGGCGGGCCAGCTGATCGTAAAGCACATCCAGCGGCAACGGCGTGTCGTCCACGCCCAGGTACAGCGACTGCACCGCGGGGAGCGTCAACAGATGCGTGATCGCGCTGGCGGCATCGTCGACATGGATGCGGTTGGCCCAATGCGGATGCTCGCGCGGTACCCGCACCTGGCCCGTACGCAGCCGTTCGACCAGTTGCAGCCGACCCGGTCCGTACAGACCAGCCAACCGCAGTGCTACCGACGGAACGGATTGCGCGGCGAGCCAACGCTCGGCGTCCAGCAGGGCCTTGCCATTGAAACCCGGCGGCGCCGGCGCGGTGGTTTCATCCACCCACTCGCCACCGTGCGCGCCATAAACCGCCGTGGACGAAACAAACAGCACCCGCCGCAGCGTGCCGGTATCCAGCGCCTGCAGCAGATGCCGCAAGCCATCGACGAAGGTGGCCCGATAGGCCGTCTCGTCGCGCCGGTCGGGTGTGGGCAGGTAGACCAGTCGGGTGATTCCGGGCGGCAGGTCACGCAGCGTTTCGGCCTGGCGCAAATCCGCTCGCAGCCAGTGGATGCCGCTGGTGTCACCGACCGGCGGCATCCGCCGCAGCGCCCAGACACTGTCGCCACGGCCCTGCAGTTGTCGCGCCACGCGCAAGCCCAGATCACCGCAACCAGCCAGTAAAACGCGTTCGGTCATATCGGCTTCTGCTGCTAAAGTTCACGGATGAATCCGTCGTCCAGCCTCTTTCTCATCGGCCCCACCGGCGCCGGAAAAACTTCCGTCGGGCGGCGGCTGGCCAACCATTATGGTCTCTCGTTCATCGACCTGGACCAGGAGATCGAACGACAGACCGGCGTGGACATCCCCACCATCTTCGAGATCGAGGGCGAGGCGGGTTTCCGCCAACGCGAAAGCCTGCTGCTGGATGCCATCACCGCCCGCGGCGAAATTTTGCTGGCCACCGGCGCCGGCGCCGTGCTGGACCCGGCAAACGCCGACAGGCTGGCCACGCGTGGCTTTGTGGTGTGGCTGCAGGCAAGCATCGGGCAACAACTGGAGCGGCTGGAGCGCGATACGCATCGTCCCCTGCTGGCCGGCACCGATCGCCGCGCGCGGCTGCAGTCGATGGCGGAAATCCGCGAGCCGCTGTATCGCCGGATTGCCGACCTCGCCATCCCCGGCGGCAGCACCACCGTCGCCACGGCGGGCGACCGCTGCATCGATCTGATCGACCACCACTGGCAACGCCAACCCATCAGGCCATCGCAAACCGCATGAACGATTCGCATCTCTCCACCATTGAAGTCGCCCTCGGCACGCGACGCTACCCTGTATGGATCGGCCACGACCTGCTCGCCGACCGCAACCGCTGGCGCGCGATGCTGCGTGGCCGCCACGCGCTGGTGATCAGCAACACCACGGTGGCGCCGCTGTACCTGCAGCGTGTGGCGCAGGGGCTGGAAGGGCTGGAGTGGTCGTCATTCCTGCTCGAAGACGGCGAGGCGCATAAGTCTTTCGCCAACGTCGAGCGCGCGCTGCAGGCGCTGGCCGACCTGGGCGCCACCCGCGACGCCTGCGTGATCGCGCTGGGCGGCGGCGTGGTGGGCGACCTGGCCGGCTTCAGCGCGGCCTGCTGGATGCGCGGCATCGACTTCATCCAGATGCCGACCACGCTGCTGGCGATGGTGGATTCCTCGGTGGGCGGCAAGACCGGCGTCAACCTGCCCGCGGGCAAGAACCTGGTCGGCGCGTTTCACCAGCCACGCGCCGTGGTGGCCGACATCGACACGCTGGCCACCTTGCCCGAGCGCGAATACAGCGCCGGCCTGGCCGAGGTGGTGAAGGGTGCGGCGATCGGCGATGCGCCCTTCTTCGAATGGCTGGAAAAACACGCCGATTCGCTGATGGCGCACAACACCGCGCTGCTGATCGAAGCCATCGCCCGCAAGGTGCGCTACAAGGCCGGCGTGGTGTCCCGCGACGAAACCGAACAGGGCGAGCGCGCCTTGCTCAACTGGGGCCATACCTTCGGCCACGCGCTGGAAACTGCCGGCCACTACACCACCCTGCTGCACGGCGAAGGCGTGGCGGTGGGCATGGTGTTGGCCGCGAAGATGTCCGAACGGCTGGGCATGAGCGAGCCGGCCGACCGCGAACGGCTGCAGCGCCTGCTGCAGCGTCTGGGGCTGCCCACGACGGTGCCCGCCGGCATGGACCCGCAGCAACTGCTGGAGCTGATGCGGCTGGACAAGAAGAACGCCAACGGCCAGCTGCGCCTGATCCTGTGGCGCGGTATCGGCAAGGCCGAAATCGTCGGTGGCGTGGATGAAACCGAGGTGCTGGCCGTGCTGCGGGCGGCCATGCCGGCCTAGGAACCTGGGCAGGTCGGCAGTGCGATAAACTGTGTGGTCCGGCAATGCGCCTTGCTCCATTCTGGAAACCATGCGCCTCTACCTGCAAACCGTGCCCGTCAACGCCGACGCGCCACGCTATGTCCAGATCACGCTGGAGCAGGATCTGCTCGGCGGCTGGACGCTGTACCGCGAATCCGGCACGCAGGGTGGCCGCGCCACGCTCAAACGCGAGCAATACCTGGAGCGCGACGAGGCCATTGCCGCCTTCGAGAAAAGCCGCGACGCGCAACTCAAGCGCGGCTTCCGCCTGATGTTCAGCCAAGGCCAGGAAGGCCCCTACGGACGTTGAAATGACCGACGCGTTGAAAAACGACCGCTTCCTGCGCGCGCTGCGCCGCGAAGCCACCGACACCACGCCCATCTGGGTGATGCGCCAGGCCGGCCGCTACCTGCCCGAGTACCGCGCCACCCGCGAGCGCGCCGGCAGCTTCATGGGGTTGGCGCAGAACCCCGAATACGCCTGCGAAGTCACGCTGCAACCGCTGGAGCGGTTCGAACTGGACGCGGCGATCCTGTTCTCCGACATCCTCACCATTCCCGACGCGATGGGCCTGGGCCTGTCGTTTGCGCAAGGCGAAGGCCCGCAGTTCGCGCACCCCGTGCGCAGCGCCGCCGACATCGCGAAGCTGGCCGTACCGGACATGGATGGCGAACTGCGCTACGTGATGGATGCGGTGCGCCTGATCCGCCGGGAACTGCACGGCCGCGTGCCGCTGATCGGCTTCTCCGGCAGCCCGTGGACGCTGGCCTGCTACATGGTCGAAGGCCACGGTTCCAAGGATTTTGCCACGCTCAAGACCATGTGCTGGAACCAGCCGAAACTCGCCCATCAACTGCTCGACACGCTGGCCCGCGCCGTTGCCACGTATCTGATCGCCCAGGCTGCCGCCGGTGCCCAGGCGCTGATGATTTTCGACACCTGGGGCGGCCTGCTCGGCCCCGCTCCGTTCCGCGAATTCTCGCTGCGTTACATGACGCGGATCGTGGCCGCACTGAAAGCCGACCCCGCATCACGCGATTTGCCGGTGACGCTGTTTTCCAAGGGCGCCGGCCAGCATCTTGCCGAGATGGCGGATACCGGTTGCACCGCACTCGGCGTCGACTGGACCATGGATCTGACGGACGCACGCCACGCCGTGGCCGGCAAGGTTGCGCTGCAAGGCAACCTCGACCCCGCCGTAATGCGCGCCAGCCCCGAGGTGATCCGTCGCGAAGCGCGCGCCGTGATGGACAGCTACGGCAACCATCCGGGGCACGTGTTCAACCTCGGCCACGGCATCACCCCGGAAGTCGATCCGGCCCACATGAAAGTGCTGGTGGACGAAGTGCATGCCTACGGGCGCACGTTGCGTTCCTGACGACCCGCCATCAACCGGGAAGCGGCAACATCGGCGGCGCCGGCTTTTTGGCAGCCCGGCGCCGCGCCCGTACAATTACCGTTTCGCCAAGACAAAACGTGCGCCCCACGCGCGCCATCGAGCACACCCATGGAAAAGAGTTTCGAGCCCGCCCAGATCGAGTCGACGTGGTACGCGCACTGGGAAGCCAGCGGCGCGTTCAAGCCGTCGGGCCAGGGCGAGCCGTACTGCATCCTGCTGCCACCGCCGAATGTCACCGGCACGCTGCACATGGGGCATGCGTTCCAGCAGACTGTGATGGACATGCTGGTGCGCTACCAGCGCATGCGCGGCATGAACACGCTGTGGCAGGTCGGCACGGATCACGCGGGCATCGCCACCCAGAAGATCGTGGAAAACCAGCTGGCGGTCGAGGAAAAGACGCGGCACGACCTGGGCCGCGAGGCGTTCATCGAACGCGTGTGGAAGTGGAAGGAGGAATCCGGCTCCACCATCACCAACCAGATGCGCCGTATCGGCGCGGCGGCGGATTGGTCGCGTGAACGCTTCACCATGGACGAAGGCCTCTCCGCGGCCGTGCGCAAGGTGTTCATCGACTGGTATCGCGCGGGATTGATCTACCGCGGCAATCGGCTGGTGAACTGGGACCCGGTGCTGGGCACCGCGGTGTCAGATCTGGAAGTGAACAACGTCGAGCGCGACGGCCACATGTGGTCGATCCGCTACATGACCACCGACGGCGCCGCCTCGCTGGTGGTCGCCACCACCCGTCCGGAAACCATGCTGGGCGACGTGGCCGTGGCGGTGCATCCGGAGGACGAACGCTACGCACCGCTGATCGGCCAGATGCTGCACCTGCCGTTGACCGGCCGGCAGATTCCGGTGATCGCCGACGATTACGTGGACAGGGATTTCGGCACCGGTGCGGTGAAGATCACGCCGGCGCACGATTTCAACGATTACGCGGTCGGCCAGCGCCACAAGCTGGCACCGATCGAGATCTTCACGCTGGACGCGAAGGTCAACGACAACGCACCGGAGAAATACCGCGGGCTGGATCGTTACGACGCGCGCAAGGCGGTGCTGGCCGACCTCGACGCCGCCGACCTGCTGGTCGAAACAAAACCGCACAAGCTGCAGGTGCCGATAAGCCAGCGCTCGGACGCCGTGATCGAGCCGATGCTGACCGATCAGTGGTTCGTCGACCTCACTTCCGAAACGTTGGCGGATGGACGTCCAGGCGGCCGCAAGGCGATCACCGAGCCGGCGCTCGATGCCGTGCGCAACGGCGACATCAAGTTCGTGCCGGAGAACTGGAGCACCACCTACACGCAGTGGCTGGACAACATCCAGGACTGGTGCATCAGCCGCCAGCTGTGGTGGGGCCATCGCATCCCGGCGTGGTACGACGGGGCCGGCAACATCTTCGTGGGCGAGGACGAAGCCGATGCGCGCGCCAGCGCCAGCACGGCGCCGGTCGGCGCGCTGCGCCAGGACGACGACGTGCTCGACACCTGGTTCTCCTCCGCACTGTGGCCGTTCTCCACCCTGGGCTGGCCGGCCGAGGGCCCGGTGAAGAACGAGCGCGGCGAAGTGGTCGCGAACTGGGAGCAGGACAAGATCTTCCTGCCCAGCGCGGTGCTGGTCACCGGCTTCGACATCATCTTTTTCTGGGTCGCCCGCATGGTGATGGCGACCAAGTACTTCACCGGAAAGATTCCGTTCCGCGAGGTCTACATCAACGCCATCGTGCGTGATGCGGAAGGCCAGAAGATGTCCAAGTCCAAGGGCAACACGCTGGACCCGCTGGACCTCATCGACGGCATCGAACTGGAACCGCTGGTGGCGAAATCCACCAGGTCGCTGTTGATCCCGCAGGTGCGCGCCAAGGTCGAGAAGCGCATCCGCAAGGACTACCCCGACGGCATTCCCGCGATCGGCACCGACGCGCTGCGCTTCACCTTCGCCGCGCTGGCCAGCTACAGCCGCACGATCAACTTCGACATCAAGCGCGCCGAAGGCTACAAGGCGTTCTGCAACAAGTTGTGGAATGCGGCGCGCTTCGTGTTGATGAATCTTGACGCCGACCCGGCTACCGCTGTGGGAGCGACTTCAGTCGCGATGCCTTCAATCGGCATCGGCAAAAGCATCGCGGCTGAAGCCGCTCCCACAGCGCCCGCAACCGAAGCGGAGCGGTGGATTCTCACCCGCCTGAAGCAGACGCTGGCCGAGGTGGAGCAGCATTTCGTCAGCTACCGCTTCGACCATCTGGCGCAGTCGTTGTATGAGTTCGTGTGGAACGAGTACTGCGACTGGTTCCTGGAGCTGTCCAAGCCCGCGTTGAATGGCGATGATGCTGCCGCCGCCGCGTCGACCCGGCGCACCTTGCTGGTGGTGCTGGAATCGGTGCTGCGCGCGCTGCATCCGGTGATTCCGTTCATCACCGAGGAGATCTGGAAAGACGTGGGGCCGAAGCTCGGCCTGACCGAGGAAAGCCTGATCCACCGGCCGTGGCCGAAGGCCGAGGACATCGTGGCGGATCACGCGGCGACGGGCGAGATCGAGTGGTTCAAGAACGTGTTGTCCGGCATTCGCAAGATCCGTTCGGAAATGAACATCTCGCCGGCCAGGACGATCCCGCTGCTGTTCGCCGACGGCGACGCCAGCGACAACGCGCGGGTGGCCAAATTCGCGGCGCAGATCAGCTTCCTCGCCCGTACCGAAACGCCGCAATGGATCGAAGCCGGCGCCGATGAGCCGGCATCGGCCGCGGCCGTGGTGGGTGCGCTGCGGGTGATGATTCCGCTGGCCGGGCTGATCGATCTGGCGGCGGAAAAGGTGCGACTGGCCAAGGAGATCAGCCGCATCGAAGTCGAAATCAAAAAGTGCGAGGGCAAGCTGGGCAACGCCAGCTTCGTCGCCAACGCCCCGGCCGAAGTCGTCGCCCAGGAGCGCCAGCGCATCACCGACTGGAACACCACGCTGGGTGCGTTGCGCGAGCAGGCGCAGAAGCTGGGGTGATCGGTCCGATCTTGCAGGAGCGCCCCTTGTGCGCTCCTACGAGGGCAGCAGATCGAGCGCCATCACGATCGCCTCTTCGCGTCCGTTGCGTGCCGGGTAGTAGCGCGGACGCCGGCCGATCTCGTGAAAACCGATCGACGCGTACAGGGCGCGGGCATCGGCATTGGACGGTCGTACTTCCAGGAACACGCGTTCGGCGCCGTTCCAGCGCGCGCTGTCCAGCAGCCGGCGCAGCAGGTAACGGCCCAGGCCCTGGCCACGCCGTTGCGGGCTGATGCAGATGTTCAGCACATGCGCCTCGCCCGCGCCCAGAGAAAGAATGCCGTAGCCCGCGGTGACGTCATCCACGACCAGCACCCAGCACGGATAGCCGGCCTTGAGGCAATCGGCAAAGACGCCCGGCGACCAGGGGAATTCATACGAGGCCAGCTCGATCTCGCCAACGGCGGCAAGATCGTCCGCCGTCATCGTGCGCATCCGGGCCGAGGGATGAGCGAGCGCGGCCACGACGTCAGCCCGTGACGCCGGCCAGCGCACGGTGCAGCGTGCGCACTGCGGTCCACAGGCGCCGCTTGGAGGCTGCCTGCGACAGCACCTGCGACGGCTCGTCGACCAGCACGATCTGCGCGCGCTGCATCACCTCGGCCGGCAGGCTGCGGCCCAGCGCGTGGGCCTGGGCTTCACCGAACACCAGATACGCGCGCGCCGCTGGCGGTGTCTCCGCCAGTTCGCCCGCCGCATTCACGCGCACCCGCGCGGCGCGCGCCAGCCAGGCGCCACAGGCGCCGAACGTGCGTCCCAGCAGGTCGAGCTCACGCGTGGCGCAGCTGCCCGGCAGGATCACCACGCAGGCGCCTGGCGCATCGTCGCCCCGCACCGGCGACGCAACCATGATGTCTTCTTGTGTAGTCGGCGGCGTGGGCGCGGCGCGGCGTACCCACGGCACCATGCCCAGCGCGCGCAACACCCGCGCACGATGGACGGCATCGACGTGGCTCGCGGCCACGTTCATGCGTTACCGCGGCGTCCCCGCCGCCGGTGCTCGGCCAACCCCCACAGCGTCATTACCGGGCCGGACAACAGGTAAATCGTGAACCCCGCCAGCAATACCCGCGGCGTATCCAGAATCAGCAACGCCAGCAACAGCACCGCGCCGACCATCCAGCCAAACGGCACCCGCTGGCGATCACCGGTCGGCAGCGACTTGAAGCTGTAATAGCGAAACCGGCTCACCATCAACAAACCGGTAATCACGGCGATGAAGGGCACCACGAAGCACAGCTCGGCACCCGGCACGTCGAACTTCTCCATGCTCCACACAAACGACATGCAGACGCCTGCCGCGGCCGGGCTGGCCAGCCCCTGGAAATAGCGCTTGTCGATCACGCTGACCTGGGTATTGAACCGCGCCAGCCGCAACGCGGCGCAGGCGGCATAGATAAAGGCGGCGGCCCAGCCCAGCTTGCCCCACAGCGGACCGAAATCCTTCAACGCGGACAACGACCACGTGTACAGCACCAGCGAAGGCGCCAGGCCGAAACTGACCAGGTCGGACAGCGAGTCGTACTGCACGCCGAATTCGCTCTGAGTGCCGGTCATCCTCGCCACCCGACCATCCATGCCATCGAGCACGGCGGCGAAAAACACCGCGACCGCCGCATCGGCGTAGAACCCGCTGATGCTGGCGATGATCGCGTAGAACCCGGCAAACATTGCCCCGGTGGTGAACAGGTTGGGCAACAGGTAGATACCCCGGTGCCGCGGCGCGCGGACTGGCATTTGCTCGCTCATGAATCAAACCGTGACAGGATGCGCGAAGTGTAAACCATCGCTTGAGTCCCGATCGCCGGAGTGATAACAAGGACGGGCTGCGTATCTCATCCAGGGGACACCCCATGCAACGTTCGTTGATCGCCGTGGCGCTGATGCTGCTGACGCCGCTGGCCGTGGCGCAGGTCTACAAATGGACCGACAGCCACGGCACCGTGCATTACTCGCAGACCGCGCCGGCCTCAGGCGTCGATTTCAAAAGGATAAAAACGGTCGAATCCGCCGCGGCGCCCGCGCAAGACGCCGACACGCAAACGCCGGCAGTTGCCAAAACACAGCCCGCGCCGGCTTCCAGCCAGCCGATCGCCGACACACCCGCCAACCGCAAGACGCTTTGCGATTCCCTGCAGACGAATCTGAAGATGCTCAAGGGCACCGGCCCGGTGGTGATGCAGCAGGACGGAAAATCGACGGCGCTGGACGATACCCAGCGCAAGCAGCAGATCGCGGCGGACGAAGCGCAATACCAGCAATATTGCCAGGCCAACTGATTTACGTTCGTCGCCATTGGTGCGCCTTTCAAACGCGCCGGCGAAAAACCCGTATTCACGCTGCATAGCGGCTTCCAGAGCGGTCTGACGGCTATAATCGGCGCCTTTCCCCTCCGCCGGATCCACTCGCATGCGCCTCAGCCAATTCCACCTGGCCACCGTCAAGGAAATCCCTGCCGACGCCGAAATCGCCAGCCACAAGCTGATGCTTCGCGCCGGCATGATCCGGCGGCTGGCCTCCGGCCTGTACACCTGGTCGCCGCTGGGGTTGCGCGTGTTGCGCAAGGTCGAAAACGTGGTGCGCGAGGAAATGAACCGCGCCGGCGCGATCGAACTGCTGATGCCGTCGGTGCAGCCGCGTGAACTGTGGGAAGAGACCGGCCGCTGGGAGAAATTCGGCGGACAGCTGCTGAAAATCAAGGATCGCAAGCAGCAGGAGTTCTGCTATGGCCCCACGCATGAGGAAGTCATTACCGACTTTGCCCGCAACGAGCTGAAAAGCTACAAGCAGCTGCCGGTCAATTTCTACCAGATCCAGACCAAGTTCCGCGACGAGATCCGCCCGCGCTTCGGTGTAATGCGCGCGCGCGAATTCCTGATGAAAGACGCTTATTCCTTCCACCTCACGCAGGAATCGCTGGCCGCCACCTATGCGGTGATGTATCAGGCCTATACCCGCATTTTCACCCGGCTTGGGCTGAGCTTCCGCGCGGTGCAGGCGGATACCGGCGCGATCGGCGGCAATGCCAGCCACGAATTCCAGGTGCTGGCCGATTCGGGCGAAGACGCCATCGCGTTTTCCGATGGCTCCGATTACGCGGCCAATATCGAAAAAGCCGAAGCGCTGGCGCCCACCAACACACGCCCGACGGCCACGGCGGCGTTGCAACAAGTGGCCACGCCCACCCAGAAAACCATCGAGGACGTCGCTGCGTTCCTCGGCGTTTCACCCGACCGCTGCGTGAAAACCCTGCTGCTGCGCGGGCGCGACGGGCTCGTCGCGCTGTGCCTGCGTGGCGACCATCAGGTCAACGAGGTCAAGGCGGCGAAGCTTGACGAACTGGGTGGCGAGTCGATATTGGCGAGCGAAGAAGAAATCCTCGCGGCCATCGGAACCCGCCCGGGTTTCATCGGGCCGGTGGGGCTGCCCGATTCGATCCCGGTCATTGTCGATCGCGACGCCGCCGTGCTCGCCGACTTCGTTTGCGGCGGCAATGCCGACGGCACCCATTGCACGGGCGCCAACTGGGCGCGTGACGCGCGCATCAGCCGCATCGCCGACATCCGCAATGTAGTCGAGGGCGACCGTTCGCCCGATGGCGAAGGCATCCTGCATATCGCGCGGGGTATCGAAGTAGGCCACGTATTCCAGCTCGGCACGAAATACGCCGAAGCACTCGACGCCGTCGTGTTGAATGACCAGGGCAAGACGCAAGTGATGACCATGGGCTGCTACGGCATTGGCGTGAGCCGCATCGTGGCCGCTGCCATCGAGCAACGCCACGACGACGCCGGCATCGTGTGGCCCGAAGCGATGGCGCCATGGCGCGTCGCGGTTTGCGTAATCAACCCGAAGCACCTGCCGGAAGTAAGCGAAGCGGCGCAAGCGCTCTATGAAGCACTCAATGCACACGGTATCGAAACCGTGCTGGATGACCGCGGACTGCGTCCCGGCGGCATGTTCGCCGACATGGAACTGATCGGCATTCCGCATCGGGTGGTGATCAGCGACCGCGGCCTCACCGCGGGCACGCTTGAATATCGCGGGCGTACCGAAACCGAGAGCCGGGCCATTACCCAGGAACAGCTATTCGACCTGCTTGGCTGATTCGCGCAGCGGGCACAAAGTACCTGTCGCGACAGCACACGAATGCCGCCCCGTTATCAGGGCGGCGGCCGCGGATTAACCACACGGCAATGCATTGCGGCGCCGCCGGACCACGTGAAACCGATGTGATCGAGTTAATCGTCACAGGTTTACGCGGGGAGCTAATGGGCGCCTGCTTTGCATTCAATTTTCTTTTCGTGGAGAATCACGCAGTGGCACTTCGTTTGTTCCACTCCGTTGCAGCCAATTCAACATTACTGATAACCACTCCCGGAGTTCCCCATGGCCGTCGATATCAAGAACCTCAACCATAACCAGCTCAACGAACTGATCAGCAAGGCACAAACGCGCCAGACGGAGCTGCGCAAGGAAAAGGTGGTCAAGCTGCGCGAGAAAGTCCACGCACTGATCAAGGCCGAGGGTTACAGCTTCGAGGACATTTTCGGCCAAGGCCGCGCCAAGAGCCGCCGCACCGGTCCCGTGGCGCCGAAATACCGCAATCCCGCCGATCCCGCTCAGACCTGGTCCGGCCGCGGCAAGCGCCCGCGCTGGTACAACGACGCCCTGAAGGCGGGCAAGAAGGAAAAGGATCTGGCGATCTGATGCATTCCCGGCGCGTTGTGCGGTAGGCATGTCGCAAACCATGCCTTCGTACCGGGGCTGAAAAACATCAAGCCCGCATGCGTTCTGGACGCATGTGGGCTTTTTTGTGGCCGGCGATACGTGTACCGAAAGAAATCTCCTCTCCCCTTGGGGAGAGGATCGAGGAGAGGGGTGGGTGCTGGCGGGGGAAGTGGGTAACGGGTTTTTTCGGTACCGTGAGCGGCTCCGTTGGGTCCTCCCCGCGGCGTGTCCCCCTCTCCCCTGCCCTCTCCCCGCAGGGGAGAGGGTATTACGGTCTCTTTGACGTGCTGAGGCTTGCCTGTCGCCGAGCCGTGGTGCAACCGGATTAAAGCATGCCGGTTTCGAGTTTCGCCGCGTCCGACATCATCGAGTGGCTCCACGGCGGATCGAATACCAGGTCCACGTCGGCTTCGATAATGGTGGGGATCATCTCCAGCTTGGTGCGCGCGTCATCCACCAGGATGTCGCCCATGCCGCAGCCGGGTGCGGTCAGGGTGAGTTTCACGTAGACCTTGCGCTCGCCTTCGGCGGTCTGCTCCAGGCTGAGGTCGTAAACCAGCCCGAGGTCGACCACGTTTACCGGGATCTCTGGATCGAACACGGTGCGCAACTGGTCCCAAGCCAGTTTCTCAACGTCCTCGTTGGTGGCGTCGGCGGCCACTTCGATGGCCTCCGGTGGCGGCTTGCCCAGTGCATCGGCATCGTCGCCCGCAATACGGAACAGGTTGCCGTCGACATAGACGGTGAAACTGCCGCCCAACGCCTGCGTGATGTAGCCGATCTGACCGGCCGGCAAGGTGATCACCTCGCCCTGCGGCACCATCACCGCGTTGCAATCACGCAAGAGGGTGAAAGGTTCGCTGCTCAAACTGAAACCACTCATACCACTGTCCAACCCGAATCAATGGGCGCGACAAGACACCGCGCCAGCGCTCTATTATGCCGCCCGTCGCTCCGGGCTGCTTGTTCCAGATCAAGCGCGGGCCAGTAAGCCGCCCGCGACAGGTGTGGCTCTTCGTGCTCGCGTTATGATTGGGGCTTTATCCGGGGGATCAACGTGACCGCCATTCTTTCGCGCCCGTCGCATTCATGAGCGTGCATTCTGTTTTCCGTGCGGTCTTCGCCCTCGTCTGTGCGGCCATGCTGGGACTCGCGGCCGGCGCCGTGTGGATGGTGGCCGCCCTGTACGCCGGCCACGCCACGTCGTGGCTGGCGTTGCCGTTTGCCGTGGTGCTGGCCTGGACCATACGGCATTGGGTGCAGTCGCCGGGCCGTTATGCGGCGGTACTTGCCGCGCTCGCCGCGCTGCTGGCGGCGCTGTACGTCAATGTGCTGATGGCCGGCGCGCTGGTTGCCGCCAACATGGGCATGGGTATCGTCGATGCGCTGCGCACGGCGGGCGCCGGCATGCTGCTGCAACTGGCGCGAATGGGCTTCTCGGCGGCTGACGCCGGCTGGTATCTGATTGCCGCCGGGCTGGCCGCGGTACTGGCAAGCCGGCCCGTACGGCGGAGCAACTGACGCCCCGGAAGCCCCGGAAGCCCCGGGGGAAACCACTTCCCATGGTTTTCCCCGGCCGCATCACGCGCGCTCAGTCGTCCAGCGATTTCAGCTCGTTCACCAGCTGGCCCGCGGCAGCCTGGCCATCGCCGTACAACATGCGGGTGTTGTCGGCGTAGAACAGCGCATTCTCGATGCCGGCAAAGCCGGTGCCCTTGCCGCGCTTGATCACGATCACGTGTTTCGCGGCGCTGACGTCCAGGATCGGCATGCCGTAGATCGGCGAGGCCGGATCGGTCTTGGCCAGCGGGTTCACCACGTCGTTCGCGCCAATCACCAGCGCCACGTCGGTGGCGGGAAATTCCGGGTTGATCTCGTCCATGTCGGCGATCAGGTCGTACGGCACGCCGGCCTCGGCCAGCAGCACGTTCATGTGCCCGGGCATGCGGCCGGCCACCGGGTGAATGGCGAACTTCACCTTCACCCCGCGCTTGATCAGCAACTGGGCGAACTCCCATACCTTGTGCTGCGCCTGCGCCACGGCCAGGCCGTAGCCGGGCACGATCACCACGCGCTCGGCATACGCCATCATCACAGCCGCATCGCCGGCATCGACCGGTTTCTGCGCGCCGTCGATCGTCTGTGCGTCGCCACCGGCCGCCGCGCCGAAACTGCCGAACAGCACATTGCCGATCGAACGGTTCATCGCCTTGGCCATCAACTGGGTCAGCAAGGTACCGGCCGCGCCGACCACCATGCCGGCGATGATCATCGCCTCGTTGCCCAGCACGAAACCCTCGAACGACACGGCCAGGCCGGTGAACGCGTTGTACAGCGAGATCACCACCGGCATGTCGGCGCCGCCGATCGGCAGCGTCATCAGCAGGCCGAACAGCAACGCCAGCACGAAGAACAGCGCGATCATCGGCCCGCTGACATGGCCAGACGCCAGCACCACGCCCACCACGACCGCCGCCGCCAGCAACAATATGTTCACCACGCGCTGGCCGGGGAACACAAAGCGCTTGTCCATCCACCCTTGCAGCTTGGCGAAAGCGACCAGCGAACCGGAAAAACTCACCGTGCCGATCAAGGCACCCAGCACGCCCAGCGACAGCTCCACCGGCGACAACAACGGCGGCAAGCCGTTTATCGCCCAGCTCTCCGGTTGCAGCGGCGAGGTATCGGGTACCACGTGCAGCAGGCCCAGCGCGCGCGCATAGCCGATCAGCTCGACCGCGCCGATGGCCGCTGCCGCGCCGCCGCCCATGCCGTTGTACAGCGCCACCATCTGCGGCATCGCCGTCATCGCCACGCGCCGGCCGGTCCACCACGCGGCGCTGACGCCGATAAGCACGGCGGCGACGATCAGGCTGCGGTTGTGCATATCCGGCAGGAAGAACGTGGCCAGCACCGCCAGCAGCATGCCCACGCCGGCCCACACGATGCCGCCGCGCGCCGTGCGGGGCGAACTCATGCGTTTCAGCCCCAGGATGAACAGCAGGGCAGCGAGGAAATAACAAGCCTTGATCAGGGTCGGCAGCAGGCTCATCCCCTGTCTCCCTTGCCGGCGCCCGGCTTGCTGGATTTGAACATCTCCAGCATCCGCTCGGTCACCACGTAGCCACCCGCGGCATTGCCCGCGCCGAGCAGCACGCCCACGAAGCCGATGGTTATCTCGAACGGCGTCTGTGCATGACCGAGCGCGATCATCGCGCCCACCAGCACGATGCCGTGGATGAAGTTGGAGCCGGACATCAGCGGCGTATGCAGGATCACCGGCACCCGCGCGATGATCTCGTAACCGCAGAACGCGGCCAGCATGAAGATGTAAAGTGCCAGGAAACCGTCGATCATGACCCACCCCTGTCAGGACACCCAGTCCACGCATCATACGGTTGTCCGTCAACCGGCGCGAGCTTGCCGCGTTCAAGCATGGAGTCGAACGATGGAGCCCGAAAATGCAGCACGCGACGACACGGGCGCGACGGCCATGAACACGGCCGTCGACGCGCTTGGCGCGGACATGGTGCTCGACGAGGCGACGCCGGCCACGCTGGATGCGTTCCTGGCGCAGGTCGAGCGCCGCGCGTTTCGCATGGCCGAGATGCAGCTGCGTCACCGCGAAGACGCCATGGACGCGGTGCAGGACGCCATGTTGCGGCTGGTCAAGCACTACCGGGACAAGCCGGCCACGGAATGGGCGCCGCTGTTCTGGGGCATCCTGCGGCGGCGCGTGGTCGACCTGCAGCGGCGGCGCAAGGTGCGCTCGATCGTGGTGGGCTGGCTCGGCGGTGGCCACGACAAGGAGGGTGACGAACTGCCGGCATGGGAGCCCGCCGACCAGAGCCCCGGCCCGCTGGACCGGCTGCACGACGTGCAGTCCTATGCCGACATGGCCGCCGCGGTGAATACCTTGCCGAGACGCCAGCGCGAAGCATTCATGCTGCGCATGCTGGAAGGCCTCGACGGCAAGGAAACGGCGCAAGCCATGGGCTGCAGCGAAGGCAGCGTGAAAACCCATCTGTCGCGCGCCATGCACACCTTGCGCGACCAACTGGAGAACTGGCGATGAACATGCCCGACACCGAGTCCACTCGGCCTGGTGATCGATCCGGCAGCCTGGCGGGCGACCTGTCCGACCAGCGGCTGCAACAGCGCGCCCGCGAGCTTTACCGCGAAGCCGGCCGACGCGTCGACCCGGCAACCGCCGGGCGCTTGCGCGCGGCCCGCCGGCAGGCACTGGAGACGGCAGGCAAGCCATCGCACCAGGTCAGCCACTGGCTGATTCCTTCCGGCGCCGTCGCGGTGATCGCCCTGGCGTCCCTGATGCTGTGGCAACCGTTGCCCCAAGGCAGCAACAGGCCGGCCACCACCGTCGAAGCGGCCACCGACCTCGACAACGAATTGCCGCCGGATGCCGACAAGACCGATCCGGTGCTCTACCAGAACCTCGATTTCTACACCTGGCTGGCCGCTGCCGACCGCCACCCGACGACGCGCTGAGTCATGAAACCACTACTCCGCATCGCATTCTCCCTGCTGCTGGCCGGCGCGCTTGGCAATGGCTTTGCCGCGCCACCGCCGGACGACGCGGGTACGCCGCCGCCCTCATGGAGCAGCCTGTCCGCCGCCCAGCGTGACGTGCTGGCACCGCTGCAGCATGAGTGGGATGCCTTGTCGCCACGCAAACGGGCGCACATGCTCCACCGCGCCGAACACTGGGCCACGCTGCCGCCGGAAAAGCGCGCGGAAATCCGCGAACGCATCGCCCGCTGGCAGCAGATGACGCCCGAGCAGCGCCGGCAGGCGCGCGCCAACATGCGCGAATTCCACAAGCTGCCGCGCGAGCAGCGCGAACAGCTGCACGCCACGTTCGAGCATTTCCAGAGCCTGCCGCCGCCGCAGCGCGAGCAACTGATCCGCCAGTGGCGCGAGCTTTCGCCCAAACAACGGCTGCAATGGCGCGACCCGCCAAGCGGTCAGCCGCCATCAAGCGGCAACCCGCCGAAACCGACAGGACAGTAACCGGCTCGTGGCTGCGTTATTTAAGGGGTGAAGAATCAGTGGTGGGGAGCGCGCGGTCGCGAAAAGCGCCCCCATCCGCCTTCGGCACCTTCCCCCGCAAGCGGGGGGAAGGAAGCTGGCTGTTTCGAGGAACTTGACGACTTCCTTCCCCCGCCTGCGGG
>NZ_AJXU01000008.1 GCF_000264315.1 Rhodanobacter fulvus Jip2
GGCGGATGGGGGCGCTCTTGCGCCAAGCTCGACAAACGCGCACTCCGCTCAAGCAGTAAAACGAACCTCACCCGCATGGCTGACGCAGCTCTTGGCGACCAGTTCGTCGTTGAAATCCGGTGCCAGCGCGCCGTCGTGCAGCAGCAGTTCGCCAAAATTGAAGACGTTGCGCGCATACATTTCCGACGCGTGCAGCGGTGCGCCGGCCGGCAGATTCAACGGCCCCAGAATCACCACGCCGGCATGCTCCACCCGCTGGCCCGGCTGGGTGAGTTCGCAGTTGCCGCCGCCTTCGGCGGCGAGATCCACGATCAGCGCGCCCGGCTTCATGCCTTCGACCATCGCCGCGCTGAGGATTTTCGGCGCCGGTCGGCCCGGCACCGCGGCGGTGGTCACGATCACGTCGATGGATTTCAGGTGCTCGGCCAGGGCCTGTTGCTGCGCGGCGCGTTCCTCGGCCGACAACTCGCGGGCGTAACCGCCGCTACCCGCGGCGCTGACGCCCAGCTCCAGGAATTTCGCGCCCAGCGACTCCACCTGCTCGCGGGTTTCCGGGCGCACATCGTAGCCTTCCGTTTGCGCACCCAGCCGGCGCGCCGTGGCGATCGCCTGCAGCCCCGCCACGCCCGCACCGATCACCAGCACTTTGGATGGCCGGATGGTGCCGGCCGCAGTCGTCAGCATCGGAAAGAACTTCGGTGAGGCCTCGGCCGCGATCAGCATGGCCCGGTAGCCCGCTACCGCCGCCTGTGAACTGAGCACGTCCATCGCCTGCGCCCGCGTGGTTCGCGGCAGCAGCTCCAGCGAAAAGGACGTCAGCCTGGCGTCGACGAGTTGCGCGATGCGCGCGGATGCCCCGTGCGGGCGCAACTGGCCCACCACCACACTGCCCGGTCGCAACTGCGCCAGCGCCGCATCGTCAGGCGGCAACACGCAGGCGAGCAGATCCGCTTGCGCCAGCACCGCGGCCGCGTCGGCGAATTCCACGTCCGCATAGGCCGCATCGGGAAAGCCGGCGGCGCGCCCCGCATCATGCTGAAGCAGGATACGTACACCGCGGGCCCGCCATTTCTTGGCCATCTCCGGCGTGATCGCCACGCGTCGTTCCCCTGCGGCGGTTTCACACAAGGCGGCTACGGTCATCGACATCGGACGTTCCCTGCTGGAGAGTTGGGTTATCTTAGCGTGCTCATGGGCGCCGTTGCCTGGCATGTGATGTCCCTGCCGCCGCCGACGCTCCCGCTGTTCGCATGGATATAGCCGGTGTCGCTACCCCGCGAAACGTCTGAAGACCTGCTTGCCCTCGCGCGCGAAGCCCGCGACCGAGCCTACGCGCCCTATTCGAAATTCAAGGTGGGCGCGGCGCTGCTTACCCGTGATGGCCGTCCATTCCAGGGCTGCAACGTGGAAAATGCCGCCTACGGCCTGTGCAACTGCGCCGAGCGTACCGCGCTTTTCAACGCGGTAGCGGCCGGTTGCCAGCCCGGCGACTTCGCCGCGTTGGCCGTGATCACCGATACCGACGGTGTGGCCAGCCCCTGCGGCGCCTGTCGCCAGGTGATGGTCGAACTGTGCGATGCGCAAATGCCGGTGCTGCTGGCCAACCTGCGCGGCGACATATCGGAAACCACGGTGGGTGCACTGCTGCCAGGCGCGTTCACGTTGAACCGATAACCGGGCGTTGCTTGGCTTCCAGCGCATCCACTCCTAGCATGGGCGCTCCCGCATCATCGAGTTCCCCATGCTTTCCGGACTGACCCTGCTGCAGCAACGCCACTCCGTTCCCGCGCCGCAACTGGGCGCGCCCGCCCCCGATGAGGCCAGCTTGCGCACGCTGCTGGAGGCGGCCGTGCGGGTGCCCGATCACGGCAAGCTGGTGCCGTTTCGTCTGATCCGGTTGCAGGGCGAGGCCAAGCTGCAATTCGGCGAGAAGCTGGTGGCGCTGTCGCTTGCCAAGCATCCGGACATCTCCGACGCCAAGCTGGACAAGGATCGGCGCCGCTACCTCTTTGCACCGCTGGTGATTGTGGTGGTGGCGAGTATTGACACGCACGCCAAGGTGCCCGTCATCGAGCAGCAGCTGTCCGCCGGCTGCGTGGCGCACAATCTGCTGCTGGGCGCCCATTCGCTGGGTTTCGGCGCGCAGTGGCTCACCGGCTGGGCCGCCTACGACCGCGATGCCGCCGCCATCCTGGGCCTGGCCGACAACGAACAGGTGATCGGTTTCGTCCATATCGGCACGCCGCAGGCGGACATCGCCGATCGCGAACGGCCCGCGCTGGACAACCTGCTCAGCACATGGACAGCGTAATGCCGTCCACCGTCCATCTGGTGGACGGCAGCCTCTATGTCTTTCGCGCCTGGCATTCCATGCCGGACGAATTTTTCGATGCCGAGGGGCAATCGATCAACGCCGTGCACGGGTTCACCCGCTTCCTGTGCGAACTGCTGGAACGGGCGCAGCCTGACCACATCGCGGTGGCGTTCGACGCCTCGCTGACCAGCTCCTTCCGCAACGCGATCTACCCTGCCTACAAGGCCAACCGCGAACTGCCGCCGCCATCGCTGGAGCGCCAGTTCGTGCAATGCCGCGCAGTGACCGAGGCGCTCGGTATCTGCATGATGATCGACCATGCCTACGAAGCCGACGACCTGATCGGCAGCACCGCCTGGAACCTGCGCATGCAGGGCTGGCGCAGCATCATCGTGTCGGCCGACAAGGATTTCGGGCAGTTGCTGGGCGAACACGACGAACAGTGGGACTACGCGCGCAACCTGCGCTGGGGGCCAACCGGCGTGCACGAAAAGCTGGGCGTGCATCCGCATCAGGTTGCCGACTACCTGGCGTTGTGCGGCGACGCGATCGACAACATCCCCGGCGTGCCGGGCGTGGGCGCGAAAACGGCGGCGGCCCTGCTCACCCATTTCGGCAGCCTCGACAGCCTGCTCGAGCGCATCGACGAGGTGGCTTTCCTGCGCTTGCGCGGCGCCGCCAGCTGCGCCAGCAAGCTGCGCGAGCATGCGGAAAACGCGCGCACCTACAGGCGGCTCACGCGGATCGCGCTGGACGCCCCGGGCGTGTCCACGGCGGAAGCGCTGCAGCGGCAACCGGCCGATCCCGCCGTGCTGGAAGCGCTGTGCGAACAGCTGCGGTTCGGCGCCTTCACCCGCAGCCGCCTGCGCGCCTTGCTGCGCTGATGTCACGGTTGTTGCCCGCGCCGTGCGGTATCACCATGGCGGGTATCTCTTTGACAGGCGACAACGATGACCCCTGCTGAAAACGTGCCGGCCGACGCGCATGCTCCGGTGGAAACCCTGTACGAAGGCCGCTGGCTCAGCCTGCGCAAGCGCGGCCGCTGGGAGTACGCCGAACGCAACAACCCCGGCGGCGCGGTGATCATCCTGGCGGTGACGCCGGAGGACAAGGTGTTGTTCGTCGAGCAGTACCGGGTATCGATCCTGCAGAACACCATCGAAATGCCCGCCGGCCTGGTCGGTGACCTGCCGGACCAGGCCGACGAAGGCGCGCTGCTGGCCGCCCAGCGCGAGCTGGAAGAGGAAACCGGCTACCGCTGCCAGCGCGTGGAGTTCATCCACACCGGGCCGTCGTCCTCGGGCATGAGTACCGAGATGATCGCGTTCGTGCGCGCGTGGGAGCTGGAGAAAGTCGGCCTCGGCGGCGGTGACGAAACGGAAAACATCGTCGTCCACGAAGTACCACGGCGCGACGCCGGTGCCTGGCTGTTCGCGCGCGCCGCCGAGGGTTATTCGATCGACCCCAAGCTGTTCGCCGGCCTGTGGTTCATCGAGCACGGCGCCCCGGCCACCGAAGCGGCCAGCAAAAAAAGCTAAAGATTTTCGACGGAGTGCCGCCATGGGTATGCCGGCCCACATCGGCATCCCCTCACAGATGGATCCGTCCCCATGAAATTTCTGCTTGCTTCCGCCCTGCTGTTGCTGTCGCCGCTGGCCGCCCATGCCGCCTGCGCACCCACCGATTTCGCGATCACCGAGTTCAAGCCGCAGGTCCCCGCCTCCGGTTCCACCATGCGCCTGCGCCTCGCTGGCGAGCTGGCCAATCACTGCGCCAGCGCGTCGGCCGCCCAGATCCGTATCGAAGCGAAGGACGCCAGCGGCAAGGTGCTGGCGAGCAAGGAAGGCTGGCCGGCCGGCACCTCCAACATTGCCCCGGGCGAAACGGCCAAGTTCGACCTCGGTCGCCTGTTTCGCTACCAGTCGGACATGGAGACCTACACCGTCAGCATCGTCAACGTGCGCACCTGGTAAGCGGCAACGGGCGTGCCGTCACGAAGGTGGCGGCATTCCCCTGGCGCGGCAAACCCCGCAGCCACCCTCGAACACCGCGGGCGCGTAGCGCCCGATTCGCTTGCCTGGCGCCCGCGCCGGGCCACGTTGCCGTGCCCGATCGCCAGGCAACCGGCGCCTCCGTCCATCACCATCGTTGCGACTAAAGAATCTTCCTGCATGGCCGATCATGGGTATATCGACTTGTTTTGGCTTTGTATGGATGGATGCTCACCGATGAAAACTCTCATTGCCGCCACATTCCTGTTGCTGCTGCCCGTGGGTGCGCATGCAGGCTGCACGATCAAGGATTTTGCGATCACGAATTTCACGCCAGGCCTGGCAAGCGTCGGCTCGTCCACGCGCGTCACCTTGCGTGGCGATCTGGTCAACCACTGCGCCGAAGCCGCCGCCGGGCAGATCCGCATCGACATCAAGGACGACAAGGGCACCGTGTTGCAAAGCAAGGACGTGTGGCCGGCCGGCACCGGCAACGTGGCGCCAGGCGAGACGGTCCACTTCGACGTGGGCCGCCTGTTTCGCTACAAGGACGGCATGAGCGCGTTCACCGCCACGATCACGGACGTGCGCATCTGGTAAGTCCCTGGCGCATCGATGAAAACGAAAAAGGCTCCGAAAGGAGCCTTTTTTCTTGCCTGCCCGTCATCAGTCGCGACTGCCGGCATCGTCCGCAGGCTGCGGCAGCGCCGGCCGCGTCGGTTCAGTGCAGCACGAACAGCTTGTCGAAGCCGGCCACGCGCAAGGTGCCGCGCAGTTCGGCGCCGGCGTTGACGATGCGGATGTCGGCCTTGTCCGCGCCGGCATGCTCGCGCAGCAGCAGCAGCATGCCCAGGGCGGAGCTGTCCATGCTGTTCACTTCGCTGAAGTCGATGACGTAGCTGCGGGCGACACCGTCGCGCAGGCAGGCGTCGTGGAATTCACGGTGGATGCTGAAGTCGAATCGCTCGCCCAGTTGCAGGGTGAGGCAATCGTTGTCGCTGTCGTGGTGGACGATCATGGTGGGTTCCTCAGAATAGCTCGATCTCGCCGGCGTCCATCGAGCTTTGCAAGGCCGGCCCGCGCGAACGCAGCCGGGCCTTCTCGCGCTGGATGGCCAGGCGGTTACGCAGGCGCTGCGCGTGGGCCTGCAGTGCGTCGGCGTCGTCCGGCCCGCAGGCCAGCTCCTCGATGTCGCGGGTGCACTCGGCGGTGATTTCCTGCAGCTCCATCAGGCGCGTGCGGGTCTGGTTGATCAGCTGGCTGAGGATGTCCTCGAACTGCAGCGAGCGGATGGTGGTGGACACGTCACTGCCCAGGCCACGGCTGATTTCGACGACCTGGTCGGCCACGGCGCTGGTGCGCGCGTCGCTCTCGGTGACGTGCGCCATCATCGCGTCGATGCCGCCCTTGGCCGACAGCGCCACGTTCAGATCCTGCGAGGCCATGGTGCCCACCAGCCCGCGCAGTTGCTCCATCGCGGTGCGCGCGCGCTCGACGTGGCTGCCGATCTGCTCGTTGAACTGGTTGGAGTTGCTGGCCAGGTTGCGGATCTCGCCGGCAACCACCGCAAAACCGCGGCCGGATTCGCCCGCGCGTGCCGCCTCGATCGCGGCGTTCAGCGCCAGCAGGTTGGTCTCTTCGGCAATGGTGTTGACGTTGCGCAGCAGGCCGAACACGGCGTCCATTTCCTTCGCCATGCCGTCTATGCGATAGACGATACGCAGGCTCTCGCGCGACATCTGCACGATCATGCCCACGAAATGCTGCAGCAGATCGGCGGTGCGTGCCGCGAAGTCCTGCACCGAGACACCACCCTCCTGCCCGCCGATGATCTGTTTCAGCAGCGACTGCTGCAACGTGGTCTTGTTGGACAAGCCATCGAAGCCGCCACCCAGTTCGAGCACGGCGTCGCGCAGCAGGTCCAGGCCCTGGTGCAGCTCGCGGGTGGCGTGGCCCAGCTCGTCCACCACCGCGCCGCGCATGTCCTCCAGCGCCTCGCGCACGGGCTCGATGTTGCCGGGTGCCGCCGCGGGTACCGGCTCGGCGTTGCGTGTCCGGCTTTCGATGATCCACACGATGGTGAGCAGCACGATCAGCAGCGGCGCCAGCCAGGCTTCACGCACGAACAGGGCAAGCAACAATGCAGCCGCACTGGCAAGCCCGCCGTAGACAGGATATTTGGTGGCGCTGGGGGCAGTGAAAAGCATGAGTGACGATCCGCAGGTCAGGCGCTCGTGGCGCTTGTGTGAGTTTGGCGCGTCAGCGCAAGCAGGCGCGCGGCAATATGGTCCAGCGGCTGCATTTCGCTTGCCGCACCGAGCTTCCAGGCCGAACCGGGCATGCCCCAGACGACCGAGCTTTCTTCATCCTGCACCAGGGTGGTGGCGCCAGCCTGATGCAATTCCAGCAGCCCGCGCGCGCCATCGTCGCCCATGCCGGTAAGCAGCACCGCGACCGTGGCCGCACCGGCGCTGGCCGCCAGCGAACGGAACAGCACATCCACGCTGGGCTTGTGCCGGTTCACCGCCGGGCCATCGTGCAGGCGGCACACGTAGCGCGCGCCGTCCCACATCACCAGCAGGTGGTGGCTGCCCGGCGCGATATAGACATGGCCGCTCTGGATCGGCTGGCCGTCGCGGGCTTCGCATACGCGCATCGCCGAGCAGCGGTCCATCCGCGCCGCGAACGGGCCGCTGAACGCCGCCGGGATGTGCTGGGTCACCAGGATCGGCGGCGCATCCGGCGGCATCGCCTCCAGCAGCACGCGCACTGCTTCGGTGCCGCCGGTGGACGCGCCCACCGCGATCAGCGGGCTGCCGCCACGGGTGCCCGCGGTCTGCGCGCGCGGCAGCACGGCGTCGGCCGAAAGGCGCGGCGGCACATCCAGCTTGCGCACCGCGGTGCGTGCGCGCGGCCGCGTGATGGCGGCCATCTTCACCTTGTGGCAGATCTCCTGCGCGCTTTCACCGAAGCGGCTGGCCAGGTCGCTGTCGGGCTTGGCGAAGAAATCCACCGCGCCCAGTTCCAGCGCACGCAAGGTCACGTCCGCGCCCTCGACGGTCAGCGACGACACCATCACCACCGGCATCGGCCGCAGCCGCATCAGGTTTTCCAGGAAGGTGAGGCCGTCCATGCGCGGCATCTCGACGTCCAGGGTAAGCACGTGCGGATTGAGCTGCTTGATCTTCTCGCGCGCGATCAACGGATCGGCGGCGGTACCGACCACCTCGATCGCCGGATCGCAGGCAAGCATGGTCGACATCAGCTTGCGCACCAATGCGGAGTCGTCGACCACCAGAACACGCACTCTTTCCATGTTGTCCATCACCCTGCCGTAATCCAAACCCTGTCGCATGCGACAGCACTGTCAATCCGCGTGCCTGCCGCCGCGGTCGCTAGAACAACTCGACCTCACCCTTTATCGGATCATTTGCCAAACGCTTGAGGTAACCGCGCTCGTCGGCCACCAGCGCCACGTCGTCGCGGCGGCGCAACTGGCGTACCCGCACGCGCCCACTCTGCGGAAAAAACTGCACCTGGCGGGGGTAGACGTCGCCTAGGTCGGAGGCGCACAGATTGAGCTTCTCGACCTCGATGTAGCGCTGCACGAACTCGATGTTGCGCTGCCCCACGTCGCTGAGCTGGGCCAGCACGCGGCCACCGCCGAAAATCTTCACCTGCAGGTCGACGCGCTGGCCGCCGGCATTGAGGACACCGTTGATCAGTTGCTCCATCGCGTCGCTGCCGTAGCGCGCCGCGCGGCTGATGGTGGACGACCAACCATCGCGCTCGCCCAGTGGCTCGGGCAGCATGAAATGATTCATGCCGCCGATACCCCTGCGCGCGTCGTGGATGCAGGCCGACACGCACGAACCCAGCACAGTGGTGACCAGCTCTTCCTGGGTGCTGACATACAGCTCGCCGGGCAGAACCTTCACCGTCATGCAGGCGCTGACCGGGTCCCAGTAACGACGCAGGTGCTCGAAACCGGGAAGCGCACGCGGCTGCGGCGCCAAGGGTTTCGCGAAGGTCGAAATATTCATCCGCGCTTCCGGTAGACCGTGCGTCCAATCAGTTCGAAATCGTCGTTGATGCCATGCAGCGATTCGGAATGACCGAGAAAAAGATAGCCGCCCACCGGCAATAACTGGGCGTAGCGGCGGAACAGGCGCTGCTTGGTGGGCTGATCGAAATAGATCACCACGTTGCGGCAGAAAATGGCATCGAACGGCCCGCTCATGGGCCAGTCGTGCAGCAGGTTCAACGGCTGGATCGTCACCAGCTCGCGCAATTGCGGATGCACGCTGGCCAGGCCTTCGTAATCGCCGGTGCCACGCAGCAACCAGCGACGGCAACGCTCGGTGCTGATGCCGCCGAGGCGGTCCAGCGGATAGACGCCCTTGCGGGCAGTGGCCAGCGCCTGCGGCGACAGGTCGGTGGCGAGGATCTTCGCGTCCAGCGTGCTGTTGTTGCGCGCGAGCGCCTCGGCCAGCACCATCGCCAGCGCGTACGGCTCCTCGCCGCTGGAACACCCGGCCGACCAGATGCGCAGACGGTCACCGGCACGCTGCTTGTGTGCCACCCACGCCGGCAGCAGCTCGTTCTCCAGCAATTCGTAGTGATGCACTTCGCGAAAAAAGCTGGTGACGTTGGTGCTGATGGCGCTGGCCAGTTCACCCAGTTCGCTCTGCGGGTCATGCCGCAACACATCGCAATAGTCGGCAAAGTCCCTCAGGCGAAGGGCGCGAAGCCGCCGCTGCAGGCGACCTTGCACCAACTGATGCTTGTGGTCGCCCAGCGAGATGCCGCAGTGCTCCAGCACGAAACGGCGCAGGAACTCGAACTCCGCGGTTTGCAACACGGGACCATTGCTGCCCGCCGCAGCCGGATCACTCTTAGCCGGGGCGGACAAAACGCTCACTCAGAACTCCTTCCAGGCACCGCTCGCACCGCCGGCGTCGGCGGTTGCCGGCGACGTTTTCGATGCGGGCGCATTGCGCATGGCGGCGAACACGGCCTCGGTGGCCACCGCCACTTTCTGCGTGCGCGCCTGTACCGCCGCGGCGTCCACGTCGTCGCCGTCCTCGCTCAGATGGAAGAAGCCGACCTGGCGGCTCAGCTCGCCGGCCTGCTCCTGCATCGCACGGGCGGCGGCGGAAGCCTCTTCCACCAACGCGGCGTTCTGCTGGGTCATCTCGTCCATCTGCATGACGGCGTTGTTGACCTGGTCGATGCCGGCCGACTGCTCCTGGCTGGCCGCCGCGATCTCGGCCACGATGTCGGTAACCTTCTTCACGCTGTCCACGATCTCGGCCAGTGCCTTGCCGGACTGGTCGACCAGCTCGGAGCCGCTGCGCACCTTCTCGGCACTGTCAGCGATCAGCCCCTTGATCTCCTTGGCGGCGCCGGCGCTGCGCTGCGCCAGGCTGCGCACCTCGGTGGCAACCACGGCGAAGCCGCGGCCCTGCTCACCGGCACGCGCGGCTTCCACTGCGGCGTTCAGCGCCAGCAGGTTGGTCTGGAAGGCGATCTCCTGGATCAGGCCCACGATGTCGGCGATCTTGTTGCTGGAGGCATTGATTTCGCCCATCGCCACGATCGCGCGACTGGCCACTTCGCCACCGCGCTCGGCCTGCTCGCGGGCACCACGGGCCAGCTGGTTGGCGTGGCTGGCGTTCTCGGCGTTCTGCTTCACGGTGGAGGTCATTTCCTCCATCGACGAGGCGGTTTCTTCCAGGCTGGACGCCTGCTCCTGGGTGCGCTGGCTGAGGTCGTCGTTGCCGCGGGCGATTTCCTGCGCGGCGGTATTGACGGCCTCGGAGCCCTGACGCACCTCACCCACGATCGCGCTGAGGCGATCGTCCATGGTGCGGAACGCATTCAACAGCTTGCCCAGTTCGTCGTTGCGGCCCACCTCGATCTCATGGCCGAGGTTACCGTCGGCGATGGCATGCGCCACTTCCACCGCCCGTTGCAGCGTGCCGGTGATGGAGCGGATCAGCAGTACCGCGACGATCAACGCCAACAGCAAGCCACCGGCAAGCGCGGCAAGCGTAAAGGCCCGCACCGTTTGGTAGCGGCTCACCTGTCCGTCGTAGATGCTCAGCGCAGTGGCCTGCTGTGCCTGCATGATCTTGGCCAGCGTGGATTGCCGCATCAGCATCAGCGGACGCACCTGCATGTTGAGCAGGTCGGGCGACGCCTCGTCCTTCTCGGCGAACGCGTCCAGCAGATCCTTGCTGTTCGACTCCAGGTCGGCGTCGGTGGAGGTCCAGTCCTTGTACAGCTTCTCGATTTCCGGGCTCTTGGGCAGCGCGGCGAGCTTCTTCTTCAGCTCGGCGATCTCGGCCTGCGCCTTGGTGAAGTCGTCGATCTTCTGCTTCATCTGGTCGGGCTGGCTCATCAGCGACGCCGCCTCGCCCAGCGCGATGTACGACATCAGCGAGCGCTGGGTGATGGTGGCCACCAGGTTGGCCGGCACCATCTGGCCGTCGTAGATCTCGCGCGTGCCATTGTTCTGCATCTGCATGGCGCCGAGGCCGATGACCGCGCCACCAATCAGCATCGCGCCAAGCAGGGCGAGCACGCCGATGAGACGGGTCTTGACGCTCAGCGTGGGCATCTTGGTAAACCGTGCCATGAATGTTTTTAGCTTCATTTTCTATCCCCGGGGTCAGGCGGCAACTTCGACGTCACGGACGTCCGGCATGGCCGCGTCCAGCGTTTCGACGTCTTCAGGACGCATCAGTTTTTCCACATCCAGCAGCATCACCATGCGCTCGACATGGGTAGCCAGGCCTTTCAGGTAGCGGGTATCCACCACCACGCCCATGTCCGGCACGGGCTTGATCGCGGCCGGATCGATATCGACCACGTCGGACACCGCGTCGACCACGATGCCGAACAACCGCTCATCCACCGCCACGATGATCATCACGGTGTTGTCGCCGTAGCTTTCGCGCTCCAGTCCGAAGCGCAGGCGCAGGTCCATGATCGGCACGATGGCGCCGCGCAGGTTGAGCACGCCCAACAGGTAGTCGGGGGTTTGCGGGATGCGCGTCACCCGCGACCAGCCGCGGATCTCGCGCACGGTCAGGATGTCGACGCCGTACTCCTCGCCGGCAAGGTTGAAGGTGAGCTGCTGCAAGGTATCTGCTGCGTCCGGGTTGTTTTCGTACATGGCCTGCTACCTGATGACGGGCGTCTGCAGACGCCCCGTTGCCTTGAGTTTGTCGGCGCTTCGATGGAGAACTTGAGCGCGGATCAGAACGAGAATTCGCTCCAGATGCCGATCTCGTTGCTGCGGTGCAGCTCGCCGTCGTCGTGGCGCAGTGCATTGCGTTTGTACGCCAGCGCCAGCCGCAGCGGCTTTACCGGCTGCCACTGCACACCTGCATTGGCGTATGTGGCGCGCCGGGATGGCTCGCGCAGGCGCGTGGGCTGGGCGTTGTCGTAGCGGGCGAAGACGCTCCACTGCGGTGCCAGCTGCACGCTGGCCCACGCCGACCAGCTGCCGGTGCGTTCGCTGGCCACGCTGTAAAGGCTGGCCCAGTTGCTGGCGTAGCTGTAGCGCATGCCCAGGCGCCAGGTGTCGTCGGCATAGCCGGCCAGCAGGTCGAGCCGGCGCGCGGTGTGGTACAGCGGCCGCGCGTCGTCGCTGGCGGCAAGCTGGCCGTCATAGCCGCCCAGCGCCAGCATGGTGTGCGCGCTGGCATGCCAGGTCACCACCGCTTCCACATCGGCGCGGTGGTTGTGGGTGGGGCGCTTGTAGCCGCCGCCGGTGACTACGGCCACGGCGTAATCCAGCTGCGGTGCCAGCTCACCCTTCAGGTGCACGCCCCAGTCGGCCGCGTCGTCGATCTTCTGCATCGAGGTGGCGATGGAATCGATGTAGCGGTAGCCATACCACTGGCTGGTGAGCGACAGCACCGGCATGTCGTCCACGCCCAGCCGCAGGCGTGTGTGGTTGCTCCACTGCCGCTGCAGGTACGCGTGTTTCAGCCACACGACCGCGTCACGCTCGCCGCGCAGCCAGTTGATGTCGGTGGTGACGTGCGCCGACCAGGCCGGGTCGAACGCGTAGTCCGCGTCGAGGTAGAGGCGCTTCAGGTCGCCGTCCCAGCCGCGGCTGTCGGTGTGAGCCACGTAGTTGCGCTGCTGGAGCTGGCTGATGTCGGCAAAGACCTTGCCGCCGAACGTGAAATCACCGGCGTATGCGGCCGGGGCGAGCAGTGCGGCGGCACCAAACGCCAGCGCCGGCAGCGCACGGCGCACCGTAATCGTGGAGAGGATCATGCAAGTTCCATAAATGTGGGTGGGCGTGCATGCAGGCCCACCGAATATCGGCGGCGCGCCGTGTTGCTCGGGCGCCAGGGATCAGAACGGGTCGTTCAGAACTCGGTCCACGCGCCGGCCGTGGAGGTCGCGGCGCGGACCGGGGTCGCGGCGGCAACCGCGCGCCGAGGCGCCGTCGCCGCACGCGGTCGCGGCGCGGCCGACACGCTGGCCGCCGTGGCGGGCTCGCCCAGCCGGAAGAACGTCATCTGCCGCTGCAGCTCGTTGGCCTGCTCCTGCATCGCGCGGGCGGCAGCGGAGGCTTCCTCCACCAGCGCCGCGTTCTGCTGGGTGACTTCGTCCATCTGCATCACGGCGCGGTTGACCTGGTCGATGCCGCTGGATTGCTCCTGGCTGGCGGCGGCAATCTCGGCCACGATGTCGGTAACCTTCTTGACGCTGTCCACGATGCCGGTCAGCGCTGCGCCGGACTCGTCGACCAGCACGCTGCCCGCTTCCACCCGGCGCACGCTTTCGCTGATCAGGCCCTTGATCTCCTTCGCCGCCGCGGCGCTGCGCTGCGACAGGTTGCGCACCTCGCTGGCGACCACGGCGAAGCCGCGGCCCTGCTCGCCGGCGCGCGCCGCTTCCACCGCCGCGTTCAGCGACAGCAGGTTGGTCTGAAACGCGATCTCGTCGATCAGGCCCACGATGTCGGCGATCTTGCGGCTGGAGGCGTTGATCTCGCCCATTGCCTCGACTGCCCGCGCCGCCACTTCACCGCCGCGCTCGGCCTGGTCGCGGGCACCGCTGGCCAGCTGGCTGGCATGGCTGGCGTTCTCCGCGTTCTGCTTCACGGTGGAGGTCATTTCCTCCATCGAGGCGGCGGTTTCCTCCAGGCTCGACGCCTGCTCCTGCGTGCGCTGGCTGAGGTCGTCATTGCCCTTGGCAATCTGGTGCGCCGCCGTGCTGACCGCCTGCGAACCGTGCTGCACTTCACCCACGATGCCGGTCAGGCGCGCGCGCATCCGCGCCAGTGCGTCGAGCAGGCTGCCGCTGGCGAAGGTCTGTTCATCGTCGATGACCAGGTCGCCATCGGCGATGCGCGAAGCCATCTTCACCGCGAAGTCCGGCTCGCCACCGATGCTCTGCCGGATGCTGCGCATCGACAGCCACACCAGCAGGATCACCAGCAGTGCCACCAGCCCCGCCTTGGCCAGGTTCACCAGCAGCGAATGCTGGAACTGCGCGTCGATGTCGTCGAAATAGGCGCCCGCACCAAAGTGCATGCCCCACGGCTTGAACAGCTGCGAGTAGGTGATCTTGCCAACGACTTTGCCGGTGCTGGGCTTGAGCCAGTCATACCGGGTTACACCGTGGCCATCACGCAGATCGGCGTCATGCATCGACTGGAACAGCGTATGTCCGTGCGGATCGGTTTCGTCGCGAACGCTCTTGCCCAGCTTGTCCAGCCATACCGGATGCAGGGTCAGGACGTAGTTGGCGTCGAACGCGAAGACGTATCCCGCACCGTCGTCCCAGCGCATCTGATGGATCTGGGCCAACGCGAGGCGCTGCGCTTCCGCCACGCTGAATTCGCCCTTGGCGGCCCGGTCATGGAAGTTGGTTGCCACCGCAATCGCCGTCTGCACCTCGCTGCGCAGCGTGTTCTGCAGGCCGTTCATCTGCAGCGCGCGACTCTCGAAGGCATTCATCACGGTGAGGCCGATCAATCCGGCGATCACCACCACGACCACCAACACCACCCGCGCATTGAGGCTCAGGCGGTTGAACGACCAGCGTTTCAGGAGCGACATGACACGAGCCTCGGGAACAGCAAAATAACGGGAAGGAGGGTGCCAGCCGGCCGCATCGCGACCTGCTGACGGTATCGGCGCCGAGGCGCCGGGTATCTGGAAACGGTTCCGGCGGCGTGACGGGCATTCCCGTGCGTTCACCCCTGCCGGTTGAATGTCACGCTGCTTTCCGGCGCTGCCCCTGGCTCTGACCGAGCCGCACGACCCCACTTACGTCCACGATCAAGGCCACCGAACCATCGCTGAGAATGGTGGCGCCGGAAATACCCTCGACGCGCTGGTAATGCGCTTCCAGCGACTTCACCACCGCCTGTTGCTGGCCGAGCAGGTCGTCGACCAGCAGGCCCACGCGACGGCCTTCCTCCTCCACCACCACCACGATGCCGTTCTCGATGCTGCTGACGGCATCGGCGCAGCCGAAGGTCTTGTACAGCCGCATCATCGGCAGGTACTCGTCGCGGAACAGGAACACCTCGCCGCCACCGGCGGTCTTGCGCACTTTGTCGGCCTTCAACCGCAGCGATTCGACAATGGAGATCAGCGGCACGATGTAGCGTTCCTCGCCCACCGCGGTGACCAGGCCGTCGATGATCGCCAGAGTCAGCGGCAAGGCGATGGTGAAGGTGCTGCCCTTGCCCGTGACGCTGCGCACGCCGACGGTACCTCCCAGGTCACGCACGTTGCGGCGGACCACGTCCATGCCGACGCCGCGGCCGGAAAGATCGGTGGCTTGCGCCGCGGTGGAGAAGCCGGGCTGGAAAATCAGCTCGGCCACCTCGGCATCGCTCAAATCCTGCCCTTCGGCCACCAAGCCGCGCTGCTGCGCCTTGGCGACGATAGCGGCATGGTTGAGGCCGGCGCCATCGTCGCTGATCTGCACCACGATGTTGCCGCCTTCGTGGTACGCATTGAGTTTCAGGGTGCCGGTTTCGGACTTGCCCGCGGCCCTGCGCTTCTCGGGCGATTCCAGGCCGTGATCGATCGCGTTGCGCACCAGGTGCACCAATGGATCGCCGATCTTCTCCAGCACCGTCTTGTCCAGTTCGGTGTTTTCGCCGTGCAGCTCCAGCCGCACCTGCTTGCCGAGCTTGCGCTCCAGGTCGCGCACCAGCCGCGGGAAGCGGTTGAATACCGACGCGATCGACAGCATGCGGATGCGCATCACGCTTTCCTGCAGCTCGCGCGTGTTGCGCTCCAGTTGCACCAGGCCTTCGCGCAGGCGCTCCAGTTGCGACATGTCGAACTTTTCGCCGATGTCGCTGAGCATGGACTGGGTGATCACCAGCTCACCCATCATGTTGATCAGTGCATCGACCTTGTCGATGCCCACGCGGATCGAGCTGCCTTCGCTGGATGCGCTCGCCGTGTCGCGAACCGCGACTTTCGCCCCCGCCGCCGGCGCAGCCGAAACGGCTGCCGGCGCGACGGGTGCCGCATCATTGGCTACCGCCACGGGCGCCGCTTCCAGCGCCTTGATGGCCAGCACGCAGTCGCCGTCGAGCCAGTCGAACACCGCATCCACATCGGCACGGGCCACGTCGCCATGCAGGCGCAGTTGCCAGCCGAGGTAGCACGTCGTGGGATCGAAATCGGCCAGTTGCGCCGGTGCGCCATCGACCAGGAAAACGCGCAGCACTTCCAGCCGGCCGAGCTGCTGCAGCTCCCGGAACAGGCGCAGCGGTTCGTTGCCGGTCTGCAGCAGGTGCGGCAGCGCGGAAAAATCGATGTCCCAACCGGCGACCACGGCCTTCGGCGCTGCCGCGGCAACCACCGCCACCGCCGCCTCGCCACTGACCAGGCGCACCAGTTCGCCGCGCAGCGCTTCGCTCTCGGCATCGGCCACGGGCTGGCCGCCGCGCGAGCGGCTCAGCATGCCGCGCAGGCAATCGACCGAGCGCAGCAGCAGGTCGATCAACTCGCCATCGACGCCGCGACGCTCGCTGCGCACTTCTTCCAGCAGCGATTCGGCCACGTGGGTGAAGGCCGCCACATCGGTGAAACCGAACGTGGCGGCGCCGCCCTTGATGGAATGGGCGGCACGAAAAATGGTGTGTACCAGCTCGCCGTCGGTCGAGCCCGAATCCAGCGCCAGCAACGCCGCTTCCATCGCGTCGAGCCCTTCAAGACTCTCCTCGAAAAAGGTCTTGTGGAACTGTGTCAGGTCGACCGAACTCATCGCTTCAGCCCAGCACGCGCTTGACGGTGGCCAGCAGCTGTTCCGGATCGAACGGCTTGACCAGCCAGCCGGTGGCGCCGGCGGCCTTGCCTTCCATCTTCTTCTCGGTATGCGATTCGGTGGTCAGCATCAGGATCGGCACGCCCTTGTAGGCGTCCATCGCGCGCAGCTCGCGCACCATCGCGATGCCGTCCATCACCGGCATGTTCACGTCGGCCAGCACCAGGTCGAAACTGGAGCCGCGCGCCACGTCCAGCGCCAGCTGGCCGTTTTCGGCCTCGGCCACTTCGTGACCGGCGCCACGCAGGGTGAAAGCCACCATGCCGCGCATCGAAGCCGAATCGTCTACCGCGAGAATCTTTGCCATGCTGCTACCTCGGTTCAGGCCAGCTCGGGAGCTGGCATTTTCAAAGTCTGTGTCAGGCCGAGCACCTCGGCCGCTTCAGTCAGGACGGTGCTGGCCGATTGCCAGCTGGGCGCGCGCTGGCGTGCATCGAGCTCGCGCTGGAACACCACCAGCAACTGCAGCGCGGCGGTATCCACACGCTCCACTGCAGCGCCGTCCAGCACGATGGCGTCGTGATCCAGCGCGTGGATCAGTTGCTGCTTGAACGCGGCCTGGGCCGCAATGCGGAAATCCGCCGGCAGTGCCAGGGTCAACGGCGCAGCAGCCTCGACCGGCTCCGGCGCCTCGCCGGCCACCTCGACCGCTGGCGCCTCGGGAACGCCAGGATGGGCGGCGCTGCCCCGCTCGTTCTGCTTTGTCCGCTTGCCAGCCATGTCGAACCGCCCGTTCTTCCTTATCGATGTCTGGCTTATCGGCGGTAGCGGCGATCGCTTGAGCGCCAATGAGTGCGCTCCGTCACAATAAACCGAGCTCAAGTTTCCCCGGAGGTGGCCGATTCCCTTCGAGACGGCTCCATCCGAACGCCGTCCGCCACTGCCAGGACCTCTCTTGATCATCCAGCCCACCAGCCTTGCCGCGCTCACATGGGCCGGCGCCGCCGCCGGTACCACCGCGCAAAGCTGGCGCATCGGCACCGTGCTGTCGGCACGGCCGCTGGGCGTGGATCCGCAGGGGCTGCTGGTGATGCAGGTGGGTGCGGCGACCGTGCAGGCGGATGTGCCCAGCGGCCAGCTGCCGCCACAATTCCAGGTACGGGTACTGAGCCTCGGGGCACAGCCCCAGCTTGAAGTCCTGTCCTCCCACCCGACCGCCGACCCCGCCGTCCAGCGCGCGCTGCGCGAGCGGCTGCCACAGCAGAATGGCTACGCGCCGCTGCTGGCCACGCTGGGCGCACTGGCGCAGCGGCCCGTCGTGCGCCAGTTGCCGCCGGCCTTGCGCACGGCGCTGGCCTTGCTTGAACAATCCGTCCGCACGCCGGCCGACGTCACCCGCGGCGAAGGCCTGCGCGAGGCGATCAGCCAGAGCGGGCTGTTCTTCGAATCGCGGCTGGCGCAACCGCAGGGCAACCATCCGGCGCTGGCCCAGGATGACTGGAAAGGTGCCTTGCTGCGCCTGGCCGGCCTGCTCGACCAGCGCGCGGCCGCACCGCCCGCGCCCAACCGCAGCGACACGGCGCCGCCGCTGCTGCAACGCGGTGTCCAGGCGCAACCCAGGCTGCCGCTGCCGCTGCTTGCCGGCGACAACGATGTCGAGCCGCTGATCAACCGGCTGCACGGCGACGTCAAGGCCGCGCTGGCACGCGTGGAAGTGGCGCAACTGGATGCCGGCGCGCTGTCCGCCTGGATGATCGAGATTCCGCTGGAGGGCAAGGACGGCCGCGACGTGCTGCAGGTGCAATTGGAGTTCGTCAACGACGCGGCCGAAGGCAGCCAGGGCTGGACCTTGGGCTTCGCGCTGGACCTGCCGGCGCTGGGCCCGGTGCAGGGCGAACTGCAGTTGCGCGAACCGCGCCTGTCGGTACGACTGTGGGCCGAGCACGCGGAAACCGCCCAGAAGCTGGAGCGCCAGTTCACGCCGTTGAAGCAGCGGCTGGCCGCCTGCGGCGTACTGCTGGATCAGCTCAGTTGCCAGGTGGGCATGCCGCAACCACCCGGTCGGCACAGCGCCTTGCTGCTGCAGGCCACCGCATGAACACGCCGTTGCCGCCACCACAGCGCAAGGTCAGCCTGCGCCTGGGCAACAGCACGAGCGAAACCAAGGCGATGCCGCCCGAATCGCTGGAAAATCTGCTGGCCCGCGCCCGCATGCTGGGCCTGCCCGTTCACCACGATCCGCAGATCGCGGCCCTGCTGGCCGCCTTGCGCATGCGCGATGACGTGCCCACCCTGCTTTATGCGTCCGCCGCTTCGGTGCTCGCCGCGGTCTACGACGCCGCCGAGGAATAGCTCATCCGGGAATCGGGAATCGGGAATCGGGAATCGCAAGAGCAAAAGCAAAAGCAAAAGCAAAAGCATCGCGCACAGAGTGCGCACTACATCAGGGCTACGCGGTTCGGCTCAGTGACCGGCGGTCTGCATTTGCCGGATCAGCAGGGCTTCGGCGTGGGTGACGCCGCAGCGTGCGACCAGTTCATCGACGTCGGCGCCTTGCCGGGCCAGTTGCTGGGCTAGCTCATACGAGCCGGTACTTTGTGGCGCCGCGGGCTGCTTCTGTTCCAGCAGGCCCATGCGGCGCTCCATCCGGCCCAGCGCGGTGACCAGCATCGAGGTGGGCACGTCGGTGTGGTTGATGCGCCCCAGTTGTTGCGACAGCGTGGCAATGTCCTGGCGCATGGGCTCCAGTTGCTGTTGCAGCTGGCGCGCCTCGCGCCTTGCCAGCACCAGCAGCACGCACTGGATCACCGCCAGCAACAGCAATGCGACGATGGCGATCTCAAGCAGCATCGTCGTTCTCCCCGCTGAGTCGGCACAGGCGGCGCACGTCGAGCAGGGCCACGAAGCCGCCCTGCCAATTGAGGATGCCGCTGACCGGGTCATCACGGCGGCTGGCGCGATCGGGTGGCGGCGGTGCGATCTCGGTGCCGTCGGTGTTCAGCAACTCGCCCACCTCATCCACCCGCAGGCCGACCTGATGACTGCCGTGCGACAGCATCACCACGCGCACTTGCGCCGGATCGGCGGCGGGCGAAGCGGGAAGGCCCAGCCGCAGGCGGCCGTCGAGCACCGGCACGATGCGTCCGCGCAGGTGCCGGATACCCAGCAGGTCGGGGGCGGAACCGGGCACCGGCGTCAATTCACCAGCCCGGATCACCTCGCTCACCTCGACCAGCGGCGCCGCGTACAGCTGGCTGCCGATCTGGAACGACAGCCAATGCCCGGAGTTCGGTTCGGACGTGGTGGCAACGGCATTCATGCGTGTACTCCAGCGTTGCGGGACGCCATCAATGAAGAGGTGCAGCCGGTGGATTGCGCCGCGGCGCCCCGCCCATCGGGGCGGCGCTGGCCGTGGGCACCCGCACTCCGGCCGCCGTCGGCACAGGCACCGCCGTGTCTGCGGCACCTCCGGCGGACGGGATTTCGACGGCGGTCGAAACCACCACCTGGCGCAGTGTAGGGCCAGCAGCCTGCGCCGCGGGAACTTCGCCATCGGCCGGCGTCGTGTCGTTGGCGGCGGTGACGCGTGCCGTGGGCAGCTCGCCAGGTATCGCGGAGGGGGCCAAGACAACGCTGGGCTCGTCAACGTGGGCGGCTTCGGGTGAGGACGAATCGGTGTAGAACCGGCTCGGCGCGTTGCGATCGCTCAAGACCACCACCAGCACGCGCCGGTTGAGGTTGCGCCCCTCCGGCGTGCTGTTGTCGGCCGCCGGACGCACCTCGCCCCAGCCGATGATGCCCAGCCGGTCGGGGTTGACGCCGTGCTCGGAAAACAGCCGCGCGACGGTGGCGGCACGCGCCGCCGACAGCTCCCAGTTGGAGGGATAAAGCATGGTGCGGATGGGCACGTCGTCGGTATAGCCCTCCACCCGCAGCGGGTTGGCGAACGGTGCCAGGATCCCCGACAGGCTGCGCAAGATCGCACTGGCCGAGGGCGCGAGTTCGGCCACGCCGCTGGGAAACAGGATGTCGGTGCGGATCTCGATTTCCAGCCAGTCGTCCGTGCGACGCAGCACCACCTGCTGTTTGTCGATCAACGGCTGCAACGCCTTCTGCACCTGCTCGGCGATGTCCTTCAGGTTTTCCTGCGCGGTGGCCTTCTTGAAGCCCGCATGCGCGCCGCGACCCTCGCCGTGCATCGGCACCGGGTGCGGCGGAATGGGAACCGCGATCGGCACGATCGACGAGCCGGGCTGGCCGGCGGGCGCCGCGATGGCCGGCTGGATATTGTGCGGGCGCACCTTGGTCGAGGGCATCGGCGCGATCACGTGACTGGAGCCGTTGAACGCCTCCACGATCGACTCGGACATGACCCGGTATTTGCCCTCGTTGACCACCGAGACGGCATACATCACCACGAAGAACGCCAGCAGCAACGTCATCAGGTCGGCATAGGGAATCGCCCATGCCTCGTGATTCATGTGCTCCTCGTGGTGCTTCTTTCTCACGGCAGGTAACCCTGCAACCTCGCCTCGATCTGGCGCGGGTTGTCGCCCTGGGCGATGGACACCAGGCCTTCGATGAGGATTTCGCGCATCTGCGACTGCTTGTTGATCAGGCTCTTCAGCCGCGCGGACATCGGCAGCATGAACATGTTGGCCAGCGCCACGCCGTAGATCGTGGCCACGAACGCCGCAGCAATGCCGTGGCCCAGCTTGCTGGGGTCGGCCAGGTTCTGCATCACCGCCATCAGGCCCATCACCGCGCCGATGATGCCCAGCGTGGGTGAATAGATGCCGGCGTTCTCGTACACCTTGGCACCGGCCAGGTCGACGGCCTCGCGCGTCTGCAGGTCGACCTCGAGCACGCTGCGGATCGCCTCCGGCTCACCACCGTCGACGAGCAATTGCAGGCCCTTGCTGATGAAGCTGTCGGACTCGGCCTCGATCTGCGGCTCCAGCCCCAACAGGCCCTGCCGCCGCGATATTTCGCTCCAGCCCACGATGCGGCTGATCAGGTCGCCGGGCTGATGCCGCGGCGGCTTGTACACCATCGACATCATCTTCAACGCATGCTTCAGCACCTTGCCCTGGTTCTGCACCAGCAGCGCCGCGAGGGTGCCGAAAAACACGATCACGAACGCAGCGGGGTTCCACAATGCCGCCACCGTGGACCCCTTCAGCACCGTGCCGAGGATGATCACGACGAAGCCGAGAATTGTGCCTATCAGGCTGACCATATCCATGTCGTATCAACCCACCGCGCGCAAGGAGGGGAGCAACTGCCCGCGTTCGTCGGCCAGCCCGGCCAGATCCAGCACCAGCGCCAACCGGCCATCGCCGGTCACCGTGGCGCCGGCTACGCCGGGGACGTCCTCGAACAGGGGGCCCAGTGGTTTGACCATGACATCCTCGCGACCGAGCACCGCATGCACCAGGCAACCCAGCCGCAGATGGCCGATGTGCAGCACCACCACGTGACGGCCGGCGGTCGCCGCCGAGCCGGTCCAGCCGGCCAGGTCGGCCAGCGGCAAGGCGCGGCCACGGTGGTTGGCCACCATGCGGCCGTCGAGCATGCGGTCCTGCCCGGCACTCAATTCGAAGACTTCCTCGACGTTGCCCATCGGCAGCGCCAGCAGGCGTTCGCCCACGCGCACCATCAGCACGCGCAGGATCGCCAGCGTCAGCGGCACGCTCAATTCGAGTTCACTGCCGTGGCCGAGGCGTGATTGCACCTTCAGGCTGCCGCCCAGTTCCGCCACGCGGGTCTTGACCACATCCATGCCCACGCCGCGGCCGGAGATGTCGGACACCACCGCAGCGGTGCTGAAGCCGGGGCGGAACACCAGCTCGTAGCACTCGACATCGGACAGCCGCGCCGCCTCGTCGGTGCTGATCAGGCCCTTCTCGATCGCCTTGCGGCGCAGCACGTTCGCATCCATGCCGCGGCCGTCGTCGCTGACGGAAATCACGATGTGCTCGCCGCGCTGGCTGGCGGACAGGCACACGCGCGCCTTGTCGGGCTTGCCGGTGCGCTTGCGTTCGTCGGGTGTCTCGACGCCATGGTCGAGCGCGTTGCGCAGCAGATGGATCAGTGGATCGGCCAGCGCTTCGACCAGGCTGCGATCGAGGTCGGTACCCTCGCCTTCCAGCACCAGCTCCACGTTCTTGCCGAGCTGGCGCGCCAGGTCGCGCACGATGCGCGGAAAACGCTGGAACAGTCGCCCCACCGGCTGCATGCGCATGCCGAGTACGGCGGTCTGCAGTTCGTCGGCGACGCGATCAAGTTCATTGGCGGCGATCACCAGCGCCTCGTCGGCGCTGCTGGCCGCAAGGCTGAGCAGGCGGTTGCGCACCAGCACCAGTTCACCGGCGCGATTGACCAGCGCATCCAGCCGCGCGGTATCGACGCGCACGGTGGTTTCCGCCGTGGCGGCATGGCGTGCCGGTGCGGGTGCCGGTGCGGATACAGGCACCGGCGCCGGCGCGGGAACGACGGCGACGGGTGGCGCCGGTGCGGGCACCGCGCCGGGCTGGCCGCCCTGACCGTGCAGGGCATCCAGCAAGGCTTCGAATTCGTCATCGTCGATGGCGCTACCGGACGAAGGCGCGGACACGACCGGTGCGACGGCGACCGCTGCCGGCTCGACCGTGCCGGGCGCATTGCTGCCATACATCATGTCCAGCAGCGCCTCGAACTCGCTGTCGTCGATGGCGGCGTTGTCACCGCTTGCCTCGACCGGGGCCGCGACGGGTACGGGAGCCGGCGCCGGCGCGGCGCGGTTCAATCGCTGCAGCAAGGCCGGTGGCGGCATCGCCAACGGCGCGTCGGCGCCGAGCGCGGCCATCATGTCGTTGAGCAGGTCCAGCGCCTCGAGCAGCGCGTCCATCAACGGTGCATCGAGAATCACGGCACCGTTGCGGGCGCCGTTGAGCAGGTCCTCGGCGTGATGGCACAGCTGCACCATCGGCTCGATCGCCAGGAAACCCGCGCCGCCCTTGACTGTATGGAAGGCGCGGAACACCGCGTTCAGCAACTCGCTGTCGTGCGGGTTCGCTTCCAGTCCGATCAACTGCTCGCCCAGTGCCTGTACCAGCTCACCGGCTTCGACCAGAAAATCCTGGCGCAGCTCGTTGTCGAACTCTGCGGTCACGACAGGCGCACCTTAAAACCCGAATTCGCTGAGCAGGCGGTCGGCGTCGTCCTGGCTGGATACCTTGACCACACTGGCGGGCACCTCGCTGCCCGCCAGCGCGCCGGTGAGGCGCACCAGCTCGAGCAGGGACGATTCCACGCTTTCGATGAAGTTGACGACTTTCTTGATGCGCTGCCCGGACAGGTCCTGCCACGACTGTGCCATCACCATGTCGGCCAGGCCCTCGTTGCAGCTGATCGCAAAATCGCTGGCCTGATGTGCCAGCACCGCGGCCGGATCGCTCTTGCTGTCGGTGAACGCCAGCACTTCGTTCGCGTTGTGGGCCAGCGACTCGGCGGCCGGGCGCATCCGCTCGGCAAAATCGATGCTGCGGTGCGCGGCCTGCGCGCTCATTTCCAGCACGTCATTGAGGTGCTTGCGCGCGTCGGCGACGCTGCCCGGAATGCCTTCGTTGGCCAGCTCGCCACCGAGCCGGCTCATCGCGCCGTGCAGGTCACGGGCCAGCTGGCCCAGCGCGCGGAACAGCCGCTTCTCGCGGTCGCGCACCATCACGTCCAGCGCCTGTTCGAATGCGGGGCCGTCGGGGCTGTTGAGCAGGTTGCGCAGTTCGGGCGGCAGGTTTTCCGCGTTCAACGACGGCAGGATGGCGTTCATGCATTGGCTCCGGCGGCAGCGATCCGTTCGAAGATCTTGCCGAGTTTTTCCTTCAGTGTGACCGCGGTGAACGGCTTGACGATGTAGCCATTCACGCCCGCCTGCGCGGCGGCGATGATCTGGTCACGGTTGTTCTCGGCGGTGACCATCAACACCGGCAGGCCCTTGAGGGCCGGTTCGGCGCGGATCGCCCGCAACAGGTCGATGCCGGTCATGTTGGGCATGTTCCAGTCGGTCACGACCAGGTCGAACGGCTGGTTGCGCAGCATGACCAGCGCGTTCTCGCCATCGTCGGCCTCCTGGATCAGCGGGTTGCTGAAACCCAGCTCGACCAGCAGGTTGCGGACGATGCGCCGCATGGTGGAGAAGTCGTCCACCACCAGGATTTTCATGTTCTTGTCCAAACCACGTTCTCCGTTTGTGCTTTTCGGGTCGAGCTACCGGACCTGGTTCGCCGGTGCCGTTTGTTCAGTCGTACCCGCTTGATCGCGTGTTCAATCGCGCCAGTCACCCAGCCGTGCGCGTAACCGGATCACCGCCTGGCCGTGGATCTGGCAGACGCGCGATTCGCTCACGCCGAGCACGGCGCCGATTTCCTTCAAGTTCAATTCCTGCTCGTAGTACAGCGACATCACCAGCTGCTCGCGCTCGGGCAAGCCCGTGATCGCGTCGGCCAGCGCGTCGCGCATGCCTTGATGTTCGATGCTGTCCGCCGGGCTCAGGCCCGATTCGTCGGCCACGTCCAGCGCGGCACTTTCCTCGCCGTCGTCCGGTGCGGTGAGGCTCAGCAACCGGGCGCAGGCCGCATCGGCCAGCACCTGGTGGTATTCCTCGGCGCCGATGCCCAGGCGCTTCATCACTTCGGCGTCTTCCGCCTCGGTGCCGGTCTCGGCTTCGATCTGGCGCACCACCTCGGCCACTTCGCGGGTCTTGCGATGCACCGAGCGCGGGGTCCAGTCGGTGCGCCGCAACTCGTCCAGCATGGCGCCACGGATACGGATGCCCGCATACGTTTCGAAGCTGGCGCCCCGGTCGAGGGCGTAATTGCGCGATGCTTCCAGCAAACCGATCATTCCCGCCTGGATCAAGTCGCCCACGTCAACGCTGGTCGGCAACCGTCCCATCAGGTGATAGGCGATGCGTCGCACCAGCGGTGCATGCCGACGTACCAGTTCGTCGGCGCTTTCGCGGGAATGTTGCAGATACTCCGATGCCACGTTCATCTCACCACCCCGTTGACGACACAGGCTGACCGCCAAAGAAGGCGATGCGGCCATGGCCAGCGCGTTCGGGTTCTGCCCATGTATCGACCGCACCTGCCAATTGCTTGAATGCCATTGCTGAACGGCTCGACGGCCACAGGTCCACCACCGCGCACTGGCGGCGGATGGCCTGTCGCAGACGCTCGTCGTGCGGCACCCACCCGGTGAAATCGATCACCACGTCGAGAAAACGGTCGCTCACCCGCGAAAGCTTCTGGTGCAGCTGGCGCGCCTCGCCCTCGTTGCGCACCATGTTGGCGACCATGCGGAAACGGCGCACGCCGAAGTCGCGGCTGAGCACCTTGATCATGGCGTAAGCGTCGGTGAGGGAAGCGGGCTCATCGCACACCACGAGCACTACGTCGTCGGTGGCGGCGGCAAACATCGCCACGCTGTCGGACAGCCCCGCGGCGGTGTCGACCAGCAAATACTGCGGCGGCTGCGGCAGCTCGTCGAACGCGCGGATGATGGCCGCGTGCTCGCCGTTGTCCAGCTGCGCCAGGCGACGCGCACCGGAGCCGGCGGGAATCACGCGCAAGCCGCGCGGTGCTTCCAGGATCAGGTCTTCCAGAGCGCACTCGCCATCGAGCAGGTGGCCGATGTGGCGCGACGGCGTGAGGCCAAGCAGCACGTCGACATTGGCCAGGCCCATGTCGGCATCCAGCAGCATCACGTCGTGGCCGGCCATCGACAGCGACATGCCCAGGTTCACCGATACGGTGCTTTTGCCCACGCCACCCTTGCCGCCGGCGACGGCGATGGCGCGGCAGCGCCGGCGTGGCTTGCCCGGCATGTCGAGCAGGCCATCAGCCTGCCCGGTGCCTGTCGGGCCGTTGGGTTCACCTGCCATCGCGGAAAACAGGTTCTTCAGACCGGAGGCCTGGTCCATTGCAAGTACTCCACTCATGCGCTGGCCACCGCGAGGCCAAACCGTTCTGCCATCAGGCTCTCATCCGGCGCATTGCTTTTCAACGATTGCGCGGCACGACACACCAGCGTGCGCGCGTTGGCCTCGGCAATGTCCTCGGGCACGCGCTGTCCATCGGTGGTGTAGTCGAGCGGCAAGCGGTGGCGGATCACCACCGACAGCGCGCCGCCGAGGCTGGGCGCCTCATCCAGCTTGGTGAGGATGCAGGCCTGCGGCGCCAGCGGTTCGTACGCGCGGATGGCTTGCTCCAGCGCATCGGATTGCGCATTCGCCGCCAGCACCAGGCAGGCGCGCAGCCCACCGGCGGCGGCAAGCACGTCCATCTGCTGGGCCATGCGCGGATCGTTGCCGGCCACGCCGGCAGTGTCCACCAGCACGGTCTGGCGACCTTGCAGCAGGCCGAGCACCTTGCGCAGGCTGGCCACGTCATGCGCGGGATACACGCGCACGCCGAGCAGCCGGCCGTAATGTTCCAGCTGGGCGGCGGCGCCGATGCGGTAATGATCCGTGCTGATCAGGGCCACCTGGTCGGCGCCATGGCGAAGTACGGCACGCGCGGCCAGCTTGGCGATAGTGGTGGTCTTGCCCACGCCGGTGGGGCCGACCAGCGCGGTCACGCCGGCGGCGTCGGACAGGCCGCGGCCGCTGATCACCAGGCTGCGGCTGAGCATGCCCAGCGGCAGGTAGCGCGCCTGCTCGGCACTCAGTTGATCGGGAAGTTCGGCGACCAGCGCACGCGCCACGTCGGCCTCGATGCCGAGCCGGGTCAGTTCACGCAGTACCCGCGCGCGCTGCGGCTGGCGGCGATCCATGTCGTTCCAGGCCAGGCTGGAAAGCTGCATCTCCAGCATCTCGCGCATGCTGCCCAGTTCGGCGCGAAGGCGGGCGGTGTCCTGCGCCGTGCGGTCGTTCACCTGCTGCGTGGCGGCGAGGGAGTCCACGGCCACCAACGGCGGCATCGTGACCTGCGATTCCATGCGGCTCGGATACGGCCGGGGCGGCATGGCGGAAGGGGTCGGCCCGACCGCGGCGAACGGGCGAACCGGCGCCGGTGCAACCGGCCGTGGTGCGTCGGCAACAGCGGCTATCGGCGCCACTTCGACCGGTGCCGTTTCGGCAATGGCGGCCGCGGGCATCGCGTCGTATTCCTGCGCCGGCACGACACTGTGCCGCGTGGCTTCGCGGATCAGGGCCTCGTCGTAGTCGATGGCGGCGATGACCTCGATGCCCTCGGCCAGCCGGCGGGTGGACAGGATCACCGCCTCCGGGCCCTGCTCCTCGCGCACTTCGCGCATGGCCTGGCGCATGTCCTTGGCAACGAAACGCTTGATCTTCATGGCGTGCTCCGCGCGCGGGAATGGGGAATGGGGAATCGGGAATGGGTTGGAGCAAGTGCGTTGCGACCGGACGCGGTGAGGTGACGTAATTCCTGCTTCCCCATGATCCCTGCCCTTGCCTGCGATTCTCGATTCACGATGCCCTGCTCCCGGTTCTTATTGACCCAGTGCCTGGACCAGCCGCACGCGGCGGTTGTCAGGCACTTCGTTGTAAGCGAGTACGTGCAGGTTTTGTGCCACATGGCGGGTAAAGCGGGCGAGCCATGGCCGCAACTGTGGCGCAACCAGCAAAACGGCCGGTTCGCCGGTGACTTCCTGGCGCCGCGCGGCGTCGGCAACGCTCTGCTGCAGGCGGTCGGCCAGGCCCGGTTCCACCGCGGCGCCAGCCACACCGCCGCCGGACAGCGAGTTCATCAGGATCTGCTCGAGCTCCGGCGCCAGCGTGATCACCGGCACTTCGGTGCCCAGCCCGGTGATCTCCTGCACGATCTGGCGACCCAGCGCCACGCGCACGGCGGCGGTCAGAACGCCGGGATCCTGACTATGAGTGGCATGTTCCGCCAAGGATTCGACGATGCTGCGCATATTGCGGATCGGCACGCGCTCGGCCAGCAGGTTTTGCAACACCTTCACCACGGCGCCCAGGGTCAGCCGCTTCGGCACCAGGTCCTCGACCAGTTTCGGCGCGGTGGCGGCCAGGCGGTCCAGCAGCTGCTGCACGTCCTGGTGGCTGAGCAATTCGTGCGCGTGGTTCTGCAGGATGTGCGACAGATGGGTGGCGATCACCGTGGCCGGGTCGACCACGGTGTAGCCGTAGCTTTGGGCCAGGTCGCGCTGCCCGCTGTCGATCCACACCGCTTCCAGGCCGAACGCCGGGTCCCGCGTGGCGATGCCTTGCAGCGTGCCGTGCACCTGGCCGGGGTTGATCGCCATCAGCCGGTCGTTGTGCACCTCGGCTTCGCCCATCGGCACGCCCATCAGGGTGATGCGGTAGGTGTTGGGGCCCAGATCCAGGTTGTCGCGGATATGCACCGCCGGCACCAGGAAGCCCAGTTCCTGCGACAACTTGCGGCGCACGGATTTGATCCGCCCCATCAGTTCGCCGCCCTGGTGCGTGTCGACCAGCGGAATCAGCCGGTAGCCCACTTCCAGGCCCAGCGGGTCGACGCTGGCGACGTCCTCCCAACCCAGTTCCATGCGCTCGGGCGCCGCGCTGGCCTGCGGCGCTTCGGCCACCGCCTCGGCCAGCTGGGCGCGGGTCTCGCGCTCACGCTTCAGCAGCAGCCAGGCCGCGCCGGCGCAGGCGGCGGCCAACAACAGGAACGCCACGTTGGGCATGCCCGGGATCACGCCCATCACGGCCAGCACCGCCGCCGCCACGCCCAGCGCACGCGGCTGGCCGAACACCTGGGCGACCACCTGCTTGCCCATGTCCTGCGACTTGGACACGCGGGTGACGATGATCGCCGCGGCCACCGACAGCATCAGCGCGGGCACCTGCGCCACCAGGCCATCACCGATGGTCAGCAAGGTGTAGGTGGAGGCGGCTTCGCTGGCCGACAGGCCGTGCTGCATCACGCCCACGAAAAAGCCGCCTACGATGTTGATGATGAGGATCAGGATGCCGGCGGTGGCATCGCCGCGTACGAATTTCGAGGCACCGTCCATCGAGCCGTAGAAGTCCGCCTCCTCGCGAACCTCCTGGCGCCGGTCGCGCGCCTGCTCCTGGGTCAGCAGGCCGGCGTTCAAGTCGGCGTCGATCGCCATCTGCTTGCCGGGCATCGCGTCCAACGTGAAACGCGCAGTCACCTCGGACACGCGGGTAGCGCCCTTGGTCACCACCACGAAGTTGATGATGGTGATGATGATGAACACCACCAGGCCGACGGCGAAGTTGCCGCCGATGACGAACTCGCCGAACGCCTCGATCACCTTGCCGGCGGCGCCGGGGCCGTCATGCCCGTGCAGCAGCACCACGCGGGTGGAGGCGATGTTGAGCGCCAGGCGCAGCAAGGTCGCCATCAGCACCACGGTGGGAAACGCCGCGAACTCCAGCGGCCGCATCACGTAGACCACCGCCAGCAGGATCACCAGCGACAGCGCGATATTGAAGCTGAACAACATGTCGAGCAGGAACGGCGGCAGCGGCAACATCAACATCGCCAGCATCACCAGCATCATCACCGGTGCGCCAATTCCCCGTCGGGCGAAGTGTTTGAAGTTACCTAGTACGTCTGCACCCGTCATGGATTTGACTCGTCATGTGTCGCGATAAGGCCCCATCAGCTCAGGATCGACGTCGGGGACCGGTGCCGCGGGCGGTGTCTCGCCCTGCGCCGTTGCTTGCTTCAGCTGGTAGACGTAGGCCAGGACCTGCGCCACCGCCACATACAGGGCGGAAGGAATTTCCCGCCCTATTTCCGTGGTTGCATACAAGGCGCGTGCCAACGGCGGCGCTTCGACCATCGGAATGTGATGGGAACCCGCCACCAGGCGGATTTGCTGGGCCAGCACATCCACGCCCTTGGCGATCACGCGGGGCGCGCCCATGTGCCCATCGTCGTAGCGCAACGCCACCGCGAAGTGGGTGGGGTTGACCACCACCACGTCGGCGCGCGGCAGGTCTTCCATCATGCGGCGGCGCGCCTGCGCCTGCTGCACCTGGCGAATGCGCCCCTTCATCTCGGGGTTGCCCTCGCTCTCCTTCATCTCGTCCTTGATCTCCTGCTTGGTCATGCGCAGGTTCTTGCCGTGGTCGTACTTCTGGTAGAGGGCATCGATGCCGCCGATCAGCGCCAGCATCGATCCGAACCACAGCGCCGCGCGGCCCATCAGGCTGATCGACTGCGCAATGCCGGCCGTCACCGAGCCGCTGCCGGTGGCCTGAAGCTCGGCCTGCCAGTGGCGCAGCAGCAAGGCCAGCACCGCGCCGATGAACAGCAGTTTCAGCAGCGCCTTGCCCAGCTCCACCAGGCCGCGCATGGCGAAAATCTTGCCCAGCCCCTTGATCGGGTCGAGCCGCTCGAACTTCGGTTCCAGCGCCTTGCCGCTGAAGTTGAGCCCGCCCAGCAACAACGGCGCCCCCAGCGTGGCCAGCATCGTCGCCACCGCCACCGGCCAGAACAGCGCCAGCGCCTCGTGCATCGCCGCCACCAGCGCGCGGCCGGGCAAGGCGTCGGAAAACAGCGCGTCGCGCGAGTAATGCATGCCCAGCGAAAAGATTCGCTGCGCATGCAGGTACGCGCTTGGGCCACTGCTCATCAAGGCCGCCACGCCGGCCAGCACCACCATCGCGCCGGACAGGTCGCGCGATCGCGGAACCTCGCCCTTTTCGCGGGATTCGCGCAGGCGTTTTTCGGTAGGTTGTTCGGTTTTTTCCTGGTCGCTGTCGTCAGCCACGGCGTCAGCTCCCTATGAGGTTGCGCATCAGCGACCAGGCGTCGCCCTGCAGGGCTTCAAACGCACCGGGAAGGCTGCGCAGCGACAACCACAACGCAACGAAACCCAGCGACACGGTGATCGGAAAACCCACCGCGAACAGGTTCATCGACGGCGCCGCGCGGCTGATCGCCGCAAAGCCGATGTTCACCACCAGCAGCGAGGTCATCGCCGGCAACGCCACCCGCACCGAGCCGGCAAACAGTTCCGCGCCAAAACTGGCCACCGCGTGCAGGCCATCGGCGTTGATCGCCGGCACGCCCGGCGGCAAGGTATGAAAGCTGTCGGCAAGCAGCGCAATCAGGCGCAAGTGGCCGTCCATCACCAGAAACAACAGCGTCACCAGGATCAGGTAGAACTGGCTCAACACAGGAGAGCTGCCGCCGGCCTGCGGGTTCACCACTTCGGCAAACCCCAGGCTCATGCTCTGCGCAATCAGGGTCCCGCCCAGCGACACCGCCTCGAACACCAGCTTCAACACGAAACCGATGGCCGCACCAATCAACACCTGCCCCGCCATCGTCGCCACGCCTTCGGCGCTCAGCGGATCGATCGTGGCCGAGGCCAGCGGCGCCAGCACCAGCGTCAACACCACCACCACACCCACCCGGATCCGCGCCGAGATCACCGCGGCGCTGAAAATCGGCGCCACCAGGCACAGCCCGCTGACCCGCGCCAACGCCCAGAACAGGCTGCCCAGCCAGGTCGGCAGCTGCGCCAGATCCAGCCCTGTCATCTGATGGCACTCGGCAGGCTTTCGATCAACTGCTTGGTGAACTGCACCAGCACCCGCAACATCCACGGCCCGGTGACCAAGGCCACCAGCGCCATCGCAATCAGCTTGGGGATGAAGCTCAGGGTCATCTCGTTGATCTGGGTGGCGGCCTGGATCACGCCGATCAGCAAGCCCACGGCCAGCGCGGTCAGCAACAGCGGCGCCGCCACCAGCATCGCCACATACAACGCGTGCTGGCCAAACTCCATGATGGATTCAGGCGTCATGGCTTGGCTCCTCGGCGTGCCCTGTAGGAGCGCACCCTGTGCGCGATGCTCTTGCCCCTGCTCCCTGTAGGAGCGACTTCAGTCGCGACGCTCTTGCTGGTCGATCAATAGCGAAGAGCTTTCGATCACCTGCGGCGACCGAGTCACTTTCTCT
>NZ_AJXU01000009.1 GCF_000264315.1 Rhodanobacter fulvus Jip2
CCGCTTGGCGCTTGCCGGGCTCCTGCCCGGCAAGTCCGTGAGCCGGGGCCGGGCTTTTCGACAGCACATCCATGTGCTGGCGAAAAGGCATCGGCCTCCATGCCGATGCCCGCTGCGCGGCCTGTCGACCCCGACTCACCGCCGCACAGGGGCCCCGGGTACAGCAGCGGGCCATCCTGGCCCGCACTCGGGGAGGAGCGGGGGCAAGAGCATGAGCAGAAGCAAAGTCAGAAGCAGAAGCAGAAGCAGAAGCGGGAGCAACGTCAGACGCCGGAGCGCGCGCAAAGCCGGGTTGCCCCGAATACAAATTCCCTCCCACCGTTCGTCCTGAGCGTAGGCCGTAAGGCCGAAGTCGAAGGATCCCCGCACACCCACCCTTCGACTTCGCCGCTGCGCGGCTGCGCTCAGGGCGATCGGAGGTTGAGGAAGGCAAACAAAACACCACGCCGCCGCGCTCTCGCAGCGGCTCCATCGCTGCGCACCGAGTGCGCGCCACGACGGCGCGCCGCTCTACCCGGGGCCCCTGTGCGGCGGTGAGTCGGGGTCGACAGGCCGCGTAGCGGGAGTCGACATGGATGTCGGCTCCTTTTCGCTCGGACAGGAGTCCGATCGAAAAGCCCGGCCCCGGCTCACGGACTTGCCGCCCATGGATGGGCGGCAAGCGCCAAGCG
>NZ_AJXU01000010.1 GCF_000264315.1 Rhodanobacter fulvus Jip2
GGTGGCCTTTCTCTTTGGTTACTTTCTCTTTGGCCACGCAAAGAGAAAGTGACTCGAGCGCCGTAGGCGATCGAAAGCTCTTGCTCCTGATCGACGGCCAAAGAGCATCGCGACTGAAGTCGCTCCCACAAGAAAAAGCATCGCGCACAGGGTGCGCTCCTACAGGGGGCGCGGTCACGTGTAGAAACTCCCGGCCAGCGTGCCCAGCAGCAGCGTCCAGCCGTCGACCAGTACGAACAGCATGATCTTGAAGGGTAGCGAGATGATCATCGGGGAGACCATCATCATGCCCATCGACATCAGCACGCTGGCCACCACCAGGTCGATGATCAGGAACGGCACGAACAGCAGAAAGCCCATCTGGAACGCCGTCTTCAACTCGCTGGTGAGGAAGGCCGGCATTGCCACCTTGAACGGCACGTCGGCCTTGCTGGCGTATGGTTTTTCCTTGGCCAACCGGGTGAACAGCTGCAGATCCGCATCGCGGGTCTGGTCCAGCATGAAATGCTTGAACGGTGCGGTGGCCGCCGGCAGCGCCAGTTCCGCGCTGAGGTTGCCATCCATGTATGGCTTCACACCCTCGTCGTAGGCCTTGGTCAGCACCGGCGACATCACGAACAACGTGAGGAACAGCGCCAGCCCCAGCAGCACCTGGTTGGGCGGTGTGGACTGCGTGCCCAGCGCCTGGCGCAGGAAGCCCAGCACGATGATGATGCGGGTGAACGACGTCATCATCAGCAGGATCGCCGGCAGCAAGGTCAGCGCCGTCATCAACGCCAGCACCTGCAGCGACAGCGTCCAGTTCTTGGCACCGTCGGCCGCGGTCTGCACGTTCAGCACCGGGATGCCCGGCGTCACCGCCCACGCGCCCAGCGGCAGCACCACCAGCAGTGCTGCAATGATCCAGCGCCAACGCTTCATGAGCGACGCTTCCAGCGTGCCAGCAGGTCGCTCGCACTGGGCAGGGGCTTGAGCGGCTCCGGCTCGCTTTGCGCGGGTACTTCGCCGTCGTACACGTGCAGCGTGCGGGTGCCGCCCGCGCCCATGCTCACCAGCAGGCGCTTGCCATCGGCATCGATCAGCAGCAGGCGCTCGCGCGCACCGACGGCGAAGGTTTCCACGCAGCGGATGCGGCGCCCACCCATGCCGGGGCGACGCTGCAACCGGCGGGTGAGCCAGCCGGCCACCACGATCAACGCGATGATGCCGAACAGGCTCAGAATCACCCGCACCAGCTCGCTGGCGGGATCGAACTCGGCGGCAGCCGGCGCGACCGCCAGCATGAGGGCCAGCGTGCTCATCGCAGTTTGCGTACGCGTTCGGCGGGGCTGATCACGTCGGTCAGGCGGATGCCGAACTTCTCGTTGATCACCACCACTTCCCCGTGCGCCACCAGGGTGCCGTTGACGAACACGTCCAGCGGTTCGCCCGCGGCGCGATCCAGCTCCACCACCGAGCCCTGGTTGAGCTGCAGCAGGTTGCGGATGCTGATGCGGGTGCGCCCCACTTCCATCGCCAGGGTCACCGGCACATCCAGGATCATGTCCAGGTTGACCTCGCCCAGGCCGCCGGGGAGGTTCTGCAGGGAATCGAACTGGACGCGATCGCTCGGGTCGGCAACCGCGCTGTCTTCGGTGGACTGGTTCATGCTGGTTTCTTCTCTGTCGGATGATCGCCGCCCGCGCGCCTCTCGCGCCGGCCGGCCTGGGTATGGAAACGCACCGCATTGCGGCCGTTGGATTGACCGTAGCTGCCGCGGAACACCGGTACGTCCTCGGCATAGACGGTGGTCAGTTCAGGCAGCTGGATCGGGATGACGTCACCCGGGCGCAGGTGCAGGAACTCGCCGATGCTGAGCCGCGTTTCGAGCAGCAGCGAACTCAGCGCCACCTCGGCGTCGAGCACTTCCTCATGCAGGAACTCGGCCCAGCGATCGTCGCGGTCGACCCGATCGCTCTGCACACCGGCGTCCAGCAAGGTGCGGATCGGCTCGACCATCGCGTACGGCAAGGTGAGATGGATTTCGCCGCCACCGCCATCGAGCTCGACGTGGAAGCGCGACACCACCACCGTTTCGGTGGGGCTGACGATGTTGGCGAACTGCGGGTTGATCTCGGAGTTGATGTATTCGAAATCCAGCCCCAGCACCGGCGCCCACGCTTCGGTCATCGCGCCGAACAGCTCGGTCAGCATGATCTGGATGACGCGGTTCTCGGTGGCGGTGAAATCGCGACCTTCGATGCGCGCGTGGTAGCGGCCGTCGCCGCCGAAGAAGTTGTCGATCACGGTGAACACCAGCCGCGGCTCGAATACCACCAGCGCACTGCCGCGCAACGGCTTGATGCGCACCAGGTTCAGGTTGCTGGGCACGGCCAGGCCGTGCACGTATTCGGTGAACTTCACCATCTTCACGCCCAGCACCGACACTTCGCAGGTCTTGCGCAGCACGTTGAAGATCGCGGTGCGGAAGAACCGGGCAAAGCGGTCGTTGACCATTTCCAGCGTCGGCAGGCGCCCGCGCACCAGCCGGTCCTGCTGGGTGAAGTCGTAGGAAAGGACGGTGCCCGGCGGCAACGGCTCGTCGGTGCCGGTGGTGACATCGCCACCTTCGACGCCATCCAGCAGCGCGTCGATTTCGTCCTGGGAAAGCAGATCGCTCATCGCGGCGTCCCGGTCACTGCATCACGAAGCTGGTGAAGTACAACGCATCCACGCCGGGCTTCCCCAGGCGCTCCTGCACGATCTTGCGCACCACCACCAGCGCCTGCGCCTGCAGCTTGTCGCGACCGGCGGTGTTGCTGATGATCGAGTATTCCTGGCTGCTGAAAAGCGACACCAGCGCATCGCGGATCACCGGCTCGGCGGCCTTGGCCGCGGCCAGCGCATCGGCGTCATGCGACATCAGCGTGACCCCGACCTGCAGGTAACGCAGCGAATCATCGTCGCGAAAATTGACCACGAACGGCGGATCGAGCGGCAGGTACAGCTCCGCCTTCGGCGCCGGCTTGGCGTTCTTGGCCGCGGCCTTGGCGTGCATCGTCTTGTAGGCGAGGCCGCCCCCGCCAAGCGCCAACAGCACCACCACCAGGCCGATGATCATCGGGAGGCGGCTTTTCTTCCTGGGCGCAGGCGGTGCCCCAACCAGCTCTTCGTCGGCTACAGCCATGGAAAACCTCGATTTCAGTTTCAGGGGAAAGCCCGTGCTAGCGGGCGATGCCCATCAGAAGCAAACCGTGTGCCATCGACGAAAAGCGCATGGCAGCGGGGATCTGGCGGAAGCGTGCGGGCGACGTGGCGCTTTCTTGACGCCTGGCGGCAGGTTGACGTGACGCTTTGCTGCCGGGATTCGGGATTCGGGATTCGCAAGGGCACAGGCGGCGTGCGGCGCAACAAAAACTGTGGGAGTGGCTTCAGCCGCGATGCTCCTGCTCTGGAGTTCCAAAGAAAGGGCATCGCGACTGAAGTCGCTCCCACAAGAACGTGCATGTCCGCGGCGGGCGCTGCTGTTGCGATTCCCTATTCCCTATTCCCCATTCCCACCCTCAGGCAAACGCATCCAGCAGCCCGACCGAAACGGGCGATGCCGTCATGCCATGGATTTCGCCGATGTCATCGATCCCGGCGCCTTCGGTGGTTTGACGTTCACCACCGTTGTGGCTGCCGCGATCGTGCTGGCCGACTTCGGTGTGGCCCAGCGAGAGTCCGTGCTGGCCCAGCATCTGATCGAGTTGCGGCAGGCTTTGCTGCACGGCCGCCACCGCGCCGGGGTGCTGCGCGTTGAACACCACGTCGACCCGACCGTGGTTGACGCTGATCTTGATGTCGAGCTGGCCCATATCCTCCGGATTCAACCGGATACGTGCCTGCTTGACGTCCTGGCCACCCAGCCAGGCCACGTGCTGGCCAAGCTCCTGGGCAAAGCCGTGGCTGCCTGCGGGTGTGGGAATCTGCAGTTGATGCACCCCCGGTGCCGCCTGGGTGCCCGTGCCGTGCGAAGTCAGCGCGGCGGCTGGCTGGGCTGCTGCATCGCCGGGTTTGTCGATGGCGGCGAGCCGGGTTTCGCTGCCGGCAAGCCGGGCCTCGCCCGCGGCAAGCATGATCCCGGCCCCCGGTGGCAAGGCCGTGATGTTCGCGTTGGCCGCCGTACCGGTGGCGGCCGTGTTCAATTTCAGCAGGGCCGCCGCGCCGGCATCGCCGGCCACGGCCTTGCCGGCAACGCCGACCTTCGCGTCGGCGAGGCCCGCAAGCGGCGACCGCAAGGTGGTGGTGGCAGGCCCGAGCAGGGCCAGCATCGCACCGGCCAGGGCCGCGGCCGGGGTGTCGCCATCGGCCGGCGCGTCGTCGTCGATGTCCTTGGCGAGCGCGGTGGTTTCGACCGCGGTTCCGGCGGTGGTCTTGGCGGGCACGGCCGCCGGCGCGTTCGCGGTGGGCGGCGTGTCCGCCGTCTTGTTGGCCTGATCGCCGGACGGCGCCTTCTTGCCGTCGTCAGCGGGCGAGGCCTGCTTCTGGCGGGCGGCGTCGAGTTGCCGATCGAACTTGCCGGGGCTGGATGCCGCGTCGCGCGGCTCGGGCGTCGATGTGGCGCGCGGAACGGCGGCGGGGAGAACAGCGGCGGTAGCGGTCATGGCGAAGTGACTCCGTCAGCAGTGGCGTGCGTGGGCGACAACCGGCCGTGCGCACGCCGGGTAGCGAAAAACAGGCGGCAGGTGTGCGCCCGGCGCACCCTGCATACCCCGAATGAAAGGCAAGATCCGCGCCATCAGCGTGGCCGCCGGTATTGCATGCGTTCGTCGATCTCGGCCTGCTCGTGGCGGTCGGCGGCCTGGCGCTCCTCTTCGAGGCAATGTTCGATCACGCTGTCGAGTGCGCTTTCGCGCGCATGTGCCTGGTGCCAGCGGCCGCGCACCTGGTCGAGCAGGCGCTGCAGGCGGGCGACCTCGCCGGTCTGCTGCGTGATCGCCTGGTCGATGCGCTCGACGAATTTCTGACGGTTCAGCAGCGCACTCACGGTCAAGCTGCCGTCGCCGTTGCTGGCGTATTCCTGGCGGTAGCGCTTCAGCTCGCCCAGTTGGTGCTCGGCCTTGGCCAGCTGCTGCTGCTGCAAGGCCAATTGCGCCAGCGCATCCTCGGTGCGCTGCTTCGCCTGGTCCACCGCCGGCTGCAATTGCACGGCGCGCGAGCTCATCCGGGCACCTGCTCGGCCAGAGCATCGAGTTTGGCGATGGCCATTTCGAGCGTCATCGGTTCATCCACCTCCTGCTGCAGGAAGGCGCGCAGTTGCGGCCACATGTCGATGGCCAGATCGACCTGCGGGTCGGAGCCTTTCTGGTACGCACCCACCGCGATCAGGTCGCGCTGCTGGCGATAGGCGGAATAGACCTGGCGGAAACGCTGCGCCGCGCGCAGATGCTCGCGCGCCACCACGGCGGGCATCACGCGGCTGATCGACGCCTCGATGTCGATGGCCGGGTAATGCCCGGCTTCGGCCAGGTCGCGCGACAGCACGATATGGCCGTCCAGAATGGCGCGCGCCGCATCCGCGATCGGATCATGGCGGTAGTCGTCGCCCTCGGTAAGCACGGTGTAGAACGCGGTGATCGAGCCGCGACCCTCGGCGTCGTTGCCGGCGCGCTCGACCAGTGCCGGCATCATCGCGAACACCGATGGCGGGTAACCCTTGGTGGCCGGCGGCTCGCCGATGGCGAGCGCGATTTCGCGTTGGGCCTGGGCGTAGCGGGTGATCGAGTCCATCAGCAGCAGCACGCGCATGCCGCGGTCGCGGAACCACTCGGCGATGGCGGTGGCGTATTGCGCGCCGCGCAGGCGTTTCAGCGGTGGCGCGTCGGCCGGCGCGGCCACGATCACGGCGCGGCGGCGGCCCTCCTCGCCCAGCGTATGCTCGACGAATTCCTTTACCTCGCGGCCGCGCTCGCCGATCAGCCCCACCACCACCACGTCGGCGTTGGTGTAGCGCGTCATCATGCCCAGCAAGGTGGATTTGCCCACGCCGGAACCGGCAAACAGGCCCAGTCGCTGGCCGCGACCCACGGTAAGCAAGGCATTGATCGCCCGCACGCCCACGTCCAGCGGCGCATCGATGGGCTTGCGCGCCATCGGGTTGATCGGCTCGCTCTTCAGCGCCGCATGTTCATCGGATGCCAGCGGACCCAGACCATCCAGCGGTATGCCATCGGCGCCCACCACACGGCCCAGCAGCGCATGGCCCACCGGCAGGCCGCGGGTGTGTGCACAGGGGCGGACGCGGGCGTTGGGCAATACGCCGTGCATGTCGCCGACCGGCATCAGCAGCAGCCGTTCATCGGCAAAGCCCACGACTTCGGTATCCAGTTGCGCGCCGTCGGCGGTGTCGACCAGGCAGCGCGCGCCGAGCGCGGCTTCGCAACCTTCCGCCTCCAGCGTCAATCCCACGACCCGCCGCAGGCAGCCTTCGACCGCCAGCGTACGCACGGTCTCCGCACGCGCCGTGCGCCGGGCCAGCTTCTGCTGCCACGACAGCTGCCGCGCGACGGTGTCGGCCTGGGCGTTCATGCGCCAGCCTCGTCGTCCACATCGTCACCGAGCACCGCGTCGACCACCGCGGCCAGGCGCGCTTCGACGGTGGCATCGAGGCGGGAGCGTTCGCTTTCCAGCTGGCAACCGCCACGCGTCAGGCTGGCGTCGGCATGCAGCTGCCAATGGCTTTCGACCGCGCCCAGCTCGCGCAGCAAGGCCAGGTCATCGGGGTGAAGATGCACGCGCAGGTCGCGCGTGGCGGCGGGCAAGGCCGCTGCGGCCTGGCGAACGGCTTTGGCGATGAGGTCGGGCGACAGTTGCAGCTCGCGCGCAACCACGCGTCGCGCCATCACGATCGCCAGCCGCGCCAGCTCCTGCTCGGTGCGATCATCGAGTGCCTGCAACGGACGGGCGGCGGCTTCGCACAGCGCGTCGAAGCGCGCCATGTTCTGCTGCAGCTGCTGTCGCGCGGCGGCCAACCCTTCGGCACGGCCGGCGGCGTAGCCCTCCTCGCGCGCCTGCTGTTCCAGCGCTTCGAGTTCACGCACGGTCGGTTGCGGCGGATCGTCCTTGCGGCGGTTCGGCAACTCGCCGTTGCCAACGTTGGGCAATTCCCAACGCTGCACATCAGGCCCGTTGCCGACGACCGCAACCATCAGACGAACTCATCGCCGCTGGAGGACAGACTGAGCTGGCCGGCATCGGACAGCTTGCGGGCGATCACCAGCACTTCCTTCTGCGCCGCGTCGACGTCGCTCAGGCGCACCGGACCCTTCACCTCCAGGTCGTCGCGCATCATGTCGGCGGCACGCTTGGACATGTTGGCGAAGATCTTTTCGCGGATGGCCGGTTCGGCGCCCTTCAACGCGGTGATCAAGGTGCCCGACGGCACTTCGCGCAGCAGCGTCTGCATGCCGCGGTCGTCCAGCTCGGCCAGATCCTCGAACACGAACATCAAGTCCTCGATGCGCCCGCTGAGGGCCTCGTCGTGGGTACGGATGGCGCCCATCAACTCGGTTTCGCGGCTGGCCTCCATCGCATTGAGGATGTCGGCGGCGGCCTTGAGACCGCCCACGTTGGCGGACTTCAGCTTCTTGGTGGTGCCGGAGAACTGGCGCTCCATGATTTCATCGAGCTCGTTCAACGCATGCGGCTGCACGCCGTCGAGCGTGGCGATGCGCATTACCGCGTCGCTGCGCACGCGCTCGGGCAGGTAGCCAAGTACCTCGGCGGCCTGATCCGGTTCGAGATGCGCCAGCACCAGCGCGATGATCTGCGGATGCTCCTGGTTGATCATCTCGGCGATGGCGCGGCTCTCCATCCACTTCAGCGATTCCAGGCCCTTGCTGCTGCGACCCAGCAGGATGCGGTCGATCAGGCCACCGGCCTTGTTCTCGCCCAGCGCGTTGACCAGGATCTTGCGGATGTACTCCTCGGTGCCCACGCCCAGCGCGGTCTGCTGACCCATGTCGGCGTCGAGCTTGTTCAGCACCACCTCGACCTGCTCGCGCGAGACGCCGGACAGGGCGGCCATGGCCGACCCCACCGCCTGCACGTCGCGCGCGCTGAGGTGCTTGAGCACTTCGGCAGCGTCCTCTTCGCCCAGTGTCAGCAGCAGAATGGCCGCGCGCTGCGCGCCGGAAATCTTGGATTGATCAACTGCCATCTTCGCTCACCCAGTTCTTTACCACCTGAGCCACCTGTTTCGGGTTCTCGGTCACCATCCGGCGAGCCGCTCCCACGCGTTGCTCATAGGCAAGCGCGGGCGTGTTGTGCAGCCGCGCCGGTTCGTCCGCTCCCTGCGGTTCGTCATCGACGCGTACGGAAATCTGCGGCATCGGCGACGGCAATGCGCGCGCCGGGGCCTCCCCTCGCAACAGCCCTTTCAACAAAGGCCGCAGCACGCCGAACGCTACCAGAAGCGCCAGCAGGATACCGACGCCCTGCTTGATCAGATCCATCATGCCTGGCCGCTGCCAGAACGGCGTATCCGGCAAGGCCTCGGGCGAGGGACCGCGCTGGAACGACTGGTTGACCACGCTGACGCTGTCGCCGCGCGCGGCATTGAAGCCCACCGCGTTCTTGGTCAGGTCGGTGAGGTGTTGCAGCTCCTGCGCGGTAAACGGCACGCTGGTGGCCGGCTTCGGCTCGCCGCCCCCGTCGACGCCGCCACTGACCAGCTTGTTGTCCAGCACCACCGCCACGGTGAGCCGCGCCAGTCGCCCGGCCGGATCGCTGACGTGGCTGATGGTGCGGTCCAGTTCGTAGTTGCGGGTGGCGCTGCTGGAAGTATCGGCGGTACTGGTAGTCGTGGTGGTGGTGCCGGTGGCCGCCTTCGGATCAGGCTTGGCGTTGGCGGCGCCCGCATCCGGATTGGCCGCGGTCGGCTGCGCCACCAGCGCTGGCGGCTGGTTGCTCAGCGCGCCGGGCACGCCGCCCTGGGCGCCATCGCCGCGGCGTTCGCTGCTGGTCTGCTCGCTGCGCAGCGCCGGGTGTTCATGGCCGAAGGTTTCGGTGGCTTTCTCGGTCTGGCTGAAATCCAGATCCGCATACACCTGCGCCCGCACCCTGCCCGGCCCCACCAGCGGGGTCAGCAATTGTTCGATGCGTTCGGCGTAGGTGTTTTCGATACGGGTGGAAAGGCGCAAGCGGCTGTCGCCGATGGCGCCGGGGCTGTCCGGGTCGGTGGTGAGCAACTGGCCCTGCTGATCGATCACCGACACCTGGTGCGTATCCAGGTCCGGCACGCTGGCCGACACCAGGTGCACGATCGCCGCCACCTGGCCGGCGTCCAGCTGGCGGCCCGGGTACAGCGTCACCAGCACCGAGGCGGTAGCCGGGCGGTTGTCGCGGATGAAGGCCGACGGCTTGGGCAAGGCCAGGTGCACGCGCGCGGAACGCACCGACTGCAGCCCGCCGATGGTATTGCCCAGGTCGGTCTCCAGCAGTTGCTGATAGCGGGTGCGCTCGGCCAGGTCGCTCATGCCGAACGGCGAATCGCCGCCCTTGGCGGTGGACGAGGCCGTGCCCTGCGGCAAGCCCTGGCCGGCCAGTTTCAGCCGCAGCGCGGCCAGGTCGGCAGCCGGCGCCATGATCGACGAGCCATCGCTGCTGAGCTGGAACGGCGTATTGGTGGATTGCAGCTGCTGCGCGATCGCGGCGGCGTCGCTTTGTCCGAGCCCCGCATACAGCAGGCCGTAGTTCGGCCCGCGCGACCACAGCACCACGGCAACCCCCAGCGCCACCGCGCCGGCCACGGCCACCAGCAACATGAGCTGGCGCGCCGCCGGGTTGCGGGAAAGCTGCTTGAAGGTATCAAGGCGACCGTTGTTGTCGGTGGTCGCGATGCCGTTGTCGGCCATGGGGCTGCTCGTTTTCTATGAAGGGAGTCGACGGTGGACGAAGCGTGCGTCAGACCGGCATGTTCATGATGTCCTTGTACGCATCGACGAGCTTGTTGCGCACGGTGACCATGCTGCGCAATGACAAGTCGGCCTTCTGCATCGCGATCATGGTGCGACCCAGATCCGCGCCGGCATCGCCGCGCTCGAAACTCGCCGCCATGCGGCCCGCTTCCATCTGGGTCTGCCCCACCGACGCGATCGACTGCTTCAGCAAGGCGGAGAAGTCCGGCTGACCCGCCGCCGGAGCCGCCTTGAACGCGGTTTCCGCCGGACGTACCTGCGCCGTCATCTGGCGCATCTGGGCAAGCAGGTTGTTGACTTCGATCGTACTCATGGCTGCCTCATCTACAGCGAGCGGGTGACAAAATCCCGACACGTGTCGGGTTTGCATGAGATGGATGCACGAGGCGTGCCAGTGGGATGCCGGGAATCGGGAATGGGGAATCGGGAATCGTTCAAAGCAGAATCAGGAGCGCCCTCTTCCGCCCTTCGGGCACCTTCTCCCGCAAGCGGGAGAAGGGAAACGCCGCAAGCCCCCAGCTTGCGAGAAGGGAAGCGCCGCAAGCCCCGACTGTTCCCTTCTCCCGCTTGCGGGAGAAGGTGCCGCAGGCGGATGAGGGCGCTCTTGGCCTTATGGTTTTGCGATTCCCTAATCCCGATTCCCCATTCCCAGCCTCACGCAGCCATGCTCCCCTGCAACCCGTACTTGCGCAGCTTTTCCACCAGGGTGGTGCGCTGCATGTGCAGCAGGCGGGCGGCGTGGGCGACGACGCCGCCGGTGGCGTCGAGTGCCTGGCGGATCAGGCCCACTTCGATGTCGGCCAGGTGGTCCTTCAGGTCCAGGCCGTCCTCCGGCAACAAACCCAGGGTGGACACGGGCGAGCGGGCTTCGCTGATGTCGGCCACGACGGGGGCGCGGCCTTCCATCATCGCCAGCAGGTCGGAACTGCGCACTTCATCGCACACCTGCTGGCCGCGGTATTTCTCGGGCAGGTCGCTGGCGCGCACTTCGCCGTGCGGGAACAGGATGGCCATGCGCTCGACCAGGTTGGACAGCTCGCGCACATTGCCGGGCCACGGGTAGGCCTGCAGCGCGTGCATCGCGGTGGTGCCGAAGCGCACCACGCCCAGGCCGCGGCGGGCCAGCCGCTGGTTGAATTCGGTGATCAGCACGGACAGGTCGTCCAGCCGTTCGCGCAATGCGGGCAACTCCAGCGGGAACACGCTGAGGCGGTAGAACAGATCCTCGCGGAATTTCCCGTCGGTGATGGATTGCTCCAGGTTGCGATGGGTGGCGGCGATGATGCGCACGTCGCAATGCTGGGTCTTGTTGCCGCCGACGCGCTCGAACACGCGCTCCTGCAGCACGCGCAACAGCTTCACCTGCATCGGCAGGCTCATGTCGCCGATCTCGTCCAGGAACAGCGTGCCGCCCTCGGCCATTTCGAAGCGGCCCTTGCGGGTGTTGATGGCGCCGGTGAACGAGCCCTTCTCATGGCCGAACAGTTCGCTTTCCAGCAGCTCGGCGGGAATCGCGCCGCAGTTGATCGCCACAAAGGGTTTGTCGCGGCGCGGGGAGCTGTCGTGGATCGAGCGCGCCACCATTTCCTTGCCGGTGCCCGACTCGCCCAGCACCAGCACGCTGGAATCGAACGGCGCCACCTGGCGGATCAAGGCGTTGACGTGGCTCATCGGCGCGGACTGGCCCACGAAGCGGATGCCGTTGCCCTGGCCACCGAGCAGGCGCGCATACATCGCACGCATCGCTTCGGCCATCTGCTCGTAGCGCAGCGGGAAAGCCAGCGTGGCCACGCGGGTGGTGAACGGCGAGGAGGTGGCGGTGAAGCGGCCCAGCCAGGCGGAGTCGTCGGCCAGCAGCATCGGCACATGCGTCGCCGTGTCACCCAGCAGGGCAAGCTGGCGTTCGGCTTCCGCCTCGTCATCCACCTGGCCGATGTAGACCCCGCGCCAGGCCTGCATCGATTCGTCGGCAGCACTGCTCTCATCGCCACGTTGCGGTCGATAGCCCAGAAAATGCAGCGCCGACATCACGGCATCCACACGGGAGCGGTCGGACTCGATAACCAGGAAGTCGAATTTCTGCATGGTGATTCCCCCTGCTGCCTGTTGCTTGTTTGCCACACCCGTCTTGGGTGAGGCCAATCATCGATGCGGCGGGTTTACGTCGCCGGGTTTGATGAACACATAGCAACAAGGGGGCCAACGCTGACTTTTTGGCGACGGCAAAACGTCGTGCGTCAGCCTTTCATCCCTCCGGCCAGCCATCGAAGGGCGTCCGTAATGGCCGGAAATCACACTAAATGCCTGAATTGAAACGTGTTGATTCCGTGAAACGGGAAACTGCCACCGCCAGGACGGCCACGACCAACGCGTCAACAAAAGTTCGCCGAATCATTGCGAAGTGTGACCGGGGTCACAGGCCCGCCCCCGCCTGCGGGTGACTCAAAGCGTCAGTTGGCGCGTTTCTGCCACTTTGCGTCGGTGATGGCGAAAAACCAGCCGTTCGATGGCGTCACCCAGCACGTCACCCGGCGCGGCAAACAGCACAAACACCTGGCCATCGTCGAGACGGCGATCCACCCTGGCGGCCAACTCCAGCGGCAGGCTGCGGCACACGTCGAAGCGCAGCCGCAATACCAGCGAATCGCCCGCCGGCACCAAGGCCACCGGCAGCACCGCGCCGACGGCGTTGAAGCGCAAGCTCCGCCGTGGCGGCAAGGCACTGGTGGGCACCAGCAAGTGGTTGACGATGTCGACCAGCGCGGTCAGCTTGGCGTCCATCCGCTGCATTTCCAGCATCACCGGATTGTCGTCGTCCATGTCGGCGGCGTAGCGTTCTTCCAGCGCCGCGATCGCGGACAAGGTATTGAGGTTGCGCTCGGCCAGCCGCAACTGGTGCGCCTGGGCGTCAGGCCAGGGCATGGCCTCGCTGTCCGCGTGCAGGCTCTCGTCGCTGCTCACGCGCTGCTCGAATTCGTCCCAGTTGCTGGCGTCCATCATGTTCACCCGATCATGTGGTGGTTTGGGATTGAGTGTAGCGGGGCTTGACCGGCGGCTGACGCCTGAATCGAGCCGCGCCGCGAAGCGTCATCGCGTGAATGGTCAGGCGCTGTCTCGTGAACTTTCGAAGTGATGCCAGATACGCAGAATGACGAGAGCAGTGCCTTGTACGGTATAGCGAACGACGTACTTGCCAAAAATGAAATCGCGAATCGAATCCGGTTGAAGAGCTTGCGCAACACCGCGCCCCATTTCCGGAAATGCACAGAGACTGTCAATGCGCGCGATGAGATCTGCAGCGACGCGAGCAGCGGCAGTGGGATCGTGGTCGGCGATGAAGTCACGTAGCCGGACCAGGTCAGCGACGGCCTCCTGCGAATAAACGAGCCTCACTTATCCGCCTGTGGAGGAGACAACTCATGGGAAGTACCCCAAGACTCCAGCCACGCGTGAACGGCTTGCCCTGAAACTACCTTGCCGTGGGCCGCAGACTCCATGGCAGTGAGTGTTTCTTTCCAGCGCGATTGCTCCAGCTCCTGGCGGGCAACGAACTCCCGAATGGCCTGGTTGACGAGCCAATTCTTGCTGCGATGCAGCTTGTCCGACATGGACTCAAGGCCGCTCTCGACCTCGGGCTGCAGGCGAATCGTGGTGACACTCATGGGCGACCTCCAGCAGTGAATGAATGCATTGTATTACATTGCATTCAAGGCCGAAAACAGAGGCCGAGGCGGCGGTAACCCTTCGACTTCGCTGCGCTACGCTCAGGGTGATCGGCTGGGGGAACGCCGCAGCGGTGCTCAATCAAAGCGTATACGCCAAAACCACCGATCTCCCTGAGCGTAGGCCCGCAGGGCCGAAGTCGAAGGGCAGCACACCGCCAAGCCCCAACAAAAGCAGCTCCGTCCTACGCCTGGGCGTACGCGCTGATCGCCCGTGCCCGACCATTCTCGCGCTGCCACTGCGCGGCAGCCTCGTCGCGGGCCTGGCGAACCAGGGCGCGCAGCTCGCGGTCGCAGGCCAGGATTTCGCCCAGCTGGTAGACCTCGTCGGCGGAGTGTTCGCGCCGCAGCAGGGGTTCGCGCTGGGCTTCCAGGGCGGCCAGCCGCTCCCATTCCTGCGCCTGGCCGGCGCCCAGCATGTCGCGGGTCAGTTGCAACGCCTGGTCGACAACGGTGCTTTCGTGGGACATGGCCGGGGCGCTCACGCGCTGGCGGCGCGCTGGGCGGCGGCCGGGGCGATCTGCACCCAGCTGTCGCGCACTTGCTGCAGCAAGGTGCTGACTTCGTCGATCAGGCTGACGTCGTCGCGCAGGTTAGCCTGCAGCAGGCGGCGGCTCATGTATTCATAGAGCGAGTCGAGCCGGCTGGTGTTGGCCGCGTCCACCTTGGGATCCAGGCTGTCGCGCAGCCCGCCGATGATCTCGATGCAGCGGCCGATGGTTTCGCCCTTGGCGGCCACTTCGCCGCGCATCATGTGGGCGCGGGCCTTGATGAGGCGCTCCAGCGCGCCGTCCATCAGCAGCGTGATCAGGCCATGCGGGTCGGCCGACTCCACACCGCCGTGCGAGCGAATCTGTTGGTAGGCGCCTGCGCCGTAGCCGAATCCCATGACACTGATCTCCCGTGGATTATTTCTTGTTGCTGTTGGTGAGCGCGTCGAACTGCTGCGTCAGGTAGGTGCTGGTGCTGTTGAGCTTGGACATCAGCGTATCGAGCGCGGTGAACTGCGCCTGGTAGCGCGCCGTGAGGCTGTCCATGCGCATGTCCAGCGACTTCTGCCGCGCGTCCAGGTCTTTCAACTGCTGGCTGATGCTGTCGGTGCGGCCGGCCAGCACACCGTGGTCGCCCACCAGTGTTTTGAGCTGCTCGCCCAACTGCGCCGAGAAGCCGTTGTCGCGGTTGAAGATGTCGTTGACCTTCTTGCCGCCGTCGCTGAGCGCTTCCTTCAGCTTGTCGCTGTCGATCGCCAGCTTGCCGTCCACCTGCAACGAGATGCCGATGGAGGAGATGCTGCCGCCGTTGGCGCTGCCGCCCATGATGCGGGCCAGCGTGCTGTTGATGCCGTTGAGCGTGGCGTCGCCGATCATGGCGCCGGCCGTTTCGCTCACCGTGTCGTACTTGGTGAGGTTCTGGTAGATGCCCACGAAGCTGTTGTAGGTGTTGACCAGGTTGGTCAGCGCGCTGGTGGCCTTGGAGGTGTCGTTGGCCACGGTGACGGTGCTGCTGCCCTCCGCCGTGAGGTTCAGCGTGAGCCCGTCGATGGCGGTGCTGGTGCTGTTGCCGGCGCTGTGGGCGGGCAAGCCGTCGATGGTGAACTGGGCATCGGACGCTGGGTTGATCACGCTCAGCCCGTTGCCTTCGCTGGCGGAGGCATCGTAGTTCAATGCCGCCAACCCGCCGTCGCCGCCGCTGCTGGTGATCTTGAAACCGTTTTCCACACCGGTGCGCTCGCCGCTCAATACCAGGTGCGCGCCGTCGGTGCCGTTGACGATGGTGGCGTTGACGCCCGGGTTGTCGATGGATTTGTTGATGGCGTCGCGGATGGACTCCAACGAGCTGTGCTCGCTGTCGATGGAAAGATCCATCGTCTTGTCGCCCACGGTGATGCTGAGCGTGCCCGTGCCCACCGCCGTGCTGTTCTTCTCGAACGCACCGGACGATGCCTTGAGGGCACTCGCCAGTTGGGTGACTTCAATCTTGTAGCTGCCCCCGACCGCCGTACCGGTGGCGGTGGCACTCAATATGTCGGTGTCGCTGCTGTTGACCGAATGCGCGCTGAAAGCGCTGCCGTCGCTGATCGACGCCATCGCCGATTGCAAGGCGGAAAGCGCCGCGCTCACCTGGCCCAGGCCGGAAAGCTGGGTGTTGGCGTTCTTGGCCTGGTCGGTAATCTGCGTTTGTTGCGGTGCCTTCTTGGCTTCGACCAGTTGCTTGACCAGGTCGGCAACCGGCAGGCCCGAGCCCACGCCCATCGAGGTCAGCAACCCGGTGGTAGGCGTTGTTGAATTGACGGTAATCGCCATGTTCGGGCTTCCTCGAAGTCAAAAGGAACGGCCGCGCCCATCGCGGCCGTTCCGGTCTACATTACTGCAGGAGCTTCAACACGCTCTGCGTGGTGGCGTTGGCCTGCGCCAGCACCGAGACACCGGCCTGTTGCAGGATGTTGGCGCTGGACATGTTGGCCGTTTCGGCCGCGAAGTCCGCATCCTGGATCTGGCTGCGCGAGGCAGACAGGTTCTGCGAAATGGTCTGCAGGTTGGCGATGGTGGAGCTGAAGCGGTTCTGCACCGCACCGAGGTCGCTGCGCATGCCGCTGATGGTGGACAGTGCCGCGTCGATGCGGGTGATCACCTGGTTGGCGCCCGTCACCGTGTTGACGTTGGCACCTACCAGGCTGCCGTCCGCGGCAATGGGTGTCGCACCGGCACCCGAGAAGCCCAGGCCACCCGCACCCGCACCCGCCAGATTGCCATCGATGGTCAGATCCTTGAGCGAGTTGATGCCGAAGGACTTGCTGCCGCTGTCGTAGAACGCGGAAACGCCGTCGATACCCTTGGCATTGACTGCGCTGACGAAGGCCTGCGCATCGGCGTAGGTGCCTTCCATGTCGATGCCGTTGATGGTCAGGTCGCCGTTTGCCAAGGCGAGGCCCGCGGGCGTACCGGCGCCGGCGGGGACTTCCGGGGTCTGCGCAGCCACCGAACTGGTGCTGCCGAAGACCGCGGCAGCGTCCGTGCCGCCAAGCGCAACCGCCGAACCTTCATTCGCATTGGTGATCGTCAGGAGGCCCGTGCCGGCATCGAACGATGCACTTACGTCGGCACCGCCAGCAGCGGCGATGGCGGCCGCAAGCAGGCCGCCATCAGTGTAGGTGTCCGCGGCAACGTTGGTGCCGCCAACCGTCAGGTCGCCCGCGGTGACAGCGATGCCGGTGGACAGCGCCGAAGTCAGATCAACCGTCGTGGTCGCCGAACCCGGAGCTGCCGGCGTACCCGGCGCGCCGGCAACAGCGGCCGGGAACAACGCGCTGACGTCGCCGCTGGTCGACACCGCCGCCTGGCCGACCTGGCTGGAACCGGCGCCCTGGCTCAGGTTGACGGTAATCGTCTCGCCCACGTTGGCGCCGATCTGGAACGCGGCGCTGCCGAAGGTGCCGTCCAGCACGTGGCGGCCGTTGAAGGTGGTCTGCTGCGAGATGCGGGTGATCTCTTCCAGGCGCTGCTGCACTTCGGCATCGAGTGCGGCGCGGTCGGAGTCGGAGTTGGTGGCGTTGGCCGACTGCACCGCCAGCGTACGGATACGCTGCATGTTGTTGGTCACCTCGTTCAGCGCCGACTCGGTGGTCTGCGCCAGCGAAATGCCGTCGTTGGCATTCGCCACGGCCTGGTTCAGGCCGTTGATCTGGGTGGTGAAGCGGGTGGAAATGGCGAGGCCGGCGGCATCGTCTTTCGCGCTGTTGATCTTCATGCCTGAGGACAGGCGCTCGATCGCGGTGGACAGTTTGCTCTGCGACTTGGCCAGGTTGTTCTGGGCATTCAGCGAGCTGATGTTGGTGTTGACGCTCATGACCATGGGAGTATCTCCGAATCGGGGTTGGGTGCCGACGATGGCCGGCCCAGACAATCGGACGGGGATTCACACATGGAATGCCTCCGCCTTGTTCAGTGTTTCGACTCAACACATCGGAACTTGAGTCTTGTCAACGCAAATAATCAAATAATTTCGACCCCTGCACTTTGCTGAAGGTCAATTGCGCAGCCTGCAGCGCGGTGGTTTGCGCCCCAAGCTGGCTGATCGCGTCGTAATAGTTGATGTCTTGCGCGTCTGACAGCGCGCTCTTGTACTGAAGGGTGAGGTCGTCGTTGAGACCGGCCTGCTGATCCAGTGCATTCATGCGCGCGCCGACCTTGCCGCGCGTGCGGGTGATGTTGTCGATGGCCTGGTCGAGGCTGGCGAACTGGGTGTTGAGGGCGTTCTGCATGTCGGCGCCGCCGCCGTTGGGCGTGCGCAGCACATCGATGATGTTGTCCAGCGTGGTGAACACGCTTTGCGGCTGCGATGCGCCCAGTGAAAAGCTGTCGCCCGCCTCGGGCTCGCCGCCGAAGGCGACCTGCGCGCCACGAAAGGTGATGCTGCCGCCCTTGACGTTGTCGTAGCTGCCGGTTTCCAGCACGGCACCGCCGCCGTCACGCACTTCGTAGGCGTCCGCCGCGGTAAACACGATGCTGTAGTCGCCGCCATCCCATGCCGACGGGTTGGCGTTGGGGTTGCTGACGCTGGTGCTGCCGGCCACCGCGCTGCCCGTGTTGGCGGCATTGGCGCTGATGGCAAAGGTGCCGTTGCCGCTGGGGATATTGCCGAACACGGCGCTGCCGGGGTCGCCGGTGGCCACCTGGAAACCGGGGCCGGCGGCAACCATGCGCTGCCCATCGTCGCCCACGTAGGTAACGCTGCCTTGCGACGCGAACGGCTCGGCCCCGGTGCGGTTGCCGGCAAAGATGTATTCGCCCTGGCCATCCTTGCTGTTGGCCTGGCCCAGCAGTTGCTGGCGCAGCTGCACCATCTCGGCGGCGATGTCGCCGCGGGTCTCGTCGGTCTGGCTGCCGTTGGCCGCCTGCAGCAGCAGGGTGCGCACGCGGCCCAGCACGTTGGTGACGTTGGACAGGCTCTGGTCCTCCAGCCCCAGCCGCGCGTTGGCCGTGGTGATGTTGCGCTGGTATTGCGCGGTGTCGGCAATGAGGTGGTTCATGTCCAGCGCGCGCGCCGCGCCCACCGGGTCGTCGGACGGCTGGTTGATGCGCTTGCCCGTGCTCAACTGCGTGTTGATCCTGGACAGGTCGCTCTGCCGATCCATCATGCTGCCGATCGACTGCTGCTGCATCCAGCTGGTGGAAACTCGCATGGCTTACCCCTGCACGGCGCTGAGCAGCGCGGTGAACATGCTGTTGGCGGTGGTGATCACCTGCGCCGACGCCTGGTAGGCCTGCTGGTAGCGCAGGAGGCTGGCGGCCTCTTCGTCCAGGTTCACGCCCGACACGCTTTGCTGCGAACCGAACGCCTGGTCGTAGACGGCCTTTTGCGTGATCTGCTCGTCGTCGGCCACGGCACCCGCGCTGCCGACCTGGCCCACCAGCTGGCTGTAGGCACCGCCCACGCTGGTGACGCCGCCGTTGAGCACACCCAGGTTGGCCACCTTGCCCAGCATCAGCGCGTTGGTGTTGTCGCCCTGCGCGTTGCTGTTTGGCGTCAGGGTGAAACTGTCGCCGTTCTGAGGCGTGCCGCTGAGTTGCAGGTTCCAGCCGTTGGCGTTGATCGGCTGCCCCGGCGTGTAGGTTTGTACGGCGCCACCGTCCACGGTGTACGTGGTGGCGGAGGTGAACTGCACGACTCCACCGCTGAGCGCGCCGCCATCGAGGCTGGCGCTGGCCGTGGCGGTACCGGTGTTGTTGATGCCGTTGCTGATCGCCAGCGGCGCGGCGGCGGCAATCTTGTCCGGGTTGTTGATCACCACGGCGAAACTGGCGGCCGCATTGCGGCTGGGCTGGATGCGGAAACTGTCGCCGGCAGCGGCGCCGGCCGGCACCACCATGCTCAGTCCGGCTGCCGTGAACGGATCGGCGGCGGTGCCGGTGCCGCCCATCGCCACGCTGCTGCCATTGGTGTCGCGCAGCGACCAGGCACCACCGGTATAGCTGAGGGTGTAGTCGGCGCCGGTGAGCTTGCTGATGTCGCTGATGCTGGCGTCCACGTTGCCAGTGCCGCTGTTGCTGCTGGCTGCCTGCGCGGTGGGGCCGGCCACACTGAAAAACTGGCCGCCCACGTCGCCGTTCAGATCCACGCCTTGCATATGCTGGGCGTTGAAGGCGCTGGCCAGTGCCTGCGCGGTGCGGCCCAACTGGGTCTGCGCCGGGTCCAGCACGCTGCTGCGAAAATCCATCAAGGCGCCCAGGGCACCGCCGCTGATGCGGCCGCTCAGCACGCTGCCCGAGGCCGCGCCCACCACTTCCTGGCGGGTGGCGTCGTAGACGTTCGGTGCGGTGGCCAATGCGTACGATTGCGTGCCCGACACCAGCGACTGGCCGTTGCCCACGAACACGCTGATGGTGTTGTCGTTCTGCGGCACCACCGTGACGCCCACCTGTGCCGCCAGGTCCTTCACCAGGGCGTCGCGCTTGTCGAGCAGGTCCGAAGGCGGCGTGCCACCGGTGGCCACGGACGAGCGGATCAGGCCGTTCAATTTGGCGATCGAGTCGCTGTAGCTGTTGATCGAATTGACGGCGTCGCCGATCTGTTGCTGCACCTGGCTGGAGAGCTGGTTGAACTGGCCGGACAGCGACTGGAACGTGCTCACCAACCCGCCGGCGCGTGCCAGCAACACCTGGCGCGAGGCGGTATCCGACGGTGCATTGGCGGCGTCGTTGACCGCGCCGAAAAAGCTGTCCAGCGAGGTCTGCAGGTTGCTGCTGCCGGACAACTGGTTGTTGATCTGGCCGGTGAGGCTGGCCATGGTGTTGGCGCGGCCGGAGCTGGAGGTAGCCGACCACAGCGAGGTGTTGAGGAACTGGCTGTACGCGCGCTGCACCGCCACCGTGTTGACGCCGGCGCCGATGAAATAGCCGCCCACGCCCTGCGGCAGTGCGGTACCGAACGACACCTGCTGGCGGCTGTAACCGTTGGTGTTGACGTTCGCCACGTTGTGGCCGACGGTGCTCAGCCCAACCTGGGCGGCGAGCAGGCCGGAGACGCCGGTGTTGAGCATGTCAACCATGGATCTTCCTCGGTGTGCCGGATACACGGCAACGCACGCCACCATTAACGGCGAGAGATGCGATAGCTGTAGGAGCGACTTCAGTCGCGATGCCTTTCCACGGGAACGACAGAAGCATCGCGGCCGAAGCCGCTCCCACAGGGTGCGCTCCTACAGATGCGATGGGCCGGTTCATTGCGCTACCCCTTCGAGGTGCAGCGCCGCCATCGCCTCGCGCATCTGCGGGCTGTTGGCGATGGCGGTGATCTTTTGCGCGTACGACGGATCGGTGGCGTAGCCGCCGCGCACCAGCGCGTGGGCGAAGCCGGCGATGTTTTCGCCCTGCCCCAGGGCGCGGGCGTAACGCGGACTGTCGCTGATCAGGCGGGCGTAGTCGGCGAACGAATCGGACGGCGAATCGTAGGCGCGGAACTGGTCGCGCTTGCGTATGGCGACGCCGTTTTCATACTCCAGCGTGGGTACGGTGACCTTGTCGCCGTCCCAGCTGCTGCCGGCCTTGATGCCGAACAGGTTGTTGCTGCTGCTGCCGTCGCCGCCTTTGGGCAAATGCTTGCCCCAGCCGGTTTCCAGCGCAGCCTGCGCCAGCAGCGCACGGGTGGAGACACCGAGCTTCTGCGCGGCCGCGGCGGCATGCGGCGCCAGCGCGCGCACGAAATTCACCGGGTCGCCACCGGGCAGCAAGCGGGCGGCGGTGCCGGCCACGTTCGCGGCGCCCTGGGCCAGCTTGTCCAGCGTGTCGCGCCAGCCGGGGTTGGTGTCGGTGACAGACGGCATGCCGCTGGAGGCGCCGTCGTTGTCGGCATCGCTGCCCAGTTGCAGCAGCGCACGCACGTTGGCGTTCATCACCTCGCTGACGTCGCGCGCGACCTTTGCACTCGGCGCACTTGCACTCAACGCCTGCGTGGCGGCCAGGTCGGCGGCGGTCGGCGTGGCCGTGGCGGCATCGGGCTTTCCACCCAGCTGGCGGATCAGCATCTTCGCGATACCCAGGCCGTTGCGGCCATTGGCCAGGGTCAACGACAGCTGCTGGTCGAACATGTCGCGGTAGGAATCGCCGGCCTTGCTGTCGCCCATGCCTTCGCCGATCGAGGCGTTGGCGTCGCGCATCGACTTCAACATCATCTGGGTAAAGATCGACTCGAACTGCTTGGCCACCGCCGGCAACGCCGCCTTGCCTCCATCGCTGCGCGCCTGCGCGCGCAGCTGCTGGAAGCCGGACATTTCGGTCCAGGTATCGAGGGCGGGATTGTTGGGGTTGATGGCTGTCATGATCTTGACGGTGTGATCAAATCACCACGAGCTCTGCATGAAGCGCGCCAGCCTGCTTCAACGCCTGCAGGATCGAGATCAGGTCGCTGGGCGCGGCGCCCACTTGGTTCACGGCGCGCACGATGGTGTCCAGGCTCACGCCCGGGCCGAACTTGAACATGTGGCCACCATCCTCGCTGACCTGCACGTTGCTGCTGGGCACGATCGCGGTCTGGCCCTTGCTGAACGGTGCCGGCTGGCTGACCAGCGCCTGCTCACCGATGGTCACCTGGATGGCGCCGTGCGATACGGCCGCCGCACTCACCCGCACGTCGGAGCCGATCACCACGGTGCCGGTGCGCGAGTTGACCACCACCCGCGCCGGCGCATCGCCGGGCTGCACTTCGAGACTCTGGATCGCACCCATCCAGGCCACTTTCTGCGACGGATCCTGCGGCCCGCGCACGGATACCGAACCGCCATCGATTGCCTGCGCGGTACCGGCGCCGTAGGCCTGGTTGATCGCCGTGGCGATGCGCGCGGCCGTGGTGAAATCGGCGGTGTTGAGGTTCAGCGTCAAATTGCCGCCGCCGGAGAACGACGAGGGCACGGTGCGCTCCACCGAGGCGCCATTGGGAATGCGCCCACTGGCGGAAATGTTCACCTGCACGCTGGAACCGCTCTTGCCCTGCGCGCTGATGCCACCCACCACCACGCTGCCCTGCCCGATCGCGTAGACATTGCCGTCGGCGCCGCGCAGCGGTGTCATCAGCAGCTGGCCGCCGCGGATGCTCTTGGCGTTGCCGATCGAGGCCACGGTGACGTCGATCGCCTGACCGGGCTTGGCGAACGGCGGCAACTCCGCCGTCACCATCACCGCGGCCGCGTTCTTCAACTGCGGCCGCGCATTCGCCGGCACGGTGATGCCGAACTGCTGCAGCATGTTTTCCAGGCTTTGCGTGGTGAAGGGGGCCTGGGTGGTCTGGTCGCCCGAGCCGTCGAGGCCCACGACCAGGCCGTAGCCGATCAACTGGTTGCTGCGCACGCCGGCGACCTGGGCCAGGTCGCGGATCTTGTCGGCGTGGGCGGGGGTGATGAAGCCGGCCACAAGCACCAGCGCGGCGAGCATCAGGCTCCTCCCCCTGCGTGCAGGGGGAGGCTGGGAGGGGGTGAAGCTTTTGATCTGCTGACCAAGAGCGAGGGCAAGATCAAGAGCACCCCTCCCCAACCATCCCCTGCGAGCAGGGGAGGGAGCAGGAGCGCGAGCGGGCCGGATGAGATGTTGGGTGAACTTGGAAAGAGTGTGGTAGGTGGAGGTGAGGGTGCTTGGGGCACCCTCTCCCCAACCCTCTCCCCGGGGGGGAGAGGGGGCGAAGGTGCCGGGCGGGTTCGTGCCTTCGTGCCTTTCCGCAAGCGTGGAGCAAGTGGATATATGAGTTTTCATTAGAAAGGCATCCACTTGGAATTGAAAAACCGCGACAGCCAGCCGCGCGTGTTGGCGTCGGCCAGCGTGCCGCGGCCGGTGTAGCTGATGCGGGCGTCGGCGACGCGGGTGGAAGGCACCACGTTGTCCTGGCCGATGTCTTGCGGGCGCACGATGCCGGAGATGCGTACCAGCTCCTGGCCCTGGTTGATGGTCAGCCACTTTTCGCCGCGTATCAGCAGATTGCCATTGGTGAGGCGCTGCGCCACGGTGACGGTGAGCTGCCCCACCAGCTGGTTGCTTTGCGTGCTGGAGCCGGCGCCGTCGAAGGTGCGCTCGCCATCCAGTCCGATGTCCGCCACCTTGCCGCCGATCGACAACGCATGGCCGAGGACGGTGGGCGAGGCGATGTTCGCCTTGTCGCTCTTGCTGGTGGTGGTGGTGGCCTTCTTGCTGGCCTGGGTGCTTTCCACCAGCGCCACCGTGAGGATGTCGCCGACGCGGTGCGCGCGCGGGTCGGTGAACAGCTCCATGTTCTGCTGGTCGTGATAGATCGACCCGTCCGCCTGCGCCACCGTCGGCTGCGCGGGCGGCGGCGTGGGCGCCCATTGTGCGTCGTCGCGCGCGGTGGGGCCACCGGCGCAACCGGCCAGCAGGGCCAGGGCGCAAAGAGCGGTCAGGATTCGGCAGCGGGTGAACATCACGGCATCACTCAGAGTTTGTTGGTCAGGTACTGCAGCATCGAGTCGGCAGCCGACACGGCCTTGGAATTCATTTCGTAGGTGCGCTGGGTCTGGATCATGTTGACCATCTGCTCGACCACGTTGACGTTGGAGCTTTCCAGTGCGCCCGACTCCAGCGTGCCCAGCCCGTTGAGCCCGGGCTGGCCGATCTGCGGCGAGCCGCTGGAGGCGGTTTCGAGATAAAGGTTGTCGCCGTTGGGTTGCAGGCCGGCCGGGTTGATGAAGTCGGCCAGCTGCACGGTGCCGATCTGCTGGGTGGCGGCCTGGCCGGCCAGGCTCACGCTGACGGTGCCGTCGCTGCCGATGGTGATGCTTTGCGCGTTGGCCGGGATGCTGATCGGCGGGTCGATGGAATAGCCGTTGGCGGTGACGATCTGGCCGTTCTCATCCTGGTGCAGCGAGCCGTCGCGGGTGTAGGCGATGGTGCCGTCGGGCATCGTCACCTGCAGGAAGCCGCGGCCCTGGATGGCCACGTCAAGCGCGTTGCCGGTCTGCTCGATGTTGCCCTGGGTGAACAGCTTCTCGCTGCCGACCACGCGCACGCCGGTGCCAAGCATCAGGCCCGAGGGCGCCTGGGTCTGCTCGGTGGTCTGGCCGCCCGGCTGGCGCAGGTTCTGGTAGACCAGGTCCTGGAACGAGGCGCGGGCGCTCTTGTAGCCGGTGGTGTTGGCGTTGGCCAGGTTGTTGGAAATCACGTCCATGCGCGTTTGCTGCGCATCGAGGCCGGTCTTGGCTACCCACAGGGAAGAGAACATGTCATTGACTCCGTTTGGACGTCTGGGTGTCTATGTGAAAGTAATCAGGCCATCTGCAGCAGCCGCGAGGCTGACTGCGCGTTTTCGTCGGCGCTCTTGATCGAGCGAATCTGCAATTCGTACTGGCGCGACAGCTGGATCATCTGCACCAGCGTCTCGGACGGGTTGACGTTGCTCGACTCCAGCGCGCCCGACTTCAGGGTGACCGTCGGGTCCGTGGGGGCGTTGCCGCCACCGACCAGGTGCATCAGGCCGTCGGTGCCCTGCTGCAGTTGATCCACGCCGGGATTGACCAGCTTGAGGCGGCCGATCGCGGCGATGGTTTCGGGCGTCTGGCCCATCGGCACCACCGACAGCGTGCCGTCGGAACCGATCGTCATCTGCGTGCTTTGCGGCACGGTGATCGGTCCGCCGTCACCCATCACCGGGTTGCCGCGGTCATCGGTGAGCAGGCCATCGGCGGTGAGTTGCAGGCTGCCGGCGCGGGTGTAGGCCTCGCTGCCGTCGGGTGCCTGCACCGCGATCCAGCCCTCGCCCTGCACCGCCACGTCCAGTTCGCGGCCGGTGTCGATCTGGCCGCCCTGGCGCATGTCGACGCCCTGCCCGTAGGCCACGCCGTTGACACGCGTGGGCAGGCCCTGCCCCTGCACCGCCAGTGGCTGGAACGCGGACATCTGCGCCTTGAAACCGACCGTGTCGGCGTTGGCGAGGTTGTGCGCCACCTCCGACTGCGCCCGCATCATCTGCGTGGCGCCGGTCATGGCTACATAGAGGGAATGGTCCATGGGTCAGGTTCCGTGGGTCAGCGGGAGGCCGGGGCTCAGTTGCCGATGTTGATGATGGTCTGGGTCAACTTGTTGTCGGCCTGGATCACCTGCGCATTGGCCTGGTAGTTGCGTTGCGCCTTGATCATGTTGACCAGCTGCGCGGTGAGGTCGGAGGTGTTGGAGGCTTCCAGCGCGCCGGACTGCACCACGCCATAGGTACCGTTGCCGGCCGCGCCCATCACCGGCGTGCCGGAGTCGTAGGAGGCCGACCAGTTGGTGTTGTTCAGCTGGCGCAGTCCCTGCTGATTGGAGAACTGCGCCAGCGCCAGCTGGCCCAGCGAGGTGGTCTGGCCGTTGGAATATTTCGCCTGCACCACGCCCTCGGCGGATACGTCGATGCTGGACAGGATGCCGGTGGGGTAACCATCCGGATTGATCGCGCTGGCCGCGTAGGTGTTGCCGAACTGGGTGGCCTTGGCCATGTCCAGGTTCAGCTGCATCGGGTTGGAACCGGGGCTCACGGTTACCGCCGGGAAAGCCAGCTGGCCGTTGGCCGGGGTGACCAGCGCACCGCTGCTGTTGAACGTCAGCTGCTGGGTGGCGCCGGTGTCCACGCCATCGACGTACAAGCGCGTATTCCACACGTTGGCCGCCGCGTCCTTCACGAAATACACGGTGCCGCTATGGGTGGCGCCGAGCGAGTCGTAGACGGTGAACGGGGTGGACTGATTGAAGCTGGTGGCGTCGGTGGGGTCGAATGCCGTCGCGGGTGCGGTGGCGTCCGAGGGCAGGTTCAGCGACATCTGCACGTTGCTGGTGGCCTTGGCCGCGTTCTGCGACGTAAGCAGTTGCAGGTCGCTCAGCGTGCTGTTGTCGAAGCTGCCGTTGGCGTTGGCCGGGAAGATCTGCAGGCGCTGGCCGGTGGCGTTGGTGACGAAGCCGTTGGCATCTTTCTGGAACGCGCCGGCGCGGGTGTAGGAGTAGCCCTTGCCGTCCTTCAGCGTGAAAAAGCCCTCGCCGCTGATCGCGAAATCCAGGCTGTTGTCGGTGGTCTCGATGCTGCCGGCAGTGAACTGCTGGGCGACATTGGTCAGCCGCACGCCGCTACCCACCTGGGTGGCGCTGAGGTTGGGACCGGAAGCGTTGAACAGCTCGGCGAACTGGCCGCGCGAGCCCTTGAAGCCGGCGGTGGCGGTGTTGGCGATATTGTTGGCGGTGACCTCGAGATCGGCGGATGCCGCGTTGAGGCCGCTCAGTGCGATATTGAAAGCCATCGGGAAATTCCTTAAGTGTTGTAGCCCCGTGGGGCCGTCAGTTGATCTGCGCGACCTGACTCAGCAGGACCCCACCAAAACCGTCCACATCCAGATAGGCGCCATCGGCGCCGGTCATGCCCACGCCAGCCACCTTGCCGCTCACGTAGGTCGCCACCGCGGTGTTGCCCGCCTGCGCTTTCAGACCGTACGTGCCGTTGGCCAGTACCGTGCCGTCGTCGCTCTTGCCATCCCAATGGAACGGCACCAGGCCCGACGTGGGGTTACCGAGATTCATCGTGCGCAGCACGTTGCCGTCGGCGTCGGTGATCTGCACCAGCACGGTTTTCTCGCCCTCGGGTACGTTCACCGCGCCGTCCAGGCCACCGTCGCGCAGTTGCCCCGCTTGCGACGGAACGCTGACATTGCGGCCCACCATGCTGCTGGCCTGCAGCAACTGGTTGCCCTGCATCGACAGGCTGAGCGCGTCGAACGATGTCTTCAGCGACTGGGTCGCCGACACCTGGCCGATCTGCGCCAGCTGGCTGACCATCTGCGATGAATCCATCGGCTGGGTCGGGTCCTGGTTGCGCATCTGCTGCACCAGCAGGCTCAGGAAATCGGACTGGCTGAGCGCCTTGTCCTTGCTGCCGGACGCCGCCGTACCCGCCGCCGAACCCACACCGTTGATGTTCATGTCGCTCATGTCATCTGCCTCGAAAGGGTATGCATCACTTGCCCAGGTCCAGCGTCTTCTGCATCAGCTGGCGGGTGGAATTCATCACCTCGACGTTGTTCTGGTACGAACGCGAGGCGGAAATCATGTTGACCAGCTCGTCCACCGGGTTGACGTTGCTGGAGAAGACATAGCCGTCGGCATTGGCCAGCGGGTTGCCCGGTTCGTAGCGACTAGGGATAGCCGCCTGGCTCTCGGTGACGCCAAGCACCTGCACGCCCTGGCCGTTGTCGACCGCCTGGCTGCCGAGTTGCTTCTGCACCGCCGCAAACAGCGGCTGGCGCGAGCGATAGGCCGCTTCCGGCGTGCTGGCCACGCTGTCGGCGTTGGCAAGGTTGCTGGCCACGGTGTTGAGCCGGGTCGATTGCGCGGCCATGCCGGAGCCGGCCACATTGAAGATGGAGAAAAGAGACATCAGCCCTGGCCCTCGATGGCGGTGCGCAACATGCGGATCTGCGCGGTGATGAAGGAAAGGCTCGCCTGGTAGTGCACGCCATTGGCGGCAAAGGCGGCCTGCTCGACCTGCTCGTCGACGGTGTTGCCGTCCATGCTGGGTTGGGTGGGATTGCGCCAGGACAGCTGCGTGGCGGCGGCCGTCGTCGAACCGGCGCCGGTCTGTCCAGGTCCGATCTGTCCCGGTGTGGGCGCCTGCAACGCAACGTTGCCCGCCGCACCCGCGCTGTCACTGGCCGCGGCCAGCACCTTGCGGAAATCGATGTCGCGCGCCTGGAACCCCGGCGTGTCCGCATTGGCCAGGTTGTTGGCCAGCACCTCGGTACGGTTCTGCCACAGGTCCAGGGCCCGGGTATGAATGCCAAACAGGTTGTCGGGGATCAGGCTCATCGTTTCGCTCCGCGTGCTGTTGCCGCACGGAGCAGGAGGCAAATTGCATGCCACCGCGGTGGAAGCCTTGCTAGGACTGGGTTTGCGCGCTTTCCGGCGGAGCGTCGGAAAGAAGACGCGGGAGTGGAGACGGTTTGTTGACGCTGGGTAAAAGCGCCCTCATCCGCCCTGACGGGCACCTTCTCCCGCAAAGCGGGAGAAGGGAAAGCGTCGCAAGCGCCAGCCATTCCCTTCTCCCGCTTGCGGGAGAAGGTGCCCGACAGGGCGGAAGAGGGCGCTCTTGCTACGCCTCTTCGTGCTCCGGCAACAGGTCGAGCACCGCCTTGGCCAGCAGATCAGGCTGGAACTTGGCCACGAAGCGGTCGGCATTCACCTCTTTCACCATCGCCTCGTTGAACAGTCCGCTGAGCGAGCTGTGCAGCACCACTTTCAGCTGGCGCAGCGAGGGGGTTTCGCGGATGGCGCGGGTCAGCGCGTAACCGTCCAGCCGCGGCATCTCGATATCGGATACGACCAGCTTCACGCCTTCGTCGGCGTCCGCATCGGCCAATTCCAGCAGCTTTTCCAGCGCCTCGCGGCCGTCCTGCGCCACCACGCATTCGATATTCATCTGCTTGAACAGGGCCACCAGCCGGCGCCGGGCGATCACCGAATCGTCCACCACCATGATCCGTCGCGGGCTCAGCATGGTGTCGTCGGAAATGCGCTGCATCTGCGCCGAAAGCTCGGCCGGGCCCGAGTCGATGCTGGCCAGCACATGCTCCACGTCGATCACCGCCATCAGTGCGCCGTCGATGCGGGTCACCGCATTCACCCGCGCGCCAAACCCCAGCGCGCCAGACGGCGCCACCAGCGACTCGCCGTCGCAATGCACCATGCGCTGCAGGTCGGACACCAGGAAACCCTGCATCGAGCGGCTGAACTCGGTGACCATCAGGTGGGCCGAATCCACGTCGCGCAACGGCGCATAGCCCAGCGCCGCGGCCAGGTCGATCACCGGAATGGTCTGGCCGCGGTAATCGCAGCTGCCGGCCAGCAATTCATGCACACCGTGCATGCGTTCCAGCGGCGGCCGGCGCAGCACCTCGCGCACCTTGAACACATTGATGCCGAACAGTTGCTGGTCGCCCAGCGTGAACAGCAGCATCGCCACCCGGTTGTGCCCGGCCAGCCGGGTATGCCGTTCCACCGTGTCCAGTAGCGTGCCGCTCATGCAGATTCCTCGACGCCCAACCGCACTGCGCGGTTCCAGTTGAATCTATCGGCCACACCGCCGCGCACTTGAGGCAGTGCCCTGTGCCGCGCACAACAGATAAGGTGGCATGTGACTTGCTTGCTCAAGTTTCGACATCAACTGACGATCCATCCATAGCACCCTCGCCTATCCAAAGGTCACCGTTTGCCCATGAGCTTGATTTGGAACTCGCACCTCACCGCCCTGGTGCAGGCAGCCGCCGCTGGCGACGAGGCGCAGGTCGCGGCGTTGCGACGCAAGTATCCGCGCACCGCGCGGGTGATCGCGCCGCTGCTGGCCCGTGCCGCCAGCCAGCCGCCGGCGGCGGTCGCGCTGCAGGCCATGGAGCAGCAAAGCCTGGTGCTGGCCGCGGTGCAGCAGCTTTCGCGCGAACAGAGCGCGCTGGACAAGGCCGCCACCGAAAGCCGCGGCAGCGTCGATCGCTTGACGGATGGCAGCGCCGGGATCTCGACGGCACTGCGCCAGATCGGCACCGACCTGGACCTGGCCGCCAAGGCCGGACAGGCCGGCGAAGGCAGCGTCAGTGAGCTGGACGGCCAGTTGCGCCTGCTGCGCAGCGCGCTGTCGGCGATGAACCGCAACCAGAGCCGGCTGGCCGAACAGGTGGCGCAGATCCGCAAGCTCACCGGCGTGGTGCAGGAAATCGCCCACCAGACCAACCTGGTGGCGCTGAACGCCGCCATCGAGGCCGCCCGTGCCGGCGAGGCGGGCCGCGGCTTTGCCGTGGTCGCCGACGAGGTGAAGCAGCTGGCGGAAAAAACCACGCTGACCACTACCGAGATCGAGACCGTTACCGGCTCCATCGGTGATTTCTCGCTGCAACTGGACGGCGACGTGCAGCACGGCCTGCAGCAATTGGAGCGCGCGCAAACCGGCGTCGGCCAGGCCACCACCGCCCTGCACGATGGCGGCGAAGCACTGCGCACGGCCCACGGCCGCGTGGCCGGCGTGCTGCAAAACCATGACGCGCAACATGCGCGCGCCACCACGGCCCAGGCAGCCCTCGGCGCGCTGCAGCGCCGCGGCATCGAGGCGCGGCGGCAGGCCGAATCCCTCAACCGCGCCGCGCTGCTGGCGCACCGGCTGGGCCTGGACTGGCTGGAAAGCGAAAGCGGCAACGACGCGGCAAGCCTCAGCCTGACTGTGCGCGAGAGCGCCGCAAGCCTGCGCCAGGCCATGGAACTGGCCCTGCTCGACCCCAGCGCGCTGGACCGACGCTGGTTCGACACCCATTCCCTGAACCGCACCGTCCGTCGACTGACCGCCAAGCACCCGGGCAAACCGGCCAGCGCGGCACTCGACGAAAGCGGCACCCTGCTGTGCGAACAGAGCCAGCGCTTCATCACCCTGGTCTGCGACGGCCAGTTGGAGGAAGCCTCGCAGCTGTCGCAACAACTGGAAGCCGGACGCGAGGCATTGCTGACCCAGTTGGGCACGCTGCTGGCGGAAGCATGAAGCGAGACGCGCCAGGTTCCCGCCTCCGGCACGCCGCCATGTGGTGTGCGTTGTCGTGGGCAGGCATCTGCGCCGCTCCCGCGTGGGCGGCCCAGTCGCCCGAGGCCATACGGGCCGCCGCCGAGCAGGCCGTGCGTGAACACTACGCAATGCCCGGCAACCGCGTCGTGGTACACACCGAAGCACTCGACCTGCGGTTGAAGCTGGACGACTGCGCGCAACCGCTGATCGCCACCGTGCCCGACCGCGCCACCCCGCCCTCACACATGAGCGTGCAGGTGCAATGCACGCAGCCGCGCAACTGGAGCGTGCGGGTGCCGGTGAAACTGGAGCTGTTCCGGACCGTGCTGGTGAGCAGCCACGCCTTGCAACGCGGCGACGGCCTCAGCCTGGCCGACGTGCGGACGGAGGAGCGCGACATCACCCGCCTGGGTTATGGCTACGTGGAAAACCTGCAACAGGTGGCTGGCCGCACCCTGTCGCGGGCACTGCCAAAAGACACCGTGCTGAGCCCCGGCGCACTGGGCGGACGACGCATGGTGCGCGCGGGCGACCATGTACAGGTAGTAGCCCGGCTCGGTAGCATTGAGGTCCGTGCCGACGGTGTGGCACTGGGCAGCGGCGACAATGGCGCCCGCCTGCGTGTCCGCAACGAAAACTCCGGCAAGATCGTCGACGCCATGGTCAGCGCGCCCGGCGTGGTCACCGCCCTGCCCTGATGCGTGTCGACCACCACTAAAGTTTCCCCCGGTCCGGCCGATTTGTCAGACACAGGGTTCATATTGCAGCGAGAAGGATCGATGACCACTTCCATTCAAAACAATGGTTTGCCGAATTTTCCCCAGGCAACCGGCGCCACCGGGAATGCATCGGTATCCACTACCGCCGCCGCCGACAGCAGTGCCGCCGTCACGCCCAAGTCGGACGATCAACTCAAGTTGACCGATTCGGCCCGGGCACTGCAGGAAGCCGCGCGTCTGGACACGTCGTCCGCCATCGACACCAAGCGGGTCGAACAGATCCGCGAGGCACTGGCCAGCGGCAGTTACCAGATCGACGCCGGCCGGATCGCGGACCGCATGTTGTCGTTCGAGCGCCAGATCGGCGCGGGTGCCGTATGAACCGGCCGCTGCAGGGCGAACTGAGCGACGCACTGGGTGCCGTACTCAGCGACATGCAGCAGGCCATCACCCAGTTGACGCAGGTGCTGGAGAACGAGCGCACGGCCTTGAATGCCGGCAACAGCGATGCGCTCGGTGAAGCCGGCGCCAGCAAGCAGAAGCTCATGCTGCAACTGGAGCAGCTCGATGCGGAGCGGCAACAGTTGAGTCGCGAAGCGCCCGCCGCCGCGGCCAGGCTGGACGCCACCTGGTCACAGGTGCTGCTGGCCCTGCGCCGCTGCCAGCAACTCAACCAGAGCAACGGCCGCGCCGTGAACCAGCGCCTTGGCCAGGTACGCCAGGCCCTGTCCGTACTGACCGGACACGCCGGCGAAACCGGCCTGTATGGCCCCACCGGCGGACTCCGCGGCAGCCTCCGATCGCAAGTGCTGGCACAGGCCTGACCATGATGCAGTCCGCTTCATCGCAGACTGTGTCGCCCCTGTCGCAAGAACGTACCGCACGTATTTTCGTATTTATCGCGATTGAAGAAGCATGAGCAAACTCGACGTTTCCCCGAACGGCTCTCTCCCTATGTCTGCTTTGCCCGACGCCGCCAACATCCCCCTGCCCATAGCGATGACCACCCCGCTACCGGTATTGCGCGTACCCATGCTGGATCGTGAGCGGCAGTTGTTTGCCTACGAAATCACCTTCCATCGCGAGCCGGACGACGAACAGACCCTGCTGCAACGCGTACTTTCCACGCTGACCGACGGCGCGCTCACCCGGCTGGTCCGCGGCAATCGCGCCTTCCTCAACCTGCCCACCGAACTGCTGCCGGAAGATTCCGACGTGCTGCTGCACCAGCCGCGCATCGGCCTGCTGCTGCAGCCGCAGGTTGCCGACAACACCCCGCTGATGAAGCGCCTGCAACTGATGTCGCAGCGCGGCTGCCAGCTGATGCTCGATGCCGGCGACCTGGAGCTGGATGGCAGCCTGGCGATCGAATCGCTGATGCAGATCGTGCAGTTCGTTCGATTGGACGCCAGCCTGCTGTCGCCCGAGGTATTGCGCCAGCGCACCGAACTGCTGCACGCCCGCGGCATCTGGGTGGTTGCCGACCAGGTCAACGATCACACTACTTACGAGCGTTGCCTCGAACTGCCGCTGCAGGCCATCCAGGGCCGCTATCTGCTGATTCCGCAACCGGTCGCCGTGCCGGTGCTCACCGCCAGCCGACTGAGCATGCTGCGCCTGATGCGCGCGCTGCAGGAAAACAATCCGGGCCCGGTGGAGCTGGGCAACATCATCCGCGACGACGCGGTGCTCAGCTACAAGCTGCTCAGCTGCGTCAACTCCGCCTACTTCGCATTGCCGCGGCAACTGAAGTCGGTGCAGCAGGCGGCGATCTTCTTCGGCGTCACCCGCATGCGCAACTGGATCGACACGATGTCGTTGTGCAGCATGGACGATAGGCCGCCCGAGCTGCTGCGCGCCGCCCTGATCCGCGCCCACATGTGCGAGAAGCTGGCCGGCGGCATGCCGCACGGCCACGAGGAAATGGCCTTCACCGTGGGCCTGTTCTCACTGCTGGACACGCTGATGTGCGCGCCGATGGAGTTCCTGCTCACCCACCTGCGCCTGGTGCCGGAAATCAGCGACGCGCTGACCCGCCGCGCCGGTCCGTTCGGGCCGCTGCTGGACCAGATCCTGGCGTGGGAAGCCGGCAAGATGACCAGCGAACACGCGCAGCCGCAGCGCATCCAGCGCATGGCCACCATCTATCTCGAAGCCGCACAGTGGGCCGACCAGGTCTACGCCAGCGCCAACGGCCAGACCGAGAACTGATCCAGGTCGAACGCCTGTGGGAGCGACTTCAGTCGCGATGCCCTTGCTCTGGAGCCTCGAAGAAAGAGCATCGCAACTGAAGTCGCTCCTGCAAATCCCCGATCCCGACGCTCAACTGGTATGCCGCAAATACCAGATCGTCGCCAGCACGCTCAGCAGCGCCACCAGCAGCCAGCACAGCATGGGGAGCGTGTCGCTGCCCAGCCACAGCACCGTTGCCGTGGCGCTGACCACCAGCGTGCCCACCGCCAGCGACAGCGGAAAATCACGCTGGATCCCGCGGTGCCCTGACAGCATCAGGTAGGCACCCAGCGCGGCAAGAAACACGGCAAGCACCCGCCACAGGTAGATGAACGTGGGTGGCTCGGGCAGGCCGGGGAACATGTCCAGCAGCGAACGATCACCCACTTCCACTGCAAAGCCCTTGCCGTCGGTGGTCTTCGTCGCGGGCACCAGGCGATCGCCATCGATGCGCGCCACCACGGTCACCAGCTGCAGCGGAACCTCCTCCCAGCTCACCCGCAAATCACCGCGATGCGGGTCGCCGGGGTTGGCGCTGGTCACGAGATAGCCGTTGTACGGCACGAAGGTGGCCGCGAGATTGGCCGGCAATGACTTCACGTCCGGCTCCACCCGCTGCACGCCAGGCAGCGCATGGAGGAGGCTGCGGTCCAGCGCGAAACCACCCAATTGCACCCGGTCGGCGTCGAACTGGCGTGCGGCGATCGGAAACGCGCCCGGGTTGGCATGTCCAGCCGGTCGCTCGAACTTGCTGGAATCGACCGGCTGATCCACCCAGTCCAATTCGTAGTCGGTATTGCCGCCGAAGCGAACCTCGCGCCACTGGAACATTTCCACGTGGCGGATCAGCACGGGCGTATCCCGGCGCAGGTTGAACTCCGGATCACGCGGCGCCACCACCACCCGCGGCACCCCGCTCAACCGCGCGAGATAACCGGCCTGGCCCGCTTGCGGCAGGGCGGATGCGCCCAGATCCACCAGCTGCCCGCCATGGCGGTTCATCGCTTCGCGATAGGTGATGATGCCGCGCTCGGTGGTCGCGGCCCAGCCAATGCCGGCCAGCAACAGCAGCGCACCCACCAGCCGCAACAGGCGCCCACGCATGGCGTCGTCCCACGCCGGCAGCATCAGCCCGGCGCCCGATGCGGAACGAGCTGACGGAACCATCCCCGGCGCGCACGTCGATGAACCACGCGCACCCGGACGCCTGTGGCGGTGATATTGCCTGCGGGCGGGACCGGTTCCTTCACAACTTGATACTCCACTGCCGCGTCACGGGACGATCGCCAACCAGATTGCCGGAGATGGCACCGCCGCGACCGCGCGCCCTGTCACAACCAGGCCACCTGCGCCTACCGCACCTTGCCGGACCCGGAGGGCCGGCGCGGATCGCTGGCGGCATCGAGCTTGTTGGTCCTATGGTCCCAGGTCACCACGTTCATGAAGCCCCACGGCTTGCGGTCGTTCAAGGTGTAACCCATCGCGGTGAGGTCGGCGCTGGTCGCCTTGTCGAACATGCCCGGCTCCACGTCCACCACGTCGGGCAGGAACTGGTGATGGAAACGCTTGTGCGCCACGATCTGCTGCGCGCTTTCGCCGTCGATGAAATGCAGGATGCCTTCCAGCACCTGGGTGATGATGGTGGAACCGCCGGGCGAACCGATCACCGCGCTGCGATCGGCGCCGATCACCAGGCTCGGCGACATCGACGACAGCATCCTCTTGCCGCCCTTCGGCGCGTTCGCCGCGCTGCCCAGCAGGCCGTAGACGTTCGGCTTGTCCGGCACCAGCGCGAAGTCGTCCATCTCGTCGTTCAGCAGCACGCCGGTGCCTTCGGCCACGAAGGTGGAGCCCAGCACGTAGTTCACGGTGGAGGTCACCGCGGCCATGTTGCCGTCCTTGTCGATGATCGAGAAATGCGTGGTGTGCATGCCCGGATCGCGGACGGTTTCGTGCGGCAGCATCGACGACGGCGTGGCCTTGCCCGGCAGGATGCTCTGGCGCAGGCCATCCGCGTAGAACGGCGACAGCAGCATGTCCAGCGGCATCTTCACGAAGTCCGGGTCGCCCAGGTAATCGTTGTGGTCGCGGAACGCACGGCGCATCGCTTCCACGATCAGGTGCACGCGATGGGCCTGGTCGAGCTTGTCCAGCTCGAAGCCGGAAAGGATGTTGAGGATCTCGGCGATCGCCACGCCGCCGGACGACGGCGGCGGCGCCGTGATGATGCGATACCCGCGGTAATCGACGCTGATCGGCTCGCGTTCCTTGGCCTGGTAGCTTTCAAGATCGGCCAGGCTCCAGTTGCCACCGGCGGCGCGCACCGCGTCCACCAGTTTCTTCGCCGTCGGGCCGCGATAGAAGCCGTCGTTGCCATGCGCGGCAATCGCTTCCAGCGTCTTCGCTTGGTCAGGGTCGCGCCACAGCTTTCCTTCCACCGGCGGCTTGCCATCGGGCAGGAATTTGGCCGCCGAAGCGGGCCAGCGCCGCAAATCCTTCTGCTGCCCCGCGATCGCCTCGCGCAGCCGCGGGTCAGGCTTGAAGCCGTCGCGGGCCAGCCGGATCGCAGGCGCCAGCGACTGGGCCAGCGACAGCTTTCCATAACGTTCGGCGATCAGCACCAGACCGGCCGGCTCGCCGGGAATGCCCGCCGAAAGCGGGCCCTTCAAGGCCGCATCGCGGTTGGGCGTGCCGTCGGGGTTGAGGTAATCCTTGGGGTCGACGGCCGCGGGCGCCGTCTCGCGCGCGTCGATGAAAACGTTGTGGCCATCCTTCGCCCGGTGCAGCACGGCCATGAAGCCGCCGCCGATGCCCGAACTTTCCGGCTCCACCACCGACAGGGTGGACGCCACCGCCACCGCGGCATCGAACGCGTTGCCACCCTTGGACAGGATCTCCAGCCCCGCATCGGTCGCCAGGAAATTCGCGCTGGCGACGGCGGAATGCCCCGGGTGCTGGGCCGGTTGCGCCACCACCGGGGTTTTCGCCGGCGCCGTTCGGGGCGCGCCATCGGCGGCCAGCGCCACGCCGCAGGTGAACAGCAGGCTGGCCAGAAAGGCGCGTCCCGGCAGCGCGGACCAACGCGAAAAAATCATGCGGCAGGCTCCATCGCCATCAGCTGGCGATACTTGAGATCGAGTTGATCATGCGACTCGATGTGCTCAGGGTCGATGATGATGCACTCGACCGGGCAGACCACCATGCACTGCGGTTCGTCGTGGTGGCCCACGCACTCGGTGCACAAGGCCGGGTCGATCACGTAGAACTGTTCGCCCAGCGAGATCGCCTTGTTGGGGCAGGCCGGTTCGCAAACATCGCAATTGACGCAGGTGTCGAGGATTTTCAGGGACATGATGGCAAGCGAGGAGTGAGTGAAGAAGAGTGAGAAAGCAAGAGCCGCCGCCTATCCGGCTTTACCCCCGCACCTCGCTCCTCACCACTCACTCCCGGTATTTACATCTGCACGAAACGGAAGGTGGCGCCGGTGGGCTTGATCGCCTCTTCCACCCGCTGCTGGTCGGCCTGGTCACCGATGAACAGCACGATCACGTCCTTGAACGAGCCAGCCCTGGCGCCGGTGAAGGCGGTCACGACCAGGTCGGCGGTCTTGGCCGAATCCGGGCCGGCAAAGGCCAGCAGGTTGCCCGGCAGCACGCCGCGCGCCACGGTGTCCTGCACGGTGGACAGCTGGCGTTCGTTCTGCGCCTTGGCCTCGTCGGTGTCGCCGGCGGTGACCAGGTAGGCATACGGCTGCGACGCGCTCATGCCCTGCAGGTTCTTCTGCAGCAATTGCACCAGGTACTTGTTCCAGCCTTCGGCGTCGCTCTTGTCGGTGGGACGGGTTGCCTGGGCCGCCTGGGCGGAGGCGGCCTGCTGCTCGTCCTCATGCTTGCCGCAAGCGGACAGGGTCAAAGCAGCGGCCAGTGCGACGGCGGCGAGGAGAGCGAACTTACGCATGGTGGTCACCTTCTTTTTCGGGTTGGTTGTTTGAGCCGGTGCGGCTCTTCTGCCAGCGCTGGCGCATGGCCTGTTGTACCGCCGGATGCACGAAACCGGAAATCTCGCCGCCGAGGCGGCCGATCTCGCGCACCAGCGAGGAGGAAATGAAACTGTATTGCTCGGCCGGCGTCAGGAACAGCGTCTCGGCCTGCGGAATCAGATGGCGATTCATGCTGGCCAGCTGGAATTCGTATTCGAAATCCGACACCGCGCGCAAACCGCGGATGATCACGCCGGCGCCAATGTCCTGCACGAAAGTGGCCAGCAGGCAGTCAAAGCCGCACACTTCCACGTTCGGCAGATCGGCCAGCGCCAGCCGCGCCAGGGTGATGCGCTCGGCGATGCTGAAAACCGGCCCCTTGCTGGAGCTGTCGGCCACCGCCACCACCACGTGATCGAACAACGTGGCGGCGCGCGACACCAGGTCGGCATGGCCATTGGTGATCGGATCGAACGTGCCTGGGTAGACAGCCAGACGCGGATTGCCCAAAGGTTTGTTCACGAGTTCAACAACGCCAGTGAATGAAGGCCAGGGCCCTGGAGCCTGGACGGGGAAACCGCCAGGGGCCCTAGCTTAACGGATGCACCGGCGGCATGGCGCGACGCGCCCGCTCCGCCCAGCCGCGGCATGCCGGTCAGGTGCGCCGATAGAGCGCCCCGCGCGCATCGCCGGCATGGCTCTCCCGTTGCAGTTGCCAGTTCGGCGGCAGGGTCAGCGTCACCGTCCGCGGCGATTCCACGTAGATCAATGCCGCCGTGGCCAGCCAGCCACCTTGTTCCAGCTGCTGCGCCAGCGCTTTCCACAACCCCAACGCAAACGGCGGGTCCAGCAGGACCAGATCGTGCGGCCGCCCTGCCCCGCGCAGGAAAGCCTCCGCATCCATTGCCGCCACCGCGCCATCAGCCTGCTTGAGCCGGGCGAGATTCTGCTCGATCGCCCGCGCCACCCGCGCCTCGCGCTCGACGAACTGCACGCTGGCCGCACCGCGCGACAAGGCCTCGATGCCCAGCGCGCCCGTACCCGCGCACAGATCCAGCACGCGCGCCCCGCTGATGATGGGCGCCAGCCAGTTGAACAGGGTCTCCCGCAGCCGCTCGGCCGTGGGTCGCAGGCCCGGCATGTCCGCCACATCGAGCCGCGAATTGCGCAGGCTGCCGCCGATGATGCGGATGCGGCCGGGAGCGCCGTGCCGGGCGGTGCTCACAAGCACCACCCATCGCCGCGGCGGGCACGCGGGACGGCCGAAACATCCTCAGCGGGCAGTACAGGTTGGGGTGATAGCATGCCGCCCATTGTCTTTGAATCGCGCCCGCAATGCTCAAATTCTGGAAGAAAAAGCCGACCGAAACCGCATCGGCCACAACGGAGGACGCGCAGGAGCCGCAGCTCGACACCAAGGCCGATGTCGCCGCCCCCGAAAGCCCCCCGCAGGGTTTGCCGGTGGCGCTGACCGAGGCGCCCACACCCCACGAACAAGCTCCCGCCGCGGAAACGGCCGTGGCCGCCAGCGCCGAGGCGCCGGCCAGACGCGGCTGGCGCGAGCGCCTGGCGGGCAACGCGTTCGCCCGCAGCCTCGGCACCTTGTTCGTGCGCAACCCCAAGCTCGACGACGACCTGCTGGATGAGCTGGAAACCACGCTGATCACCGCTGACGTGGGCGTTGAAGCCAGTACCGCGCTGGTGGAAGCCCTGCGCAAGCGCATGCACAAGCGCGAATTCGCCGATGCGCCAGCGCTGCTCGACGCGCTGCGCCAGGCGCTGGTCGCGCTGTTGCAGCCCGTCGAGAAACCGCTGCAGGTATCGGGCAGGCAGCCCTTCGTGGTGCTGGTGGTGGGCATCAACGGCGCCGGCAAGACCACCACCATCGGCAAGCTGGCGCGGCGCTGGAGCGACGAGCGGCACGCGGTGATGCTGGCCGCTGGCGACACCTTCCGCGCAGCGGCGGTGGAGCAACTGAAAACCTGGGGCGAGCGCAACCGGGTGCCGGTCATCTCGCAAGGCCAGGATGCCGACGCGGCCAGCGTGATCTTCGACGCCCTGCAGGCAGCGCGTTCACGCGGCGCCGACGTGCTCATCGCCGACACCGCCGGCCGGCTGCATACCCAGGGCGGCTTGATGGACGAACTGGGCAAGATCGCCCGCGTGCTGAAGAAGATCGACGCCGAGGCGCCGCACGAGGTGCTGATGGTGATCGACGGCACCACCGGCCAGAACGCGGTCAACCAGGTGCGCCAGTTCCGCGAGATCGTGGGCGTCACCGGCCTGGTGGTGACCAAGCTCGATGGCACCGCCAAGGGCGGCGTGGTGTTTGCCCTGGCGCGCGAGTTCGGGTTGCCCATCCGCTTCGTCGGGCTGGGCGAAAGTGCCACCGACCTGCGCACCTTCGACGCCCAGGCCTATGTCGACGGCCTGCTGCCGGCCAGCCTCGGTCGTGATTGAGCCGGCGTCCATCCGGAGCAGCCAGCGCCACGTGCGGATGGCGGCGACCTTGGCGGCGCGAGGCTGAGCGATGAGCCCACGGTTGCGACGAATACTTGCGATCGTCGGCGCCACCGCCCTGGCGGCGTTGCTGCTGCTGGCGGGGTCGGTCTATTTCCTGCTGCAACCGGACCGCTTCACCGCGATGCTGCAGAACCAGGCCGCCAACGCAGGGCTGGAGCTCAACCTTTCGCGCCCGGCCAGTCCATCGCTGTTCCCGCGCCCGGCGCTGGACCTGCACGGCATCACCATCAATGCGCAAGGGGCCAACCGCCCCATCCTGCTGGCCTCCGGCGGGCGGCTGGCACTGCCCTGGCGCACCCTGCTCGGCGGCCCCACGGTCATCACCCGGCTGGAGATCAACTCGCCCCGCGTGGATCTGGATGCACTGCAAGCCTGGATCAACGCGCTGCCCGCGCGCGGCCAGGACACGCCGCCGGACATCCCGCGCATCGACACCGGCGTCAGCATCGATCACGGCAGCGTGGTGCGCGGCGATCAGTTGCTGCTGGGCAATCTTTCGCTGGAAGCGGGCAGCCTCGCGTCCGGCGTGCCGTTTCCGCTCAGCGTCTCCGCCAACACCGCCGACGGCATGCCGCTTCAGCTGCGCCTCTCCGCCACGCCGCGCATCCAGGGCAACGCGCTGCAACTGGAAAACATCGCCCTGTATCTCTCGCAAGGCGCCGCCACCCACATGCAACTGGCCGGTAGCGCACGCTGGCATGGCGCCGCCGATGCGGCCGCCAGCCTCACCGGAACACTCGACCATGCGACGGCCGGGCAATACGCGATTTCGCTGGCGTTGACCCCCGCCGACCAGAGCAAACCGCTGCTGCTTTCGCTGAAGCTCGACGGCCCCGACAACCACGCCGACCTGCGGCTGCCACCGCTCGCGCTGGCGCGCTGGTGGGGCCACGTGGGCAGCGGCGACAACACCCAGCTGACCGTACCGCCGGGAAGCGGCCACGCCGACATCGCGAAAATCGACATGGGTGGCATCACCATCGAAGGCCTCACATTGCGTGCCGGTGACGAAGTGCCCGCGACGGCCAGCGCCGCCGCTCCGGCGTCACCCGCCCCCGTGCAGGGAAAAAAGCCGGCGGTTTCCAGGTGACCCACAGCACGACCCGGCGCGCGCCGACCGTCGCGGCGCGCCTGCTGCGCTGGTTCGACCTGCATGGCCGCAAGGATCTGCCATGGCAGTCGGGCGATGCTCAGGGCCGCGATGCCTACCGCGTGTGGCTGTCGGAAATCATGCTGCAGCAGACCCAGGTCGCCACCGTCATCGGTTATTTCCAGCGCTTCACCGAGGCCTTGCCCACGCTGCGCGACCTGGCCACCGCGGACGAAGACACCGTGCTGGCACTGTGGTCCGGCCTTGGCTATTACCGCCGCGCGCGCTTCCTGCACCGTGCCGCGCAGATCTGCGTCGATCAGCACGGCGGCGATCTGCCGCGCGATTTTGCCACCCTCAGCGCCCTGCCCGGCATCGGCCGCTCCACCGCCGGCGCGATCCTGGCGCAAGCCCATGGCCTGCGCTTCGCGATCCTCGACGGCAACGTGAAACGCGTACTGACCCGCTACCACGGCATCCACGGCCACCCCGGCCAGAGCGCAGTGGAAAAGCTGCTGTGGCAGCACGCCGAAAGCCACACGCCCACCACGCGGCTGGCGGATTACACGCAAGCCATCATGGATCTGGGCGCCACGCTCTGCGTGCGCTCGCGCCCGCGCTGCGACGCCTGCCCACTGGCCGGCGACTGCGTTGCCTACCGCGACAACCTCACCGCGCAGCTACCCAGCCGCAAACCGTCGAAAGCCCTGCCCACCCGCGCCACCGTGATGCTGGTGCTGCGCGACCACGATGGCCGCGTGCTGCTGGAACGGCGCGGCCCGCAAGGCGTCTGGTCTGGCCTGTGGAGCCTGCCCGAAGCCGCCAGCACCGACGACGCCTGGCGCCTCGCGCAACGGCACGCACGGATCGACGACGCCCAGGCCCTGTCCCCCTTCACCCACGTCTTCAGCCACTACCGCCTCGCGATCGAACCGCTATTGTTCGATCGGACGACAGCGCACGCCGCCGTCGCCGATAATCCCGACCTGCGCTGGTGCAGCGCCACCGAATTGGCCGCGCTCGGCCTGCCGGCACCGGTTCGCACCCTGCTGCAGAACACCGCGTAGACGCGCATCCGTGCGCGATGCGCTTGATGCCGATCAGGGCGCAACGCAGCGCACTCCCGCAAAATTCCGCGAAGCTTTCAGGAAACCCCATGACCCGTACCATTCACTGCGCCAAGCTCGACGCCGACGCCGAAGGCCTCGACTTCGCCCCCTGGCCCGGCCCGCTGGGCCAGCGCATCTACGCCGAGATATCCAAGCCCGCGTGGCAGCAATGGCTGGCGCGCCAGACCATCCTCATCAACGAGTACCGGCTCAACCCGCTCGACGCCGAAGCGCGCAAGTACCTGAGCGGGGAAATGGAGAAATTCCTGTTCGGCGGCGAGTCCGCCATGCCGCCCGGCTTCGTCCCGTCCGACACGGAGTCTTGACGAAAACCCGCGCATTCGGTCTAATGCGCGGCTCCCACGCATCATTGGCAACCGCACGGTTCGCCCATGGTTCCAGGTTTCCGGCCGGGTAGCTCAGTTGGTAGAGCAGGGGATTGAAAATCCCCGTGTCGGCGGTTCGATTCCGTCCCCGGCCACCATGCATGAGAAGGGCTCGCAGCGATGCGAGCCCTTTTCTTTGTGGGCTTGCAGGAATTCCACGGCGTTCCAAGGGCGGGCGCGCGCAGCGTGTCGAGGGCGTCTTCGCATCCTGCGGCTACCGCTTGCACCACGCCGGCCGATATTCGTGGGTCGGGATCAGATCTGCTGATCGCGCTGCGGGTCGTTGCCGCTCTGGCTGCCGCCGGTGGTGGCATCGGAGTCGCGGTCTTGTCCCGGCACGCGCTCCGGTGCGTTTTTCGGGCCGCCGCGCGAACCGGCGATACCGCCTTCGTTCGGGGTGTCGGCGCCAGTGGCGCGTTCGGCGGGATCGCCGGGAATCGCGTGGCGGCGCTGGTCGCCCTGAGCGCCCAGGTCGGTACCGGTGCCCGGTTGCGCCGACGGCGGTGTGCCGGAACTGTCGGTCGCCTGGTGCCGGCCGTCGTCACCGGTCAAACCGTGGTGCGCGCGGTTGTCGCGTGTACGCTCGCCGCCTTCGTCCAGCGAGGGACCGGGGACGGAGACCGCGCCGCGCGGCGAGCCCGCGTGCGGGTTCACGTTTTCGCCAACTGCCGAGGCAGCCTTGGGGCCGATGCCGCCCTGGCTTTGCACGTTTTCGCCGGCGGTTCTGCGATCGTGGTCGTTACGGGCGTTGTCGTTCATCTGGGGCTCCTGCGCGCTGGGGCTCCTGCGCGGATGTATCGAGGGTGGCGCACTACGGGTTCCGCCCTTTCGAATCGGGCGCAGAACCGGGCGCCGGATCGGCGGCGCCACGGCTGTCGGCGGGTGAGCGGCCGGCTTCGTCAGCCTTGCGCTCGGCGTCCTTCTGCGCGCGGTCCTGTCGGGTACCGCCGACCTGGTAGCTCGCTCCGACGCCGGACGCGGGCACCGAGCCGCCCACCGGCGGATTCAATGCGGCCTTGCCGCCGGGCGGTTGCAGACCGTGGTGTGGCGTGGCCTGGCCGGTGCCGCTTAGCCCGCCGAGGCCGCCTTGCGGCGCGGGCGTCGTCACGGCATCGGCGTGGAGGCCGTCGCCGCCTTGCCCGCGCTCGCCAGGTTGCGCGTGGTGCTGCGGTCGATCGTTCTGCGGTCGATCGTTACGGAGTCGATCGTTGGACATGGCTTGCTCCAGTGGTCAGGTAGCGTCGGAGGGCGAGTGGCCCGTGTTGTGGTGCCCCACGTAAGCGCGCGGGTCGTCGATGGCCGGTGCCGTGCCGGGTTCGGGTTCGCCCTTGCGGTCGACGCCCCGCTGATGGGCGGCATCGCGCGACCGCCCGGGCGCCGGCACCGAATCCGGTGGCGGCTCGGTACTGCCGGCAGCCGAACGGGACTGCTTGCGTTGCCGGTCGGTCAGTTGTTCGGTACCGGACAAGGTGTCGCGGCTGTTGTCGGTGCCGGCGGCGCCGAACTGGGGGAGATTGGTGTTGCCCATGGGCATGGTCCGAAGAGCGCCGGCTCGCGCCGACCGTCCCCGGAGTGTCGCGCTCGCGGTGTCGCGAGGGCGTGGAAAACATGTTGGGCACGGGTTCCCGTCGCGTGTTGTTCACCGCAACTTGATGGATCGCGCCCAACACTCCCGGCCTCACCCATCACGAGGAGTCGGACATGACGCAGATGATTTCGGGCAGCACCCGCAAGATGCGATGGATGAAAATCGCGGCCGCTCCGCTGGCTTTAACTTTCGGCCTGGGCGTTTCCGCGGCAGCGCTGGCACAGTCGATGACGGCACCGCAGGTGCAGGCCAGATTGACCGAGCAGGGTTACACCAAGATCCACGACGTGGAGTTCAAGGACGGCATGTGGCACGCCGACGCGAAAAGCGCGGATGGCAACGACGTGGACGTGCGCATCGATCCGGCCACCGGCAAGGTATACCCGGAGGACGAGGTGTCGAAGTTGAGCGAGGCGGACGTGCGCGCGTCGCTGTCCACCCAGGGCTATACCGATGTCCACGACGTGGACTTCGATGACGGGGTGTGGAAGGCCAAGGCAAAAAATGCAGCGGGCAACAAGGTGAAGTTGCGGCTGGACCCGAGCACCGGCAAGGTCATCGGCAAAGATTGAGTCCCGCTCCAACCCACCGCCATCGGAGGCCTCCGCGCCTTCGATGGCGCGTCCTCGCCACCCTGCCCCTCGCGGCGTCAGCCGCCCTGCGGAGCGCCCCATTCGCTCCAACACCTAAAGTTTTGCCAATAATGGCCGCTCAGGTATCCGTGCGCCCATCGCCGATGGATGTTTGTGCCGGAGCCGGCAGGGGCAGGGGCAGGTTTGAAACCGGAAGCTGGACGAGAAACAGCGTTGATGGGGAAGCAGCGGCCATGGCCGACGCACTATCGGCACGGATCGGGCCGCGGGGGCGCCTTGTCTTCAACGATGGCTGAGCAAAATCAGCCGGAGTCACGTTCAGCATGACTGTGGTCATCCAATCGTCGACGGCGCCATGCGTTGTTGGCCCTGCTGCGCACGCCTTGCCCTGTGCAAGGCGCGCCGGCATGGTGTGGATGAAAATCGCCGCCTTGCTGGCCTCGCTGTGGCTTGGCGCGGGCCTGGCCAAAGCGGAATCCACCATCGAGAGCAAACACGCCGCCGAGGCCGGAGTGCCGTTGCTGCAGAACTTCAGCCCGCTCGATTACGGCGCCGCACCGCAGAACTGGGCGGTGACGCAGGACCGGCGCGGCGTGATCTACGTGGGCAACAGCGATGACGGCGTGCTGGAATACGACGGCACCCGCTGGCGCCGCATCCCCGTGCCCAACCAGAGCTCCGTGCGCTCGCTGGCGGTCGACGCCAACGGCCGCGTGTACGTGGGGTGCATCGGCGAGTTCGGCTATCTCGAACCCGATGTGCATGGCCGCATGCATTACGTCTCCCTGCTTGACCGCATCGCCCCTGCCTACCGCAATTTTGCCGACGTGTGGCGCATTTTCGTCACCGACGACGGGGTCTATTTCGGCACGGTGGCCCAGTTGTTCCGCTTGCGCGGCGAGCATATGGACGTCTGGACGGCCACCACCTCGTTCGACTATTTCTTCAAGGTTCGCGACCGGTTCTACGTGCGCGCCGAAGGTCGCGGGCTGATGGAGGTCATCGGCGACCAGTTGAAGATGGTCAAGGGCGGTGCGCGTTTTGCGCACGAAAGGATCCACGCACTGGTGGCCTGGGGCGACGAGACCGACCACGACGGGCCGCTGCTGGTCGGCACCCGCGAACGGGGCTGGCTTGTGCTGGACAAGGGCCGCCTTGCCGCCTGGCCCAACGAGACGAACAAGATCCTGCGCGACGACCAGCTGTACGACGCGCAATGGCTTGCCAATGGCACCCTGGCCATCGGCACCTTGCAGGGCGGCGTGCTGCTGGTCGATCGCATGGGCCATCTGCTGGAGCGGCTGCGCCGCAACGAAGGCCTCATAAACGACACCGTCCTGTCGATGTTCCAGGACCGGGAACATGGCTTGTGGCTGGCGCTGGACAACGGCCTCAGCCGCCTCGACGTGGCATCCCCGCTGACCCTGTTTTCGCGCAACTCCGGGCTGGACGGCACCGTGCTGGCGATGCGGCGTTTCCAGGGCAGGCTCTACGTCGGCACCACCAAGGGCCTGTTCCTGCTGCACAGCGGGATCGACGGCAACGCGGAATTCGTGGCGCTGGATGGCGTCCGCGCGCAGGTCTGGAGCTTTCTGGACATGGGCGACTCGCTGCTGGCGGCAACATCCCAAGGTGTGGTGGAAGTGAGCAATGTCGTCGCGAAACCCTGCGCGGCGCCGGTATGCACCTCCGGTGACGTGGCCTTTTCGCTGCTGCGTTCGATCCGCGACCCCTCGCGCGTTTTCGTGGGCCTGCGCAACGGCCTGGCGGTGATGCGCCGCGATGGCGACAAGTGGATCGACGAAGGCAGGATTCCGGGCATTTCCGGCGACATCCGCTCGCTGGCCCACGATGACCACGACAACCTTTGGCTGGGCACGCTCAGCAACGGCGCCATCCGCGTTGCCCTGCCGGACGAATGGCAGCCAGGCGACGGCGTGCCACCGCAGACACAGTCGTTCCAGCAGCACCGTGATTCGGTTGCCAGCCCCAACTATGCGTTCGTGACGTCGCTCGCCGCCGGGTTGCGCGTGGTTACCGCCCAGGGCATCTATCTCTACGACGAGAAGCGCGCCAGGCTGCAGCCGGATACCGCATTCGCCAGCCTGTTCCCGCAGGGTGCGAGGCGGCTTTCGCGACTCAGCGAAAGCGTGCCCGGACACCTCTGGATGTACACCGCCGACGGCACCAAGACCATCCGCGAAACCGGCGTGGCCGTGGCCGACGCCAAGGGCCATTACCACTGGGAGCCGCAACCGCTGCGCGAGCTGTCCGGGGTGGAGATGTACACGCTCTATGCCGAGCCCGACGGCATCACCTGGTTCGGCTCCAGTGATGGCCTGTATCGACTGGACTCCTCGATCGCCGCGCCCCCGGACAAACCGCTGCCCACCTTGTTGCGCAAAATTTCCGACGGAAGCGGCCATGTGTTGTGGGGTGGCGCAAGCACTGCACCGCCGACACTGAAATTGCCGTGGGGCAACAACAGCCTGCGCTTCGATTACGCCTCGCCGAATTTCCGCGCACGCACCGCCAGCACCTTCCAGGTGCAACTGGAAGGCGCCGATGCGCGCTGGTCGGACTGGAGCGCGGAAACCTATCGCGACTACACCAACATCCACGAAGGCGATTACCGCTTCCGCGTGCGCTCGCGCGATCTGCGCGGCAACATCGGCGCCGATGCGGAATTCGCCTTCCAGGTGCTGCCACCGTGGTATCGCACCTGGTGGGCCTACCTGGGCTATTTCGTGCTCGCCTACATGGTGGCTGCACTGGGCATCCAGTTGCGCTCCGCCGTGCTGCAGCGGCGCAACCGCGAGTTGGCGCGCCTGATCGAGCAGCGTACCGAGGAGCTCTCCGCATCGAACCACGCGCTGGAGGAAGCCAACAGCGCGCTGCAGCGGCAGACCATCACCGATGCGCTCACCGGCATGAAAAACCGCCGCTACGCGCTGGAAAACGTGGGCCGCGACGTCGCCTCGGTATTGCGCCTCTATCGCGACCTTGGCCCGAACGCAGCGCAAGGCCCCGCTGCCAACATCAACCTGCTTTTCCTGCTGATCGACATCGACCACTTCAAGGACGTCAACGATCACTACGGCCATGCCGCAGGCGACCGCGTGCTGGCGCAACTGCGCGACATCACCCTCGCCGCCATCCGCGAAACGGATACACCGGTGCGCTGGGGCGGCGAGGAGTTCCTGGTCATCGCCCGCCGCACCAACAGTGAGTCGGGGCCGGTAATTGCCGAACATATCCGCCGCCTGATGGCGCAGCATGAATTCGATCTCGGCAACGGCGTGTTCATTCGTCGCACCTGCTCGATCGGCTTCGCCAGCTACCCCGTGCTGCCCAGCGAGCCCTGGCGATTCAGCTGGGAGGACGTGGTGAGCCTGGCCGACCAGTGCCTGTACGCGGCCAAGCACAACGGTCGCAACAGCTGGGTCGGCGTGCGCCAGCTGCATACGCCGACGGCCGAAACCGCCGACCTTCCGCTGACCGCGGATCTGGATGCGCTGGTGGCCGAAGGCTATCTGCGGCTGCAGGTATCGCCCTCGAATTGGGCCGCGTCGGTAGATCGACCATGCCCACCGACACATGGATACGCCCCGCCGCGCTGACTACTATCGGAAAACCTTTCCGACAGGCAGTTGCCCGTGAAACGACTGATCCTTTCCTCGCTGGCGTTGTCCACCTGCGCGCTGGCCATGGCCGCCACCCCGCCGACCTTCAGCACCGGGCGCCTGTCCGCCGAAGTGAAGACGCTGTCCTCCGACGCGTTCGAGGGCCGCGGCCCGGCCACACCGGCGGAAACGCGCACCATCGACTACGTGGTGGCGCAGATGAAGGCAGCCGGCGTGCAGCCGGGCGGCGACATCGTCGACGGCAAGCGCAGCTGGACCCAGGCCGTGCCGCTGTTGCGCAGCGCGATCGTCGGCACGCCGGCATTGACCCTCACCATTGACGGCAAACCGCAAACGCTGACCCAGGGTGAGCAGATCGCGGTGCGCGCCCCCACCAACGGCAGCAACAGCGTAACCATCGCCGATGCGCCGCTGGTGTTCGTGGGCTACGGCGTCAACGCACCCGAGCGCCAGTGGGACGACTTCAAGGGCGTGGACCTGCACGGCAAGATCGCCGTGGTGCTGATCAACGACCCCGATTTCGAAACGGGCAAGGGTGATTTCGGCGGCAAGGCCATGACCTACTACGGCCGTTGGACCTACAAGTACGAGGAAGCCGCGCGGCAAGGCGCGCTGGGCATGCTGGTGATCCACGAAACCGCGCCCGCCTCCTATGGCTGGGCCACGGTGAAGAACTCCAACACCAATACGATGTTCGACATCGTGCGCGACAAACCGGCCGAGGTGCATCCCGAGCTGGAAGGCTGGATCCAGCGCGATCTGGCGGTGGCCATGTTCAAGGGTGCCGGGCTGGATTTCGAGGCGCTGAAACAGAAGGCGCAAACCCGCGATTTCCATCCGGTGGTGCTGAAAGGCGAAAGCCTCTCCGCTCACTTCAAGGCCGACACCAGGGTGATCACCTCGCACAACATCGTCGGCCGCGTCGAAGGCAGCAAGCGCCCCGACGAAACTGTGATCTACAGCGGGCACTGGGATCACCTGGGCGTTGGCGCACCCGACGCCAGCGGTGACCGCATCTACAACGGCGCCGTGGACAACGCCACCGGCACCGCGGCGCTGATCGAGCTGGGGCGTGCGTTCGCGCATGGCCCGCGGCCGCAGCGGTCGGTGATCTTCCTCAACGTCACCGCCGAGGAAAAAGGCCTGCTCGGCTCCGAGTACTACGCCGCCAATCCGCTGTACCCGCTGGCGAAAACCGCCGGCGTGCTCAACGTCGACGCGCTCGACCCGCACGGCCCCGCCCGCAACTTCACCATCTCCGGCAGTGCCAGGCTGGGCTTGCTGGACGACCTGATCGCGGCGGCGAAGTCGTACGGCATGGTCTACACCCCCGACCCGAAACCGGAAGCCGGCTACTTCTTCCGCTCCGATCATTTCTCGTTCGCCAAGCGTGGTGTACCCGCCGTCTCGTTCGGCTCGGGCAATGACTGGATCGACGGCGGTATCGCCGCGGGCAAGGCCGCCGAAGACGACTACACCGAAAAGCGCTACCACCAGCCCGCCGATGAATGGCAGGCCGACTGGCCGTTCACCGGCATGGCCCGCGACCTGCAGTTGCTCTACACCGTGGGCAACGACCTGGCCAATGCCGACGCATGGCCGGACTGGAGCAAGGATTCCGAATTCCGCGCCATCCGCGACAGGAGTGCGGCCGCACGAAAATGATTTGCACCCGTGGGAGCGACTTCAGTCGCGATGCTTTCTGGTTTTGTGCAGCCTTGAAGCAAGAGCATCGCGCACAGGGTGCGCTCCTACAAAAACGTCAGGCGTGGGCACGCTTTTCGATGTTCGGCAAGAACACCGTGATCAGGCCCATCAGCGGCAGGAAGGCGCACAGGCCATAGACGTATTCGATGCCGTGCACATCGGCCAGCGCGCCGAGCACGGCGGCGCCGATGCCGCCCATGCCGAAGGCGAAGCCGAAGAACAGGCCCGAGATCATGCCCACACGGCCCGGCACCAGCTCCTGCGCGTAGACCAGGATGGCCGAGAAGGCCGAGGACAGGATCAGGCCGATGATCACGGTCAGTACGCCGGTCCACATCAGGCCCACGTGCGGCAATGCCAGGGTGAACGGCGCCACGCCCAGGATCGAAACCCAGATCACCCATTTGCGTCCGATGCGATCGCCCACCGGGCCGCCAACCAGCGTGCCCACCGCCACTGCGAACAGGAACACGAACAAGTGCACCTGCGCGCTCTGCACCGAGACGCCGAACTTGTGCATCAGGTAGAAGGTGTAATAACTGCTGAGGCTGGCCAGGTAGAAGAACTTGGAGAAGATCAGCAGGCCCAGCACGCCCAGCGCGGCGATCACCTGGTTGCGCGGCAACGCCACTACGGCCAGATGCCGCGACTGCGACTTGCCGCAGGTGAGGTGGTGCCGGCCGTACCAGCGGCCCACCTGCAGCAGCACCACGATCGCCAGCAAGGCCGCCAGCGAGAACCACGCCACGCTGCCGCGCCCGTGCGGCACGATCAGCCACGCCGCCAGCAACGGGCCCAGCGATGAGCCGGTATTGCCGCCCACCTGGAACAGCGATTGCGCCAAGCCGTGGCGGCCGCCCGAGGCCATCCGCGCCACCCGCGAGGATTCCGGATGGAACACTGACGAACCGGTGCCGACCAGGGCCGCGGCCAGCAGCAGGATCGGGAACGTGGGAGCCACCGACAGCAGCAGCAGGCCACACAGCGTGAAGCCCATGCCGATCGGCAGCGAATACGGCATCGGCTTGCGATCGGTCACCATGCCCACCAGCGGCTGCAGCAACGAGGCCGTGAGCTGGTAGGTCAGCGTGATCAGGCCGACCTGGGCGAAGCTCAGGTGGAAGTCGCTTTTCAGCAGCGGGTAGATCGCCAGGATCAGCGACTGGATCATGTCGTTGAGCATGTGCGCCACGCTGATGCCGCCGAGTACGGCGAACTGCGTGCGCTCGGGCGACGCTTCCGGAGCAGCGGACAAGGGGATGTTTTCGGCGCGGGTCTGCATGGTGTCTTCGATCGAGAACGCAACGACGAGGCACCGGCCACGGCACATCATCCATCGCAAAACAAATACGGCCAGCGCCAGCGCGGCGCCGGCGAAACAGCGCTAGAACTTGGCGCCGCCGTAGCCGCCGTCGATACCCTTGCTGGCATAGGCCACGGCGTCGTGCGGATGCAGGCTTTCCTGATGCTCCACGCGGATGTGGAAATCGTCCAGCGCGGCATCGGCGTCCAGCGCTTTCTGGATGCGGCGGGCCGCGTCTTCGCAGAACATCAGGTTGCCGCCGTTGGCCAGCGCAAAGGCCTGCTCATCCTGGCGTTTCACCGCCGTCTGCACCGGCGTGCCGAGTGCCGTCTCGACGCGATCGATCAGGCTGATCAGCTGCAACGGCGCGCCCGCCGCGGGACGCACCCGCAGGCAGGCGACGCTGCGCTGCGCGTGCGGCGTGGCCACGATGCCTTTTTCGCTGCCCAGCCACTCCAGCACCGCGGCGCGATCGAGCGTGGCGTCGGCCGCGAAATCGCTGGCGAACTGGTCCTGGATCAACTGCCGCGACAGCGCCGCCGACGCGGGACAGGTGGACGAATAAACCACCTCGGTGCCCAGCTCCAGCAGGAACGCGCTGCCGGTAAGGCTGGCTTCGATGGTCACCGGATAGGCGCGCCAGCCGCTGTTGGCGCTGCGCAGCGCGGGCCGGCGCACCAGGTGCTCGAAGCGGATGCTGAGGCAGGCGCGGTCGGACAGGTCGGCGTGCGAGTCGAGAAAACCGCGCAGCAGCGCCTGCAGCGTGTCGGCGCCGAGCGTTTGCGTGCTGAGTGCCTGCTCGGCCTGCAGGTACAGCCGCGACATGTGGATGCCGCGCTTGTCCGGCCGTTTCAGGTTGACGAACGCACCCACCCGCGCGCTGGCGCGCTGCACATCGCCGTCGCCGGCATCGAAACGCACCGGCACCTGGATCTCGGCCATGCCGACCCAGTCCAGCGCGCCAGCAAGATGCGGCTGTGCGTGCACGGCCACATCGGGTAGCAGGCGGGCGGTGTTTTCCTGGTTGGTCATGGTTTTGTCCTGGGGATCGTCGTGGCGGAGCAAACGCATGGCGCCGCGACGTTCAAGTTTGAGGCATCAGCGCCCCGGTGCAATAGCCGCGGCGGAAACGCTGCGTTTTCGCCGCGACTCACGACGCGTTGCGGCGCCACGCGCGCGCGGACTGCCATGCCCGCCATGCGGTCACCGGCCGGATGCGCGGGCGCTCGGCGCCGAGACTGGCCAGCGCATCGGGCGCGCGCAGCGCGCGTTGCGCCATCCGCATACCGTGGCTGGACGCCAGCGCGCGAAACACGCTGAGCGGTCCGGGCAGGCGGGCCGCTTCGCGCCAGCTTTGCAGTAGCTCGCGCAATTGATCCTGGATCGCCTGCTGCCGCGCGGCGCTGGCCTGGCCCAGTTGCGACCGGCTCAATCCGTGACGGGCCAGGTTGGCCATCGACAGCGGCAGGCGGTCGCGACCGGCGTCGGCTTCGGTGCGCAGCAGTGCATCCAGCAAATGATCGAGCGTGGCCAGCCTTGCGGCACGATCACTCGGCGCCGCCGCGCCATACCACCAGGCGGTTTCCAGCGCGGCCAACGCGCCGTGCAGCGGCATCGCCGCATCCACCTGCGCGGCGAAATCCGCGGCGGTGCCCTGTTCGAGCTGCGCCATCGCCGCCAGCACCGGCGCCACCCACTGCTCGGCGGCAATCGCCTGTGCACGCTCGTCGTCGAACAACACCTGGGTCAGCGGATGCCGGCCGCCACTGCTGGCCGCACCGGACAATTCTTCCGCCCACCAACCCAGCTTGGCAGCAGCCACCTGCGGCTCGCGGATGCCGTAGGCGGCATCGAGCAACTCCTGCTCCAACGCAGCCAGCGCGATGTGACCGGGATGGCGATGGCCATCGACGAACACCAGCGCCACACGCTGCTGGGGTTGCGCCGCCAGCCACTTGTCGATGAAGCCCTGCCACGCCGCGTTGCTTGTGTCTCCGTCGCTCATGCGGCGACCGATGACGGCATCAGCAGCGCGGCCAGTTGCGCAGGTTGGTCCACCACCGCGTCGGCGCCCCAGTGATGCGGGTCGCCGCCGTCGAGATAGCCCCAGCTCACCGCCACCGTGTACAACCCCGCCGCTTCGCCGGCCAGCACGTCGCGGCGATCGTCGCCCACGAAGACGCAGCGTTCGGGTTGCAGCCCGGCCCGCTCACAGGCCAGCAGCACGGGCGCGGGATCGGGCTTTTTCACCGGCAAGGTGTCGCCGGAAACCACCGCGGCGGCGCGCGACGTCCAGCCGATCCGCTGCACCAGCTCGTCGGTAAGAAAGCCCGGCTTGTTGGTGACGATGCCCCAGCGCAGGCCGCATTGTTCGAGTTGCTGCAGCAGCGCGTCCACACCGTCGAACGCGCGCGTCTGCTGCGCCAGCATGCGCTGGTACAACGCCAGGTAACGCGGCAGCAACGCCTTGCGTTCCGCGTCGTCGCGCAACGGAAAACCCTGCTGCAGGATCGCGGTCGAACCGCGCGATACCACCTGGCGCACGGCGTCGTAATCGGGCGCGGCCTCGCCTTCCTCGGCGCACTGCTCGACCAATGCGCCGTACAGATCGGCGGCGCTGTCGAGCAAGGTGCCGTCCAGGTCGAACAGCACGCCCTGGATGTTTTCCGGCAACGGCGTCATAGCGGCTTGCGCGCGCTGAGCACGTAGTTGATCGCGGTGAAGCGGCTGATCCAGGCCTTGCGTGCCAGCGGGTTGTAGCCCAGGCCGCTGACGTCCTCCAGCTCCAGGCCGGACTGCCGCAGCAGTCGGCCCAGCTCCGACGGCTTCAGGAAGTGCGCGTAGTGATGGGTGCCGCGCGGCAGCATGCGCATCACGTACTCGGCGCCCACGATAGCCGCGCCGAATGCAGCCGGCGTGCGGTTGAGGGTGGACATGAACAACTGGCCGCCGGGTTTCAGCATCGCGGCAAGGTCAGCCACCAGCGCGGCCGGATCGGGCACGTGTTCGATCAGTTCCATGCAGCACACGGCGTCGAACGAGGCGGGCTCGGCCGCGGCCAGCTCGGCGGACGACTGCACGCGGTAGTCCACCGACAACGCCGATTCGTGCAGGTGCAATTGCGCGATCTCGATCACCTTCTCGCCCAGGTCGATGCCGGTGACGCGGGCGCCGGCACGGGCCAGCGCCTCGCTCAGCAGGCCGCCGCCGCAGCCCACATCGGCCACCTTCGCCTGCGCCAGCTCGACGCGTTCGGCGATATAGGCGAAGCGCACCGGATTGAGATCGTGCAGCGGGCGCGACTCGCCGTCGGGATCCCACCAGCGCGAGGCCAGCGTATCGAAACGGGCGATTTCCGCGGCGCTGACATTGCCGTCATGACGCCCATCGGCGGCGCGTTCGGGGGATGCGGTCGACATCACAAAACCTCTCGGGGAATACGCAGTTTACCGCGCCAGCCATTCGTGCACGGTGATGGTCCAACCACCACTGGTGTGCGCGGGGTCGCGCTGCACGGTGGCCTGGGCTGCGGCCAGGTCATCCGCACGCAGCAGGTAGGCGCCGCCGGACTTGTCGCTGAAGCCGCCGGAAAGTTCGATCCGGCCCTGCGCGCGCAAGTCGTCGAGGAAGGCGATGTGCAGCGGTACCACTGCCGGATCGACGTCGGGGCGGCGCAGCAGATAGACCAGGTAACGGTTCATGGATGGCTCCTCGGAGTGCGGTAATCAGGCGGCGGCGATGCGCTCGCGCCAGGCGCGGGTCTTGGCCAGGATGGCGGCGGTGTCGATGTCGACCAATTCGCGCGCGGCCAGTTTTCGCTGGCCGGCGATCCACACGTCGGTGACCTGGTGGCGGCCGGTGGCGTACACCAATTGCGAGACGACGTTGAACAGCGGCTGCGTTTCCAGGTCGCTGAGCCGCACGGCGGCGAGATCGGCCTGCTTGCCCACCTCGATCGAACCGATGCACGCGCCCAGTCCGATCGCCTGCGCACCGTGCAGCGTGGCGGCCCGCAGCGCGTAAGCGGCATCGAACGCCGCCGCGTCGCCCGCCACGGCCTTGGCCAGCAGCGCGGCGGTACGCATTTCACCGAACATGTCCAGGTCGTTGTTGGAGGCGCAGCCATCGGTGCCCAGCGCCAGGTTGACGCCAGCCTGGCGCAGTTTTTCCGCGGGGCAGAAACCCGATGCCAGCTTCAGGTTGGACTCCGGGCAATGCACCACCGACACGCCGGCAGCGGCGCAGGCGGCGATCTCGCCCTCGGTCACCTGGGTCATGTGCACGGCGATCAGGCGGTCGTTGACCAGCCCCAGCTTCTGCAGCCGCTGGAATGGACGCAGGCCGCTTTTGGTCTTCTCCTCGGCCACCTCGTGCGCGGTTTCGTGCAGGTGCAGGTGGACTGGAATGTCGAGCTGGTCCGACAACAGGCGGATGCGCTCGAAGCTCTCGTCCGACACCGTGTACGGCGCGTGGGGTGCGAACGCAGTGCTGATCAGGTTGTCGCTGAGAAAGCTGTCGTGCACCGCGACGGCGCGGGCGAAATAGTCGTCCTGGGTGGTGGCCCATGCGGTGGGGAATTCGATCACCGGCAGGCCGACCACGGCGCGGAAACCCATGCGCCGGTAGGTGGCGCCGATCACGTCGGGAAAGAAATAGTTTTCGTTGGCGCAGGTGGTGCCGCCGCGCAGCATCTCGGCCACCGCCAACTCGACGCCGTCGCGCACGAATTCCGGCCCGATCACCTTGGCCTCGGCCGGCCAGATGTGCTGTTGCAGCCACACCATCAGCGGCAGGTCGTCGGCCAGCCCGCGCAGCAGGGTCATCGGGTTGTGCGTGTGGCTGTTGACCAGGCCGGGGATCAGCGCGTGCTCGCCCAGCTCGACCCGCTCGCGCGGTGCGTACGCGGCGCGGGCATCGGCGATGGGCAGCACGGCGACGATCCGGCCACCATCGGCCACCACCGCGTGGTCTTCCAGCACCACCGCATGCGGCTCCACCGGCACCACCCAGCGCGCCTCGATCATCAGGTCGACGGGTTGCGGGGGTATCTGGCTCATCGCTCACTCACCTTGCTTGTAAATACGATAAAGGGCGGTGCCTTGCGGCCGCCGCCCCCTCTGGATCGTCATTCCCGCGATGACGTGCCGGCCGCGCCGCGTGCAGGCGCGGACCCCTACGTCACTTCACGCGGCTGTCGTATTCGCCGGTGCGGGTATCGACCTTGATCACTTCGTCCTGGTTGACGAACAGCGGCACGCGCACCACGGCGCCGGTTTCCAGCGTGGCCGGCTTGCCGCCGCCGCCGGAGGTGTCGCCGCGCACGCCGGGATCGGTCTCGGTGATCTTCAGCTCGACGAACTTCGGCGCCTGCACCGCCACGATGTTGCCGTTGAACAAGGTGACCACGCACTCCTCCTCGCCCTTCAGCCACTTCCAGGTATCACCCATCGCGGCCAGCGAGGCGGGCACCATCTCGAACGTCTCCATGTTCATGAAGTTCCAGACGCGGTCCTTGCCGATGCCGTCGATGAAGGACAACTGCATGTCGGTATCGGTAACGTCGGCTTCCTCGAACGAGTCGCTGGACTTCAGCGTCTGCTCGGTGGTGCGGCCGTCCTTCAGGTTGCGGATGCGGATGCGGGTGAACGCCTGACCCTTGCCGGGTTTGACGAAGTCCGCTTCGGTGATGATCCAGGGATCACCGTTGTGAAGGATCTTCTTGCCCGTTTTGACGTCGTTGAGGCCAAGGGTCGCCATGCGCTGTCTGCTCCGGAGTCGTTTTCGCCCGAGGGGCGGCTAAAATGGATGGATGTCACGGGCGTCACCGCCCGATTCAAGGCCCGATATGATAACCGCAAGCCCCCATTCCCGCCTATCGTCCGCTGCGCCCGACTGGCGCGCGCTGTGGCGCGACGCGATCACCGACCCGCTGGAGCTGTTGCAGGCGGTGGGCCTGGGCGATCGTACCGACCTGATCCCGTCCGACGGCGCCGGCTTCGCGCTGCGGGTGCCGCGTGGTTTCGTGGCCCGCATGCGCCACGGCGATGCCGCCGATCCGCTGCTGCTGCAGGTGCTGCCGCAACGGGCCGAACACGACCGGGTAGCCGGTTTCACGCTGGATGCGGTGGGCGACATGGCGTCGCGCAGCGGCCAAGGTTTCCTGCACAAGTACCATGGCCGCGCCCTGCTGATCGCCAGCGGCAGCTGCGCGGTGAACTGCCGCTACTGCTTTCGCCGCCACTTCCCCTATGGCGAGGAGATCGCCGCCGCCTCGCAATGGCGCGATGCGCTGGCGCAGCTCGAGGCCGATCCGTCGATCAGCGAACTGATCCTCTCCGGCGGCGATCCGCTGTCGCTGGCCACCAGCAAGCTGGAGGACCTGAGCCGTGGTCTGGCCGCCATTCCGCACGTCAGGCGGATCCGCATCCACACGCGCCTGCCGGTGGTGCTGCCGGAGCGGATCGACGACGCCTTCCTCAAGTGGCTGGCTTCGCTGCCGTTGCAGAAGGTGGTGGTGTTGCACGCCAACCACGCCAACGAATTCGACGCGGGCGTCGACGCGGCTTGCGCACGACTGCGCGACGCCGGCGCCACGTTGCTCAACCAATCGGTACTGCTGCGAGGGATCAACGATCACGCCGACACGCTGGCCGACCTGTCCGAGCGGATGCTTGCCGCCGGGGTGATGCCGTACTACCTGCATCAGCTCGACCGGGTACACGGCACCGCGCATTTCGAGGTCGGCGACGCCGAGGCGATAGCACTGCTGGAAACGTTGCGGGCGCGGTTGCCTGGCTATCTGGTGCCGCGGCTGGTGCGCGAAATAGGCGGCGATACGTCCAAGCGCCCGCTCTGAACGCCAGCTGCGCTTTTTTCTGGCAGCCGCGAGCTTTATCCGCTACAAACTATAGGGCCATGGGGCATCCCTGATGCCTGCAACACGATTCGTGACGACCACCTTCTTCCCGGCCATCCATGAAAAAAGACCTCGTCATCAAGATCCTCTTCATCGAAAACTCACTGGAGGAGGCCGAGCAGATCATCAGCCTGCTGCGCAATTCGGGTATCGCCGTACGCCCCGCCCGCGCCACCAATGCCGAACAGGTGCAGGCCGCGCTGGATGAACTGGGACCCGACATCGTGATGTTCGACCCGGCCATCACCACGCTGTCGCAGCGCGAGGTCGTGAAACTGATGGATGCCTACGGCCGCGACTACGCGCTGCTGGGCCTGGTCGACTCGATGGACAACCAGCTGGTGGCGGACCTGTTCGTGGGCGGCGCCCGCGGCGTGGCCGCGCGCACGCATCCGAAGCAGCTCACGGCAGTGCTGCAGCGCGAGTTCGATTCGCTGCAGGCGCGCCGCCAACTGCGCCGGCTGGAAGCTTCGCTGCGCGAATCGGAACGCCGCTGCGACGCGCTGCTCGACTCCTCCACCGACGCCATCGCGTACGTGCACGAGGGCATGCACGTACGCGCCAACCGTGCCTACCTGGAGACCTTCGGCTACGACGAGTTCGACGACCTGCTCGGCATGCCCGTGCTGGACATGATCGACTCGACCCACGCCGACGAGTTCAAGGCCATCCTGCGCGGGCCGCAGGGGCAGGAAAAATTACCCAACCAGCTGTCCCTGCGCGCACGCCGCGCCGACGCCAGCCACTTCGACGCCACGGTGGAGTTCGCCCCGGCCACGTTCGAAGGCGAACCCTGCCTGCAGATCGTGTTCCGGCGCCAGCTGGTCGACCCGGCGACACTGGCGCAGCTGCAACGCGACCCGGTCACCGGCCTGTTCAACCGGGCGCACACGCTGGAGCGGATCGACACGGCCGTCGCCGCCGCCGCCAATGGCAAGAAGGGCCAGGCATTGCTGCTGATCGAACCGGACAACTGGTCGTCGATCGTGGCCAGTATCGGCCTGGGCAAGGCGGACGAGCTGATTGCCGGCTTTGCCGACCGCATCCGCATCCTGCTCGGCACCACCGACGTGGCCGGCATGCTGGCCGAGCACACGTTCGGCGTGGTGCTCGATTCGCGCCAGGACGAAGCCATCCGCGAGTGGATCAGCAAGCTGCAGCACAGCGTCAGCAATGAAATCTTCGACGCCGGCAGCCGCTCCATCACCGTCAACACCAGCATCGGCGGCAGCCTGCTGGGCGAGAAGAACGCCAATACCGACCTGTTGCTCAACCAGGCCAGCCAGGCCTTGCGCAACGCGCAGAGCCAGGGCGGCGGCAAAGTGGAACTGCATGACCCGGCCGCCCGCGAGAAGGCCGACGAGGAGCGCGAGCACTACTGGCTGGGGTTGTTGAAGGATGCATTGGCCAACGACGGCCTGATGCTCTACCACCAGCAGGCGATCAGCCTGCAGGACGCCGATGGCGACTTCTCGGAGATCCTGCTGCGCATGAACGGCCCGCAAGGCGAGGTGCTGCCCGGGTTCTTCATGCCGATCGCTGAAAAGCACGGTTTGAATGGCGACATCGACCGCTGGGTGCTGAAGCAGACGATCAAGACCCTGCGCGAGCGCGACAAACACGGCCAGTCGACCACGTTCTTCGTCAAGCTCACTGCCGCCTCGCTGCAGGATGAGCACCTGCTCCCGTGGCTGGGCGAGCAACTGGCCGCCGCCAACCTGAAGCATGGTCGCATCGTGTTGGAAATGACCGAGAGCAAGGTCATGACCCTGTTGCGCCCCACCCAGGAATTCGTCAACGGCTGGAAGAAGCTGGGCGGCAAGTTCGCGCTGGAGCAGTTCGGCTCGGGGCTCAACTCGTTCCAGCTGCTGAACCACGTCGACGCCGACTACGTGAAGATCGACCGCAGCTACATGGCGGAACTGCCACGGCACCCGGAAAACCAGAAAAAGGTCACCGAGATCTGCCAGCAGGCGCGCGAGCTGAACCGCCAGACGATTGCCGAATGGGTCGAGGACGCCACCAGCACTTCGCTGCTGTTCGCCTGCGGCGTGGACTTCGTGCAGGGCAACTTCCTGCAGCCGCCGCAGCGGCTGTAAGACGGAATCGTCCACGCGGTACCCGCCGGAACGGATACCCGGGGGAGGTGCGAATGGCGGAGGAGACATGGTTCCGCGCACAAAAAACCCGCGCATGAGCGCGGTTTTTTTTATCGCCGGCCGAAGCCGTGCGCGCCGATTACTCGGCGGCGGCAGCGGCAGCGGCGGCAGCCTTGTGGGCGGCCTTGATCGCGGCGGCGGCGGCCACGTCTTCCTTGATGCGGGCGGCCTTGCCTTCCAGACCACGCAGGTAATACAGCTTGGCGCCGCGCACCTTGCCCTTGCGCTTCACCGTGACCGACTCGATCGACGGGCTGTGCGCCTGGAACACGCGCTCCACGCCGGTGCCGTGCGAGATCTTGCGCACGGTGAAGGCCGAATGCAGGCCGCGGCTGCGCTTGGCGATGACGATGCCCTCGAACGCCTGTACGCGCTCGCGGTTGCCTTCCTTCACCTTGACGTTGACCACCACGGTGTCGCCAGCGCCGAATTCCGGCAAGGGACGGGTAATCTGCTCGGCTTCGAACTGTTCAATGATCTTGTTCATGGCAACACCTGTGTATTTTCAATAACTGCGATCAATCATCGACCGCTTCGTTTTGTCGCGACAGCGCCTGGCTGGCGTGTTCGCGGCGGAATTCATCCAGCAACGCACGGGAGGTCTTGTCCAGTACGCAGCGTGACAACAAGTCGGGACGGCGCAACCAGGTTCGTCCCAGCGACTGCTTCAGGCGCCAGCGGGCAATCGCCGCATGGTCACCGGAAAGCAGCACCTCCGGTACGGTACCCAGTGCGTCCTGCACCGGTTTTGCATAGTGCGGGCAATCGAGCAGGCCATTGGCGAATGAATCCTGCTCGGCCGACAACGCATCGTTCAATGCGCCTTCCTGCAAGCGACCCACCGCGTCGATGACCACCGCCGCCGCCAGCTCGCCACCGGACAGTACATAGTCGCCGATGGAAAGCTCTTCGTCGACCTCGTGCGCCAGCAACCGCTCGTCCACACCTTCATAACGTCCACAAAGCAAGGTGATTCGCGGCATTTTCGCCAGCGCCTCCACTCTGCCCTGCGTCAGCCGCGGTCCCTGCGGGCTGAGGTAAATCACATGCGCCGGTTCCGGCGCGGCGTTGCGCACAGCCGTCAGGGTGGCGCGCAACGGCTCGATCATCATCACCATACCGGGGCCGCCGCCATACGAGCTGGCATCCACGGTGCGGTGGCGGTCGCTGGTGTAGTCGCGCGGGTTCCAGGCTTCCACCTGCAGCAACTGCCGTTGCTGCGCGCGTCCCACCACACCGACCGCGGCACACTGGCGCACGAAGTCGGGAAACAGGCTGACGACATCGATACGCATGAATCCTTGCCCTCTGCCGCCTGATCCCCGGCTTTCGATCCGGTGACCTTTCGATCCGGCGATGTCAGAATTCGGGATCCCAGTCCACCACCATGCGCCCTGCGGACAAGTCCACCGACCGCACATACGAACCCTGGACGAAGGGAATCAGCCGCTCGCGCGTCCCATCCCTCACCACCACCACGTCGTTGGCACCGGTGGCGAACAGGTGACTGACCCGCCCCAGCAACACATCTTCGGTGGTGATCACCTCGAGTCCTTCGAGGTCGACCCAGTAATACTCACCTTCGGCTGGCGGCGGCAACTGATCACGGCTGACGTAGATGTCGCTGCCGATCCATGCCGCTGCCTGCTCACGGTCATCGACGCCCGGCAGTTGGGCCACCATGCCCTTGCCTTGTTCGCGACCCTTCGCACCGCTGACCTGCGTTTCCACGCCGGGCGCTGCACTGAGCAGCCACGGCTGGTAATCGAAGATCCGCATGCGCGGCTCGGCCCAGGATTCGATCTTGAGCCAGCCCTGCACGCCGTACAGCCCGACGATGCGCCCAATCAGGACGCGCCGACCGGCTGCCGTCACGTTCAGGCAGCCTGCTGCAGCTTGCCCGCTTCCTTGACCAGCGCGGCGACCTTGTCGGACAGCTGGGCACCCTTGCCCACCCATTCGTTGACGCGATCGACGTTCAGCTCAAGGCGCTTGTCCTTGCCCGACGCAACCGGGTTGTAGAAACCCACGCTCTCGATGTTGCGACCGTCGCGCTTGTTGCGCTGATCGGTCACTACAACGTGGTAGAACGGACGGCCCTTGGCGCCACCGCGCGAAAGACGAATCTTGACCATAGTAAAACTCCAGAGTTGCCGCAGATGCGGCAGCGGCACGGAACCGTGCGCGGTAAACGGGGCATTTTAGAGGGGGAATGGGGAAAAGGGAATAGGGAATGGGAAAAGCCCCTTCCCTGCGTCATCAGCGCATCGGCGGCAAACCACCCATGCCGCCCATGCCCTTCATCGCCCCGCGCATCTGCCGCATCAGGCCCTTGCTGCCGCCCCTGGACAGCTTGGACATCATCTTTTCCATCTGCATGTACTGCTTCAACAGACGATTGACGTCGGCCGGCTGGGTGCCGGAGCCGCGCGCCACACGGGCGCGGCGCGAGCCGTTGAGCAGGTCGGGATGGCGGCGCTCCTTCTTGGTCATCGAGCAGATGATGGCGATCATGCGGTTCATCTCGCCGTCGTTGACCTTGGATTTCACGCTGTCCGGCAGGTTGCCCATGCCCGGCAGCTTGTCCATCAGGCCCGCCAGGCCGCCCATGTTGCCCATCTGCTCCAGCTGATCCTTCATGTCGTTGAGGTCGAAGCGCTTGCCCTTCATCACCTTCTGGGCCAGCTTCTGCGCCTTCTCCTGGTCGACCTTGCGCTCGACTTCTTCCACCAGCGACAACACGTCGCCCATGCCGAGGATGCGCTGGGCCAGGCGGTCGGGATGAAACGGCTCCAGCGCGTCGGTCTTCTCGCCCGCGCCCAGGAACTTGATCGGGCGGCCGGTGACATAGCGCACCGACAAGGCCGCACCGCCGCGGGCGTCGCCGTCGGTCTTGGTGAGGATGACGCCAGTCAGCGGCAACGCATCGCTGAACGCCTTGGCGGTGTTGGCCGCGTCCTGACCGGTCATGGAGTCGACCACGAACAGCGTTTCGACCGGGGTGATCGCGGCGTGCAGCGCCTTGATCTCGGCCATCATCGCCTCGTCCACATGCAGCCGGCCGGCGGTGTCGACGATCAGCACGTCCACCACTTCGCGCCGGGCCGCGGCGATCGCCGCCCTGGCGATGGCGACCGGATCCTGGCCCGCATCGGAGGGGAAGAAACTCACCCCGACCTGCTCCGCCAGCGTACGCAACTGCTCGATGGCGGCCGGACGATAGACGTCGCAGCTGACCACCATCACCTTTTTCTTCTTGCGCTCGGTCAGCAGGCGCGCCAGCTTGGCCACCGTGGTGGTCTTGCCCGCACCCTGCAGGCCGGCCAGCAACACCACGGCGGGCGGCTGCTGCGCCAGGTTCAGATCCGTGTTGACGCTGCCCATCACCGTGGTCAACTCGTCGCTGACCACCTTGACCAGCGCCTGGCCGGGCGACAGGCTCTTCATCACGTCCTGGCCCACCGCGCGCACCTTGATCCGCTGGATCAGGGCCTGCACCACCGGCAGCGCCACGTCCGCTTCCAGCAGGGCGATGCGTACCTCGCGCAGCGATTCGCGGATGTTTTCCTCGGTCAGCCGGCCACGGCCGCGCAGACGATTGACGGTGGTGGAAAGGCGTTGGCTGAGCGATTCGAACATGATGAGGGCACGAGCTGGGGCTAGCCCGCAAATATACCAGACCCGTCCGCCGCTCCCGGGCCGGCCTTGTCGACGCCCATGCCCGGAAGAATGGCGCGGAGCCCCTGCTGCACTCGCCCATGCCGTGTGCGACACTTCATGGCTATGTCCGTACATGTGCTCACGCTGCTTGCCGTCGTGCTCTACCTCGCTGCAGCGGGCGGATTGGCGCGCCCGTTGTTGAGCGGCGGCCAGCCGCTCAACCGGCTGGCCTTGTGTCTGGCGGGGGCGGCCGTGCTGCTGCATGCAGGCATCTTGCTGGGCATGCACCGTGGCGCGCTGGACCTGCATTTTTTTGCGGCGCTATCGCTGGTGGCCTGTGTCGTGGCCGCGCTGACACTGTTGGTGAACCTGTCGCGCCCGGTGGCGGCGCTGGGCGTGGTGGTGTTTCCGCTGGCGGCGTTGTTCCTGTTTCTGGATGGTTTCGTGGCGGCGCCCACGGCCCCGCTGCAGCAGATGGACTGGCCGATCAAGCTGCATGTGACGCTGGCCCTGCTGGCCTTCAGCGTGCTGTCGATCGCGGCGGTGCTGGCGATCCTGCTGGCGGTGCAGGAACGCGCGCTGCGCGCCCGGCATTTCGGCAGCTGGCTGCGCGCCTTGCCACCGCTGACGCAGACCGAGGCCTTGATGTTCCGTTTGATCGCGGGTGGTTTCGCGCTGTTGACCGTGGCCTTGCTGAGCGGCGCGCTGTTCATCGAAAACATCCGCGCCCAGCATCTCGTCCACACCACGGTGCTGTCGGTGTTCGCCTGGCTGGTGTTCGGCACGTTGCTGCTGGGCCGCTGGCGCCAGGGCTGGCGCGGCACCCGCGCGGTCAATCTCACCCTGATCGGCATGACCGTGCTGGCGCTGGCGTTTTTCGGCAGCAAGGCGGTGCTGGAGCTGATCCTGCACCGGAATATCTGACATGGCGGCAGCGCAATTCGTGGTGACATTGTCGTGCCCGGATCGCCCGGGCATCGTGGCTGCGGTATCCGGCCATCTCGCCGCGCAGGGCAACAACATCCTGGAAGCGCAGCAATTCGACGACACCGACATGGGCCGCTTTTTCATGCGCATCGTGTTCGAGGCGCTGGCCACCGATGCCACGCTGACCGGGTTGCAGGCCGCCTTCACCCCGATCGCCGAGCGCTTCGACATGCAATGGCAGCTGCGCGACCGCAGCGAGCGGCGACGCGTGCTGTTGCTGGTATCGAAGTTCGATCACTGCCTGGCCGACGTGCTGTACCGCTGGCGCACCGGCGAGCTGTCGATGGATATCGCGGGCATCGTCGCCAACCACCCGCGCGAGACGTATCGCCACCTCGACCTCGACGCCATCCCGTTCCACTACCTGCCCGCCAACCGGGACCACAAGGCCGCGCAGGAGGCGTTGCTGTGGCAGGTGATCGAGCAGAGCCAGTGCGATCTGGTGGTGCTTGCCCGCTACATGCAGGTGCTGTCGAATGAGCTGACTACAAAGCTGGCCGGCCGCTGCATCAACATCCACCACTCCTTCCTGCCCGGCTTCAAGGGCGCGCGGCCGTACCACCAGGCGCATCGGCGCGGGGTCAAGCTGATCGGCGCCACCACGCACTTCGTCACCGCGGAACTGGACGAAGGCCCGATCATCGAGCAGGACATCGAGCGCGTCACCCACCACGACACGGCCGAGGACATGATCCGCATCGGCCGCGATATCGAACGCCGCGTGCTGGCGCGCACCCTGCGCCATTACCTCGACGACCGCATCCTGCTCAACGGCAGCAAGACGGTGGTATTCGCCGCTTAAAGAGCCTGCCGGGCGGGGCGCGGACGCGGTTCGATCGGCCATCCCGCTGCACGCGCCGGTTGCGCGCGGTTTGTGCATCGCACTATATTGCAGGCTATCGCACTAACGCATTAATACATTGCGGCTCGGCGATGCCTGCCTTCCGACACTTTTTCCCGGGGAATCCTTGATGTCCTTCATCCACGCGACGCTGACGCGCCTGCTCAAGAGCAGTCCGGCGCAAACCGAGTTCTATCAGGCTGCTGGCGAAATCCTGGAATGCCTGCAGCCGCTGCTGGACGCCGAGCCGCGCTACCGCCAGCACAACATCATCGAGCGCATCGTGGAGCCGGAACGGCAGATCTTCTTCCGGGTGTGCTGGACCGACGACGCCGGCAAGGTGCAGGTCAACAAGGGCTATCGCGTGCAGTTCAGCTCGGCGCTGGGCCCGTACAAGGGCGGCCTGCGTTTCCACCCGTCGGTCAACGCCAGCATCATCAAGTTCCTGGGCTTCGAGCAGATCTTCAAGAACGCCCTCACCGGCTTGTCCATCGGCGGCGCCAAGGGCGGTTCGGATTTCGACCCCAAGGGCAAATCCGACGCCGAAGTGATGCGTTTCTGCCAGTCCTTCATGAACGAGTTGTACCGCCACATCGGCCCGACCACCGACGTGCCCGCCGGCGACATCGGCGTGGGCACGCGCGAGATCGGCTACCTGTATGGCCAGTACAAGCGCCTCACCGGCCACTACGAGGGCGTGCTGACCGGCAAGGGCCTGAACTGGGGCGGCTCGCTGGGCCGCAAGGAAGCCACCGGCTACGGCACGGTCTATTTCGCGCAGCACATGCTGCAGGCCCGCGGCGAGGATTTCGAGGGCAAGGTCTGCCTGGTGTCCGGCGCCGGCAACGTGGCGATCTACACCATCGAGAAGCTGTACCAGTTGGGCGCGCGTCCGGTCACCTGCTCCGATTCGTTGGGCACGATCCACCACCCGGTCGGCATCAACCTGGAGACGCTGAAGTTGCTGAAGGAGGTCAAGCGCGCCTCGTTGAGCGAGTACACGGCGCACCACCCCGACGCCACCTATATCCCGCGCGGCGACTACCCGGAAGACGGTCATGCCGTGTGGCGGATCAAGGCGGACGCCGCGTTCCCCTCCGCCACGCAGAACGAGGTGACCGCCGCCGACGCCCGGGCGCTGCTGGCCAACGGCGTCACCTGCATTGCCGAAGGCGCCAACATGGGCTCCACCGCCGACGCCATCGACATCCTGCTGGCAAGCAAGATCGCCTACGGCCCGGGCAAGGCGGCCAATGCGGGCGGCGTCGCCACCAGCCAGCTGGAAATGGCGCAGAACAGCGGCATGCAGCAATGGACCATGGAGCGGGTCGACGGCAAGCTGCATGAAATCATGGCCGGCATCTACCAGAGCTGCACCGCCGCCGCCGAGGAATTCGGCCAGCCGCACAACCTGGTGCTGGGCGCCAACATCGCCGGTTTCCGCAAGGTGGCCGACGCGATGATCGATCAGGGCGTGTACTGAGGAAGCCGGGAATCGGGATTCGGGATTCGGGATTCGGGATTCGGGAAAGCGTCTCGGACCGGCGGGCGTCGGCAACCGGGTGAAGCCTCTGTGGGAGCGGCTTCAGCCGCAATGCTTCTGCTTTCCGCCAAGAGCATCGCGACTGAAGTCGCTCCCACCACATACCTCAGCGGCAGGCGTCGATCGCTTCGCTGAGGCGCTCGACGCCGATCACCTGCATGTCACCCACCTTGCCCTTCTTCGGCGCATTGGCCTTGGGCACGATCGCCTGGCGGAAGCCATGGTGGGCGGCTTCCTTCAGGCGCTCCTCGCCGTTGGGTACCGGGCGGATCTCGCCCGACAAACCGACTTCGCCGAAGGTGATCATGTGCTCCGGCAGCGGTCGGTCGCGCAGCGATGACAGCACCGCCAGCAGCACCGGCAGGTCGGCCGCGGTCTCCTGCACGCGGATGCCGCCGACCACGTTGACGAACACGTCCTGGTCATAGGCCGCCACACCGCCATGGCGATGCAGCACCGCCAGCAGCATCGCCAGCCGGTTCTGTTCCAGCCCCAGGGTGACGCGGCGCGGATTGCCCAGCGACGATTGATCGACGAGCGCCTGCACTTCCACCAGCAGCGGCCGCGTGCCTTCACGCGTCACCATCACTGCGCTGCCCGGGGTCGGGCCCGCATGCGAAGACAGGAAGATCGCCGACGGGTTGGGCACCTCGCGCAGACCCTTGTCCGACATCGCGAACACGCCCAGCTCGTTGACCGCGCCGAAACGGTTCTTGAACGCACGCAGCACGCGGAAGCGGCTGCCCGATTCGCCCTCGAAATACAGCACCGCATCGACCATGTGCTCCAGCACGCGCGGACCGGCGATGCCGCCCTCCTTGGTGACGTGGCCGACCAGGAACACGCTGGTGCCGGTCTCTTTGGCGAAGCGGGTGAGCTTGGCTGCCGACTCGCGCACCTGCGACACCGAACCGGGCGCGGCGGTCAGCAACTCGGTCCAGATGGTCTGGATCGAGTCGATCACCAGTACCCGCGGCCGCGTCGTCAACGCTTGCTCCAGGATCCGCTCGATGCATGTCTCGGCCAGCGCCTGCAGCGGTGCCAGTGGCAGATCCAGCCGCTGCGCGCGCGACGCCACCTGCGACAGCGATTCCTCACCGGTGACATACACGCTGGGCAGATGCGCGCCCAACGTGCCCAGCATCTGCAGCAGCAAGGTCGACTTGCCGATGCCCGGGTCGCCGCCGATCAACACCACCGAGCCCTGCACCAGCCCGCCGCCCAGCACCCGATCCAGCTCGCCGATACCGGTCAGCGTGCGCGCCTCGGTGGTCAACGCCACCTCGGTCAGCGGCGTGATCCGGGCCGAACCGGCGGCGTGGCCGGCGTAGTTCGAGCGCTGCGCGCCCGCCGATACGGCGGACGCAGGCGATGAAGGCGCCAGCACGATCGCGCTGAGCGTATTCCACACGCCGCACTCAACACACTGCCCCTGCCACTTGCTGTGTTCGGCACCGCAATCGGTGCAGACGTAGGCGGTCTTGGCTTTGGCCATGCGGATTTCCAGCGGTGTGAAGGCGACGAAGCTTAGCTGGCGGTCATCGCAAACGGCGAGACGCCATGCCGGGGATGCTTGTGGGTTTTCGCCGCACGTGGTTGGCGTTGGCGCTTCGAAATGTTTGGCTGAGGCAAGGGCGCCCCCTCACCCCAGCCCTCTCCCCCAAGCTGCGCTCGGGGGAGAGGGGGCAAAAGCGCCGAAGCCGGGCGGCTTTTCCGACTCCCATTCCTGATTCCCCATTCCCGGCTCTAATCGAAACTCCCCACGAACGAATCCGCCGCGTAATTCTCGAACTTGGTGTAATGGCCCAGGAAGGTCAGCTTGCAGGTGTCGGTGGGGCCGTTGCGCTGCTTGCCGATGATGATCTCGGCCATGCCTTTGTCCGGCGATTCCTTGTTGTAGTAGTCATCGCGGTAGATGAACATGATCACGTCCGCGTCCTGCTCGATGGCGCCGGACTCGCGCAGGTCGGACATCATCGGACGCTTGTCGGCGCGCTGCTCCAGCGAGCGGTTCAGCTGCGACAGCGCGATCACCGGCACGTTCAGTTCCTTGGCCAGACCCTTCAGCGAACGCGAGATTTCCGAGATCTCGGTGGCGCGGTTTTCCTTGTTGCCGGGCACCTGCATCAGCTGCAGGTAGTCGATCACGATCAGGCCCAGGCCGCCGTGTTCGCGGTGCAGGCGGCGCGCGCGCGAACGCAGCTCCACCGGCGACAGGCTGGGCGTGTCGTCGATGAAGATCTTCGCCTCGGACAGGATCGCGATGGCGTTGGAAACCCGCGGCCAGTCCTCCTCCTCCAGATCGCCGTTGCGCAGGTGCTGCTGGTGGATACGGCCGATCGAGGAGATCAGGCGAAACGCCAGCTGCGAGGCGGACATTTCCATCGAGAACACCACCACCGCCTTCTTGCTGCGCAGCGCGGCGGTCTCGGCGATGTTCAGCGCAAACGCGGTCTTGCCCATCGACGGGCGCGCGGCCACGATGATCAGGTCCGAGGGCTGCAGGCCCGAGGTGAGGTTGTCCAGGTCGGTGAAGCCGGTGGTGATGCCGGTCAGCTGGCCGCGGTTCTCGTAGCGCTCGGTGAGCAGGCGGAACGCATCCTTCACCGCCTCGCGCATGGAGACGGAATCCTTCTTGCCGCGCGCACCGGATTCGGCGATGTGGAACACGCGCTGCTCGGCGCTTTCCAGCACTTCCTGCACGCTTTTGCCTTCGGGGCGATAGCCGTCCTCGGTGATCGAGGTGCCCGCGTCGATCAGCTGCCGCATCACCGATTTCTCGCGCACGATCTCGCCGTAGGCGGCGATGTTGGCGGCACTGGGCGTGCTGTTGGCCAGCTCGATCAGGTAGCTGGCGCCGCCCACCATCTCGGCCAGCCCGTTGCTCTCGAACCAGTCGCCCAGGGTCACGGCGTCGCAGGGCATGCCCTTGTTCGCCAGCTCGTTGATGGCGCGCCAGATCAGGCGGTGATCCTTGCGGTAGAAATCCATTTCCGCCAATCGGTCGGCCACCTTGTCCAGCGCATCGGGCGCCAGCATCAAGCCACCCAGCACCGCCTGTTCGGCGTCGATGGAATGTGGCGGCACGCGCAACGCCTCGATGGCGGCGGAAGGCGTTTTGCGCTCGGGAACGAAGGACATCGATTTACCTCGGAAAATACCCCACGACCGGTGCGCAATGCGCCGACACCTCGCGGATGGACATACCGACCATCATGCGCGGCGGCGTCTCAGCCGTCGAGACAACAACTCTGTGGATAAGCTGTGTGTTGTTGTGGATAAGAGAGCCGGAAGGAATCGGCGAACGAGGCACGCAGGCAGACCGGCGCATCGACCCGCGTCCACGGGAAAGGAAGTCCTGCGCCTCAGGATGGTCGGCGCCACGTGCGGCGATGGGAGTTTTCCTGCGGCCGGCGCTTCGACTTCACCGCTGCGCGGCTACGCTCAG
>NZ_AJXU01000011.1 GCF_000264315.1 Rhodanobacter fulvus Jip2
CTTGATTGATCAGAGCATCCCGAAGGGAATTACTCAGCAGTTACAAGACCAGCGAACCGTTATGTGGGAGCAGATGCATAACGAAATCGCCGCCATGTCGACCCATGGTGTGAACGAAATTGTCCCGCGTGCTGGTCACCTTATTAATTACGACCGGCCAGAAATCGTCATAGATGCAATCCGGCAGACTTTGGCAATTGCTGCCGAGCAGGCGGCTCCGGGATCGATAGCGGTCCCAAAGTAAGTTGGCTGCCAAGGCGTTGGGGATACGCTCTCCGCTTCAAACCCCTAACTGGACGTCCGTTCCTGGCCGAAAACGGTTGTTCCACGACATCGTTCCAGATCATTCACGAGCGAGGCTGAAAAGGCATTCGGGAGGCCAAGTTGTCAGGTCTAGCATCATAGCGGTTGCAAATTGCCACCGGCTTCGTGGCCCATTTCACCACAGCCGGACGCATCGTCCACGGGACCGCATAGAAGTCGGAACGCAATAATGCGACCTTGCCATGCCCTGACCCTGTCCTGCCAAGGTTTCATGGTCGTCGTACCGGCCACGTTCTCACCAACAAGACCTTATGCCGCCGCCTACATTTTATCCAAAATGCCTCATGCGACTAGTCATAACATATGCCTTATACTTAGGAAATATAACGGATGATAATACAAATGACAAAGAAGAAGAATAAATTAAGACTGGCGTTCCATTTAATTGCGTCCTTTATTTTTTGGTTTCCGATATCATTCATTACTTTAAACTTGATAGGCATTACTTCCGTACTCATTAACTACGGAAGTGTTGATTTCGACGCACTGTTGTCAACGACAATCTTATTAGCATCGCTTAAACAGGCTATATTAACGGCTTCGATAATGTCCATTGTGCACATAGCTATTCAATGGAGTGGGACTCGGGACCGGATCTAGCTTCGTTGCATCCAGCGCGATGGCAAGATTCGGTTGAGTGCCACAAAGCTAGACCAGACCCTTCGTTCATTGCCTCCTCGTTCGCAAGAGCATCGCGACTGAAGTCGCTCCTACAGTTGAACAAAACCCCGGGGCAGAGTGCATATAAATGACCACTTTTGGCCGATCGCGACTGTCCCAAGATATCGTTCTGGCTTACCCACGAATAGCGTTGGAGCAAGAGCTTTCGTCCTCCTTCGGAGGGCGAGTTACTTTCTCTTTGCGTGGCCAAAGAGAAAGATAACCAAAGAGAAAGGCC
>NZ_AJXU01000012.1 GCF_000264315.1 Rhodanobacter fulvus Jip2
GCCCGGCAAGTCCGTGAGCCGCGGCCGGGCTTTTCGATCGGACTCCTGTCCGAGCGAAAAGGAGCCGACATCCCTGTCGACTCCCGCTGCGCGGCCTGTCGACCTCGACTCACCGCCGCATAGGGGCCCCGGGTAAAACAGCGGGCCATCGTGGCCCGCACTCGGTGAAGAGCTAGATCAAGAGCTTCCCCCTCACCCCAACCCTCTCCCCCGGCGGAGCCGGGGGAGAGGGGGTAGAAGCGGCGGCGCGGCACCGTGAGGCGCAACGCCTTGCTTCTTGCTTCTTGCTTCTTGCTTCTTGCTTCTTGCTTCTTGCTTTTCGTTTCTCGCCCCGTCGCCTCTTCCTCTCCTCTCCTCTCCTCTCCTCTCCTCTCCCCTCCTCTCTTCGTCTCTCGTCTCTTCGTCCTTTGCCTCTTCGACTCTTGGTCCGAGCTATCCACAATGGTTACGCAAACGGCGCAACAGCAGACGCGACGCTTTTGATTTGGCTGCTCTGAAGAGTGCGGGCCAGGATGGCCCGCTGCTCTACCCGGGGCCCCTGTGCGGCGGTGAGGGGCGGACGAAAGGCCCGTAGGGTGATCGGCAGGGATGCCGATCATTTTTCGCCCGGACAGGAGTCCGGTCAAAAAGCCCGGCCGGCCCTCACGGACTTGCCGGGCATGGATGCCCGGCAAGCGCCAAGC
>NZ_AJXU01000013.1 GCF_000264315.1 Rhodanobacter fulvus Jip2
CTCTTTGGTTACTTTCTCTTCACTCCGGGCATCCTGCCCTCCGCCCTTCGGGCCAGCTTCGCTGTTCGCACGCGCATCCTGCGCGTGCGTGGCCACGCAAAGAGAAAGTGACTCGAGCGCCGCAGGCGATCGAAAGCTCTTGCTCTCGGTCGACCAACAAAGAGCATCGCGGCTGAAGCCGCTCCCACAGATGAACAGCGCATCGCACACAGGGTGCGCTCCTACAGGCGAACTGGATGGGGCAGCGCCAGCATGGCGCCCCACAGTTGAACGACGTATCGTCACCTTCCCCGTCCATCGACTCGCCCATGGCAACGCCGAAGCCCTTCCCCCATACGAGTTTCCTGCGCGATCTGGAACACCCGACTGCGGCCATTCCGCTGGTTACGGCCACGTCGCTGTCGCCATCATTGGCGCGCATCCTTTTCCCTGCGGGGGCCGGCCTTTCCACACCCATGGTCGCCGACTTGATCAATCTGCTGAAAGCCCGCAGGGCCGTGCTGCAGGCATCGCTCGATACCGAGATGGTTGCCGATGCGTTGCGGCGTTATCAGAAGTTTGCCAAGCCCGGGCAGCCGTCGGCGCATATCGTGCAGTTGCGGCAGCAGCAGGCGGCGGCGCGGCAGGCGGGTAGTCAGGCGCGGCAGGCTTTCGTCAAGGCGGCCGCAGCGTTTGTGCGGACGGCCGGTATCGAAGTGCCGCCGCGGGTGGCGCTTGAGTTGTTCGTTACCGGATGGATCGAGGCGAATGTGCCGAAGGGGCCGCCTCGCGAGGCGGCCCCTTCGGCCTGAGAGCCTGTGAAAAATCACTTCCGCTTCCTTGCATAGCAGGGAAGCTTGGCTGAAGGGCTGAAGGGCTGAAGGGCCTTTTCGCTGTGCAAAAGCAGGATCAAGAGCGCCCCCATCCGCCTTACGTGCCGCTCCTGCGGCACGCCCTCCGGGCCGGCTTCGCCGTTCGCTTCGGCATCATGCCTTCGCAGTCGGCACCTTCCCCCGCTTCGCGGGGGAAGGAAAGCTGGGCTCCTTGTCAGCCGTCAAATGATTCACAGCCTCTGACGACAGCGCACTTCCTGTGCCTGCATTCAACCACACCGGTTCGTGGTCAGCGCAAAATCGCGCTGGCGTCCTGCTTCTCTTTCAACGCGCTGCACAGCTGGATCTTCTCGCTGGTTTGCGCCAGGCCGCGGTCGACGCCCGCAGCATCCTTCAGGCGCGGCTGGAAGAACGCCTGCAAGCGGTCGACCTCGGCCTTGCTGCAACCGTCCTTGCCGGCCAGCGACGGCAGGCGGCCGCCGGCGAAGCTGCCGGTGCGCTCAAGGATCGGCTGGTAGTGCGCGGTGAACCACTGCCACAACGCATCGCGCTGGGCCGGCGTATCGCGGCCTTCCTTCAGCAGACGCGCCATTTCGCCCACCTTGACCGGCTTGGTCAGCGAGAAGTCGCGCACCTGCTCCAGCACGGCCGGGTCCTGCGCCATGGCCATGCCTTCGAGCATGCCGTTGCGCAGGGCCGGGTCGCTGGTTTTCGGCAGTTCGGCCATCAGCGCATCGACGGCACTCTTGCCGTGCTGCTGCACCGCCACGCCCAGCGCATCACCCAGCAGATCGGGGTCGGCGGCGGCCAGATTCAGACGGCCATCGGCGCCGGGCTTGAGCGCGGCCTCGCCCTGCTTGAGCAGCGCGGCGCGCGCTTCGGGCAGCTTGAAGTCGAGTGCGAGGCTGCCAGCCAGGGTGCTGCGCAACAGCGAATGGCTCTCCGATTCGCCGGCCTTGCGCTGGTAGCCCAGCTGCTGCAGGCGCGGCAGGTAGGCGGCCTTGATCCAGCCGGCAAGGCGGGCGCGCTGGGCGTCGGTGCTGGCGATGTTCTGGTAGATCCACTGGATCTGGTCCAGCGGCGCGGTGGCGACTTCGCGGGTCTTGGAGGTTGTCAGCGGCTGCAGCGCGGTGAGCACGTCGCCGGCGTCCAGCTCGCCGTGCTGGAAGCTGGCGTTGACGGCATCGGCGTAAGCCAGTTGCTCGGCGTCGCTGAGCTTGCCGACCTGGCCCACCAGGCTGCCCAGCGCCGGCTTGTCGAGGCTGAAGCGGTAGTAGCCGCTGGCGTTGGCGTTGGGCATCACCCAGGTCGACTTGCTGGCGCCGGCCAGCACCATCGTGCCGCTGGTTTTGTCGAGCATCTCGCAGGCGACCTTGCTGGACGACGCTCCATCTTTGCCGTTGGCGTCCGTTCCATAGCGCACGCATACCGGCACGCCCCAGATGCGCTGCGCGTCGCCCGTGCTGCCCACCGGCAGGTAACGGCTCTGGCTGAGGTGCAGCACGGTCTTGCCGTCCTTCTGTTCCACCTTCGTGGCGATGTACGGCACACCGGTCTGGTTGAGGAAGCTGTTGAACGCGTGCTTGAAAGCGTCGCCCTTGCCCGCCGCGGTGGCGATCGCCGAGACCAGGTCATCGGCCACGGCGTTGCCGAATTTGTGCTTCTGGATGTACGCGCGCATGCCCTTCTGGAAGGTCTTCTCGCCCACGTAGTTTTCGAACATGCCGATGACGCTGGCGCCCTTCTCGTAGGTGATACCGTCGAACGCGGTCTCGATGTCGCCATTGCCGGTGATCGGCTGGCGGATCTTGCGCGCGCTGACCAGGCTGTCGTTGGCCATCGCCATCTGCGCGCCATCCACGCGATCGAGATCGGCGCGGTATTCGGGATGCACTTCCATGGTGACTTTCTGCTGCATCCAGGTGGCGAAGGCCTCGTTGAGCCAGATGTCGTTCCACCAGTTCAGCGTGACGGTGTCGCCGCTCCACATGTGCGCCAGCTCATGCGCATTCACGTTGAACGAGCTGCGCACGTTTTTCGCGGGGGAATCCTTGTCCAGCAGCAGCAGCCAGTCGCGGAAGGTGACCAGGCCGGGGTTTTCCATCGCACCGGCGGAGAAGTCCGGCGCGGCCAGCAGGTCGAGTTTGTCGAACGGGTAGCCGAAGCCGTAGTAGTTCTCCAGCGCGTGGATGATGCTGGGGGTTTCGCTCAGCACGTGCTGCATGCGGTGCGCCTCGCCACTGGCGGCGATGCCGCGCAATTGCAGCGGCTTGGCGCGGTAGGTGTCGGGTGCGATATCCGGGCCGGCGGCGATGTCCCACGGGCCCACGGCGAAGGCCACCAGGTAGGTGGGCAGCGGCACGGTCTGCGCGAAGGTGACGGTCTTCCAGCCATCGCCGGCCGGCGTTTCCTTCACCTGCTTCGTGTTCGCGACGGCGGTCTGCGACGCGGGCACGGTGAGGCTGATGTCGAACGGCGTCTTGAAGCCGGGCTGGTCGAAACCGGGGAAGGCGAAGCGCGCGCTGATCGGCTCCATCTGCGTGATGGTGTACGGCTTGCCCTTGGCGGCGACCTTGTACAGGCCCTGCAACTGCGCGTTGAGCGGCGCGGTGTATTCGATCGCCAGGGTGATTTCCTGCGGCTGCAGCGTGCGGCCGAAGTCCACGCGCACCACACCGGCCTTGGGTTCCACGCTGACGTACTTGCCCGGCTGCGATTTGCCGCGCGCGTCGGTGACCGTCACCTTGGAGACCTTCAGTTCGCTGCCGTCCAGCCATACGTGGTCGGAGGCGCGGGTCAGCTTCACCTTGATCGTGGTGGTGCCGGAAAAATCCTTCTGCGCAGGGTCCACCTTGAACGCGAGCTGGTAGGACTGCGGCACCGCCCAGTCGGGCAGCTGGCCTTGCGGCGCCTTGTCGGCGGGGGCGGCCAGCGCGGCACCGCAACAGGCCGCCAGCGCGGTAAACACCATGGAGCGAAGGGGACGGGACATCGGAAATTCCTGAGCAAAACGTCCACGCTAGGGCGGGCCGCGGGTGCGGCCCAGTGCCATAGGGCACGTTGCTTCCTGCGCGAGGATGGCACCGCCACAGGGGCGCCGGCCGCCAATTGCATTGTTCAGGCCGATGGTTGGCGCCACAATCATAGACATCGACTATGACGATGCCCGAAGGCCGCCGATGAACCTGCGTGATCTGCATTACCTGCTGGCCCTGGCCGAACACCGGCATTTCGGCCGCGCCGCGGAGGCCAGCTTCGTCAGCCAGCCGACCCTGTCCACCCAGATCAAGAAGCTGGAAGAGGAGCTGGGGGTGGCGCTGGTGGAGCGCACGCCGCGCAAGATCCTGCTCACCGAAACCGGCCGCGAAATCGCCCGCCGCGCGCGCTCGGTGCTGGCCGAAGTGGAGGAGATCAAGGCGATCGCGCAGCGCACCCGCGACCCGGAAGCGGGCACGCTGCGGCTGGGCATTTTCCCCACCCTGGGCCCGTACCTGCTGCCGCACGTGATCCCGCTGCTGCGCGAACGCTTCCCGCGGCTGGAGCTGCTGCTGACCGAGGAAAAAACCGAGCATGTGATCCACATGCTGCGCGAGGGCGCGCTGGACGCGGGCATCCTGGCGCTGCCGCTGCACGAGGACAGCCTGCACAGCGAGTTCCTGTTCGAGGAACCGTTCGTGCTGGCGGTGCCGGACCACCACCCGCTGGCCGGGCACAAGGCGAAGCTGAAACTGGCCGACCTGGCCAACGAGAAACTGCTGCTGCTGGAAGACGGCCATTGCCTGCGCGATCAAGCGCTGGAGGTGTGCCAGCTGGCCGGCGCGGGCGAGAAGACCGGTTTCCGCGCCACCAGCCTGGAAACGCTGCGGCAGATGGTGGCGGCCAATGTCGGCATCACCTTGCTGCCCACGCTGGCCACCAAGCCGCCGATGGCGCGCACCGACAATGTGCACCTGATCGAATTCGCCGGCCACGCGCCCAGCCGGCGCATCGCCATGGTGTGGCGCAAGAGCTCGTCGATGGCGGGTTTCCTGCAGCGGCTGGCCGGCGTGTTCCAGGATCTGCCGCCAGACCTGTTCAAGCCCGACGTGGGTGCGCAACCGCGCGTGCAGGCGGACTGACCCATGCGCCTGCTGCCGGTGGTGGCGGTGCTGTTGATCGGCTGGGGCGGGCTGCATCATTGGCGCCACCGCGACGTGACCCCGCCGCCGGGCGTGCTGGCGCCCGATGCGCCGCACCAGGTCAACCTGACCGACGGCGCCAGCCTGCACCGCGACGGCATGACCCTGGCCACGCGGGCGTACATCGACCTCACCGCCCGCGTGCTGTCGCGCGAGGATTACACGTGGGACGCGGGCGCCAAGCTGGCGCCGGTGGATCTGGCGCTGGGCTGGGGCCGCATGTCCGACAGCGCGGTGCTGGCGCACTTCGACATCAGCCAGTCCGGCCGCTTCTTCTACTGGCGCACGAAGACCTGGCCGATTCCCCGCAACGAGATCGAACTGTCCACCGCCAACGTGCACATGATCCCCGCCGACGCCGGCGTGCGCGGCGCGTTGAAGCGCGTGCGCAAAGGCCAGCTGGTGCATATCGAAGGCTTTCTGGTGGATGCCAGCGGCCCCAACGGCTGGCGCTGGAAGACCTCGATGACGCGCAGCGATACCGGCGCCGGCGCCTGCGAACTGGTTTACGTGGAAAGCCTGGACGTCATCGACGGGTAGGGAATATCCGAACAAGCCGTCATCCCAGCGAAAGCTGGGATCCAGCGCCTCGGCAACTGCTCGAAGACACTGGATTCCAGCTTTCGCTGGAATGACGAGCTAAAGAGTTGGTCAGAGCAATCCTGGTTGCGACCGAGAATCAATAGCGCAGCAACGCGTGCAAGGGCTCGCCGCCTGACCAGCGCAAGCGGCCCTGCAACGCCGACAACTCGATCACCACGCAGGCGCCTACCGTGGTGGCATTGAAGCCATCGACCAGCGCCCGCGCCGCCGCCAGCGTGCCGCCGGTGGCCAGCACGTCGTCCACCAGCAGCACGCGTTCACCGGGTTTCAACGCATCGCTGCGCGCTTCCAGCCGGTCGCGGCCGTATTCCAGCTGGTAATCGATCGACAACACCGGCGGCGGCAGCTTGCCGGGCTTGCGCAGCGGCACGAAGCCCGCGCCCAGCTTCTGCGCCAGCGCCGCACCGAAAATGAAGCCGCGCGCCTCGATGCCACACACCGCCTGCACGCCCTGCTCCAGCCAGGGCTCGGCCAGCGCATCGATGCAGCGGACAAAGCCGCGCGCATTGGCAAGCAGCGGCGTGACATCGCGAAAGGTGACACCGGGCTGGGGGAAATCCGCCACGTCGCGGATCAGCGCGGCCAGCTCCGGCAGGAGTGAGGGCGCAACCGTCATACCGCGCAGGCGCCCAGCGGATCGTCCAGCCCGCCGTCTTCGTCGATGGCCCGGCGTGCGTCGCTGAGGCAGGCCTCGACACCGCGCACGATGGCACTGGCTTGAGGCAGGCTCGATTCGGGCACCATCACCGCCATGAAATCCATCGCCGGCAGCTGGCCCACGCCACCGGTGAGGTATTCGCCGGCGATGAACGCGGGGATCCCTTCGGCCTCCAGCGCATCCTTCACCAGATGGGCGTCGATGAGGTTCTCGGCTCGGTAGACGGTTTGCATGAGCCCACGCTAACCCTCGCGCGCGCCGCGGGCAAGCGCGCTGGGTGCGTCACGGGCGACAGGGTAAACTTGCATGTTTCCACCCACGCACGCGAGCTTGCCCGATGTCGACCGAGAACCCCGCCAACCCGACGCCCGCCGTGCAGCATCAGGACTTCATCCGGCAGATCGTGCGCGACGACCTGGCCTCGGGCAAGCACGTCGCCATCCACACCCGTTTTCCACCCGAGCCCAACGGCTACCTGCACATCGGCCACGCCAAGGCGATCTGCCTCAGCTTCGGTATCGCGCGGGAATTCAGCGGCTGGTGCAACCTGCGCCTGGACGACACCAACCCGGGCAAGGAAGACCCGGAGTTCGTCGAGGGCATCAAGGACGACGTGCGCTGGCTGGGCTTCGAATGGCATGAGCTGCGCCACGCCTCGGATTATTTCGAGGTGTTCTACCGCGCCGCCTGCAAGCTGATCGAGGACGGCGTGGCCTATGTCGACGACCTCAACGCCGAGGAGATGCGCGAATACCGCGGCACGCTGACCGCCGCCGGCCGCAACTCGCCGCATCGCGACCGCAGCGTCGAGGAAAACCTGGACCTGTTCCGGCGCATGCGCGCGGGCGAGTTCGCCGATGGCAGCAAGACCTTGCGCGCGAAGATCGACATGGCCGCCGGCAACATGAACATGCGCGACCCGGCGATCTACCGCATCCGCAAGATCGCCCACCAGAACACCGGCGACGCCTGGCCGATCTACCCGATGTACGACTACGCGCACTCGCTGTCCGACGCGCTGGAAGGCATCACCCACTCGCTGTGCACGCTGGAATTCGAGGATCACCGGCCGCTGTACGACTGGTGCGTGGACAAGGTCGACCTGCCGAACCATCCCGAGCTGTGGCAGCCGCTGCTGGACGCGGGCCTGCCCACCCAGCCGGCCAAGCCGCGGCAGATCGAGTTCTCCCGGCTCAACCTCAGCTACTGCATCACCAGCAAGCGCAAGCTGGCGCAGCTGGTGGCCGACCATTACGTGGACGGCTGGGACGACCCGCGCATGAACACGCTGCGCGGCCTGCGCCGGCGCGGCTTCACTCCCGCCGGCCTGCGCCTGCTGATCGATCGCGTGGGCGTGTCCAAGCAGAACAGCGTGATCGACTACGCGGTGCTGGAAGGCTGCATCCGCGAGGACCTGGACGCCACCGCCGCGCGCCGCATGGCCGTGCTGGAACCGCTGAAGCTGGTGCTGACCAACCTGCCCGAAGGCCACGAGGAGACGCTGAGCTTCCCCAACCACCCCAAGGATGAAAGCTTCGGCACGCGCGACGTGCCGTTCTCGCGCGAGGTATGGATCGAGCGCGAAGACTTCGCCGAAGTGCCGCCGAAGGGCTTCCACCGGCTGAAACCCGAAGGCGAAGTGCGCCTGCGCGGCGTGGGCATCGTGAAGTGCGAGCAGGTCATCAAGGACGCCGATGGCAACGTGGTCGAACTGCACTGCACGCTGGATCCGGAAACCCGCTCGGGCCTGCCCGGCGCCGACCGCAAGGTGAAAGGCACCATCCACTGGGTCAGCGCGAAACGCGCGGTGGCCGCCGAGGTGCGCGTCTACGACCGGCTGTTCAGCGTGGCCGCGCCGGACAGCGAAGACGATGGCAAAACCTGGCTCGACCACGTCAACCCCGAAGCCAAGCGCGTGCTGCGCGGCTGGCTGGAGCCGGCAGCGGCCGACGTGGCGCCGGAGCAGCGTTTCCAGTTCGAGCGGCTGGGTTATTTCGTGGCCGACCGCGTCGACCATCGCGCCGACGCGCCGGTGTTCAACCGCACCGTCACGCTGCGCGACACCTGGGCCAGGCAGGCCGGAAACTGACGGAGCGATCGCATGCTGCCGCTGCAGATCCATCTGACCTTGCCGCCGTGGATCGGCGACGTCGCCGACGTCAACCGACGCTATGCCACCGACGAAGAACGCATGGGCGTGGCGGTGGCGCTGGCGCGCGAGAACGTGGATCGCGGCGGCGGCGGGCCGTTCGGGGCGGCGGTGTTCAACAACCACAGCGGGCGGCTGGTGGCCGTGGGCGTGAACCGCGTGGTGCCGCAGCATTGCTCGCTGGCGCATGCGGAAAACATGGCGCTGATGATCGCCCAGCAGCGGCTGGGCCGGCACCGCATCAACGAGGACGGCGGCCATTACGTGCTGGCCACCAGCGCGCAACCGTGCTGCCAGTGCTACGGCGCCACCGTGTGGGCCGGCATCGACACGCTGCTGATCGGCGCCCGCACCGAGGACGTCGAGAGCCTCACCGAATTCGACGAAGGCCCGCTGCCGGCCGACTGGGCCGGTGAACTGGAGCGCCGCGGCATTGCGGTGCGGCGCGACATCCTGCGCGACGCATCACGTGAGGTTCTGGCCGCCTACGGCCAAAGCGGCCCCTCCTATTGAGCCGTTGGCGCGCCGCGCTGCCGCTGATCCTGCTGGTGCTGGCCGGCATCGTGCTGTTCGCGTCCGGCTCGCTGAACCAGCTCAGCCCGCACCAGCTGCTGGCCAACCAGACCGAGTTGCACGCACAGATCAGCGCGCATCCGTGGCTGAGCCGGCTCGCCTACATCGGCCTGCTGACGCTCACCATGGCCACCGGCATCCCCGGCACCATCGTGGTGATCCTGGCCGGTGGCTTCGCGTTCGGCGTGGTCGACGCCACGCTATGTTCCTCCATCGGGCTGACCCTCGGCTCGTTGATCCTGTACCTGGCCAGCCGTTATGCGTTCAGTGGCGGCACGCGCCAACCGCCCGCCGTGGTGGCGCGACTGCGGCACGGCTTTGAACAGCATCCGGCCAGCTACACCCTGTTCCTGCGTTTCGTGCCGGTGGTGCCGTTCGGCGCGGTCACCGTGGCGCTGGCCTGGCTGCGTTGTCCGCTGTGGCTGTTCCTGGGCGCCAGCTGGCTCGGCGGCACGGTCACGCTGATCTTCGAAACCTCGATCGGCGCAGGTTTGGGTGACGCGCTGAGTCGGAGCGACAACGTCGGCGTCGGCCTTTTCATGCACCGCGAGGTGCTGCTTCCCCTCGCCGCAATCGCCCTGCTGGCGTTGTTGCCGCTGGCACTGGAGCGCTTTACGCGGCGCTGGCGGTCACGCCACCGATCACCCTGACACGGCGGGCGACGCGTCGCGGCCCGATCCTCGCGGGCATTCACACGTTCTTCGCTTTTGATATCGCCGGCTGAAGAAAACCGCCTCGTGCTGGCACCCGCGCTTCACCGCCGCCTGCCTACGCTGCGCTTTTTCAGCGATGGGAGGCCGCCATGTCGATGCGGGATTCGGAACGCGGCAAGGGTCACGGGCATCGCGGCGGCCCCACCAGAACGTCCCGCCGAACCTTCCTGAAAAGCGTCGTGGCTGCAACACCGGCCTTGGGCCTGCTTGGCTGTGGTCCGCGCCACGGCTCGGCGCAAGCGCGGACGCCGGTGTACTTCACGCCCGACGAAGCCACGTTCATCGACGCGGCCACGCAACGACTGATCCCTGCCGATGATCTCGGCGGTGGCGCCAATGAGGCGGGCATCACGACGTTCATCGACCTGCAACTGGCCGGGGCCTATGGCCGCGCCGAGCGCTGGTACATGCAGGGGCCGTGGCCGCACGGCATCGATCAGCAGGGATTCCAGCTGAAGTACACGCCGGCGCAGATTTACCGCGATGCGATCGGGCGCGTGGAGGCGCATTGCCGGCAGCAACACGGCAAGCCGTTCGCGCAACTGGACCCGGCCCATCAGGACGACCTGCTCCACGCGCTGGAAAAGGGCGAGGTGGATCTGGGCGACATTCCCGCCAAAACCTTCTTCGCGATGCTGTGGCAAAACACCCAGGAGGGTTACCTGGCGGATCCGGCCTATAGCGGCAATCGCGATTTCGCCGGCTGGAAACTCATCGGCTTCCCCGGCCCGCGCTACAACTATGTCGAAGACATCGGGAAATTCGGCAGGCCGTACGAGGCACCGTTCGTGAGCCTGGTCGGGCGCGATCCCTCCGCCTACCTGCGTGGGGAATCGTGATGGCGAAGCGGGAGCGGCCGGTGGACGTGGTGCTGGTGGGTTTCGGCTGGACCGCCGCGATCATCGCGCAGGAACTGACCGATGCCGGCGTGCAGGTGCTGGCACTGGAACGTGGGGAATTTCGCGACACCGTGCCGGACTTCGCCACCGACACCATCCAGGATGAATTGCGCTACGCCGTGCGCAAGCAGATTTTCGAATCGCCCGAGCGCGAGACGCTCACCTTCCGCAACAGCGCCGACCAGACCGCGCTGCCGATGCGCCACCTGGGCTCGTTCCTCCCCGCCGCCGGCGTCGGTGGCGCGGGCGTGCACTGGAACGGTCAGTGCTGGCGCTTCCTGCCGCAGGACTTCGAGATCCGCACGCATACCGAGCAGCGCTACGGCAGGAAGTTCATCCCCGAATCCATGAACCTGCAGGACTGGGGTGTGACCTACGACGAGCTGGAACCCCACTACGACCGCTTCGAATACCTGTGCGGCGTCTCCGGCACCGCCGGCAATATCGGCGGTGTGAAGCAGGCCGGCGGCAACCCGTTCGAAGGTGCACGCAAGCGTGGCTATCCGCTGCCGCCACTGAAACGCTGCGCCTCGACGGTGCTGTTCGACAAGGCGGCGCGCGAGGCTGGCTTCGATCCGTTCCCCTGCCCCGCGGCCAATGCCTCGAAACCGTATCGCAACCCGCTGGGCGTGCAGATGGGCCAGTGCACGTATTGCGGTTACTGCGAGTGGTTCGGCTGCGGCAACTATTCCAAGGCCAGCCCGCAGACCACGATCCTGCCGGTGCTGCTGAAGAAGGCCAATTTCAGCTACCGCACGCGCTGCAACGTCACCCGGGTCAACACCGACAACACCGGCAAGCGCGCCACCGGCGTCACCTATGTGGATGTGGACGGCAACGAGATCGAACAGCCCGCCGGCATGGTGGTGCTGTGCGCGTTCGCCCAGCACAACGTGCACCTGCTGCTGTTGTCGAAGATCGGCACGCCTTATGACCCGACGACGGGGCGCGGCGTGGTCGGTCGCAATTACGCCTACCAGATCACCTCGTCGGTGGACGTGTTCCAGAAGGAGATCCTCAACCCGTTCATGGGCGCCGGCGCGCTGGGCCAGGGCGTGGACAACTTCAACGGCGACAATTTCGACCACGGCCCGCTGGGTTTCATCGGCGGCGGCTACATCGCGCTGTGGAACACCGGCGGCCGGCCGATCCTGCAGCACTACCTGCCCAAGGACGCGCCGACCTGGGGCAGCGGCTGGAAGAAGGTGATGCACGACAACTACCTCACCGCCACCTCCATCGCCACCCACGGCAGCGTGATGAGCTACCGCAGCAACTACCTCGATCTCGACCCCACCTGGCGCGACGACTACGGCAACCCGCTGCTGCGCCTCACCTTCGATTTTCAGCCCAACGAACACGCCATGTCGGACTACCTCACCGACCAGGCAACGAAGATCGCGCAGGCCATTCCCGACGCCACCCACCACGTGAAAAAGCGCGATGGCCACTATTCCATCGTGCCTTACCAGACCACCCACAACACCGGCGGTGCCGCGATGGGTGCCGACCCGACTACCAGCGTGGTCAACCGCTACCTGCAATCGTGGGATGTACCGAACCTGTTCGTGATGGGCGCCAGCGTGTTTCCGCAAAACGCCGGCTACAACCCCACCGGCACGGTGGGCGCGCTGACGTTCTGGGCCGCCGAGGCGATGAAGCGCTACCTGAAGAACCCCGGCCCCCTGGTGTCGGCATGACCGCGCGCATCGGCATCGCCATCACGCTGTCGCTGGGTTTCGCCGGGCTTTGCGCCGCGGGCGCCGTTGCCGCCAATGCGTCGACGAGTGCTCGCACCAGCCCGGGGCCGCATGCCTCGGTGCAGCACGGACGCTACCTGGTGCGTGCCGGCGACTGCATGGCCTGCCACACCGCGAGCAACGGCGCGCCCTACGCCGGCGGCCGCGCCGTGCCCACGCCGTTCGGCACCATCTACTCGACCAACATCACGCCCGACCCGGACACCGGCATCGGCCGCTGGGATGGCGACGATTTCTACCGCGCCATGCACCAGGGCATCGCGCGCGACGGACATCGGCTGTACCCGGCGTTTCCCTACCCCTGGTTCACCAAGCTCAGCCGCGACGATGTGCGCGACATCAAGGCCTATCTCGATACGCGCGCGCGGGTGCGCCAGCGCGACATCGCGCCGAAACTGCCCTGGCCGCTCAGCGTGCGCGGCGCGATGGCCGCATGGGATGCGATGTATTTCGATGCCGGCACCTACCGGGCCGATCCCGGCAAATCGGCGCAATGGAACCGTGGCGCCTACCTGGTACGCGGCGTGGGCCATTGCAGCGCCTGCCACGGCGACAAGAATTTCGCCGGCGCGGTGGATGCCAAGCACCCGCTCGGCGGCGGGTTCGCCGAACACGTGTTCGCGCCCGCGCTCACCGGTGGCAAGCGTGACGGGCTGGGCAAATGGAGCGAGCAGGACATCGTCGACTACCTGGGCACGGGCCGTAACGCCATCACCACCGCCGCCGGGCCGATGGCCGAAGTGGTCAGCCAATCCACCCGGTACCTCAGCGAACCCGACCTGCGCGCCATTGCCGTGTACCTGAAAAGCCTGCCGGCGCCGCCGCAGGACGACATCGCCGAAGCGGACGCCGCGGTGATGCGGCATGGCGCCGCGCTGTACCTCGACAACTGCGAAGGCTGCCACCTGCGTGGCGGCACCGGCGAGCCCGGCGCGTTCCCGCCGCTGCGCAACAGTTCGGCGATACAGGCCCGACAGCCGGACACCTTGATCGCCACGATCCTGCGCGGCGACGCCGTACCGGCCACCGACGCCGATCCCACCGGCCTGGCCATGCCCGCGTTCGACAAGCGGCTGGACGACGGCGACATCGCCGCGCTCACAACCTATATCCGCCAGGCCTGGGGCAATCACGCGGGCGTGGTCTCGCGCGCCGACGTGAAAGACCTGCGCGAAAAACTGCACCGCAATCCGAACTAGCGCGGTCACCGGCCATTGGAGCTAGAACCGATGGCCTGGCCCGCCGCCGGAAGCCGTACTGTCCGCCGCCGACTTTCGCGTTAGGCTGCCCGAACAAGACCGCCGGCGCGTCGGATCGCGTGCAGCGGCGGCATCGGCGCGGCCTGGCGGACCAGGAGAGCAACTGGCGGTGACGGATATGGGGAGCAGCAACTTCGCGGTGCGCCTGTGGCGACGCACGTCGCTGATGCAGCGACTGGGTTTTGTCGCCCTGGTGCCCACCCTGGTCACCGCCGTGCTGCTGGTCACCACGCTGACCCGCCACCAGCTCACCACGGTGCGCGTGATGGCGCAAGACACCGCCAACGCCATCGCCATCCAGGCGGCAGCCGTCTCCGCCGAACCGCTGCGCCAGTCCCACCGCCGCGAGCTGGCGCGCATTGCGCAGGCGACGGGCGACCTGCCGCATGTGGCGTTGGTGCAGATCCGTTCGGTCGACGGCGAAATCCTGGCCGGCCATCACGACACGCAAACGGGCGGCACCACCGGCGGCCTCACCGTGATTCGCGAAGTGATCGATCCGCACCGGCCGCTCGGCCCCGCGCTCGGCTCGGTACTGGTGCGGGTCAGCCTGGCGGACGCGATCGCCGCGCAGCGATCGAGCCTGCACAACGCGCTGATCACGCTGGCGATCAGCCTGCTGGTGGCCGGCATCATCGGTTGGCAGGTCGCGCGCTGGCTGAGCGCACCGCTGCGACGGCTGGTGGCCGCCGTGCAGCAGCTTGGTCACGGCGATGCACCGGTGGCGGTGGAGATCACCGACCGCACCGAGATCGGCCAGTTGCAGCGCGGCTTCAACGCTGCCTCGGCGGCGCTGTTCGACATGCACCGCGACATGGAGCGCGAGATCGACCAGGCCACCCGCGCACTGGCGGACAAGAACGCCGCGCTGGAAGCCACCAGCGTCGCCAAGGCGCGTTTCCTGGCCGCCGCTTCACACGACCTGCGCCAGCCGCTGTACGCGCTCACCCTGTTTTCCTCCGCGCTGGCCGTGGACGAGGACGACGTCGTCCGGCTGGACCGCATCGCGCATATCCAGGAGTGCGTGCAGGCGCTCGACCACCTGTTCAGCGAGCTGCTCGACCTGTCGCGACTGGAAACCGGCACGATGGAGGTGGAGATCAGCGATTTTTCGCTGGACCAGGTTTTCGATGAAGTCAGCCGCAACTTCCGCATGATCGCCGAACAGCACGACCTGCGGCTGGTGATGCGCACCACGGACGTGTGGGTGCGCAGCGACCGCACCATGCTGGGCCGCATCCTCAACAACCTGGTCAGTAACGCGCTGCGTTACACCCCCGAGGGCGGCGTGCTGGTCGCCGCGCGCAGACGGTCCGGCAACCAGGTTCGGGTGGACGTGTGGGACACCGGCATCGGCATCGCGGCGGAGCACCAGGCGCGCGTGTTCGACGAGTTCTACCGCGTCGAGAATCACTGCGACGCGGCACCCAGCGACGGCCCGCGGCGCGGCCTGGGGCTGGGCCTCTCCACCGTCCAGCGACTGGCGGAACTGATCGGTAGCGACGTGCAGCTGCACTCGCGCCCCCACCGCGGCAGCGTTTTCAGTTTCGTGTTGTCGGAAGTTGCACCGCAAGCGCACGCCGACCCGTTGGCGGCCATGCCGCTGGATGTTTCGGGCATGCGCGTGCTGGTGGTGGACGACGAGCCGGCGATCCTGTCGGGCATCCGCTATCTGCTGCGCAGCTGGGGTTGCGACGTGGCCACCGCCGAAGACGGCGCCCAGGCGCTGGACGCCGTGGAACACTGGCGAACCGCACCCGACCTCGTGATTTCCGACCTGCACCTGCGCCATGGCGAGAGCGGCCTTGAGGTACTCGCCCTGCTGGATGCGTACTACAAGCGCGAAGGGGCGCGACCGTTCGCCCGCCTGCTGATCACTGGCGAAACGCGCCGCGACCGATTGCAACCGATCTTGACGGCAAACATCCCCCTGCTCTACAAGCCGGTATCGCCCGCGCAATTACGCGAAAGCCTGATGGCCGTCTGGGCGTCCATACGGGAGGGGACATGACACCCGCCTCCGCGCCACTCCACGCGATGACAACCACCCTCGACCCTGATTGCTCACGGCAATCGCCGCCACCTCCCGGAACACATGACATGCGCATACTGATCGCGGACGACCACCAGCTGATTGCCGAGGGGGCCAGGCTCAAGCTTGCCGAACTCGGCCCCGGCACCGAGTTCACGATCGCGCTGGATGTCGCCGAACTACGCCACGCACTGGGCCAGGAATCGCCCCCCGCATTGGCGCTGATCGACCTGACCATGCCCGGCGTGCACGGGCGCGAACATCTGGCCGAAGTGATCGCCGCGTGGCCCGGCGTGCCGGTGATCGTGTTGTCCGGTGCCGAGAGCCCGGCGCTGATCCGCGAGTTGCTGGCGATGGGCGTACAGGGTTTCATCCCCAAGGCCTACTCCGCCGACGTCATGCTGTCGGCGGTGCGACTGGTGCTTTCCGGCGGCGTCTACATCCCGCCGATGATGCTGCAGGCCGACGAGCCGCTGGTGGCACCGCCGCCATCCACGACGGGGGAAGGTGCCGCGGCGCGACTGGAAGAGCGTCTGCACCAACTGCTGACCGAACGCCAGCTCGACGTGTTGCGGCTGCTGTCCACGGGCAAGCCGAACAAGGTCATCGCCAGCGATCTCGGCATCAGCGAAGGCACCGTGAAGATCCACCTGGCGGCGATCTTCCGCGCACTCAACGTACGCAACCGGGTGGAGGCCGTGGTCGCTTCACGCCGCATCGGCGAGGTTTGAGCGCACGGCCGGCCTCAATACCCGAAGATGCCATAACCCCCTCTCCCCTTGGGGAGAGGGGGACACGCCGCGGGGAAGCCCCAACGAAGTTGACGACGACACCAAAAAGCCCCCCATCAACTTCCCCGCAAGCACCGGCCCCTCTCCTCTTTCCTCTCCCCAAGGGGAGAGGAGGTTACGGTGGCTTCGGGCTTCTGCGTTTATCGACGTGGCAAGCTCACACAACGCCGTACCTCGAACCTGCAGGACGCCGCGCCTCAAAACAACCTCGGTACCCCGCCGCTTGTATTTCCGCCCCGCCAGCCCGCAGACTCGACGGCGGGGAGACAAGGATGGCGAGGGGAGAAAAGGTGCGGGACAAACACCAGACGACACCAATGTCGAAAACGCGCCGCACTGTGCAGGCACGTCGGCTGGGGCAGCTTGCGGGCACGCTGTTCCTGCTCGCGCTGACCGTCACCGTGCCGGCGATGTCCACGTCGGCCGTGCCGCCGGTGCCTGCCGCCGCGCCACTCACGTTCGGCATCCTGCCCATTGGCGGCCCGGCCGAATCGCTGACCGCCTGGCGCCCGATGCTGGACGACATGGAACATGCCTTGCAGCAACCCGTCCGCAGCATTTCCGTGAGCACCTACGAAGGACTGGCACAGGCGTTGAACGAGGAGCGGGTGGATATTGCGTTCGTCTCCGGCCGCCTCGCCCTGCAGGCCGTCACGCAGGACCGCATGCAGGTGATCGCCCAGTTGACCCGCGGCGACGGTTCGCACGGCTACAACGCCGTCCTGCTGGTCCGCCGCGACTCTCCGCTGCACAACGTGGCCGACTTGCTGCGCAAACCCGGCCACTGGCGCTACGCCCGTGGCGAAGCGCTCTCGGTATCGGGCTATCTGGTTCCCGAGACCCAGATCTTCGCCAGCCGCAACCTGGACTCGGACACGTTTTTCGCCACCGTGGCAATCGACAACCACCAGAACAACGCCCTGGCCGTCGCCAATGGCGAAGTCGATGTAGCGACCAACAATACCGCCGACATGGAGCGCTTCGCCCAGCACTTCCCCGACCAGTTTTCCCGGCTGCGCGTTCTGTGGACGTCCACCCTGATTCCACACGCGGTGATCGTGGTTCGCCGCGATCTCGACCCGGCCGTGCGCCGGGCCATCGCCACCTTCGTGACCGGCTATGCCCGCACCGGCCCCCATGTCGCCGCCGAGCTGGAGAAGCTCAAGCGGATCCACGACATCAGTGGCTTCGCGCCAGCCGGCAACAGCGCGCTGGCGCCTTTTGCCGACATCGACTACCAGCTGGATCGCCGCCGCGCCCTCAACGCCCAGTGGGTGAGCCCGGCGGCCTTGCAGGCGCGCCTGGAAAAGATCGCCAGCGATCACCGCCAATTGCTGCAGCAACTGCGCGCGAACAAGCCGTGAGCGGCGCGACACCGAGCGCCACGACATCGGTGCGCGAGGCTACAAACAGGCAGAAAAAAACCCGCTCGGCTTGCACCGGCGGGTGAAATTGGTGGGTCGTCCGGGATTCGAACCCGGGACCAATAGATTAAAAGTCTACTGCTCTACCAACTGAGCTAACGACCCGTCGTACGAAACCACGGCAAAACTCAAGCCGACAATTTTACGGGCTGGGCGCGAGTGGCACAAGCAAGCGCGGTTCAGACGTAGCGGGTGGGGTCGGGCAAACCCGCTTCGCGGAAGCCTTGCTCCCGCAACCGGCAGGCATCGCAATGGCCACAGGCGCGACCCTCGCCATTGGCCTGGTAGCAGCTGACGGTGGCGGAAAAATCGACGCCCAGACGCTTGCCTTCGCGCGCGATGTCGGCCTTGCTCATCTTCATCAACGGTGCGTGGATGCGCAGCCCGGCGCCTTCCACGCCGGCCTTGGTGGCGACATTGGCGAGCGATTCGAACGCCTCGATGAACGCGGGCCGGCAATCCGGATAGCCCGAGTAATCGACGGCATTCACCCCGCACCAGATGTCGCGGGCGCCCAATACCTCGGCCCAACCCAGCGCGATCGACAGCATGATGGTGTTGCGGGCCGGCACGTAGGTCACCGGGATATCGTCGCCATCGGCGGCATCCAGCGGCACGTCGATATCGGCGGTGAGCGCCGAGCCGCCGATGCGGCGGAGATCGACCGCCACCGTCTTGTGCTCGAACGCGCCAAGCATCTGCGACACACGTTCGGAAGCGGCCAGCTCGGAGTTGTGGCGCTGGCCGTAAGCCACGCTCAGCGCGTGCACCTGATAGCCCTGTTCGCGGGCGATGGCGATGGTCACGGCCGAATCCATGCCGCCGGAGACGAGCACGACGGCCTTGCGGGAGAGTTTGTCGGTCATGAGTCTTGCATCCTTCGGTACGGCCGGTCACCGGCCGGAAAGCACCTGCGGCAGCACAGGCCGAAGCGCATGAAACAAGAGTGGTCGGGGACGAAGGGAAAGCACTTCCGGTTGCTGCCCGCCCACCTCGCGGCTAGTGCCCGGCGGCGTCGTTCCAGAGCAGTTTGTGCAGTTGCAGTTGGAAGCGCACCGGCAACCTGTCCTCGATGATCCAGTCGGCCAGCTGGCGCGGCGATATCGCGCCGTGAACGGGAGAAAAAAGCACCATGCAACGGGCGGCCAGCGCATGTTCGACCAGCACGCTGCATGCCCAGTCGTAATCGGCACGGCTGGCAATGACGATCTTGACCTGGTCGCGCTGATGCAGAAAGGCCAGGTTCGACCACAGGTTGCGCGCGCTTTCGCCCGAACCGGGCGCCTTCAAGTCCATGACCTTGCGCACGCGCGGATCGACCGCCGAGACATCGAGCGCACCGGAAGTCTCCAGCGACACCTCGTAGCCCACGTCGCACAGTTTCTGCAGCAGGATCAGGCAGCGCTTCTGGGCCAGCGGTTCACCACCCGTGACGCAGACGTGGCCGACATCGTGCCTCGCCACCTCGGCAAGGATCGCGTCGATATCGTGCCATTGCCCGCCGTGAAACGAATACTCGGTATCGCACCACACACAGCGCAGCGGGCAGCCGGTAAGACGCACGAAGACGGTGCGCCAGCCGATGGCGTCGGCCTCGCCCTGCAGCGAGTGGAAGATTTCCGTGATGCGCAATCGCTCGGCGCCAACCGGCCCTGGCGTGGCGGCTTCCACGCGCGCGTCTGTGCCTGTCACCACAAGAACCTCAGTTGACCGACTGGATGCGCTGCAGCCGCTCTTTGGCGAGGTTTGCCGCATTGGTGCCGGGATACTTCGCACCGACCTCGGTCAACGTGGCCTTGGCCGCATCGACCTGCTTGAGCTCGTACTGGCTGTAGCCCACCTTGAGCAGCGCGTCGGGTGCCTTCTCGCTCTGCGGAAACTGCTTCAGCAACTGCTGGAAAGCTTCCAGTGCCACCGGGTAATTCATGGTGACGTAGTACGACTCACCGAGCCAATAATAGGCGTTGGGGGTGAGTGACTCGTTCGGATACTGCTGCACGAACGAGCGGAAATCGCGCGAAGCGGCGGCGTAATCGCCACCCCGCAAAGCCTTGAATGCAACGTCGTAGGCCGCCTGCACCGAAGCCGGATCGGCATTGCTGCCCTGGCCCTGGGTCGGGTTGCCCGCCGCCGCGGAAGATGAAGTTGTCGGTGCGGCCGCGGAAGTCGTCGGTGCAGCGCCAGCGGCGCCACCTGCGTTGCCGCCTTCCAGTCGCCCGATACGTGAATCCAGGTCGACGTACTGGGCCTTGTTCTTGTCTTCCAGCTGTTGCAGCTGATGCTGGAGCTCCTCGATGCGGCCCTGTTGCTGGCGCACCTGCTCCTGCAGTTGCTGCATCTGGTTGACCATGCCAACGCCACCCTGGTCTCTTTGAGCCTGCTGCTCAAGGCGGGAAACACGGTCGGCGAGGCTCAGGCGCGAATCCTGCGAAAAAGCGGGAAACGCAAACAGCATGGCGGATGCAATTGCACCCGCCATGCCGAACCTGGCTGTGAAACGATTAGCCAGTTGCTTCATGCTTACTGCGCCGTGTAGACGATCTCGGCGCGACGGTTCTTGCTCCAGCAATCTTCATTGTGCTCGCGGCAAACGGGCTTCTCTTTGCCGTAGCTGATGACTTCAAGCTGGCTGGCCGAGCCACCGTTGGCCTGCAGCGCACTGGAAACCGCATTGGCACGACGCTCGCCAAGGCCGAGGTTGTATTCGCGGGTGCCGCGCTCATCGGTGTTGCCTTCGAGGCGGATATGCGCGCTCGGACGATCCTGCAGGTACTTGGCGTGGCACGCCATGATCTGCTGGAACTCCGGCTTGATCTCGGTCTTGTCGAAATCGAAATACACGACGCGCTGACGCAGGCAGGCATCGGTATCGAGGTCGGCGGGGGTGTACTTGCCATCGGACTCAGGGGCCTGGGTCTGGGCAACGGGCTCCGGTGCGGGGGCCTGCGGTTTGACTTCCTGCTTCTTGCTGCAAGCGGCCGCGCCGACACAGAGCAGGGCGACCAAAGCGACGCGAACGGTCTTATTCATGGTGACGTTCCTTCAAACGGGTTAGGTTCCAAACATACGACGACGATTACGACTACGGTTACAGGACAGCGCTCGCCGGTGATCCCGGCTGTTATTTTTACACTCGATAGATCGACACCGCGTGATGCTTCTTCGTCGATTTGCTGGCGATAGCATCATGAGCGCCACTGTCGAAAACCGAGACGGTGCCTCTCGGCGCGTCTGCGGGCCCTTCCATGGACATCATGCCGGCACACTCGCGCGCGCCGGCTCAATAATCATTGTTGAATCATTGTTGCCGATAGGGTCCCCAAGCCGGGTCGCTCACGTCGCCATCGGCCAAGGCCAGGCGCTGGCGAACCATGCCATCGGCCGAAACGGCATACAACACGCTGCGCGGCCCCTCGGTGGCGCCGTACAGCAGCATGCTTGCGTTTGGTGCCCAACTCGGCGAGAAATCCAGCGAACCGGGAGAAAGGAAGCGCACTTGACCACCCAGGCTGCGATCCATGACAGCAATACGATACACGTTCCCGTTGCCTTGCACCATGGCGATCTGTTTGCCGTCATAACTGACCGCCGGGTCGGCGTTGTTCTGCCCCTGGAAGGTCACCCGCTCGGCGCTGCCGCCACCTGCGGACACCTGGTAGATCTGCGGTCGACCGGAGCGATCGGAGGTGAAATAGATGCTCTGGCCATCCGGCGCCCAGACCGGCTCGGTGTCGATCGCCAGGTTGTTGGTCAGGCGGGTTTCATGCCGGCTGGCCACGTCCAGCGAGAACAGTTCCAGGTTGCCCACGTAGGACAGCGCCACCGCCAGCTTGCTGCCGTCGGGCGACCATGCCGGCGCGCCGTTGATGCCGCGCGGATGCGCCGCGATCAGCTGGCGCGAACCGGTGGTGATGTCCTGCACGTAAATCGAGGAATTGCCGCTTTCAAAGGAAACGTAGGCGATCTTCTTGCCGTCCGGGGACCACGCCGGCGACAGCAGTGATTCCTTGGACCGTGCCACGACCTGCGGGTTGTAGCCATCGGAATCGGCCACGATCAGCGAATAGGTGGTGTTGTTTCCCAGGCCCACGGCGGTGATGTAGGCAATGCGGGTCCAGAACGCGCCGCGCACGCCGGTGATCTTCTGGTAGATCTGGTCGGCGATCTGGTGGGCCACACCGCGCAGGTCACCGGTGGGTGCCGTGAACGCCTGCGCCAGCAGGCTCTGCTGCTTGTTGACGTCCCACAGTTCGTACTCGATCCGCACCGCGCCGTTGCCGGCATCGCTGATGCGGCCCACGGTGATGTAGTCCTGCTTCATCAGCCGCCAGGTGGGGAACTTGATGTCCGCACCACGCGACGGGAATTCCACGATGTCGCTCTTGGCCAGCGAGCGGAATTTGCCCGAGCGGTTGAAGTCGTTGCGGATCACGTCGGCCACGTCGGTAGGCAGCGGCGCGCCGCCGGCCTGGGCAAAAGGCACCACCACGATCGGCGTGGCCGTCTTGACGCCACCGACGATATCGACATTGAGCGACTGTGCCGCCGCCGGGCCGGCCAGCAATGCCGCCACAGCCAGCAAGGCGAGAGCGAGACGTGAACTGAATTTGCGCATGGGCTTGATCATTGCGGCCTGAAGGTGAAAGTTAGGTTGCGACGGAACACGCTCTCAAAACCCGCGTACGGCAGCGTCTTGGTTCGCAGCACCGCATTTTCGACCGAACGACGGCCAGCCTCGTCATACGGGCAGCTCGGATCGACCGTGGCGCTCATCACGTCTCCCCCTGGCAGCTGCACGATATGAACCGTGCATGGAACAGCGGGCATGTTATCCGGACGCAGCCAGTTGGGTGTGACCGCATTCTGAATGGCCGCGGCGTAGGCATCGCTGAGATCGCTGTGGTCGGCGTTGTTGCCCGTTTGCCGCTGGGCCGCCGCAGGCAGATCGGACTGGCCATCGTCCTTGGCGTTCTTCAGATCCTCCAATTGCTGGCGGGCCTGTTTCGCCTTGTTGTCCAGCTGCTTGGTGCGGTTGGCGGCGGCGTCCATCTTGGCGAACATCTCGTCGATCTGCTTCTGCTTCTCTTCCTTCTGCTTGGCCATCTTGGCGTCCAGCTCGGCCTGACGCTGGCGCTGCTTTTCTTCCTGCAACTTCTTGGCGTCCTCCGCTTTCAGCAGCGCATCGGCCACGATCCGCTCCTGGTCCTTCACGTCCGGATGCTCGGGCGGCGGCGGCAGGGTTTTCACCTGCGGCGCTTCCACCTGCGGTTTCGGCGGCGGCGTGGCGGGCGGTGGCGGCACCGTGTTCGGGACGGGCTTGGTCTTGACCGACTTGGGTGGCGGACTGCCGGTGGGGCCGATCAGGGTGGCCTCGATGACCTGACCCTGCAGTTGCAGAGGCTTGGAGCAGGTGATCGGATTCATCCAGGCCGGCAGGCCCAAGGCGTTGAAGAAATTCTCGTAGCTCGCGCACGGCAGCACCGCGAGGAACAGGAACCCCACGATGCCGATGTGCAGGATGGCGGAAAGTACGACCGCCTTCGGCGTCGCCTTACTTTCGTCCATCGGAGCTGCTCTTGCCCTGGCCTTCCGGACCAGCGGGCTGCCCCATCAGGCCCACCTTGGCCACGCCGGCCTGCTGCAGGTCGGTAAGCACCTTGAACACGCCGCCATAGTTGCCGCGCGTGTCGCCGGCCACCAGCACGCTGACCTCGGGGTTTTCGCGCACGAACGCGCCCACCTTCAGTTTGAGGCCGTCTTCGTCGATCGGCTCCTGCTTGGCGCCGCTCATGGTGAGAAACAACGAACCGTCCTGGCCGACCGACACCACGATGGGGTTTTTCTTGTCCTGCATCGACTTGGCGTCGGACTGCGGCAGCTGCACGTCGACGTTGGAATTGAGCATCGGCGTGGTGACCATGAAGATGATCAGCAGCACCAGCATCACGTCGATGTAGGGCACCACGTTGATTTCGGATTTGAGCTTGAAGCGCTTCTGGCGCCGCGGATTTCGCATGGCTGCTGCTCCGCTCAGGCCGCGTCGTCGGTCTGGATCTGCCGCTGCAGCACGGAGGAGAACTCCTCCTGGAACACGTCATAGCGCGAGGCGATGCGCTCGACCTTGTTGGCATAGCGGTTGTACGCCCACTGCGCCGGGATGGCCGCGAACAGGCCCATGGCGGTGGCGATCAGCGCTTCGGAAATGTGCGGGGCGACCACCGCGATGGTCACGTCCTTCATCTCGCCCAGTCCCTGGAACGCGCCCATGATGCCCCACACGGTGCCGAACAAACCCACGTACGGGCTGATCGAACCGACGTTGGCCAGGAATTCCAGGTTGCGCTCCAGCAGGCCGATCTCGCGGGTGCCGGTGACCTGCATGGCGCGCTCGGCGCCCTCGATCACGCTGCGCGTGTCATGCGTCTTGCGCTGGCGCTGCCGGGCGAATTCGCGAAAGCCCGATTCGAAGATGTTCTCGATGCCACCGTCGCCGCCGCCGCGATTGCTCACTTCGCGAAACAGCTGCGCCAGGTCGCCGCCGGACCAGAAGCGCTCCTCGAAGCGTTCGGCGTTCTCCATGGCGGTCTTGGTCTGCGAATACTTGCGGATGATGATCACCCACGACAGGAAGGAGAACACCAGCAGGACCAGCAGCACCAGTTGCACCGGCAGGCTCGATTGCGCGACCAGCGTGAAAATATTCAGTCCACCGTTCATTGCTTGAAGGTTCTCCGCCAGTCGGCTGGGTTGTGGAAGCCAAGGTTATCGTCGTCAGATGCCGGCGAGCGCCATCAGAACAACCGCGCCACGTCCGGGGGAATCGGCGCCGGTCGCATCTGATGAATGTCCACGCAGGCCACGCGCACGCTGGCGCGAATCAGGCAGATGCCATCCGCGCGCGTGATCGTCTGGTCGAACAGGATACTGGCTGCGCGCCGCTCCATGACGGCGACCGTTGCCTGCAGTTCATCATCCAGCAGGGCCGGCTTGAGGAAATCGATCTGCATACCGCGGACCATGAACGCCAGCCCGGTGGCCTGCTTCAGCGCGAACTGGTCGACCCCCAGCGCGCGCAGCCACTCGCTGCGGGCCCGTTCCATGAAGCGCAGGTAGCTGGCGTGGTAGACCACGCCGCCCGCATCGGTGTCTTCCCAGTAGACGCGGACAGGCCAGGCGAAGGGGGCGGTCGGGGGCATGGGTGGCTCGCGTTTCGACAAAGTGCGACAGCATGCAGCCTGCCTGCGCGATGTTCAAATCCCGGCGACTCCCCGATGCAGCGCACGGTGGAAGCGACTTCAGCCGCGATGCTTCGTGCGGGAAAAGGCCCGGCATCGCGGCTGAAGCCGCTCCCACGGCAGCCTAGGGGCCGGCATCGAACAAGTCCGCCGCCTGCGCCTGGCGCGGCGGCGGCACCAGGCCCAGGTGGCGCCAGCCTTTGGCGCTGGCCATGCGGCCGCGGGCGGTGCGGATCAGGTAGCCCTGCTGGATCAGGTATGGCTCGACCACGTCCTCCAGCGTGCCGCGGTCCTCGCTCAGCGCGGCGGCCAGCGATTCCACGCCCACCGGGCCGCCGTCGAAATTCTCGATGATCACGCCCAGCAACCGGCGGTCCAGCTCGTCGAAGCCTTCGGGGTCGATCTTCAGCATGTCCAGCGCGGCCTGCGCCGCGGCCAGGGTGATCTCGCCGTCGGCGCGCACTTCGGCGTAATCGCGCACGCGGCGCAGCAGGCGGTTGGCGATGCGCGGCGTGCCGCGCGAGCGGCGGGCGATTTCCTGCGCCCCTTCCGGTGCGCAGGCGATGCCCAGGATCTTCGCGGCGCGGCGCACGATCGCGGTGAGCTCGTCAGCGGTATAGAACTCCAGCCGCTGCACGATGCCGAAGCGGTCGCGCAGCGGTGCGGTGAGCATGCCGGCGCGGGTGGTGGCGCCGATCAGGGTGAACGGCGGCAGGTCCAGCTTGATCGAGCGCGCGGCCGGGCCCTCGCCGATCATGATGTCGATCTGGAAATCCTCCATCGCCGGGTACAGCACTTCCTCGACCACGGGCGACAGGCGGTGGATCTCGTCGACGAACAGCACGTCGTTCGGTTCCAGGTTGGTCAGCAGCGCGGCCAGGTCGCCGGCGCGCTCCAGCACCGGGCCGGAGGTGGAGCGCAGGTTGACGCCCAGCTCGTTGGCGATGACGTGGCTGAGCGTGGTCTTGCCCAGGCCCGGCGGGCCGAAGATCAGCACATGGTCCAGCGCACCGCTGCGCTTCTTCGCCGCCTCGATATAGATCGACAACTGCTCGCGCACCGCCTGCTGGCCAAGGTACTCATTGAGCTGCTTCGGCCGGATCGTGGCTTCCAGCACCTCGTCGTCGAGCTGGGCAGAGGCGGTGATGATGCGGGCTTCGGTCATTGGGGCCGGGATTCGAGATTCGGGATTCGGGATTCGGAAGGGCGGAGCGGCGCTGTAGCCGCACCCACGATACCCCAGCGGTGCGGCGCTTTTGCGAATCCCGAATTCCGAATCTCGAATCCCGTCAATTCAGATCTCCACCTGCGCGCCCAGCTCGATCAGCCGGTTGCCGGGGATCTGGAAGAACGCGGTGGCGGGTAGTGCGTTGCGCGACAGGATCACGAAGAGTTTGTCGCGCCACAGCGCCATGCCGGGGCGGCGCGCATCGGCCACCACGTTTTCGCGCGACAGGAAAAAGGTGGTGTCCATCATGTCGAAGCCGAGCCCCTCGCGGCCGCACAGGCTCAGCGCCAGCGGCACGTTGGGGTCCTCGGCGAAGCCGAAGCGCAGTTCCAGGCCGTGGAAATCGCTGCCCATCGCGGTGATCTGCACGCGCTCGGACGCTTCCGCCACCGGCGTTTCCAGGATCTCCACCGTCAGCAGCACGTTGCGCTCGTGCAGCACCTTGTTGTGCTTGAGGTTGTGCAGCAGCGCGTGCGGCACCGCGTTCTGGTTGGCGGTGAGGAATACGGCGGTGCCCGGCACGCGCAGCGGCGGGTGCTCGGCGATGTTCTCGATGAACGGCGCCAGCGCCAAGCCCGATTGCTTGATCTCGCGCACCACCAGCTCGCGGCCGCGGCGCCAGGTGGTCATCATGGTGAAGATCACCACGCCCAGCACCAGCGGGAACCAGCCGCCGTGCGCCACCTTCAGCAGGTTGGCACCGAAGAACGACAGGTCGATGATCAGGAACAGCACGCCCACCAGCACCAGCGTGGGCCAGTTCCAGTGCCAGCGCTTGCGCGCCACCACCAGCGCCAGCAGCGTGGTCATGGTCATGGTGCCGGTCACGGCGATGCCATAGGCGGCGCCGAGGTTGTCCGAACTCTGGAAAAACAGCACCGCCACGATCACCAGCACCATCAGCATGCGGTTGACCCACGGCACGAAGATCTGCCCGGACATCTCGCGCGAGGTATGCACCACCGCCATGCGCGGCGAATAGCCCAGCGACATCGCCTCGCGGGTCATCGAGAACGCACCGGAAATCACCGCCTGCGAGGCGATCACGGCGGCCGCGGTGGCCAATACGATCATCGGGTACAGCAGCGCCTCGGGCACCATCCGGTAGAACGGGCTTTCGATCGCCAGCGGGTCGCTCAGCAGCAGCGCGCCCTGTCCGAAATAATTCAGCACCAGCGCGGGCAACACGAACCCGAACCACGCCACGCGTATGGGTTTCTTGCCGAAGTGGCCCATGTCCGCGTACAGCGCCTCGGCACCGGTCAGCGCCAGCACCACGCCACCCAGCGCGATGAACGAGGTGTCGCCGTGGCGGATGAAAAAGCGCACCCCGTGCCAGGGATTGAGCGCATACAACACTTCGGGGTTGGCCAGGATCTGTCGCGCGCCGAGCAGCGCCAGCACCAGGAACCACACCGTCATCACCGGTGCGAACGCCTTGCCGACCTTGTGCGTGCCATAGCGCTGCACCGCGAACATGCACAGCAGGATCACCAGCGCAATCCACACCACGTATTGCCCCAGCCCCGGCGCGGCAATCTGCAGGCCTTCCACCGCACCCAGCACCGAAATGGCGGGGGTGATCACGCCGTCGCCGTAGAACAGCGACGCGCCGAAGATGCCGAACGCGGCCAGCGTCCAGCGCGCCCGCGCCGAGCCGCTCATCGAACGCTGCGCCAGCGCCATCAGCGCCATGATGCCGCCCTCGCCCTTGTTGTCCGCGCGCATCACGAAGGTCACGTATTTCAGCGACACCACGATCACCAGCGACCAGAACACCAGCGACAGCACGCCCAGCACGGCCGCCGGCGTGGGCGTCATGCCGTGGGTGCCGAGGGTTTCCTTCATGGTGTACAGCGGGCTGGTGCCGATATCGCCGAACACCACGCCGATGGCGCCCAGCGCCAGCGCCGTCACCCGGCGCTTGGTCTCGGGCGATACCTCGCCGCCGGCGTTTTCCGTGTGCACGGTCAGGCCCCCAGCGCGGCGCGCAGCGCCTTGCGGATGATCGCCTCGGCGCTGTCGCCCTCGGCAGCAACCTTCTGCACCAATCGCGTGACTTCCACCGGCTTGTAGCCAAGTTGCTGCAGCGCCACGGTGGCTTCGCCGGCCGCATCCAGCGGCGCAGCGGTGCCGGGCAACGTGGTGCCGGGCAGGCTGGACAGGCCGTCGACGCGATCGCGCAACTCCACCACGATGCGCTCGGCGGTCTTCTTGCCGATACCGGGAATCTTGGTCAGCGCCACCACATCGCCCGCCTGCACCAGCCGCGCGAAGTGGTCGGTGGAAACGCCCGACAGCACCGCCAGCGCGATCTTCGCGCCGATGCCGCTGACCTTGAGCAGGTTGCGAAACAGCGTGCGCTCGCTCTCGCGCAGGAAACCGTACAGCGCCGCGCTGTCTTCCTTCACCGCGTAATGGGTCAGCAGGATCACTTCCTTGCCGATGCCGGGCAGGTCGTAGATGGTGGACATCGGCGCGTCCACCTCATAGCCGAGGCCGCCCACCTCGACCAGCAGCGAGGGCGGTTGTTTCGACAGCAGCGTGCCGCGCAGACGACCGATCACCGGCGCCGCCTCCAGGCCGTGCGCGGAATGCCCACGCGGGCCAGGCTGGCGCGGGTATGCGCGTGCGTCACCGCAATCGCCAGCGCATCGGCGGCGTCCGCCTGGAGCGGGCCTTTCAGCCCCAGCAAAATGCCGATCATGTGCTGTACCTGCGCCTTGTCGCCGCGTCCGCTGCCGACCACGGACTGTTTCACTTCGGTTGCCGCATATTCGTGCACCGTGATCCCCTGGCTGACTACCGCACAAATCGCGGCACCGCGCGCCTGCCCCAGCTTCAACGCCGAATCCGGGTTGCGCGCCATGAACACGCGCTCGATACCGCACTCGGCCGGTTGATGGGCGGCGATGATGTCACACAGTTCGTCAAAGATGCGTTTCAGCCGCAACGGAAACGTGGCCTCGCCAGCCACCGCCAGCGCGCCGTGGAACACATGGGTCAACTTGCCCGTGCCATCCACATCGATGATGCCCACGCCGGTACGCTGGCTGCCGGGGTCGATGCCCAGGATCCTTACGGATCGGGATTCGGGATTCGGGATTCGGGATTCGGGAAAAGCCACGGCGCCCTCGCTCATGGGGCCGGCGGCTTTGCGCTTCGACCGAATCCCGAATCCCGTATCCCGAATCCCAACGCCTTGCTCACGGCAGCACGGCGTTGTGCGATACGTCGCTGACGTCGTCCAGCGCGTCGAGCTTCTCGAGCAGATCGAGCAGGGTTTCCTGCGCTTCCTCGGGCACCGCCACGCGGTTGTTCGGACGCATCACCACGCCGGCGTGCGAGGCATTCAGACCCGCGTCGATCAATGCCTGCTGCACCGCCTCGAAGCTGTCCGGCGAGCACAGCACGGCGCTTTCGCCGTTCTCGTTGATGACGTCGTCGGCACCGGCTTCCAGCGCCGCTTCCAGCACCTTTTCTTCCGCGGCCTCGTCACCGCCGGTCTCGAACACCAGCTCGCCGCAGCGGTTGAACTGGAACGCCACCGAGCCGGTGGTGCCCAGGTTGCCGCCGTGCTTGGTCAACGCGTGGCGCACGTCGGCCACGGTGCGTACGGGGTTGTCGGTGAAGCAGTCGATGATCAACGCGATGCCGGCCGGGCCGTAACCTTCGTAGCGCAGCTCCTGCATGTCGGCGCCGCCGTCGGTGCCGGAACCCCGCTTGATCGCGCGATCGATGGTGTCACGCGTCATGTTGGCCGACAGCGCCTTGTCCACCGCGGCACGCAGTCGCGGGTTGCCCCCCGGGTCGGCCACGCCGGCACGCGTGGCGACGGTGATCTCGCGGATCAACTTGGTGAACACCTTGGCGCGCTTGGCGTCTTCGGCGTTCTTGCGACCTTCGATGGACGGGCCTCTACCCATGGCGTTGCCTGCACTCGACTCATTGGACAAGCGGCCAATTTTACCTGATTTCCGCCCCGGTGCCGGCACCTGCGTACGCGTGTCGCAGCCTGCTCACTCGACGGGGAAGTGGCCATCGCGCAGGAAAAGCCCGGCTCGCCGCGCCACGTCGGCGGAAAACAGCAGGCCGGTGTGGTTGGCTTCCACCACGCAATGCGCGGTCAGGCCGGCCAGGCGGGTTTCCTCGACCGCGACGGTACCGTCGTGCTGTCCGTCCAGATGGCCGAGCACGGCCCCCAGGCCCAGCGGCGTGCAGCCGGCAATCACGCCCACCTCGCGGGCGCCAGTCCAGCGCTCAAAGCCCTGCTCCAGCAATTCGCGGTTATGGCCGAGCAACACCTCGCCGCCGCGTCCCCACGCGGAAAAATTGCGGGCCGCGGCGCTGCCTTTCAGCGGTGACCCCAGGCAGACGACGCGCCCGGACGGCAGCTCGGCACCCACGCAGGCGCGCAGCGCCAGCAGGCCGCCGAGGCTGTGACCGACCAGATGTACCGGCTCGCCATCGGCGCCCAGCGCAAGCATGCGGGCCTGCAACTTGTCGAGGATGCGCTGCTGGGTGGCGGCCACGCTCAAATAGTCGAAGCGATCGACCTGGAACCCCGCCTCCGCCAGCCGGCGATGCAGCATGGCCAGCGCGAAGCCGCGCATCCACAGGCCATGCAGCAGGATCACGTGATCGGACATTCAAGCGCCGGGATTCGGGATTGGAGATTCGGGATTTGTACCAGCAGCCATGGCCAGCTTGCGCAAGAGGCGCTGAACAGCCCGTATTCCTACGCCCTATTCCGTCACCTCGACGTGCAGCTCTTTCAGTTGCGCGGCGTCCACCGGCGAAGGCGCGTCGGTCATCAGGTCCTGCGCGCTGGTGGTCTTGGGGAAGGCGATCACGTCGCGGATCGACTCGGTGCCGGCCATCAGCGCGGCGATGCGGTCGATGCCGAACGCCAGGCCGCCGTGCGGCGGCGCGCCGAACTTCAGGGCCTTCAGCAGGAAGCCGAACTTGGCTTCGGCCTCCTCGGCGCTGATGCCCAGCAGCTCGAACACCGTGCTCTGCATGTCCGGGCGGTGGATACGGATCGAGCCGCCGCCGATCTCGTTGCCGTTCAGCACCATGTCGTAGCCGCGGCTCACTGCATTGTGCGGATCGGCGCGCAGCTGCGCGGCGTCATCCACCTTCGGCGCGGTGAACGGATGATGCAGGGCCACGAAGCGCTGCGCTTCGTCGTCGTATTCGAACATCGGAAAGTCGGTGACCCACAGCGGCTTCCAGCTGTCCTCGACCAGGCCGCGATCCTTGCCGACCTTCAGCCGCAGCGCGCCCATGAAGTCGGTGACGGTCTTCCACGCACCGGCACCGAAGAACACGATGTCGCCGGTCTGCGCACCGGTGGCCTTGAGCACACCGTCCAGCGCCGCGTCATCCAGGAACTTGGCCACCGGCGAGGTGATGCCCTCGCGGCCCTTGGCCAGGTCCTCGACCTTCAGCCAAGCCAGCCCCTTGGCGCCATAGCGCGAGGTGTACTCGGTCAGCACGTCGATGTCCTTGCGCGACAGCGTGCTGCCGCCGGGTACGCGCAGTGCAGCCACGCGGCCGCCCGCGTCGTTGGCCGGCTCGGCGAATACCTTGAACTCGACGTGCTTCACCGCCTCGGCCACGTCCACCAGCTCCAGCGCGATGCGCAGGTCGGGCTTGTCCGAACCGAAGCGACGCATCGCTTCCGCCCAGGTCATGCGGGGGAAGGACGCATCCAGCTCCACGCCCTGCACCTCACGGAACACGTGGCGGATCAGTTCCTCCACGAAGTCCTGCACGTCCTGCTCTTCGACGAAGGCGAACTCCAGGTCGAGCTGGGTGAATTCGGGCTGGCGGTCGGCGCGCAGGTCCTCGTCGCGGAAGCAGCGGGCGATCTGGTAGTAGCGGTCGAAGCCGGCCACCATCAGGATTTGCTTGAACAGCTGCGGCGATTGCGGCAGCGCGTAGAACTGGCCCGGGTGCACGCGGCTGGGCACCAGGTAGTCGCGCGCGCCCTCCGGCGTGGCCTTGGTCAGGATCGGCGTCTCCACGTCCTGGAAACCGCGTTCGTCCAGATAGCGGCGCAGCGTCTGCACCAGCTTGATGCGCTTGCGCATCATCGCCTGCATCTCGGGGCGGCGCAGGTCGAGGTAGCGGTAGGTCATCCGCATGTCCTCGTTCGGGTTCTCGTGCAGCGCGAACGGCAGGTCTTTGGCGGCGTTGAGGATCTCGACGGTGTCCGCCAGCAGCTCGATGGTGCCGGTTTTCAGCTTGTCGTTGACCGACAGCCGCGGGCGGATGGTGCCGGTGACGCGCAGGCAGTATTCGTTGCCGATCTCGCCGGCGACCTCAAATGCAGCCGCGTTCTCGCGCTCGACCACCACTTGCGCCAGCCCTTCATGGTCGCGCAGGTCGACGAAGGCCACATGGGCCTGCAAACGGATCTTGTTGACCCAGCCGCACAGGGTGACGGTCTGGCCGATCAGCGACTCGTCGATGAGGCCGCAAAGATGCGTACGCATGCGCTTGGAACTCCGGGCCGCGTTGGCGGCAAAAGCGGGGGAAAAGACTGCGAATTCTACCACCGCCGCCGAGGACTGCGGCGGCAGCGGATCAACTCTTGCCGCCAGCCGACGGTGCCGGAGCGGGCGCCGGAGCGGGCGATGGCGCGGGCACCGGCGCCGGGCTTGCGGCTGATTTCGCGGCGGTGCCGTGGTCGCCGGCGAGGTTGCGCTTCTTGTCGCCATCCTTCTTGAAGTCGGTCTCGTACCAGCCGCTGCCAGCCAGCCGGAACGACGGCGCGCTCACCATCCGGTGCAATTGCGGCTCGCCACAGGCGGGGCAAACCGTTGGATCGGCATCGGACATTTTCTGCAGATGGTCGAAATGATGACCGCAATGCTTGCATTCGAATTCGTAGATGGGCATGGGAAACTCCGTAGTCGATCGATCGCGATGGCGATGGAAACTCGCCATTATCGACCCGCAACACCGGATTTCAACGTCCCACCGTACCCATGGGCGCAGCCGCCCCGCCGGCGTAGTCTCGGCACCCGGGCATGCGAAAGCGCGGTCATCGCCGGGGTCGCAATCCCATTTGGACGTCTATACGTCTATTGACGCGCGCGACGAGTAAGCCTAACCTGCAGCCCGTTGCACTGCAGCAATTCCTTTCCCACGGAAATCCCCCATGAGCAAGCACTCCGATTCGAGCCGAACCACCTGGTTGCCCGCACTGGCGCTGCTGGCGCTGTCCACCGGCGCCGCCGCGCAAGATGTCACCGCGCCATCCCCCAACAAGGCCCAGCGCCTGGACGCGGTGATCGTCACCGGCACCCGCGCCGACAACCGTACGGAGAGCAGCTCGCTGACGCCGATCGACGTGGTCTCCGCCGAGGTGCTGCAGCAAACCGGCACCACCGAGCTGTCCACGGCGCTGGCGCGGATCATCCCGTCGCTGACGTTCCCGCGCCCCACCGCGGCCGACACCGCCGATGCACAGCGCCCGGCCCAACTGCGCGGGCTGTCGCCGGATCAGGTGCTGGTGCTGGTGGACGGCAAGCGCTGGCATCCGGGCGCCATCATCCTGACCAATGGCGTGCTGGGCCGTGGTTCGCAGGCGGTGGATCTGAACACCATCCCGATGGCCGCGATCGACCACATCGAAGTGCTGCGCGACGGCGCCTCGGCGCAATACGGCTCTGACGCCATCGCCGGCGTGATCAACGTGGTGCTGAAGAAAGGTGGCGAGGGCGGTTCGCTCGACGTGACCGGCGGCCAGTATTCCGCCGGTGATGGCCGCCTGTGGAAGGCTGCCGCCAGCTTCGGGATTCCGCTCAACAATGATCAGGGCTGGCTGCGCTTCACCCTGCAGGATGGCCACCAGGACTACACCAACCGCGCTGGCGTGGATCGCAACCGGCCCGAGGAAGGCGTGCGCCAGCGCTATGGCGACCCGGCGGTGAAGGACCACAACCTGTTCCTCAACGGCCAGTACGACCTCACGCCCGGCGTGCAGCTCTACGCGTTCGGCCATTACGGACGGCGCCAGAGCGAGTCGACCGCGTTCTTCCGCAACACGGCACATTCCAACGCGGCTCCGTCGATCTATCCCACCGGCTACCTGCCGCTGGAAGACGCCGATTCCACCGACCAGTCACTGGTGCTGGGCCTGCGCGGCAAGACGGCCGGCGGCTGGCGCTGGGACGTGAGCGGCAATTACGGCGCCAACCGGGTGTCGTACGCCACCATCCACAGCGTCAACGTGGCCTGGCTCAACGATTTCGGCAGCAGCCCCACGCGCTTCCACGACGGCATCCTCAAGGCCACGCAGCAATCGTTCGACATCGATATCGCCAAGGAATTTTCGCTGGGCTGGCTGCCCAATCCGGTGACCATGGCCTTCGGTACCGAGTACCTGCGCCAGACCTACGAGATCGCGGCGGGCGACCCGGCCTCGTACTACGTGGGCACCTCCGGACGCAGCGGCGGCGCGCAGGGTTTTGGCGGTTTCCAGGCGGCCGATGCCGGCTCGCACGCGCGCCACAACGTGGCCGAGTACGTAAACCTCGAAACCAACCTCACCGACCGCCTTGGCACCTCGCTGTCGGTACGCCATGAGGATTATTCGGACTTCGGCACCACCACGTCGGGCTCGCTGGCGGCACGTTTCGACTTCACCGACAGCTTCGCCCTGCGTGGCAGCGCTTCCACCGGCTTCCGCGCACCCTCGCTGGCGCAGCAGTACTACACCTATACCTCGTCGCTTTATTACGGGGCGAGCAACGTGCCCGCTGGCCTGACCCAGGGCATCTACAACACCGGCATCGTGTCGCCCACCAGTGCGATCGGATCGCTGCTGGGCGGGCAGCCACTGAAGCCGGAGAAATCGAAGAACTACACCATCGGCCTGGTCTGGAATCCCAGCGACGCGCTCAACCTCAGCGTGGACCTGTACCAGATCGAGATCGACGACCGCATCAGCCTGTCCAGCAATCTCTCGATCGCCTCGCCGGAGGCCCAGGCCTACCTGGCCGCCAACGGCGTCGCCAACACCAACTACAGCCGGGTGGCCTACTTCACCAACGCGGTGGACACGCGCACCCGTGGTGTCGATTTCGTGGGCAGCTATCGGTCGGACTTCGGCGACGCCGGCTCGTTGCAGAGCACGTTGAGCTACAACTACAACAAGAACGAGGTCACCAGCGTCAAGGCCAACCCCGCAGCGCTGGATGCGCTGGGCCTGGACCTGCAGCGCATCGACCGCCGCGACGAATTCGGCCTGCTGGCGGACAGCACGCCACGCAGCAAGCTGATCCTCAACGAGCTCTACACGTTCGGCCGCTGGAGCTTCAACGGTACGCTGACCCGCTACGGCAAGTTCACCTCCTACGCCACCAGCAACCCGGCACTGGACCAGACCTACGACAGCAAGTGGCTGCTCGACCTGGCGCTGAACTACAACCTGGACAAGTGGACGTTCACCCTCGGTGGCGACAACGTGCTCGACACCTACCCCGACCGGACCATGGTCGGCAACGACAACAACGGCACCATGCCCTATTCGGTGCTTTCACCGTTCGGCTTCAACGGCGCTTATGTCTACGGCAAGGTGGCGTATCGCTGGTAAGCGATAGCGGTTCGATCCAACAAAAAGCCCCGGCCTTGTGCCGGGGCTTTTTGTTGTCGGCGATCAGCTCACGCACCGATCTTGCGGAACTCCAGGTGACCGCCCTCGGCCACCACGTCGATGGTGTCGCCACCCTGGAACTGGCCCTGCAGGATCTGCCGCGCCAGCGGGTTCTCCAGTTGCTGCTGGATCGCCCGTTTCAGCGGCCGCGCGCCGTACACCGGGTCAAAACCCACGTTGCCCAGCAAGGTCAGTGCCTCATCGCTGACGTCCATCTTCAACTGGCGCTCGGCCAGGCGCTTCTCCAGGTACTGCAACTGGATGCGGGCGATGGCGCGGATCTGCGTCTTGTCCAGCGGGCGGAACACCACGATCTCGTCCAGCCGGTTGATGAACTCGGGGCGGAAGTGCGCCTGCACCACGCCCATCACCGAGGCCTTCATCTGGGTGTACTGCTCCTCCGCGTCACCGCTGCTTTCGGAGGCGTCCTGGATCATCTGCGAGCCCAGGTTCGAGGTCATCACGATGACCGTGTTGCGGAAATCCACGGTGCGGCCCTGGCCGTCGGTGAGGCGGCCGTCGTCCAGCACCTGCAGCAGGATGTTGAACACGTCCGGATGCGCCTTCTCCACCTCGTCCAGCAGGATCACGCTGTACGGCCGGCGGCGCACCGCCTCGGTGAGATAGCCGCCTTCCTCGTAGCCGACATAGCCGGGCGGCGCACCGACCAGGCGCGAGACGGAATGCTTCTCCATGAACTCGCTCATGTCGATGCGCACCATCGCGTCGGTGGTGTCGAACATGAACTCGGCCAGCGCCTTGCACAGCTCGGTCTTGCCCACGCCGGTGGGGCCCAGGAACAGGAATGAGCCGTTCGGCCGGTTCGGATCGGACAGGCCGGCGCGCGAGCGGCGGATCGCGTCGGCCACCGCGTGTACCGCCTCGTCCTGGCCGACCACGCGCTGGTGCAGCTCGTCCTCCATCTTCAGCAGCTTGTCGCGCTCACCCTCCAGCATCTTGCTGACCGGGATGCCGGTCCAGCGCGCCACCACCTCGGCGATTTCGTCGGCGGTGACTTTCGTCTGCACCAGCTTGAAATCCTGCGTCTCGGCGGCCTGTGCCACGGCGAGCTGCTTCTCCAGCGCGGGCAGCTTGCCGTACTGGATCTCGCTCATGCGCGCGTAATCCTGCGCGCGCCGGGCGGCCTCCAATTCCTGGCTGGCCTGCTCGATCTGCTCCTTCACCTTGGTCGTGCCCTGCAGCGCGGCCTTCTCGGATTTCCAGATTTCGTTGAGGTCGGAGAACTCGCGTTCCAGCTTCTCGATGTCGGTTTCCAGGTCGGCCAGGCGCTGCTTCGATTCGCTGTCCTTTTCCTTCTTCAGCATCTCGCGCTGGATCTTCAGCTGGATCAGCCGGCGCTCCAGCCGATCGAGTTCCTCCGGCTTGGAATCGATCTCCATGCGGATGCGCGAAGCGGCCTCGTCCATCAGGTCGATCGCCTTGTCCGGCAGCTGGCGGTCGGCGATGTAGCGGTGCGACAGCGTGGCCGCCGCCACGATCGCCGGGTCGGTGATTTCCACGCCGTGGTGCACGGCGTAGCGCTCCTTCAGGCCGCGCAGGATCGCGATGGTGTCCTCGACGGAAGGCTCGCCCACGAACACTTTCTGGAAGCGCCGCTCCAGCGCGGCGTCCTTCTCGATGTACTTGCGGTATTCGTCCAGCGTGGTGGCGCCGATGCAGTGCAGCTCGCCGCGGGCCAGCGCGGGCTTCAGCATGTTGCCGGCGTCCATCGAGCCCTCGCCCTTGCCGGCGCCGACCATGGTGTGCAGCTCGTCGATGAACAGGATCACGCGGCCTTCCTGCTTCGAAAGATCGCTGAGCACCGCCTTCAATCGCTCCTCGAATTCGCCGCGGAATTTCGCGCCGGCGATCAGTGCGCCCATGTCCAGCGACAGCACGCGGCGGTCGCGCAAACCCTCGGGCACTTCGCCCTTGATGATGCGCTGGGCCAGGCCTTCCACGATCGCGGTCTTTCCCACGCCGGGCTCGCCGATCAGCACCGGGTTGTTCTTGGTGCGCCGCTGCAGCACCTGGATGGTGCGGCGGATTTCCTCGTCGCGGCCAATCACCGGGTCGAGCTTGTTGCGCTCGGCGCGCTCGGTGAGGTCGATGCAGTATTTCTCCAGCGCCTGGCGCTGTTCCTCGGCGTTCTCGCTCTGCACTTTCTCGCCGCCGCGCAGCTTCTCGATCGCGGCTTCCAGATTGGCCTTGTTCGCGCCGGCCGCCTTCAATGCGGTGCCCAGCTCGCCCTTGTCCTCCAGCGCCGCCAGCACGAACAGCTCGCTGGCGATGAACTGGTCGCCGCGCTGCTGGGCCAGCTTGTCGGTGAGGTTGAGCAGGCGGTTCAGATCATTGCCGAGGTTGATGTTGCCTTCCTCGCCGCTGACCCGCGGCAAGCGCTCCAGCATGTCGTTGACGCGCTGCTGCAGCGTCGGCACGTTGACCTGCGCCTGGGTCAGCAGCGGCGCGGTCGAGCCGCCCTGCTGGTTCAGCAGCGCGGCCATGACGTGGGCCGGTTCCAGCATGTTGTTGTCGCGGCCCACGGCCAGCGATTGTGCGTCGGCCAGCGCCTGCTGGAAACGCGACGTGAGTTTGTCCATTCGCATCGTGATGTCCACCATCAAGGTTGGCGCGAGGCGCGCCGCTGACATGCGACATGCGGACGCTCCCCGGCGATTCAAGCGTACGTCTTGCCGCATGGGTCGACGCAACCGCGACCGCTCGCGAGCTTCCTTTCACACCGCGTTTGCTAGAGTCATCCGGATGTCGACCGCGAACCCCGCCACCGCGACCGCGCCGTCCGTCGCGCTTCCACCGCCGCCCCTGCCTGCCGCCGATACGCGCTGGGCGCTGTTCCTCGACGTCGATGGCACCTTGCTGGATTTCGTCGACGACCCGCTGGCGGTACGTGCCGACGCCCCCCTGCGGGAGCTGCTGCACGCGCTGCACCGCGCGCTCGATGGGGCCATGGCGCTGGTCAGCGGGCGTGGCCTGGCTGACCTGGACCGCATCTTCGGCGCCTCGCACTGGGCAGCCACCGGCCTGCATGGTCTGCAGTTGCGCCGCGCCGATGGCAGCGTTCGCGAGATCACCACCGACCCCGCGCGGCAGGCGCAGTTGTGCCGCGCGGCGCAGGCGCTGGCCGCCCGTTTCGAGGGCGTGACGTGGGAGGACAAATACAACGGCATCGCCCTGCATTGCCGCCGCGCGCCCGCGCAGTTCGCGCCGCTGCATGCGGCGGCCATCGCCCTGCTGCCGCAGCTGCCCGGCTACGAACTGCAGCCGGGCAACCTGGTGCTGGAGTTCAAGCCGGAGGGCATGGACAAGGGCAAGGCGCTGCTGGAGCTGCTGGACAGCGAACCGTTCCGCGGCCGCCTGCCGATCTACCTGGGCGACGACCTCACCGACGAGCACGCTTTTGCCAGCATCAATCAAGGTCACGGCATCAGCGTGCGTGTAGGTGACCGCGAGCCCACCCATGCCCGTTTCACATTGTCTGGCCCCGCTGCCACGCAAGCTTGGCTGGATCGCGTCCTGGACGCTCTGATGCAAGGAACCCCCGCCCATGCCCCAATCCCCGGAGGCCACACTGCCCGCCAGCCTTGAGCTTGGCGTGATCGGCAACGGCAGCGTTGCCGCACTGATCGACAGCCATGCGCGCGTCGTATGGTGCTGCCTGCCGCGCTTCGACGACGACGCCAGCTTCTGCGCGCTGCTGTCGCCCATCACCGAGGGCGGCGACTGGTCGATCGAGCTGGAGGATTTCGACCACGCCGAGCAGTACTACCTGCAGAACACGGCCGTGCTGGTCACCCGCCTTTTCAGCCGCCACGGCGACGCCGTGGAAATCATCGATTTCGCCCCGCGCCATCGCTCCAACGGCCGCTTCTACCATCCGGTGATGCTGGCGCGCCGGGTCAGCCCGATCAGCGGCTCGCCGCGCATCCGCGTGCGCCTGCGCCCCTTGTGCGACTACGGCGCGCGCGCCGCGCCCACCACCTCGGGCAGCAACCACATCCGCTACCTGCTCAGCAGCGTGGTGCAGCGCCTGACCAGCGACGTGGCCACGCCGCTGATCGAGCGCGGGCTGGCGTTCGGTCTGGATCGCCCGGCCCATTTCATCTTCGGCCCCGACGAAACCCTCAGCGAAAGCCCGACGGTGTTTTTCCACCTGATGCTGGAACGCACGCTGGAATACTGGCGCGAGTGGGTGCGTTACCTTTCGGTGCCGTACGAATGGCAGGACGCGGTGATCCGCGCGGCGATTACGCTCAAGCTGTGCCAGTACGAGGCCACCGGCGCCATCGTGGCGGCGCTGACCACATCCATCCCCGAATCGGCCGGCACCGCGCGCAACTGGGATTACCGCTACTGCTGGCTGCGCGACGCGGCGTTCACCGTGCGCGCGCTGAACCGGCTGGGCGCCACCCGCACGATGGAGGAATACATCCGCTACGTGTTCAACCTGATCGCGGCGCAACCGGACCCGGAAACCGGGGACGCGGAGATCGGGCCGGTGTTCGGCATCACCTTCGAGCGCGAGCTGACCGAGCGGCAGGTGCTCAGCCTGGCCGGCTATCGCGGCATGGGCCCGGTGCGCGTGGGCAATGACGCCTGGCGCCAGCGGCAGAACGACGTCTACGGTTCGGTGGTGCTGGCGTCGGCGCAGTTGTTCTTCGACCGCCGGCTGGAACATCGCGGCGACAAGCTCACCTTCCAGCGGCTGGAACGCATGGGCGCGCTGGCGCTGCGCACCGCCGAGCAGCCGGACGCCGGGCTGTGGGAGTTCCGCGGCCGCGCCGCGGTGCACACCTATTCGGCGGCGATGTGCTGGGCCGCCTGCGACCGGCTGGCGCACATCGCCACCGAACTGGGCCTGGACGACCGCGCGCGCTACTGGCACGAGGAGGCGGTGCAATTGCATGCGCGCATCGAGGCGCGCGCGTGGAACGGGGAGCTGGGGCATTTCGTGGATGCCTATGACGGCGAGCACCTGGATGCCAGCCTGCTGCTGTTGGCCGACATCGGCTTCGTCGAGCCGATGGACCCGCGTTTCATCGCCACCGTGGACGCGATCGGCGCGGCGCTGGGGCGCGGCGAATACCTGTTCCGCTATATCGCCCCGGACGATTTCGGCGCGCCGGAAACCAGCTTCAACATCTGCACGTTCTGGTACATCGAGGCACTCGCCGCCACCGGCCGCAAGGATCGGGCGCGCGCGATGTTCGAGCACATGCTGAAGAAGCGCACCGCGCTGGGGCTGCTGTCCGAGGATCTGGCCCCCGACAGCGGCGAGCACTGGGGCAATTATCCGCAGACCTATTCGCTGGTGGGGTTGATCCAGGCCGCCATGCGCTTGTCGCGCCGCTGGGAGGACGCCTTGTGATGGCCAACCGCAACGCCAAGGGGCGCCTCGTCGTTGTCTCCAACCGGGTGGCCTTGCCGCGACAAACCGCGACCGGCGGCCTGGCCTCCGCCCTGCAGGCGGCGCTGCACGAACTGGGCGGCCTGTGGTTCGGATGGAGTGGCAAGCTGGCCGCGGAAACCGGTGCCGAGGTGCATCGCCTGCACGACGCCAAGGTGGATTACGCCACCATCGACCTCTCGCGCGCCGACCACGACGACTTCTACACCGGCTTCGCCAACGGCACGCTGTGGCCGATGCTGCATTACCGGCCCGACCTGGTGGACTACCAGCGCAGCCATCTGGAAGGCTATCTGCGCGTCAACGAGATCTTCGCCCAGCACCTGTGCCAGCTGATCACGCCCGAGGACGTGCTGTGGGTACACGACTATCACCTGATTCCGCTGGCCGCGATGCTGCGCCAGCGCGGCGTCAGAAACCGCATCGGCTTCTTCCTGCATACGCCGTTGCCGGCCGCCGGCCTGCTGATCGCGCTGCCCAACCACCGCGAGCTGCTGGAAACCCTGGCCAGCTACGACCTCATCGGCGTGCACACCACCCGCGACCTGCGCGCGCTGGAGGACTACTTCCTGCATGAAGCGGGCGCCTCCATGCGCCTGGGCGGACGCATGCGCTCGGCCGGCGGGCGGGTATTCCGCGCCGCGGCATTCCCCATCAGCATCGACACCGCGGGTATCGCCAGGACGGCCAGCGACGCCGGCGCGCACAAGGAAATCAACCAGCTGCGCACCAGCCTGGACGGGCGCGCGCTGATCATCGGCGTCGACCGGCTGGATTATTCCAAGGGCTTGCCGCAGCGCTTCGAGGCCTTCGCGCGGTTGCTGGAACGCGCGCCGGAGCTGCACCGCCAGGTCACCTTCATGCAGATCGCGCCGCCCTCGCGCGGCAGCGTGCTGGAATACCGGCAGATCCGCCGCGAACTGGAGCGCAGCGCCGGCCACATCAACGGCAAGTACGCGACCCCCGACTGGGCACCGCTGCGCTACATCAACAAATCGTTTCCCCACCGTCTGCTGGCCGGCTACTACCGCAGCGCGCGCGTTGGCCTGGTGACGCCGCTGCGCGATGGCATGAACCTGGTGGCCAAGGAATACGTGGCATCGCAGAATCCCGACGACCCGGGAGTATTGATCCTCTCGCGCTTCGCCGGCGCGGCGCAGGAACTTCCCACCGCCTTGCTGGTGAACCCGGCCGACACCGAGGAAGTGGCCGACGCACTGCAGCGCGCGCTCAACATGCCGCTGCCCGAACGGCGCGATCGCTGGCGGGCGATGATGAAGGTGCTGGAGCACAACGACATCACGTTCTGGCGCAAAGCCTTCCTCAGCGCACTGACCGAGAAAGCGCCGGTGGCGCAACGTCGGGTCGCCGAGACGCTGGGCTGAGCGTCAGCCGCGCCGGGACGGTTCCATCCAGATCAGGCTGGCGAAACGACCGCTGCCGGCGGCGTCCCGGCGGTACGAATAAAAACGGGGGTCGGCAAAGGTGTCGAAGCCACCGCCGCTGACCTGTCGCACGCCAGCCGCCTGCAGACGCTGGCGCGCCAGCCCGGCCAGGTCGCACAGCCAGTGGCCGGGACGCGTCGGCGCGAAGCACGCCGAGGCGGCGGCGTCGTGCGCCACGAAAGCCGTGCGCACCTCATCGCCCACCTCGTACGACGCCGCGCCGATGCACGGCCCCAACCAGGCCAGCACGTCGCCGCGCGGCGACGCCATCTGTTCCAGCGTCGCCTCCAGCACACCGCCGGCCAACCCGCGCCAACCCGCATGCGCGGCGGCAATCTCGCGCCCATCCACGGCGCAGAACAGCACGGGCAGGCAATCGGCCGTGAGGATGGACAACACCGTGCCCGGCACCCGCGACACCGCCGCATCGGCCACCGGCTCGTCGACGCTGGGCAACGGCCCCAGCTCGGCCACCTCGCTGCCGTGCACCTGCCGCAACCAGCGCGGCGCCGCAGGCAACGCCAGCGCCTGCTGCAGGGCACTGCGATTGGCAGCCACCGCCTCGGCCACGTCGCCATTGCGCAAGCCAAGGTTGAAACGCTCGAACGGCGCCACGGACACACCCGGGCCGTGCCGCGTGGTGACAGCCGCATGCACCCGCGGCGGCGCCGGCCAGTCGGGGAAAATCCAGGATTCGGTCATGGCGGCATGGTCCACGAACAATCAAACATCGCCAGCCCCCGCCGCATGACGTTGCTCTGACCCTTGTGCCCCGGCCTCGGGACGTCCAGCCTTCCGCCGCCGCACCCAGGTAACGAGGCATCCCAGCGCGAAGACCGCCAACAGATAAGTCAACGGCCGAAACGGCACGCTGTAGCGCGACAGTGGCAGTGCCGCCAAATGCACCAGCACGAAATAGGCATGGATGAAGGCCGCCGCCCGCATGCCCATGACGGCTGGCGCGGACAGCCACCGGGTTGCCGCCGGCACAAACGCAAGCAGGGTCCCGACAAGCCCCAGCAGCATCAGCAGCGGGTGGAGGCCCACCATCACCGACATCAGGACGATCAAGCCATGATTGGAGAGCCACGGCGAGCGATGCACGGGATATTCGAACAGATTTTTCCAGCCGCTCTGCTCCGTCCAGGCAAACAGCGCCATCGGCTTGCCCACCACATACCAGCGGAGCATTTGCCAGGGATGAGCGCGAAACTTGCCCGCGAGATCGACCAGCGCGGCGCGCACGCTGGACTCGGCTTGCGCCGCCGCCGGATCACCACGGTAGGGATAACCAAAGGTCGCAGGATCGCCTCCGCGCATCATGTCCGGATAGCTGCCCTGATGAATCGTCACCGCCATCGCATGCGACTGCTTTTGGTGCGAAACCTGCGTATTCCGCACCCACCATGGCGTCATCACGGCAACGAAACCGAGCAGGAATATCGACGTCATCATCCACTGGCGCCGCCACGCCGGCACGGCGAGGGCCAGACCGAACACGACCCAAGCCAGTTGGTCCAGCGTGGGCCGAAGCAGGCAGGCCACGCCCAGACAGAGGCCCGCAACTGCCATCAGCGCGGCCCGTCGCCTCGGTGATGGCGCCATCAGCCCGCATGCCGCCGCCATCACGAAACCGGTGAGCCCGAGGGAAAACGGCGTTTCTGTAAGCAGGTACGGCACGTAGACCACCAGATGTGGACTCAGCGCCGTAAGCACCGCCACCGGGATCGCCCACAACCAGCCAAGCAACCGCGCCGCCAGCAGGCCGATGAGCCACACCACGAGCGCGCCCAGCCATGCCTGCGCCACCACCACGTGATGGATGAAGCCACCCAGGTCGCCAGGATCGAAAAATGGTGCCAGGAACAAGGGGTAACCGGGCGGGCGTTTGGCGTCCGGCAACAGCTGTCCATTGAACTGGCCCACCAGCACTCGGGGGTCGGACGAATACACACCATGCAAGGTGAGATTGGCCGCATAACTGACGTAGTCGCGGGCATCATTGCGGATGGGAACGTCAACCTGCGTGCCCACCGCGGTCCACCAGCGCAACGCCAAACCCAGCAGGACGATGGCGAAAAGCGCGGGCAGGAACCAGCGTGGTCGCGGCATCGCGACTCTCCCGATATCAGTTGTCGTCAAGGCTGCATACTCGGATGTCCTGCCACGCGCACCCGCGGTGGCGTGGGCCAGTTGGGAAAAGTCCGGGATCGGTCATTTTCTCGGGAATCGGGAATCGGGAATCGGGAATCGGGAATCGAAGAGCGTCGCGCGCTTGGGTTTTCTTCCCCCGCCTCAGTAGTGGTCCGAGCCATGTTCGGCCAGATCCGCCCGCAACGCCTCGATCAGCAACTGCAGGTCCTCCGGCCGTTCGGCACTGAAGGACATTGTTTCGCCGGTGGCCGGATGCACGAAAGAGAGCTTTTCGGCGTGCAGCGCCTGGCGCCGAAAGCCGCGCAGCGTGGCAGCCAGTTCCGCCGAGGCGCCCTTGGGCAGTTTCAGCCCGCCGCCGTAGAGCGGATCGCCGACCAGCGGGTGCTGGATGTGCGCCAGATGCACGCGGATCTGGTGCGTGCGCCCGGTTTCCAGCTGGCACTGCACCAGGCTGTGGGCGCGGAAGCGTTCGCGCAGGCGGTAGTGGGTGACGGCGCGCTTGCCGTCTTCCTCGTCGCGCACCGCCTGGCGCAGGCGATCGCCCATGCTGCGGCCGATGGGTTCGTCGACCGTGCCGCCGGCCACCATCGTGCCCAGCACCACGGCCTCGTACTGGCGCTCCACCTCGTGCCGCGACAACAGGTCGACCAGCGCGGTGTACGTGGGCAGCGTGCGCGCCACCACCATCAGGCCGGAGGTGTCCTTGTCCAGCCGGTGCACGATGCCCGCGCGGGGCAGTTCGGCCAGTTTCGGGTCGTGGAACAGCAGCGCGTTGAGCAGGGTACCCGCCGGATTGCCCGCACCGGGGTGCACCACCAGGCCGGCCGGCTTGTTCAGCACCAGCAGGTGGTCGTCCTCGTGCACGATGTCCAGCGCGATGTCTTCCGGCGCGCTGGTAACCTCGTTCTCCAGCTCCGCCTGCAGCACCACCTGCTCGCCACCACGCAGCAACTGGCGCGGCGGCACGGTGGCGCCGTCGAGCGTCACTGCGCCGGACTTGATCCAGCCGCTGAGCCGCGAGCGCGAATAATCGGGGAACATCTCGGCCAAAGCCTGGTCGAACCTGCGTCCTGCGGCGGTCAATGGCACCGCCGCTTCCTGCCTGATGGTGGTCACGCCGGGCTCCGCGAGGCCGGGCCGGTTTCCGCTATCATGCCTTTTCGATCAAACATCTGAATTCTTTCCCATGCGCGTAATGAAGTTGCTGAAGTTCGACTTGCCTGTCCTGAAGGGGCTCGTCGTGATCGCCGTGGTCGTGTCGCTGAGCGCCTGCTCGATATTCAAGAACAAGCACGACTCGCTCGACACGATGCCGGTGGACGCGCTGTACAACAAGGCGCACGTCTCGCTGGAGAAATCCGATTACGCCGCCGCCGGCAAGGCTTTCCAGCGCCTGATCGCACGCTTCCCCTCGGGTGAGTACAACGAGCAGGCGCAGCTGGAACTGGCCTACGCGCAGTACAAGGCCAACCGGCCCGACGACGCGCTTTCGACGGTCAACCGGTTCATCAAGACGTATCCGACCAACAAGCACGTCGATTATGCCTATTACCTGCGCGGCCTGATCAATTTCGACCGCACCGGTGGCGCGATCGAACGCCTGCTCAAGCGCAGCGACCAGCAGTCGCGGCGCGACCAAGCTTACAACCTGCAGGCGTTCGACGATTTCTCCGAGCTGGCGCGCCGCTTCCCGGACAGCGCCTACACCGCCGATGCGCGCCAGCGGATGATCTACCTGCGCAACGTGCTGGCCCAGTACGAGATCAACGTGGCCGAGTTCTACCTGCGCAACAAGGCTTACGTGGCGTCGGCCGATCGCGCCCAGTACGTGATCGAGCATTACCAGCAGGCGCCGCAGACCGGTGACGCGCTGGCCATCCTGGCCCGCAGCTATCTGGCGATGGACCAGAAGGAGCAGAGCGACAAGGTGCGCAAGGTGCTGGCGCTGAATTATCCCGATCATCCCTATCTGGACGACCCGAAGTGGCCGCATCCGCCGTCCACCTTGCGCAAGATGGTGCCGTTTTCGGGGCATCACTGAGCCAGGGGGGTTCGGGTGAAGGAAAAAAACCGGCGTTGAGCCGGTTTTTTTGTGTTGGGGGATGGGTTATCGGATGGTTGCGGAGTGGTTTTCGGCGGCGAAAGCCGGTCAGACATTTGGCTTCAGGAAGTTGGTTTTTTTGGGGTTCTTGGCGAGCACCGGCCCCTCTCCCCAACCCTCTCCCCGCGGGGGAGAGGGAGCGATCGCGGTGAGCAGGATCGCTCCATGGGCATGGTCGCGGTTGTCAGCGATGAGGCGAATGGATTGCGGAGTGCTTTATCACTTCCATCCGGAAGTGATGGGGTACCTCCGCTCTCGTCCGAACGCGCGCGTAGTCACCCGCGGTCCCGGCGCGGACTGGCGGCGCTTGAACTCGTTGGCCAGTACCAGGCGCACCACGCGATGCACGGTGTCGGCATCGAAACCCTGCGCCACGATCTCCGCCTGTGATTGCTCGCGTTCGATGAAGCGGCTGAGGATGCCATCCAGTTCGTCGTACGCAGGCAGCGAATCCTGATCGGTCTGGTTGTCGCGCAGTTCGGCCGAGGGCGGGCGGTTGATGACTTCTTCCGGGATTGGGGATTCGGG
>NZ_AJXU01000014.1 GCF_000264315.1 Rhodanobacter fulvus Jip2
AATCCCGAATCCCCAATCCCTGCTCCGTTACGCCAGCGCGCCAGCCGGTACACCACCGTCTTGTACACATCCTTCAGCGGCGCGTAGGCACCGCACATGTCGCCATAGAGGGTGGCGTAGCCCACCGCCATCTCGCTCTTGTTGCCGGTGGCCAGCAGCAGTTGGCGGTGCTTGTTGGACAGCGCCATCAGCATCACGCCGCGGGTGCGCGACTGCAGGTTTTCCTCGGTGGTGTCGGCCGGCTTGCCGGCGAAGGCGGGAGTCAGCGCATCGACGAACGATTGATAAGTCGCCTCGATATCGATCACGTGGTAGTCCACGCCGAGTTTCTCCGCCTGCGCGCGCGCACCGTCCAGCGACAGCTGCGAGGTGTAGCGCGTGGGCATCATCACCGCGGTGACGCGATCGGCACCCAGCGCATCCACCGCCAGCGCCAGGGTCAGCGCGGAATCGATGCCGCCGGACAGACCCAGCAGCACGCCGGGGAAACCGTTCTTGTCGATGTAGTCGCGGATGCCGCGCACCAGTGCGTGATACAGCGTGGCGTCGGCGCCGGGGTCGGTGGCACGCGGCCAGTCGTGCGCGGCCAGCATGCGCGTTTCGGTATCGAATTCCGCCCACAGCAAGGCGTCCACGAACGCCGGTGCCCGCGCGGCAACGGAGCCGTCGCCATTGACCAGGATCGAGGCACCGTCGTACACCACTTCGTCCTGGCCGCCGACCAGGTTGAGGTAGGCAATCGCGCAGCCGGTTTCCCGCGCCCGCGCCACCAGCACCGCCTCGCGCTCGGCCTGCTTGGCGTCGTCCCACGGCGAGGCGTTGATCACCAGCAGCAGTTGCGCGCCGGCAGCCGCGGCCTGCGCGGCCGGCTCGCTGCGCCAGACGTCCTCGCAGATCAGCAGGCCCACGGTGACACCATCGATCACCGCCGTGGTGGTTTCGTGGCCAGGCTGGAAATAGCGCATGTCATCGAACACGCCGTAGTTCGGCAGCGCCTGCTTGTGCGCCGTCGCCTCGACCCGCCCCTGCCGCAACAAGCTGGCGGCATTGAACACCTCGCCTTCGCTGTGCGGATGCCCGATCAGCACGGCGACGTCAGCGGAATCCGCGGCCAGCGCCGCCAGTTCGCTCTCGCAGGCAGCCAGGAAACTGGGACGCAGCAACAGATCCTCGGGCGGATAGCCGCTCAACGTCAGTTCCGGAAACGCCACCAGCGCCGCCCCGCCCGCCGTGGCCTCGGCGACAAGCCGGCGCACGCGATTCGCGTTGGCAGCCACCGCGCCGACCGGGAAATCCTGCTGGGCCAATGCCAGACGCAACTTTGCCATGGCGAAAAACATTCTGTGGGGAGGGCCGCCATGGTAATTCAACTGCCGGGAAAGAATGGAGCCGTCGACTTTCCGCACTGCCGATTAGCCGTCCGAATGCGGGATGGCCAGCACTTCCGCAATCGACGCCAGAACCTGGTCGACACGGGCGAGCACGTCATGGTTCCAGCAGTGGATCACCTTGAATCCCTGCTGTCGCAACCATGCGTCGCGGCGCGCATCGATACCGGACTCTCCATGCTGGGAGCCGTCGATCTCGATGACCAGCCTCTTTTCGACGCAGGCAAAGTCGGCAATGTAGGGACCGAGCGGATGCTGGCGACGAAAGCGGCAGCCCGACAGCTGGCGGCGACGCAGACGTGTCCAGAGGTAGCGCTCCGCGGGTGTCATCTCGCGCCGTAGCTGGCGCGCGAAGCGGATTTTGGCGCTGTCGCGCATGGTGCTCTCGTCGTTGGCGTGTCCGAGGGTCAATTTGCGCGATTGGGCAGCGTTGCAGCAGAGGGATGGGTAAGCGGCGCTTGTGGGTGCGCGTCGGCTGGCGATGAAAGCGCCCCCATCCGCCCTGTCGGGCACCTTCCCCCGTTGCACGGGGGAAGGAAGCGGCCGGACTCCTCGAAACAGCCAGCTTCCTTCCTCCGCTTGCGGGGGAAGGTGCCCGACAGGGCGGATGGGGGCCCGCTTCAAACAACCCGCTCCAAAACAAAAGGCCGCGCAATGCGCGGCCTTTCATCAACAACGTGGCAATCACTGCTTACTTCATCAGCTTGGCCAGCGCCTTGCCCAGATCCGCCGGCGATTTCACCGTGGTGACGCCGGCCTTCTCCAGCGCGGCGAACTTCGCCGCGGCGGTGCCCTTGCCGCCGGAGATGATCGCACCGGCATGGCCCATGCGCTTGCCGGCCGGAGCCGACGCACCGGCGATGAACGACACCACCGGCTTCTTCACGTATTCGCCGATGAACTCGGCGGCGTCTTCCTCGGCGCTGCCGCCGATCTCGCCGACCATGATGATGCCCTCGGTCTGCGGGTCGTCCTGGAACAGCTTCAGGCAGTCGATGAAGTTCAGGCCGTTGATCGGGTCGCCGCCGATGCCGATCACCGTGCTCTGGCCGAGGCCTTCGTTGGTGGTCTGGAACACCGCTTCATAGGTCAGCGTGCCGGAGCGCGAAACCACGCCGACCTTGCCCTTCTGGTGGATATGGCCGGGCATGATGCCGATCTTGCATTCGCCGGGGGTGATGATGCCGGGGCAGTTCGGCCCGATCAGCACCACTTCCGGATGCTGGGCCAGCACGTTCTTCACGCGCAGCATGTCCAGCACCGGGATGCCCTCGGTGATCGCCACGATGGTCCTGATGCCGGCATCGATCGCTTCGAGGATGGAGTCGGCCGCGAACGGCGGCGGCACGAAGATCACCGACGCGTCGGCGCCGGTTTCCAGCACGGCCTCGGCCACTTCGTTGTAGACCGGCAGGCCGATGTGCTCGGAACCGCCCTTGCCCGGGGTCACGCCGCCGACGATCTGGGTGCCGTAATCGAGGCACTGCTGCGCATGGAAGGTGCCCTGCTGGCCGGTGAAGCCCTGCACGATCACCTTGGTGTTCTTGTTGACAAGTACGCTCATGTTTCGATTGCTCCTCAGGCCTTGGCCGCAGCCACGGCTTTCTGGGCCGCGTCGTTGAGATCATCCGCCGGCGTGATCGCCAGGCCGGAGTTGGCCAGCAGTTCGCGGCCCTTCTCCACATTGGTGCCCTGCAGGCGCACCACCACGGGAATGGTCAGGCCCACTTCCTTGACCGCGGCGATGATGCCCTCGGCGATCATGTCGCAGCGGACGATGCCGCCGAAGATGTTGACCAGGATGCAGTTGACCTTGTCCGAGGAGGTGATCAGCTTGAACGCCTCGGTGACGCGCTCCTTGGTGGCGCCGCCGCCCACGTCGAGGAAGTTGGCCGGCTCGCCGCCCGCCAGCTTGATCACGTCCATCGTGGCCATCGCCAGGCCGGCACCGTTGACCATGCAGCCGATGTTGCCGTCCATCGTCACGTAGTTGAGGTTGCTTTGCTGCGCGGCGGCTTCGGCCGCGTCTTCCTGGGTCAGGTCGCGCATGGCGGCCAGGTTCGGGTGACGGAATTCGGCGTTGTCGTCGGAGTTGACCTTGCCGTCCAGCGCGGCGAGGTTGCCGTCTTCCAGCACGGCCAGCGGGTTCAGCTCGACCAGGGCCAGGTCCTGCTCGTTGAACAGCTTGTACAGGCCCAGCATGATTTTCGTGAGCTGGTTGACCTGCTTGTTGGTCAGGTCCATCGCGAAGCCGAGCTGGCGGCACTGGTACGGCTGCAGCCCTTCGACGAAGTCGACCACGATGGTGTGGATGTCTTCCGGGGTGTCCTTGGCGACCTGCTCGATGTCCACGCCGCCGTGCTTGGAGGCGATGAACGAGACGGCCCTGGAATCACGGTCGACCAGGATCGACAGGTACAGCTCGCGGGCGATGTCGGTGGCGTCGGTGACCAGCACCAGATTCACCGGCAGCGCACGGCCGGCCGACTGGTAGGTTTCCATGTTGGTGCCGAGCATGCCCTTGGCAGCGGCGCGCACGTCGTCGAAGCTGCGGCAGAACTTGACGCCGCCGGACTTGCCGCGGCCGCCGGCGTGGATCTGCGCCTTGACCATCCATTGCGTGCCACCCAGTGCCTTGGCGGCATCGACGGCAGCGTCGGGGGAGTTGGCGACCTTGCCCGGCGGCACGGCGATGCCGTATTGCGCGAACAGTTCTTTGGCCTGGTATTCGTGGAAATTCATTCGATACCTCGAGCGAACGGGGGAACATGGTGGCCGCACACGGTGCGGCGGCGTGGGTCACGAAGGCGGAAAGCGGGAAGACCGATGCCGTTGAAAAGGGCAAAATCCACGCGATTCGGCCCGCCATTTTCGCGGATGGGGGCCGCAATGGAAAGAGCCAGCCCCCAAAGCGAGGCCCGGCGCGGCCTAAGCGGCGCGAAACCCCGGGCCCAGCCTAGCCGGCAGGGCTCGTGCCGCCCTCCGCGCCCGGCAGGTAAACCGCCCCGTCCGCCCGCAAGGTGCGCACGGGCACGGCGAAGGTCAGTTCAAGCGCTTCCAGCCGTTGCATCAGCGCCAGGTTGATGCCCTGCTGGATATCCATGTAGACGTTGTAGTCGGGGCTTTGCACGATGTGCACCACCTCGAAATCCAGCGAACTGGGGCCGAATCGCTGGAAGTGCGCCCGGTCCAGCCTGGTGTTTTCCACGGCGCCGACGATGTCGCGCACCGCCTCGACCACCTGCTCGACCTTGCCGCGCGGGGTGTCGATCGGCAAACCGAAGCCGAACACGATGCGCCGCGTCCGCATGCGGCTGTAGTTGCGGATGGTCTGATCCAGCAGCATCGAGTTGCTGATGCTGATCTCTTCGCCGCTGAGCGAACGGATGCGGGTGGTCTTGATGCCCACGTGCGCGATCGTGCCCAGGAAATCGCCGAACTGGATGAATTCGCCGATCTCGAACGGCTTGTCCAGGCCGATCGCCAGCGAGGCGAACAGATCCTTCAACACGTTCTGCAAGCCCAGCGCCACCGCGATGCCGCCGATGCCCAGGCTGGCCACGAACGCGGTCACGTTGACGCCCACGTTGTCCAGCACGGCCAGCAGCAGCAATGCCCACACCATGGTGCGCGCAAACCAGCTCAGCATCGTCATCACGACCGGGTTGCCCGCGCCGGTACCGGTACGGCTGAGGCTGCTGGCCGTCCATGCGCTGATCGCATGGCTGGCCCACAGCCCCACCTGCAAACCGACGACGAGAAACATCAGGCTGTCGAGCCAGCGCGTCACCTGTGGCGACGGCTGCAGCACATGCAGCCCGATCAGCACGAAAAGCAGGAAAAGCAGCGTGGCGCTGGTCAATTTCAGTACCGAGGCCATGATCGTCAGCGCGGCGCTGCCGGTGCGCTCTGCCAGCTTGCGCAAGCGGGTCGACACCACGCGCAACACGCCGCGAGCCAGCAGGAAGCCACCCAGCGTCACCAGCGCGGCATAGGCCCAGCGCAATACCTGGATGTGGAAAAACTGATGCTCTGAAAGCCAGTCATGCATGGCGTTCTACCTTGTTCGGGGAGGGGAGCCGGAACAGCCGGATCAATCACGGCATGCGGTTGCGCGGACGGCCATGCTCGCAAATGCCCGCGCATGGCTCAACCCGCGACGCGGCAGCTGGCACCCGCCAGCGCATCGAAAAACCGTGTTCCACGCACTGCGCGTCCGGCGCGCGCCGCTTATACTCGCGCAACTGCCCCGGAGTGCCTTGCGAATGTCCAGCACGTCACTTTTGCCCGCCTCCAGCGGACCCGCCACAACGTTCTACAACGAACTTACCTTTCTCAACGTTTTCCGCCTGATCCAGGCGCTGGTCTACATGGGGCTGGCCTTCAGTCCCACGGGACTGGGTTGGCCCAGCGTGCCCGACCCCGCCTTCGCCCATCATGTGGCCGAGGCCTACCTGCTGTTCGCGCTGGTGTCGTTGCTGCTGAACCGGCGCAGCATGCCGCATGCCCGGCTCGCGGTTTCGGTGGCGCTGGTGGTGGATATCGTCGGTGCGCTGCTGGCGATCACCGCCATGCGCGAAGCCCACATCGGCATTGCCATGATGCTGGCTGTGAACCTCAGCGCGGGTGCCCTGATCCTGCCGCTGCGCCTGTCCAGCTTCTTCGCGGCGCTGGCCACGCTGGGCACCCTCGGCCACACCTTGCTGGATGCCACGCAAGCCAGTTCCAGTGATCGCGACCTGCTGGAAGCGGCGCTGTTCGGCCTTGCCTACTTCGCCACCACCACGCTATGCCACGTGCTGGGCCGGCAACTGCGTGCCACCGAGGCATTGGCCGAGCAGCGCAGCACCGACCTGGCCAACCTGGCGCAGGTCAACGAGCTGATCATCCGCCGCATGAAGACCGGCGTGCTGCTGGTGGACGACGCCAACCGCATCCACCAGATCAACGAATCGGCCTGGATGCTGATGGGCAACCCCGGCGCCGACCAGCGCGACCTGGGCCAACTGGCACCGGAACTGTCGCGCCGCCTGTACCACTGGATGACCTCGGGCAAGCTGGACGAAACTGCCACCCAACTGGCCGACGGCGTGCCCGAGGTGGTGCCACGTTTCTCGCGTCTGGCGCCGAACGACGACTCCCACGTGCTGATCTTCCTGGACGACACCTCGCTGCTGTCGCGCCGCGCCGAAGAGCTCACGCTGACCTCGCTGGGCCGGCTGTCGGCCTCCATCGCGCACGAGATCCGCAACCCGCTGGCGGCCATCCGCTACTCCGCGCAGCTGCTGGCCGAATCGAAAAGCATGGACAGCACCGACCAGCGCATGGTCGAGATCATCAACAACCACTGCATCCGCCTCAACGAGATCATCGAGAACATCCTGCAGTTGTCCCGGCGCGAGCGCTCGCGGCCGGAAACGCTGGACCTGGGCCACTGGGCGCAGTCGTTCGTGGAGGAATACAAGCAGGGCAACGACATCGGCGCCGACACCTTGCGCGCGGTGACCAACAGCGATGTCGAGGTCGCCGCCGTGGCCGACCCGCAGCAACTGCAGCAGGTGATCTGGAACCTGGTGCAGAACGCGCTGCGCTATGGCCGCATGCCCGGCCAGGCGGCGCGGGTACTGGTGGTGGCGCGCCGCGGCGAACACGGTGTGCCCATCCTCGAAGTGATCGACCGTGGCCCGGGCATCGCGCCGAAAGTGGCCGCGCAGATTTTCGAGCCGTTCTACACCACCCACGAATACGGCACCGGCCTGGGCCTGTACCTGGCCCGGCAGATGAGCGACGCCAACCAGGCCGCGCTGGAATACGTGCGCGTACCCGGCGGCGGCAGCTGTTTCCGGCTGCTGCTGACGCCGCCGGCACGCAATCCGGCCGACGCGGAAGTCGCCGATCGCGCCGCCACGCGTTGACCTTTCGCCCTGCCCTAGTAACCTGCACAGCACCGTTGCCAACCAAGAAGCCCATGACTGCACAGACCGTTCTGGTCATCGACGATGAACGCGATATCCGCGAACTGCTGACCATCACGCTGGGCCGGATGGATCTGCAGGTAGACGCCGTGGGCACCGTCGCCGACGCGCGCCGCGCGTTGGCCGAACGCACGTACGACCTCTGTTTCACCGACATGCGACTGCCCGACGGCAACGGCCAGGAGATCATCGAACTGATCGCCGAAACCTGCCCGGACACGCCGGTGGCGATGATCACCGCCTACGGCAACGTCGACGCGGCGGTGACCGCGTTGAAAGCCGGCGCGTTCGACTTCGTCTCCAAACCGGTGGACATCCAGATGTTGCGCGGCCTGGTACGCACCGCGTTGCGGCTGGCCGAGGAAAAGCGCAACGGCGGCGGCGCCACCAAGGCCGGCGACTTCGGCTCGCGCCTGATCGGCGACTCGGCGGCCATGCAGCAGGTGCGCACCACCATCGCCAAGCTGGCCCGCAACCAGGCGCCGGTCTACATCGCCGGCGAATCGGGCGTGGGCAAGGAGCTGGTGGCGCGACTGATCCACGAACAAGGCCCCCGCGCGGCCGGCCCGTTCATCCCGGTCAACTGCGGCGCCATCCCGTCCGAGTTGATGGAAAGCGAGTTCTTCGGCCACCGCAAGGGCAGCTTCACCGGTGCCAGTGCCGACAAGGAAGGCCTGTTCCAGGCGGCGCAAGGCGGCACCCTGTTCCTCGACGAAGTGGCCGAACTGCCGCTGCACATGCAGGTGAAACTGCTGCGCGCGATCCAGGAAAAGGCGGTGCGCGCCATCGGCGGTCGTGACGAAATTCCCGTGGACGTGCGCATCCTCTCGGCCACCCACAAGAACCTGGGCCAACTGGTCGAACAGGGCCAGTTCCGCCAGGATCTGTTCTATCGCATCAACGTGATCGAGCTGCGCGTGCCGCCGCTGCGCGAGCGTCGCAGCGACGTGCCGCAACTGTCCACCTTCATCCTGCAGGCGCTGGCCGGCAAGAACGGCGGTGGCGTCGGGCAGTTGTCCGCCGAAGCGAAACAGGCGCTGGAAGCCTACGATTTCCCCGGCAACGTGCGCGAACTGGAGAACATCCTGGAACGCGCCATGGCCATGTGCGACGGCGAACGCATCGACGCCGCCGACCTGATGCTGCCGCAACGGACTTCTCGCCTCAACCCCGAAACCGCCGCGGAACCCGCCCTCGGCCAGCCGCCGGCAACGCCGGCACCGGGCGCCGACGGCGGCCTCGACGACTACATCAGCAACCTGGAACGCACCGCGATCATCAAGGCGCTGGAAGAATCCCGCTACAACAAGACCGCCGCCGCCAGGAAGCTCGGCATCACCTTCCGCGCACTGCGCTACAAGCTGAAGAAGCTCGGCATCGACTGAGGGATGGGCAACCGTTCACCCTGAGCGCAGGCGCGCCGCGCCGAAGTCGAAGTGTATGGCCGCTGGCGCTACGCTGCGCGAGCACGGCATCAACCGCACGCGCCGTTCTCCTACCCTGCTTGCGGGGGAGTGCCGGGGCGGGGTTCGCTTTTGATCTTTCCGTCGGGTCGCCCCAGCGCCAAGCGGTGGGCGCGTCCGCACTCGCTCACTCCGCGGACGACACCGCCGCCAGCGCCTTGCGCAAGGTACGCAGCAGTACCTGGGTCACCACGGGTTTGTCGACCACGAACAGGTTTTTCAGCGACGGCAGTTCGTTCGGGTCGGGCGGCGCGTCGGGGCGGGCCAGCAGGATCACCGCGCCGGCGTAGCCGTGGTCGATCAAGGCGGCCAGGGTGCGCACGCCGGTGAACAGGTTCATGTCGGCGTCGAGCACGACCAGGTCGGGCAGGCCGCAGGCTTCGATCCATTGCAACGCGGCGGTACCGCTCTGGCTGGCGTGCGCCTCGTAGCCGTAGGCATCGAGGGTGTCGACCAGCAGGGACAGCTGGCCCGCCTCTTCCACCACCACCAGCACGCTTTCGGCGGCGCCGTCCAGGTCCTCCTCCAGCGCGGTGTCGGTATCGGCGGCCAGCGCTTCCAGCGGAATGTAGAGATCGAAACGGGTACCGCGGCCCGGCGCGCTGTCCACCCGCATCACGCCGCCATGGCTGCCCACGATGCGCTTGCACGACATCAGGCCCAGGCCGGTGCCGGTTTCCTTGGTGGTGAAGAACGGCTCGAACAGATGCTCCAGCACGGCATTGTCCATGCCCGGGCCGCTGTCGATCACGCTGATGCGCAGGTAGCAGCCCGAATGCGGCTGTTCGCCGGCCATGAAAAAATCGACGGGCAGTTCGGCCTGGCTGGTTTCGATGCGCAGCCTGCCGCCGTCGGGCATCGCCTGGATGGCGTTGAGGCAGAGATTGAGCAGGCACTGCTGCAGCTCGGTGTGGTTGCCCTCGAACGTCAGCTCGGGGTCCTCGATGGCCAGCTCCATTGCCACCGAGCGGGGCACGCTGCCCTGCATCAGCAGATCCAGCGCGCTGAACAGTTCGCCCAGCCGCACCTGCTCGGCGCGGCGGGCGCCGCGCGCGAACGACAGCATCGACTGCACCATGTCCAGGCCGCGCTTGCCGCAATCGCGCACCAGCTTGCCCAGCCGCGCCAGGCGCGGGTCGTCCTGGTAATCCTGCAGGCTGTCGCCGGCCAGCAGCAGCGGCTGCAGCAGGTTGCGCAAGTCGTGGCTGAGGCCGCCGGCCAGCATCGCCAGGCTTTCGAAGCGCTGCGCCCGGATCAACTCGGATTCGGCGCGGCGGCTGGCCCGGCGCGCGGCGGCCTCGGCCAGCGCGCGGCGCACGGCGCTGGCCAGCCGCGCCGGGTTCTGTTTCAGGATGTAGTCGGTGGCGCCATTGCGCAGTGCCTCGATCGCCGCCTCCTCGCCCAGGGTGGCGGAGACGAAGATGAAGGGCAGATCCTCGTCGTGCCGGCGCAGCAACTCCAGCGCGTGCTGGCCTGAGAAGCCCGGCAGGCTGAGGTCGGACAACACGATGTGCGGCTTGAAGTCGCGCAGGGCGGCGCTGAAACGGGCTTCGTCGTCAACCAGCAGCACTTCGTAGGGAAGGCCGTCGTCGTCGAGCTCGGCCAGGACCAGCTCGGCATCGAGACGGTTGTCTTCGACCTGCAGCACGCGAACGACCGGCATGGTGCGCGGCGTTTGGTTTGGCCCGGTGTGCTCCGCCATGATCCTCGTCCTTTCAACCCGCACCTGCGCGTTTTCGGTGGCCGCCCAGCGCGGCCGTGTTGCCTTGGCTCGCGTTTCGCTCAGTCCTGTTCGGGCGCCTGGTTCAGCACGGCCCAGAACTGGCCCAGCGTACGCACGGCGTCGAAAAACTGGTCGACGTCGACCGGCTTGATCACGTACGCGTTGGCGCCAAGATCCCAGCTGCGCGCCAGGTCGCTTTCCTCGCGCGAGGAGGACAGGATCACCACCGGGATGCGCCGCAGCTGTTCGTCGTTGCGCATCTCGGTGAGCACGTCCAGGCCGTTCATGCGCGGCATCTTGATGTCCAGCAGCACCACCGCCGGATCGCCGGGCTCGCGCGTGGCCCAGGCGCCGCGCGCATGGAGGTAGTCGAGGCAATCGACGCCGTCTTCCACGTGCACCACCGGGTTGGCCAGATGCGCCTCGCTCAGCGCGTCCATCGCCATTTCCGCGTCGGCGGCGCTGTCTTCAACCAGCAGGATGGTTCGCAGGTCTTTCTTGTTCATGCCTTGTCTCGCGTGTGTGCGCCGGCCAGGTCGGTGGCCGGCAACGAAAAGTGGAAGTGGGCTCCGCGCCCGGGTTCGGCTTCGGCCCAGACACGGCCACCATGGCGTGCCACGATGCGCCGGACATTGGCCAGGCCGATGCCATTGCCCGGAAATTCGGAAGCGCGGTGCAGGCGCTGGAACACGCCGAACAGCTTGTCCGCATACTGCATGTCGAAACCGGCGCCGTTGTCGCTCACGGTGAACTGGTACTCGCCCTGGCGACCCTGGGTCGCGCTGACCTCGATCTGCGCCACATCGCAATGGCCGGTGTATTTGACCGCATTGCCCAGCAGATTCTGCCAGACGGTGCGCAGCATGTTCTCGTCGCCGATGACCATCGGCAGCGGCTTGATGGTCCATACGATGCGCCGGTCCGGTGCGCCCGATTCGGCCAGCGCGCTGGCTTCCTCCACCAGCGACTGCATGTCCACCGCCTGCAGCCGCAGCGCGCCACGGCCCAGGCGGGAAAACACCAGCAGGTCATCGATCAACAGCGCCATGCGCTGCGCCGAGCCGCCGATGACCTCGATGTAGTGGCTGGCCTTCTCGTCGATCCGATCGCCCAGGTGCTGCTCCAGCTTGCGGGCAAAGCCGGAAATGTGCCGCAGCGGCGCGCGCAGATCGTGCGATACCGAATAGCTGAACGCCTCCAGCTCGCGGTTGACGTCGGAGATCTGCGCCACCTTGCCTTCCAGCTGGCGGTTGAGGTCGTTCACCTGCTGCTCGGCCAGCGCACGCACGGTGACGTCGCTCACCGTCAGCAGCAACGTGGGCGCGTCGGTTTCCAGCTTTTGCAGCCGCCGCGCGTTGATGACCACATGCCGCTCCAACCCGTCAGCGGTACGCTGGGTCAGGTCGTAATCCCACAACTCGCGGTCCCGCAGCAGCACATCCTTCAGTCGCTGCAGCACCACGGCATCGCTCCACACCCCTCCACCGATATCGATCAGCGGCATGGAACGCTGATCGGCGTCCATGCCGTACAGCTCGCTGAAGGCGTTGTTCACCAGCAGGCTGTTGAGGTCTTCGTCAAACAGCGCGATCGGCTCGCGCACGGCCTGGAAGATCAGCTGCGAGCGCAGCACCGCCCGGCCCTCTCGCGTTTCCGCCAATTGCCGCTGACCAATCTGCCGCTCGGACATAATCACGATGATCGCCAGCAACACCAGCTGGGCCAGCGCAGTGATCGTCAATACCACGCGACCCGTCCTGGCCTGTTCACCCGCCATGACCTGACGGTCCGTCAGCAGGTTGTCCTCGTTGGCCACGATGGCGCCGATCCGCGCGTTCATGCCGAACAGATCATCGCCATCGCGCAGCGATTGCCGCGCACCGGCGGCATCTCCCTTGCCCAGCCGGGCCTGCGCCTGGGTCATCAGGGCGATGCGGCCGTTGACGCTGCTCTCCAGTGCACTGACCAGCGCCTGTTGCCTGGGGTTGTCGCGCACCATGGCGTGCAGGGCCGGCAACAATTCAGCCGTTTCGCTTGCCGCCCTTGCCGCGCGTTGACGCACGGCATCGGTGGCGTCGCCCGCCAGCAGGCGATAGCTGGCCGCTTCGCTGTCGTGGATCACGTACGCGATCCGGTAGGTAAGCGCCTTGACCTCGTTGGAATGAATGACCCACGCGTTGGCGCGCACGGTGTCGCGCTGACCGGACAGCGTCACGATGTAAGGCATGCCCACGATGATCATCATCGCCAGCAACAGCCCGGCGGTGCGCCAGCGCACGATACCGTTGAATTTCATGTGGCTCGCGTCATCGGCACGACCTGCCGCAAAGGGAAATATTTTTCATTCTTGCATGCTTTTGCAGGCTGTCCAGCCGGCGAGGTAACGTTGCCCACGGCCCGCGCCTCGTGCGGCCGACTGACACAGGTGTCTGATTTTCGGGAAAAAGACCTGCCGCCGCCAGCACCCGGCACCTTCCGCAAGCCCGCGGACGCGCGGCCACGCCATCGGCCCGTGGAGGTTGTGGATATCATGCCTGCCTTGCCCTTTTCCCGAGGTATCCATGACTCCATCCACCGCGCGCGCCCTGTTCGGCAGTGTCCTGTTGTGGCTGGCCCTGCCGGTCATGGCCGCCGCGGCCGATAGTGCCGCGTTCAACCCGCAGCAGGCGTTCGCGCCGTTCGATTACCCGCAGCCGGCAACGGCCTACCGCTCCGCCAGCGGCCTGCCCGGGCCGGCGTACTGGCAGAACCGCGCCGACTACCGCATCACCGCCACGCTCGATCCGGCCAGCCGCAAGCTCGACGGCAGCGAAGTGATCAGCTACACCAACAACAGCCCCGACGCACTGGACGTGTTGTGGCTGCAGCTGGACCAGAACCGCTACCGCAAGGATGCCCGTGGCGCCTTCACCGGCGACAAGTTTCCCACCGAGTTCACCGACGGCTACCGGATCACGTCGGTGGCCGTCGAAGACGCCCACGGCCGCAAGCAGGCGGTGAAATGGGTGGTTTCCGACACGCGCATGCAGGTGCGCCTGCCCGACGCGTTGCCGGGCCACGGCGGCAAGCTGCAGCTGCACGTCGCGTGGAGCTTCACCGTGCCCGGCGAGTTCGGCGGTCGCATGGACGTGAACGCCAGCAGGAACGGCGAGATCTTCGAGATCGCGCAATGGTATCCGCGCATGGCTGTCTACGACGACCTGCGCGGGTGGGATACCGCGCCCTATCTCAACAGCGAGTTCTATCTGGAATACGGCGATTTCGATTACGCCATCACCGTGCCGTGGAACATGATCGTGGCCGGTTCCGGCGAACTGCTGAACCCGGGCGACGTGCTGACCGCGACCCAGCAAAAGCGGCTTGAGCAGGCACGCCGCAGCGATGCCACGGTGATGATCCGCACGCCGGCGGAAGTGAATCAGCCGTCCAGCCGTCCAAAGACCAGTGGCACGCTGACCTGGCACTTCCGCATGCACAACACCCGCGACGTGGCCTTCGGCGCCTCGGCCGCCTATGTGTGGGACGCGGCACGCATCAACCTGCCCGAGGGCAAGACCGCGCTGGCCATGTCGGTGTACCCGGTGGAAAGCGCGGGCCCGCAGGCCTGGGGCCGGGCCACCGAGTTCCTCAAGGCGTCCACCGAATACTTCTCGAAGCAGTGGTATCCGTATCCCTGGCCGGTGGCGATCAACGAGGCCGGCACCGCCGGCGGCATGGAATATCCCGGCATCACGTTCGATTCCAAGCGGGCAAAGGGCAAGAGCCTGCACATGGTCATCGCGCACGAGATCGGCCACATCTGGTTTCCGATGATCGTGGGCAGCAACGAGCGCCGCGACGCGTGGATGGACGAAGGCTTCAACACCTTCATCGACGTGTACGAGGACGACGCCTTCAACCACGGTGAATACGCGCCCAAGCGCGACGGCGAATACGCGCCCGGCGGCGGCAACCCCGCCGACGAGATCGCCAGGGTGATGATGGACGCCGACGCGCCGCCGCTGCTGATCGGCGCCGACATGGTGCCGGAGAAATACCGCCACCCGATCACCTACTTCAAGGCCGCCTTCGGCATGGTGCTGCTGCGCGAGCAGATCATCGGGCCGGAACGGTTCGACCCCGCGTTTCGCCGCTACATCGCCACCTGGGCGTACAAGCACCCCAGCCCGTCGGACTTTTTCCGCTTCATGGAAAGCGAAACCGGCGAGGACCTTGGCTGGTTCTGGCGCGGCTGGTTCCAGCACAACTGGACGCTGGATCTGGCGGTGCAGAAGGTGGCTTACACCGATGGCGATTACCGCAAGGGCGTCGACGTCACCCTCGCCAACCTCGACAAGCTGGTGTTGCCGGCCACGCTGGACGTGGTCTACGACGACGGCAGCAAGCAGCAGGTGCGCGTGCCGTGGGAAACCTGGCAGCAGCATCGCCGCTACGTCGTGCACGTGGATGGCACGCGCCAGGTGACATCCGTCAGCATCGACCCAGGCCATGCCTTGCCCGATCACGACCGCAGCAACAACAGCCTGCAGATGAAATGAGCCGCTGACGACAACGGCGCCCTGCCTGCATGGGCGCCGCCGCTTCGCGAAACACTCAGTCGGTCAGGGTGCAGACGAATTCAAGGCGCGTGCCGCCCGGTTCGCGCACCATGCAGTGCATGCGTGATCCGCCGGCAGCCACCGGTTCCGGCGCGAATTCGGTCTGCACGCCGGGCCAGGTCGACACGCGGGCGTAGACGCTCTGCAGCGTCGACGCGTCGGGCACTTTCAATGCCAGGTGATGCAGGCCGATGTTCTTGCGTCGATCAAACGCGACCGGGGTCGCGGACTTGTCGACCTCCCACAGCGACAATCCGACGGTGCCATCGGAAACGAAGACCGCCGGGTACGCCGGTACGCCGCCAATAACCTGCCACCCCAGGCATTCGACAAAGAAACGGCGGGATTGCTCGAGGTCACCCACCGTGAGGCCGATGTGATCGGCCCCCGCCGTTTGCGCATGCTGCTCTTGCATGAATCAACTCCTTGTCCGGGAACCCGGCTGCAGGCCGCCCTGTGATTTTTGTACTCCGTCGGATAATATTTTGACCGGCGCCGCAGGTCAATATTTCCATACGTAACGGTACAAAATGAACGGAACAGCAAAGAAGCCGCGCGGACGCCCGCGCGCCTACGAACCGCAAGTTGCCCTGCGACAAGCCACGGGCGCCTTCTGGAAGTCGGGCTATGCCGCAACCTCGCTCGACGACATCACGGCGGCGACCGGCATGAACCGGCCCAGCCTGCGCGCGGCGTTCGGCGACAAGCGCGCGATCTACCTGCAGGCGCTGGCCGACTACTGGGAACTCCAGCTTGCCGCGATGCGCAAGGCACTCGACGGCGACCATGCGCTGGATACCGCGCTGATGCGCGTCTACGACGCGGCATTGGCCATCTATTTCTCCGGGGACGGCCCGGCGCGCGGGTGTTTCGTCGTGGGTACGGCCATCACCGAAGCGGTCGACAACCCCGAGGTGCGGCGCAGCGTGATGGATGGCTTTCGCACGCTCGACACCCGTTTCGAAGCCCGCCTGCGCCGTGCACGCGACAGCGGCGAACTCGACAGTGACGCCGACCCGACCGCGCTGGCCCTGCTTGCCACCGCGACCCTGCACACCCTGGCGCTGCGTGCCCGCGCCGGCACGTCCCGCAAGGACCTGCGCAAACTGGCCTCGAAGGCGACAGGCGTGATCTGCGGATGAACCGTGGGCGGCAGAGCACGCGTGGCGAGGCCGAGGGGACGCCAGCTGCATTGCCGGACCTGATGGCGGCGCAGCTTGCCGTGGTGTTCTGCGGCATCAACCCGGGCCTGATGGCCGCCGCCATGGGACATCATTTCGTCGGGCCGACGAACCGTTTCTGGCGCGTCATCCACCTGGCGGGCTTCACCCCGGACGAGATCAGGCCCGAGGACGATCAGCGGATTCTCCACTACCACTGCGGCCTGACCACCGTGGTCAGCCGGCCCACCGCCAGCGCCGACCAGTTGGCGCCCGGGGAATTCGCGTCCGCCGCTGCTGAATTCCGGCGCAAGATCGAGCACTACGCGCCACGCTTCGTGGCCTTCCTGGGCAAGGCGGCGTATGCCGCGTTATCGGGCCACCGGGAGGTCAGCTGGGGACGGCAGGCCGACCTCATGAGCGGCGCGATCGTCTGGGTGCTGCCCAACCCGAGCGGCCGCAATCGAAGCTTCCGACTCGACCGTCTCGTCGCCGCCTACCAGCAGCTTCAGCGGGCGGTGAGCGCTGCCCCGTGACCCACCCCCGCGTGAGCCACCTCACGGGTGCATGGCGTCGATGCTGATCGCCTGTGGCTGATCGGCGATGGTGAAGCGCAAGGTGCGCGCGGCGCGATCGGACACCGCGTCGACACGACGCCCACCGACCATCGCGTGGCCGGCGCCATCCCAGCCGTGGATCGTCACTGCCAACTGCTTCCACCAGGGCTTGAACCGGCCATCGCGCGCCGCGAAGTCGATGCGCACGCCATCGTCGCTCACCGTGCAGCGAAGCGTCTGCCGCAGGAAGCCCTGCTTGCGGTACGCCATGCTGTGGCCGTCGTCGGCGTACAACTGGCCGTGGCAATCGGCACCGGGATAGACGTCTATCTGCAACGCACCGAATGGCGTTTGCGCGGTGCTCCGCACCAGCGGCTGGCGCGGCAGGATGCTGCCGGCGCGGACGAAGACGGGCAGCTTGTCCAGCTGCGGCGTCTCTTTCACCACGATGCTGCTGGAGCGCTTCTCGTTGGTGGCCTGCGAGGCCGACTGGATGGTCTGGCTGGCCCCATCGACAGCCGCGCCATCCACCGCCAGCCCGGTCCAGTAGTCGTACCAGCCGCCCGCCGGCAGGCAGACATCGTAATCCTGCGGCGATTCCGGATTGGGCGGCGGCGCCACCAGCAACTGGCTGCCCACGGTGAATGCCATCGACTGGTCGCACGAGGCGCTGATCGCGTCCGGGTAATCGTAGAAAACCGGCCGCATGATCGGGTCGCCGCGACGCGCGTTTTCGTCGGCCAAGGCGTAGAAATACGGCAGCAGGCGGTAGCGTTCCTCCACGTAATGCCGGCGGATGGCCAGATGCTGCGGCCCATCCACCCACGGCTCGGCCCGCGGCGTGCCCTTGGCCGCGTGGTCGCGGAATATCGGCGTGAACGTGGCGATCTCGAACCAGCGCGTCAGCAGTTCGGCGCTGGGGCCGCCGGTGAACCCGCCCACGTCGGCGGCGCTGTATGAGAAGCCCGACAGGCCGAGGTTGATCAGCTGGTGCACCGACAGTTTCAGCTGATCCCAGGTGGAACCGTTGTCACCGGTCCAGGTCACCGCGTAGCGCTGGCCGCCGGCATAGCTGGCGCGCGTCATCACGAACGGCCGCTCGTCGGGGCGCAGCTTGCGCAGCCCGTCGTAGGTCGCGCGCGTGTTCTGCATGCCGTAGACGTTGTGGATCTCGGCATGGCTGGCCTTGCGGCGGGTGAAATCGTCGCTGGCGATGCGGTGGACGTTGTCCAGCGGCATGGTCTTGGTCGGCGTATCGAACACCGCCGGCTCGTTCATGTCGTTCCAGAAACCGGCGATGCCGTCGGCCACGAACGGCCGATACAACGTGCCCCACCAGTCACGCACGCTGGCCTCGGTGAAATCGGGAAACACCGACGGCCCCGGCCACACCGGCGCCACGTAAACCGAGCCATCCGGGTTGTGCACGAACGCATCGGCGGCCGCACCGCTGTCGTACGGCGCATAGCCCTCGTCCGGTGCATGGGCGATGTGCGGGTCGGTGATCGCCACCAGCTTGATGCCCTCACCGCGCAGTTCGCGCACCAGCCCCGGCATGTCGGGAAACGCCTGCCGGTTGATGGTAAACGGGCGGTTGCGGTCCTGGAAATCGATATCCAGCCAGATCACGTCGGCGGGGAACCGGTCCGCACGCAAGCGCGCCGCCACCTGCCGCACCTCGTCGCCGGTCATGTAGCTGTAGCGCGACTGCTGATAGCCGAACGCCCACCTCGGCGGCAGCGGCGCCTTGCCGGTGAGATCGGTGTAGCGGCGCACCACGTCCGCGGTGGTGGGGCCAGCGATGAGGTAATAGTCGATCGGACCATCCGGCGCGCCGAAGGCCAGCGTGTCCGCGTCGCGATGACCGAAGTCGAACCAGCTGCGCCAGCTGTTGTCGAGCAGGATGCCGTAGCTGCCGCCCGCGCCGCCGACGCCGATGAAAAACGGAATCGACTTGTAGATCGGGTCGGTGGCGCTGCTGAAACCGTAGGCGTCGGTGTTCCAGTCCACATAGCTCTGCCCGCGCCGATCCAGCGAGCCGCCGGTCTTGTCGCCCAGGCCGAAGATGTGTTCGGACAGCGGAAGCTGCTTGCGCAAGGTGAAAGCGCGACCGTCCGCATCGAACGGTTGGGCCGCGTCGGCCGAAATCGTGCGACCTTGCAGATCTTCCACCCGCAGCCCCAGCGACTGGGGATCGATGCGCACGCGCAACGCCCTGGTGGAAAAGCCGTCGGCATGACTTTCCACCGCAACCCGCGCGTGGCGGACCTCGGCCGGCACTGCCCAGCTGGCGTCTTCGGGAAACACGCCGTCGCGCGCGATCCGCACGCGGATGATGTGATCGGTCAGTGCCGTCACGCGCAGCGCTACGGCACCGCGACGCAGCTCCACACCGTCGCGATGGTGATCGATATGGGGCGCCACCGTGGCGGCGAACGCAAAGCTTCCGCTCGTCGCCAGCAGCAGCACGATGGCGGCGACGATACGCATGATTGGCAGTTTTCTGGTCACGCTCCGAATCCCCTTCCATGGCAGCCGCCACGGATGACATGTTTCATGGGTGGCCGCGAGCTCAGCTGTCGTGGCGCGCTTTGGCGTACAGCGCGAACGGAAGGCCGGCCGGCAGTCACCGGAGTCTCGCATGGCGTACTGGCCCTGGTGTCGCCAATCGGCCCTCTCCGCGCATGAATACGTATGCATCTCGCGTTGAGCGGGGATGCGGCTTGTCGGGCGACGTATCCCACTACCGCAAGGCCAACGTCCCGACAAAAAAAGCCGGCGAATTCGCCGGCTTTTTTCTTCAACACTTCTGCGTAAGCGTGTCCTAAAACGGAATTTCGTCATCCGCGAAGCCGTTGTCGGCCGGGGGCGGCGACGAGCGCGATGCGCCCTGATCGTCGCTGCCGCGTGACTGGCCACCGTAATTGCCGCCACTCTGGCGCTGGCCGCCGCCCTGCGAGCGCTGCCCGCCGCCACCGCCGCCACCGCCGCCTTCATTGCCGCCCAGCATCTGCATTTCGCTGGCGATGATGTCGGTGCTGTAGCGCTCGACGCCATCCTTGCCGGTGTACTTGTCGGTGCGCAGCGAACCTTCGATGTAGACCTGGCGGCCCTTCTTCAGGTAGTCCCCCGCGATCTCGGCCAGGCGGCCGAACATCTTCACCCGGTGCCACTCGGTTTTCTCGACTTTCTCGCCGCTCTGTTTGTCGGTCCAGCTTTCCGACGTGGCGATGTTCAAGGTAGTGACCGCGGTGCCGCCGCCGGTGTGGCGCATTTCCGGATCCGCGCCCAGGTTGCCGACCAGGATGACTTTGTTGACGCCACGTGCCATGGGAGTGTCCTCGTTGAGCCGGCCGTATTTAACGGATGATTACGGCCGGAGTGGTGGATCAGGCTGGCCATCATAACCGGGGCAAAGGCCGTGTACATGCGTCGCCCACCGGAACCCGCGTCAGCCCCCGCCGGGGCCATGTAGGAGGTCGCCTGGAGCGCCTTCCTAGACGGTTTGCGCCTGGGCGGTGGCCGCCATGTCCGCACCGATCCGGCGCGCACCGGCCACCACCAGCGGCAGCCACAGCAAGGTCATGGCCGCGGCGCCCACAAAGATGCCGCTGGGGCCCAACCGGCCCAATGCGATGCCGCCGAAGGTACCGCCGACAAAGGCGCCGATGAACTGGCTGGTGGAATACGCGCCCATGGCCGCGCCGCGCAGGTGTGCCGGCGCCAGCCGCGAAACCAGGCTGGGCAGTGCCGCCTCCAGCAGGTTGAAGGCCGAGAAAAATACCGTGGCGGCCACGCCGAACGCGATCAGGTGATTGCCCGACAGCGCGAAACCCAGCAACGCCAGCCCGATCGCCACCACGCACACCATCACGATGCGCAGGCTCTGCGCGATCTCGCGCATGTGGCGCAGGCTGCCGCCCATCACCAGCGCCGCCACCACCATCACCGGCAGGTACAGCTCCCAGTGCCGGTTCACCGGCAAATCCAGGGTGTTCGCCAGCAGCAGCGGCAAGCCCACGAAGCTGGCGGTCAGCAGCGCGTGCAGGAAGAACACCGAACCGTTCAGCACCATCATGCGGCTGTCGCGCAACATCACCAGCACATGGCCGAAACCAGCCGCGGCCGGCGCCTGTGCCCGTTCGGGCGTGGGCACGATCAGCCACAACAGCGCCAGCGAGATCAGCGCCAGGATCGAGGTGGCCGCAAACAGGCCGGGCAGGCCGTCGATGGCTTCCAGCGGCGGCCCCAGGATCAGCGCCAGCAGGAACGCCAGCCCGATCGACACGCCGATGATGCCCATCACCTTGCCGCGGTTCTCCTCAACGGTGAGGTCGGCCGCCAGCGCGATGCCGGCACCGGCCACCGCGCCCATGCCCTGCACCGCGCGGCCGATCACGATGCCGGTCAACGTATGCGACATCGCCGCGATCAACCCACCCAGCGCGAACAACAGCAGCCCCAGGGTAATCGCCGGCTTGCGCCCGATCCGGTCGGACAACAACCCCAGCGGAATCTGCAGCAGCACCTGCCCCAATCCGTACACGCCCAGCGCCAGTCCGATCATGAAGCCGGTGGCTCCCGGCATCGTCTTCGCGTACAGCGAAAACACCGGCATGATCAAAAACAGGCCGAACAAGCGCAGGCTGATCACGCAGGCCAGGGTCAGGGCGCTGCGCCGTTCAAGGCGGGAGAGTTTGCTCACCGGGGTACCGATTTCGGGGAAGGCATGGGCGGCATTATAGAGTCGCGGCCCATGCGGCGGTTTGTGGCGACATGTCGCGGCCGCGCCTGATGTGCACTGATCACACCATGCGGGTGACCGCCGGGCCCTATAATCGAACCGATAACCTCCTTGAATTTCCCCATGACCCCGATGCCAGCCGACGCCAGCCGCCCCGCCGACTTTGCCCGGGTGCGCGATCTTGCCGCGACCGACATGCAACGCGTCGACGCGCTGATCCGCCACCGCCTGTCCTCCGACGTGGTGCTGATCAACCAGATCGCCGACCACATCATTGCCGGCGGCGGCAAGCGCCTGCGCCCGATGCTGCACACGCTGGCCGCCGGCGCGGCCGGCTACAGCGGCGAGCAGCACGTGAAGCTGGCGGCGGTGATCGAGTTCATCCACACCTCCACCCTGCTGCACGACGACGTGGTCGACGAATCGGACCTGCGCCGCGGCCGCAAGACCGCCAATGCGCTGTGGGGCAATGCGGCCAGCGTGCTGGTGGGCGATTTCCTGTATTCGCGCTCGTTCCAGCTGATGGTGGAGCTGGACGACATGCGCATCATGCGCATCCTGGCCGACACCACCAACACCATCGCCGAGGGCGAGGTGCTGCAGTTGCTCAACATCGGCAACGCCGACGTCAGCGAGGCGGCGTACCTGGCCGTGATCGAGCGCAAGACGGCGGTGCTGTTTGCCGCCGCCACCGAGCTGGGCGGCATCCTGGGCGGCCTGCCGCAAACGCAGGTGGACGCGCTGCGCCGCTACGGCATGGAGCTGGGCTACGCATTCCAGATCGCCGACGACCTGCTCGACTACGTCTCCAGCCCCGAGGCACTGGGCAAGAACATCGGCGACGACCTGGCCGAGGGCAAGCCCACGCTGCCGGTGATCTACGCGCTGGAAAAGGCCAGCCCGGATCAGGCGCAGTCGCTGCGCCATGCGATCGAACACGGCGGCCTGGATTCGCTGGACCGCATCATCGCCTCGATCCGCGACTCCGGCGCGCTGGAGCGCACCCGCGAGCGCGCCTTCGCCCATGCGCAGGCGGCCCGCGATGCGCTGGCCGCACTACCCGCTTCCGACTATCGCGACGCCCTGGCCACCCTGGCCGATTATTCGGTGCAGCGCACCTTCTGAGCCCGAGATTTTTTGTGGGAGCGGCTTCAGCCGCGATGCCTTTCGCCCATCTCGACAGAAAAGCACCGCGACCAGATTCGCCTACGGCTTGCCCGCAAACGACTCATGCAACCAGTCATGCATCAGCCGATAGCTGCGCCTGGCGATGGGTTCGTCGTAGCGGCAACCGGGCGAGTTCTCGCCCACCTCGGTGAAGCAATGCACCGCGTGGCCGATCACCACGAACTGCCAGTCGGCCGGGCTCTGGCGCATTTCATCCATGAACGCGTCGGCGGCCGGCATGGTGCCCTTGTCGTCGGCACCGTTCAGCACCAGCACGCGCGCCTTGATGTTTTTCGCCAGCGCCGGGTTGTCGGTATCCAGCCCGCCATGGAATGACACCACCGCTCCGACGTCGGCACCGCTGCGGGCCAGGTCCAGCACCGCGCTGCCACCGAAACAGAAGCCGATCGCACCCAGCCGGGCAACGTCGAGCGGCGCCGTGCCGGCCTGCGCTTTCAGCTGATCGAGCGCGTGGCCGATGCGCTGGCGCATCAGCGCGCGGTCGGCGTACAGCGGCTTCACCGCAGCCTGCGCCTCGCTGAAGGAGGTGGGCCGGATCTTTTCACCGTACATGTCGGTGAGCAGGATCACGTAGTCGCTGCCGGCGATCGCCTCGGCTTTTTTCACCGCGCCATCGTTCACGCCGTACCAGTTCGGCACCATCACCAGGCCCGGGCGTTTCGCCATGGTGGCGTCGTCATAGATCAGCACGCTGTGGAATTTCGTGCCGTCTTGGGTCCAGTCCACGGCGCGCTGGACCATCTTCGCGTTGGCGGAAAACGCCGCGACGGCAAGCACGAGCAGGCAACACAATCGAACGATGCGCATGGGGTTGTCTCCGGTGGGTGGTTATTGCCCTGCCGCGTGTCCCGACAGCAGGCGTTTCAAGGGCGTGAGGCGATCGAGCAGGCGAACGCCGGCGCCACGCGCGGCCACCAGCGGTGACGATTGCCAGGCGTAGACCCGCGCCAGCGCGTCGAAACCCAGCGCGTCCAGCGTGTCGGCGCTGCGGCGGCGGCGGGCGTAGCGGCGCAGCACGTGCGCGGCGCCGATGTCGCGACCGGCGGCGCGCGCGGCCAGCAGCGTGTCGCGCAGTTCGGCCACGTCGCGCAGGCCCAGATTGACGCCCTGCCCGGCCAGCGGATGCACCGCGTGCGCCGCATCGCCCAGCAGCACGAAGCGATCGGTCTGGTAGCGCTCAGCCAGTTGCAGCTTCAACGGAAACGAGGCGCGCGGCGTGGTGCCGGTGACGCGGCCCAGCCGGAAATCGCTGGCCACGCCCAGGGCGTCACGGAAGGCTGCATCATCCAGCGCCAGCACGCGCTGCGCCTGCGCCTCGGGCAACGACCACACCAGCGAGCTGCGGCCATCGGCCAACGGCAGCAAGGCCAGCGGACCGTCAGGCAGGAAACGTTGCCATGCCGTGCTTTCATGAGGGCGCTCGGTATGCACATGAGCCACCACCGCGCGCTGCGCGTAATCGCGGCCACGCGTGCCGATGCCGGCCAGTTGGCGCAGTGGCGATGAGCCGCCGTCGGCCGCCACCAGCAGTGCCGCCGACAGGGTTTCGCCGTCGTCCAGCTGCAGCCGGACGTGATCCTCGCGCGCCTCGAAACCCTGCACCGCCGACGGACACAGGCGACGCACGCCAGCCGCTTCCAGCGCCTGCCACAACATCCACTGCACCAGATTGTTCTCGACGATAAAGCCCAGTTCCCGCCGACCTTCGGCCGCCGCATCGAAATCGATCGCCGCACCGCTGGCCGCATCCCATACGTGCATGTGCGCGTAGGCGGATGCGCGAGCATCGCGAATGGACGGCCAGACGCCGAGATCGTCCAGCAGCGCGACCGACGACGGCGCCAGGCCGACCACGCGCAAGTCCACCTCGTCCTGCAGCTGCCACGGAGCCGGCGCACGCGCTTCCAGCAACACCGTATCGAAGCCCGCGCGCGCCAGCGCCAGCGCGGTGGCGGCGCCCACCATGCCGCCGCCGACCACGGCAACGTCAGGCATCGCAGCGCGCCGGCGCGGCATTTCCCGCAACAGACGGTTCATGGCAAGCGCTCCAGCACGGCCAGCGGCGGTTCGCCGCGAAAACCCATGCCGCGCCGCGCCAGCGCGCGTTGCAGCGGTGGTACGCGGTCGCAGGCCAGCAACGCCAGCGAGCGCAACGGCCCCAACAGGGGCTGCGGCAGGCAGGCCAGCTGCACCAGGCCATGGCTCATCACCATGGTGCCCTCGCGATCCGCCGCGCGCCGCGCCGCATAGCCTCGCAACAGGTCGGCGGTGCCTGGATCGGCGGCGTTGGCCAACAGTTCGGACAACGTCAACGCATCGCGCAAGCCCAGGTTGAAGCCCTGCGCGCCGATCGGATGGATGGTCTGCGCCGCATTGCCAACCAGCACCGCACGCGGGCCGATCACCTGCTGCGCGGCAATGCGGTGGATGGCATAGGGATGCCGCCGGCCCGGCCGCGTCAGCCGACCCAGCCGCCAGCCGAAACGCTGCTGCGCCAGCGCGATGAAGCGCTCGTCATCCATCGCCGCCACCGCCTCGGCCTGCGCGGCAGGCACGGTAAGCACCAATCCGCAGCGGCGCTCGGCCAGCGGCAGCAACGCCACCGGGCCGTCATCGGCAAAGCGCTCGTAGGCGCGACCGTCGTGGTCGCGCTCCGGTGTGACGGTGCTGACAAACAGGGTTTGCTCGTAGTCGTGCCGTTCCGCGCCGATGCCCAGTTGCGTGCGCACGAACGATTCGCTGCCATCGGCCCCCACCAGCAAGGCCGCATCGACTTGGCGCACGCCATCGGCGGTGGCAATGCCGGCGCGCCAACCGTCCGCCAGCGGCTGCAGGGTTTGCAAGGTGGCGGGCGCCAGGCGCGTCAACCGGGTGCATTCGTCCAGCCGCCGCAACAACGCGGCACCCAGTTCGCGCGCCGGCAGGGTCCAGCCCAGCGCGTCCACGCCATGCCGGGCCGCGTCGATACGCGCGCTGCCGAACTCGCCCGCGCGGCTCACATGGATATGCCGGATCGCCGTGGCTCGTCCGGCGGCATGGCGCCATACGCCGATGGCCTCCAGGCCGTTGACGGTGGCGCGCGCCAGCGCCAGGTTGCGTTCGTCGTAGCTGGGCTGCTGGTCGGTGCGCGGCGCGGCGGTCTCCACCAGGGTGGCGGCGATGCCGGCCGCGTCCAGCGCGATGGCCAGGCTGGCGCCGACCAGGCCGCCGCCCACGATCAGCACGCCGGGGTCCGAGTGGGGAAAAGGCAGCGATGCATTCATCCGCCGATGATACCCGCGGCTTTCGTCGCGGCCACATTGGGCTAAACTGCGCTTCTATTTGATCGCCGCACATGGAGCCTCCGCATGCCCAAGACATCGACCCAGCGCCTGGGCATTTTCGTGGTTCTCGCCGTGGTGATGGCCGCCACCCGCATGCATCACTCGATCCTGCATCACTTCGATGCGCTGCCGGACGCGTCATGGGGCATTTTCTTCCTGGCCGGTTTCTGGCTGCGTGGGGCGGGCCGCTGGGCCTTTCCGTTGTTGATGGCCGAAGCGGTGCTGATCGATTACCTGGTGATTTCCGGCCAGGGCCTGAATTTCTGGAGCCATTACTGCATGTCGGCGGCCTACCTGGCCTTGCTGCCTGCCTACTTCAGCCTGTGGATGGGCGGCAGCCTGCTGGCGCGTTATCAGGTGGGCCTGCGGTTGCAGACGCTGGGCATGGCCGCGGTGGCTTTTCTGGCGAGCTGGGCCGTCTGCTATCTGCTGTCCAACGGCAGCTTCTACTGGCTGAGCGACAGCGTGCCGCTGCCCCGCAGCATGGCCGCGTGGTCGGCCAACATGGCGGACTGGTACCTGCCGTTCCTGCAGACCACGGCCTTGTACGTGGGCATCGGCGCCGTGCTGCATGTGCTGGCGACGCAGGTGTCGCGCGCGCTGAACGGCGCGGCTCACTCGTCCCGCTGATCGGCAATGGGCAACCGGCTGTCGCGGATCTACACCCGGACCGGCGATGACGGCAGCACCGGGCTGGGCGATGGTTCGCGGGTGGGCAAGGATTCGCTGCGGGTCACCGCCTACGGCACCGTCGACGAGCTCAACAGCACGATCGGCATGGTGCTGGCCACTGACGGCGTGCCGGATGAAGTACGCGAAGTCCTGACCCAGGTGCAGCACGACCTGTTCGACCTGGGCGGCGAGCTGTGCATTCCCGGCATGGAGATGGTGCAGGACAGCGACATCGCACGGCTGGAGTCGACCCTGGACGATCTCAACGAACCGCTGCCGCCACTGAAGGAATTCATCCTGCCCGGCGGCGGCATGGCGGCCGCCTGCGGCCACCTGGCGCGCACGGTCTGCCGCCGCGCCGAACGCGAAGTGGTGGCACTGGCACGCGCGGAAGACATCCGTGCGCAGCCGCAGCGCTATCTGAACCGGCTGTCCGACCTGCTGTTCGTGATCTGCCGCGTGCTGGCGCGCGCCAGCGGTCATGGCGAAGTGCTGTGGCAGCACGAACGCCGGCGGAAGCCCAAACCCGCCGCGGAATAGACCGCCGGATGATGCGGCTCTACACCCATGCCGATTGTCTGCAGCACGCTGGCGGCCTCGATCACGCCGAACGCCCTGCCCGCCTGCGCGCCGTGCTGCAGGCGCTGGACCACGACCGCTTTGCCGCACTCGATCGCATCGAGGCGCCACGCGCCAGCCGCGAACAGTTGTTGCGCGTGCACAGCGCCGCCCACGTCGATCGCATCCTGGCCCACGCCGGCGACAGCGAGTTGCACGCACTGGATGAGGACACCTGGATCGGCCCCGGCTCGGTCGAGGCGGCATTGCGCGCGGCCGGCGCCGTGGCGGCGGCGGTCGATGCGGTGATCGGCGGGCAGTGCGAGGCCGCGTTCTGCGCGGTGCGGCCGCCGGGCCACCACGCCACCCGCGATGAGGCGATGGGGTTCTGCCTGTTCAACAACGTAGCCGTGGGCGCGGCCCAGGCGTTCGCCGTGCACGGCTTGAAGCGGGTGGCGATCGCCGACTTCGATGTCCACCACGGCAATGGCACCCAGGCCATTTTCGAGCGCGAGCCGCGCGTGCTGTTCCTGTCCAGCCACCAGTCGCCGCTGTATCCCTCCAGCGGCGCCGAGGACGAATGCGGTGTGGGCAATATCGTCAACGGCACGCTGTCACCCGGCGCCGGCTCGCTGGAGTTCCGCGAGTTGTGGACGCACCGGCTGCTGCCGCGGCTGCACGCATTCAAGCCGCAACTGGTGCTGGTGTCGGCGGGTTTCGACGCACACCGGCAGGATCCGCTGGCCGACCTCCGGCTGGGCCAGGAGGACTACGCCTGGATCACCGATCAACTGCAGGCACTGGCCCGGCGCCATGCCGGCGGCCGGATCGTCTCCACGCTGGAAGGCGGCTACGACCTCGGCGCCCTGGCCGCCAGCGTCAGCGCCCATGTCGGCGCGCTGATGGCGTGACCGGAACGCCGAGGCCTTGTCGGGCCATCAGGCCGGCTTGAAATCCAGCGCGGTCGAGTTGATGCAGTAGCGCAGACCGGTCGGTGGCGGGCCATCGGGGAAGACGTGGCCCAGGTGCGAATCGCAGCGCGCACACACGACTTCGGTGCGGCGCATGCCGTGGCTGTCGTCGGACAGCTCGGCCACCGCCGCCGGCGCGATCGGCTGGAAATAGCTGGGCCAGCCACAGCCGGACCGGAACTTGCTGTCCGACCCGAACAGCTCGGCCTGGCAGGCCGCGCAAACGTAGGTGCCCGCGGCATCATGCTCATAGAACTTGCCACTGAACGGTGCCTCGGTTGCCGAACAGCGACAGGTGGCATATTGCTCGGGGCTCAATTGCGCCCGCCATTCGGCGTCCGACTTGGTGATTTTCTGTTCGGCCATGCTGAATCCTCGATCGGTTTCGAAAGTACCCGCCTGCCTTACATGGGGTCTTTCTGCTAGCTTAACGAGCCTTCGAAGTCGGCAGAATCCCATTGTGACGCGCAAGCTACCCCCACGACGCCTGCTGGCCGTTGCCGCCGCACTCGCCCTGATTGGCCACCAGGCCAGCGCGGAAACCGCGCAACCAGGCCCCGCCACCGCCGATAGCGCCGATACCGCATGCCCGCTGGGCACCTTCCATTGCCCGCCCAAGCCGCCCAGCTACGCGATGTGTCGGCCCAACGCGATGCTCGACTTCTACGACCCCACGCTGAGTCGTGACCCAAGCCTGCGCGAAACCAGCCCCACCAGCGTGCTGGCGCAGCACGTGGACAGCTCCGACCAGTCGGTCTACCACCTTTCCGGCGACGTCAAACTCGACCGCGCCGACCAGAAGCTGCAGGCCGACAGCCTCGATTACAACAACGTCAGCACCGACTACGACGCCCGTGGCAACGTGCGCTACCAGGAAGCGGGCCAGCTGCTTTCCGCCAGCCACATGCAGGGCAACACCAACGCCAGCCACGGCATCGCCCATGACGTGCGCTACCAGATGCTGGACGCGCGCGGCAACGGCGTCGCCGAGCAGGGCCAGATGTTCGACGCCCAGCGCACCCGCTACACCCGCGCCACCTATTCCACCTGCGACGTGGGTCACCACGTGTGGGAATTCCGCGCCAAATCGATCGCCATCGACAAGACCACCGGCGTGGGCGTGGCGCGCAACGCCACCATGCGCGTGGGCAAGGTGCCGTTTCTGTACCTGCCGTACATCTCCTTTCCGGTGAACGACCAGCGCAAGAGCGGCTTCCTGTACCCGGTCTTCGGCAAGAGCAGCCGCGGCGGCTTCGAGCTCAGCACGCCGTACTACCTGAACCTGGCGCCGAACTACGACGCCACCCTGGACCCGCGCATCTACACCGCGCGCGGCCCGATGCTGGGCGGTGAATTCCGCTATCTGTTCCCGCGCACCCGCGGCCAGTTCAACGTGCAGTACGTGCCGGACGATCGCGGTGAGCGGGTTGGCCTCGAAGATACCAAGGACACGGAACGTTACCTGGTCAACTTCAGCAACGTCACCAGGCTGTGGGGGAGCTGGAATCTGATCAGCTCGATCAACCGGGCCTCGGACAGCGGCTACTACTACGATTACGGCGAAGACCTGGCGACCACGGGCGCCGTGGTGCGCACGCTCAGTTCCAACGTGGCCGTGCGCGGTGCGGGAAAGTGGTGGAGTGCGGCCGTGGGCGCCACCGTCTACCAGAACGTAAACCCGTTCGTGACCGACGCGTCGCTGCAATACCGGCAACTTCCCTACGCGACGTTCTCGATGGATGTGCCGCTGGCGCCGTGGCTTGAATTCGGCATGGATACCGAGGCGGTCGCCTTTCGCAAGCCCGGCTACATCGAGGGTGAGCGCGAGGATCTGTACCCCTACCTGGCCGCTTATTTCGGCACCCCCGCGTGGTTCGTGCGACCCAAACTGGCGTACAGATATACCGCCTACCAGTTGAACGACGACTATTCGAAATACGGTGCCCGGTTCACCGAGCAATCGCCCACCCGCGCGCTGCCCATCGTCAGCGTCGACAGCGGGCTGGTGTTCGATCGCAGCACGTCGCTGTTCGGCAGCAGCTACACCCAGACGCTGGAACCGCGGCTGTATTACCTGTACGTGCCCTACCGCAACCAGAACAACCTGCCGGTGTTCGACACCCGGTTGATGTCTTTCGATTACTGGCAGCTGTTTTCGCCGAACCAGTTTTCAGGCGCCGACCGGCAGATGGACGCCAACAACCTCACCGCGGCGCTGACCAGCCGGCTGCTGGACGAGAACGGCGTGGAGCGGATGTCGGTCAGCCTGGGACAGATCCACTATTTCTCGCCGCAGCGTGTCGTCGGAAACGACTGGGTGCACTCGGCCTACGTGGCCCAGTTCGGCCTGCAGCTGAGCGACCGCTGGCGGTTGAACAGCAGCTACCAGTGGAGTCCGAATACCCGGAAGACCGAAATGGGCTCGTTTGAATTGCAGCGCCGCGTCGGCGACGACGGCATCCTCAACGTGTCCTACCACTATCGCCGCAACCTGCTGGAACAATATGGCGTTTCGGGAGTCTACCCACTCTCCGACCGCTGGCGGCTGGTGGGCGCGGTGGCGTGGTCGGTGCCCGATGGCCATTCGGTGGAAGCCGCGGCCGGCGTGCAGTACGACAGCTGCTGTGTGGCGTTGCGGCTGGTTGAACGCAATTACGTGAAGCAGAGCGGCTACGGCCTCCCTGCCGGCAGCGGCAACCAGCGCGACAACGCGATCATGTTCGAAATCGTCTTCAAGGGCCTCGGCTCATCCGGCCATCAGATCGACTCGCTCTTGCAGCGTGATATTCTCGGCTATCAATAATCGCATTACGCGGGCTTTCATCGATGAAGCAACTCCTCGCCTCCCTGCTGCTCGCCCTGGCGATCGCGCTCCCGGCCCATGCCCAGTTGCTGGCGCCTGCTGCACCGGCCAGCCAGCCGCTGGATCGCATCGTGGCGGTGGTGGACGAGGATGTGGTCCTGCAGAGCGAGCTGGACCAGGCCGTGGCCTCGGTACAGCAGCAGTACGCCGCCCATCCCGAACAGTTGCCGCCGCAGCAGGTCCTGCAGAAACAGGTGTTGAACCGCCTGGTGCTGATGAAACTGCAGATCGCGAAGGCACACGAGCAGGGCATTCGCGTATCCGATGCCGACGTCGACCAGGCCGTCGCGGCCGTGGCGGCGCAGAACAGGATCACGCCGGAACAACTGCGCATGGAAGTGGAACGCAGCGGCGACAGCTATGCGGCATTCCGCAGCCAGCTGAGCGATCAGCTGATGGTGCAGCGCCTGCGCCAGAGCGTGGTGCAGAGTGCGGTCACGGTCACCGACAGCGAGATCAACAACCTGCTGAGCAGCCCCACCTACAAGGCCGGTGAAGTCCATCTGGCCCACATCCAGATCAGCATCCCCGGCGGCGCCGACGCGGCGGCCATCCAGGCCAGCGCGCAGAAAGCGCAGCAGGCACTCGATGCCATCAAGGGCGGGATGGATTTCAACGCCGCGGCGATCCGCTACTCCGACGCCCCCGATGCGCTCGATGGCGGCGACCTGGGCTGGCGCAAGCTCGACGAGATCCCGCCGGCATTCGCCGAAACGCTGGCGCCCATGAAGCCCGGCGACGTCAGCAACGCACTGCGAGGCCCCACCGGCTTCCACATCCTGAAGCTGATCGGGCAACGCGAGCCCAGCAAGCAGATCGTCACCGAGTTCCACGCACGGCAGATCCTGATCAAGCCCAGCGAACTGATGACGCCGGCCCAGGCCGAGCAGAAAGCGCGCGACCTGTACGACCGCATCGTCAACAAGCATGAAGACTTCGCCAAGCTGGCTAAGGAAGATTCCGACGACGACACCACCGCCAATGCCGGCGGCGACATGGACTGGTTCCCGCAGAAGGCCTGGGGCGCGACCATTGCCGCGCAGCTGGGCAACCTGAAGGACGGTGAGGTGTCCCAACCGTTCCAGAGCGAAGCGGGCTGGCACATCCTGGAGCGTCTTGGCACGCGCCAGAGCGACCAGACCGTCGAGCTTGAGCGCGGCGAGGCGCGCCAGGCCATCGGCAATCGCAAGGCCGAGCAGGCCTACGACGACTATCTGCGCGACATCCGCTCCAATGCCTACGTGCACATCGTCGTGCCCGAGTTGCGCGACGCCGACACCGACAGCGCTTCCTCGTAATACCCGCGACATGCCGATGTCCCTGCCACGGCTCGCCCTCACCGCGGGCGAACCCGCGGGCGTCGGCCCCGAACTGCTGATCCGGCTGGCGGCCACGCCGCTGGCCGCCACGCTGGTGGCGATCACCGATCGCGCCCTGCTGCAACGCGCGGCCGCACGATGCGGCGTGGCGATCGAATTGATCGACGACGATGGCAGCGCACCCGCCGATCGCGCGGCGGGCACTCTCCGCGTTCGGCATGTGCCGCTGGAAGCGGAAGAAGTTCCGGGCCAGCCCGATCCCCGCAACGCCGGGCACGTGCTGACCACCCTCGCCACCGCCGCCGACGGCTGCATGGCGGGAAGCTATGCCGCGGTGGTCACCGCGCCGCTGCAGAAATCATCGATCAACGACGCAGGCATTCCCTTCAGCGGACACACCGAGTTCTTCGCCGAACGGGCGCAGGCCGACGTGGTGATGATGCTGGCCAGCCCCGAGCTGCGGGTGGCGCTGGCAACGACCCATCTGCCGCTGCGCGCGGTCGCGGATGCAATCACCACCCCGTTGCTGACCCGTGTGCTGCGCATCGTGCATGCCGAGTTGCGCGGGAAGTTCGGCTTGCCGCATCCCCGTATCGCCGTGCTGGGCATCAACCCCCATGCAGGCGAAGGCGGGCATATGGGGCGCGAGGAAATCGACACCGTGATTCCCGTGCTGGAGCAGCTACGCGCCGAGGGCATGCAATTGCTGGGGCCGCTCCCCGCCGACACCGCCTTCGTGCCGACCATGCGTCCGCGCTACGACGCGGTGCTGGCGATGTACCACGACCAGGCGCTGCCGGTGCTGAAGAGCGAGGCGTTCGACCGCACCGTCAACCTCACGCTCGGCCTGCCATTCATCCGCACCTCGGTCGATCACGGCACCGCGCTGGACCTGGCCGGCAGCGGCCGCGCCGATCCCTCCAGCCTGATCGCCGCGGCCAACATGGCATTGGATCTGGTGGCCCGTCGCGCCCTTCATCCCTTCCCTCCTCCCGGGGGAGATGAGCGCGATGACGGATCCGTCCTGCCGGGAACGACCACGTGAACGCGCGCCCCAAGAAAAGCTTCGGCCAGCACTTCCTGCACGACAGCCGCTACATCGACCGCATCGTCAGCGCCATGGCGCCGCGCGCCACCGACTTCGTGCTGGAAATCGGCCCTGGCGAGGGCGCGCTGACACTGCCGCTGCTGACGGCGGCCGGCAAGCTCACCGCCATCGAACTGGACACCGACCTGATCCCGGCGCTGCAGGTGCGCGCGGCCAGCGTCGGCGAGCTGCAGATCATCCATGCCGACGTCCTGAAGGTCGATTTCACCGCGCTGGCGCAGCGCCATGGCGTCGATCGGCTGCGTATCGCCGGCAACCTGCCGTACTACATCTCCAGCCCGATCCTGTTCCATTGCGTCGAGCACTTCGGTGCGATCGCGGACATGCACTTCATGCTGCAGAAGGAAGTGGTCGAACGGATGGCCGCCGAACCCGGCAGCAAGGTCTACGGCCGGCTGTCGGTGATGTTGCAACTGGCCTGCCGCGTGGAGCCGCTGTTCACCGTGCCGCCCGAAGCCTTCCGGCCGCCGCCCAAGGTGGAATCGGCGGTGGTGCGACTGGTGCCGCTGGCGCCGCAGGATCGCCACGATGCCGATGCGGGCGACGTCTACACCGTGGTCAAGGCGGCCTTCGCGCAGCGGCGCAAGACCCTCAACAATGCGCTCAAGCAACTGATGGACACCGAGGCGATCCGCCGTGCCGGGGTCGAGCCGGGTGCCCGCGCCGAGACGCTCGCGCCCGGGGATTTCGTGCGACTGGCGAAAATCTACGGCGGCCAGTGACCCTTCCTGCATCCTCGTGTGCGATTGCGCCACGCGCCGTGCCCCATGCACGGCGACAAGCCCTACAATCCGGACATGACTGAGAAATCTTCCTACACGATCGATGTGCAGGTCGAAACACGTTTCGTCCCCGATCAATCCAAACCCGGCGACAACCGCTACGTTTTCGCCTACACCATCACGCTGCGCAACGCCGGCGATGTGCCCGCGCGATTGCTCACGCGGCACTGGATGATCACCGACGCGAACGGCAAGGTCGACGAAGTGCGCGGCGACGGCGTGGTCGGCGAGCAGCCGTGGATTCGCCCCGGCGACGCCTTCGAATACACCTCCGGCGCGGTGCTGGAAACCTCGGTGGGTACGATGGGCGGCAGCTACCAGATGCTGGCCGACGACGGCACCGAATTCGACGCGCCCATTCCCACCTTCACCCTGTCCATTCCGCGTACGCTGCATTGATGGACGCGTTCTGACATGGCCACCTACGCCATTGGCGACGTGCAGGGTTGCTATCCCGAGTTGCAACGGCTGCTGGAGAAGCTGCGTTTCGATACGGCGCAGGACGAGCTGTGGTTTTGCGGCGACCTCGTCAACCGTGGCGGGCAGTCGCTGGAGACGTTGCGGCTGATCCATCAACTGCGCGAATCCAGCGTGGTCACGCTGGGCAATCACGACCTGAGCCTGCTGGCAATCGCCCAGCGCAAGCCGGACGCGCAGGCGCGGGTGAATCCCGAATTGCGCGAAGTCCTGTTTGCGCATGACGCGCCGGTGCTGTTCGAGTGGATGCGCTCGCAGAAGCTGCTGCATCACGACGAGAAGCTCAACTGGACGATGATCCATGCGGGCCTGGCGCCGATCTGGACCTTGCGCCAGGCCCAGCGGGCGGCGCAGGAGGTGGAACGTGAGCTCTCCAGTCCGCGCCATCCCCGGCTGCTGCGCAACCTTTTCGGCAACCGCCCCGCCGTCTGGTCCAGCCGCCTGCAGGGCATGGATCGCCACCGCGCCACCATCAACACGTTGACCCGCATGCGCTATTGCGACGTCAACGGCCGCATCGATTTCGACGCCAAGGGTGTGCCCGGCACACAGAAACCCGGGCTTTATCCCTGGTTCGAGGTGCCCGGCATGCGCCGGCGCGATACGCGCATCGTTTGCGGCCACTGGTCGGCGCTGGACCGCTTCGCCGGCTTTGGCGTCCACGCCATCGATACCGGCTGCGTCTGGGGCGGCAAGCTCACCGCGCTGCGACTGGATGCCGAAGAACTCCAGTACATCACGGTCGACGCGGAACCCCATCGCGTACGTCCACCCGGCGGCGGCGACTGAGTCCATCGCATCGCGTGTTGCACGGCATCGGCTGTACCCACCCGAGCATCCGGGACGCGGCGCATTGACCGATGCAAACGCGTCGCGTCGCGTGCTAGTTTGCTGCTCCGCAACATGAGCGAGCGCCATGGAACATCACGACAAGGTCGACCGGCAATTCGGTTCGCGCGCACAGGCCTACCTGGAAAGCGCGGTACACGCACGCGGGCAGGATTTGCAGCACCTGGCGGCACTCGCGGCGACGCTTTCGGCCGACGCGCGCATACTGGACATGGGTTGCGGTGCCGGCCACGCCAGTTTTGCGATGGCGCCCCATGTGGGTGAAGTGGTGGCCTACGACCTCTCGCGCGACATGCTTGCCGTGGTGCGCGACGCGGCGGCGCAGCGCGGGTTGCCCTCGGTGCGCACCGAGCAGGGGCCCGCGGAGCAATTGCCGTTCGAGGCCGGTGCGTTCGACCTCGTCGTCAGTCGCTACAGCGCCCACCATTGGAGCGATCCGGCCACCGCGCTGGGCGAAGCGGCCAGGGTGCTCAAGCCGGGTGGACACCTGTGCTTCATCGACGTGGTGGGTCCGCAAGGGCCTCACGCCATGCTGCTGGACACGCATCTGCAGGCGCTGGAGCTTCTGCGCGACACCTCACACGTGCGCGACTACAGCCCCGCCGAATGGCACGCGATGTTGCAGCGGGCGGGTTTCGAGTTGACCGCCGAACAGACCTGGCCGCTGGAGATCGAGTTCGCGAGCTGGGTCGCCCGCATGCGCACGCCGCCGGTACTGGAAGCGGCCATCCGCCATCTGCTGGCGGATGCACCGATGGAAGTGCAGCGTTACTACCGGATCCGGGCGACGCTCGATTTCACGCTGGAATCGGCGATGTTCACCGCGCGCCTGCCTTAAAAAAAAAGGCGGCCATGCGGGCCGCCTTTTTCTTTCAATCAACCGACATGGTCAGGACAGCTGGCCATGGCAGTGCTTGTACTTCTTGCCCGAGCCGCACGGGCACTGGTCGTTGCGGCCGACTTTTTCGCCCGTGACGGGCCGCATGGAGCCGCCGTTGGCGGGCAACGAGGATTCGCCCGGCGCGCCGCCACCGCTGGCCAGCATCTGCTTCTGCATGCGCTCGGCGAGGCGTTGCTGCTCGGCCTCCATAGCGGCCACTTCCTCCTCGCTGCGAATGCGGATGCGCGCCAGCATCTGCACCACTTCGGTCTTGATCCGGTTGAGCATCTCGGAGAAAAGCTTGAACGACTCGCGCTTGAACGCCTGCTTCGGATCCTGCTGGGCGTAGCCGACCAGGTAGATGCCCTGGCGCAGGTAATCCATGTTGGCCAGGTGGTCCTTCCAGGCGTTGTCGACCACGGTCAGCATGATGTGCTTTTCCAGCTGACGCATGGTTTCCGCGCCAATCTGCGCTTCCTTGGCCACGAACAAGGTGTCGAGCGCCTCGCGCACGTGCGCCAGGATGGCGTCGGCATCCACTTCCGCCTGCTGTTCCACCCAGTGGACGAGGTCGAGCGACAGACCGAACTGGCCCTCGAGCTCGCGGTTGAGCGCGGGGATATCCCACTGCTCGTCGATGCTCTCGGGCGGCACGTGGGTGCGCACGATGGACTGCACCACGTCCTCGCGGATGTCGGCCACGGTAGCGGCCACTTCCTCGCCTTCGAGCAGTTCGTTGCGCTGGCCGTAGATCACCTTGCGCTGGTCGTTGGCGACGTCGTCGAATTCCAGCAGGTGCTTGCGGATATCGAAGTTGTGCTGCTCGACCTTGCGCTGCGCCTTCTCGATCTGCCGGCTGATCATGCGATCTTCCAGCGAGTCGTCGTCCTTCATGCCGAAGCGCTTCATCCAGCGCACCAGGCCTTCGCCGCCGAAGATGCGCAGCAGGTTGTCTTCCAGCGACAGGTAGAAACGTGAGGAACCCGGATCGCCCTGGCGGCCGGAACGGCCACGCAGCTGGTTGTCGATGCGCCGCGATTCGTGCCGCTCGGTGCCGATGATGTGCAGGCCGCCGGAGGCCAGGACCTGGTCGTGCAGCTTTTTCCAATCGGCCTTGACGCGGGCGCGATCGACCTCGCTGGCACCTTCGGGCAACGCGGCCAGCGCCACTTCCAGGCTGCCGCCCAACACGATATCGGTACCGCGGCCGGCCATGTTGGTGGCGATGGTGACCTGCCCCGGCGCACCCGCCTGGGCCACGATTTGCGCTTCGCGTTCATGCTGCTTGGCGTTCAGTACCTCGTGGGCCACGGCGGCCTTGTCCAACAGCCCGGAAAGCAGCTCGGACACCTCGATCGACGTGGTACCCACCAGCACCGGCTGCCCGCGCTTGTGGCAGGCCTTGATGTCCTCGATCACCGAGTTGTACTTCGGTGTCTGCGACAGGAAGATCATGTCCGGGTTGTCCTTGCGGATCATCGGCTTGTGGGTGGGAATGACCACCACCTCCAGGCCGTAGATGCTCTGGAACTCGAACGCCTCGGTGTCGGCCGTGCCGGTCATGCCGGCCAGCTTCTTGTACATGCGGAACAGGTTCTGGAACGTCACCGTGGCCAGGGTCTGGTTCTCGCGCTGGATCGGCACGCCTTCCTTCGCCTCGACCGCCTGATGCAGGCCGTCGGACCAGCGCCGGCCGGTCAGGGTGCGGCCGGTGAACTCGTCCACGATCACCACTTCGCCATCGCGCACGATGTAATCGACGTCGCGCTGGTAGATGCCGTTGGCGCGCAGCGCGGCGTTGAGGTGATGCACCACCGCCAGGTTCTTGGAGTCGTACAGGCCGCTGTCCTGGTCGATCACGCCGGCGGCGCGCAGCAGCTCGTCGGCGTGCTGCATGCCTTCCTCGGACAGGTGCACCTGCTTCTGCTTTTCGTCGACCCAGTAGTCGCCGCTGCCTTCTTCCTCGGTCTGGCGGATCATCTGCGGCACGATCTTGTTCAGCGCGATGTACAGCGCCGGGGAATCCTCGGCCGGGCCGGAGATGATCAGCGGCGTGCGCGCCTCGTCGATCAGGATCGAGTCGACCTCGTCGACGATCGCGTAATTCAGGCTGCGCTGGTAGCGCTGCTCCTTGCTCAGCGCCATGTTGTCGCGCAGGTAGTCGAAGCCGAATTCGTTGTTGGTGCCGTAGGTGATGTCGGCGGCGTACGCCGCGTTCTTGTCGGCGTGATCCATGCCCGGATACACCACGCCCACCTCCAGGCCCAGGAAGCTGTACAACTGACCCATCTGGGCCGAGTCGCGCCGCGCCAGGTAATCGTTGACGGTGACCACGTGCACGCCCTTGCCCTCGAGCGCATTGAGGTAGACCGGCAGCGTACCGACCAGGGTCTTGCCTTCACCGGTACGCATTTCGGCGATCTTGCCTTGATGCAGCACCATGCCGCCGATCATCTGCACGTCGTAGTGGCGCATGCCCAGCACGCGCTTGGCCGCCTCGCGCACCACGGCGAAGGCCTCGGGCAGCAGCTTGTCCAGCGATTCGCCCCCGGCGACGCGCTGCTTGAATTCCTCGGTCTTGCCGCGCAGTGCTTCGTCGCCGAGTTTCTCGAACTCGGGTTCCAGTGCGTTGATGCGGGCGACGGATCGGGAAAGCTGACGCAGCACGCGCTCGTTGCGGCTACCAAACAGGCTCGTCAAGGCACGATTGAACATCGATCTTCCGGGTAGATAAACGGGATGCCCGCCGACTGGCGCAGGCCAATCGGGCATATTACTACACACCCCAAGGGCGATCAGGAATGTGGTGATTCGGAATGGCGGTCGCGGCGCCGGTATTCAAGGGCGACGCGCCACGGTGACGGCCATCGGCCTCGGCCGAGCCATCACAAGGGGGATAGCGGGAGCGTTTCAGCGATGGCTGCGCACGTAGGTAAGCGGGTTGACCACTCGACCGCCGCGCCACACTTCGAAATGCAGATGCGACCCGGTCGAACGCCCGGTCGAACCCGCGTCCGAGATCACCTGACCCACGCGCACGCGCTGGCCCGGATGCGCCAGCAAGCTGCTGTTGTGCGCGTAGCGCGTCATGTAGCCGTTGCCATGGTCGATCTCTACCACCTTGCCGTAGCCGCGACGCACGCCGGTGAACGTCACCATGCCTGCGGCCACGGCGTGCACGGGCGTGCCCTTGGGCACCGCGATATCGATGCCGGTGTGGCGCGCCATATGGCCGTCGAAGGGGTCGGGGCGCGTGCCGAAATACGACGAGATATAGCCCTGGACCGGCATGCCCGTGGGTTTCAGGCTCGATTCGATGCGCGCGTCCAGCAACAGGCTTTGCAGCGCCGACAACTGCGCCTGCTGGCTGTCGAACTGTCCGGCAAGCTGGTCGATACTGGCTTCCAGCACCGGCGGCAGCGCATAGCCGGTTTCGCCGGCTTCCTCGATGCCGCCCACCGGGGGCGGCTGGTCAAAGCTGAACTCCCCGTCATCAAGCTTGCCGACCTGGGCCAGCCGCACGCCCAGCGCATTGAGGCGGGTCGATTGCGCCTGCAGCTGGCCGAGTTTCAGCGCCAGCGCGTCCAGTCCGCGCTCGGCGTCCTGGCGGACCCCGCTCAATTGCGCATCCTGTTGCTGGATCTGCTGCTGCAGTTCGTGGATGTGGGCCAACGTACGGTCCTGCGGGCTGGCGATGGTCAGCGCCAGCGCGGCCCCCACGCCAACGCAGCCGAGCAGCACGAATCCCGTGGCCGCATAGAGCTTCCAGCGCAGCCAGCGCCGGGAAAGATCGAGCGTGCGTGGCAACTTTCGATGACGTGAGACGAGTATGATTTGCATGAGTTTCCCAAGTCGAATCCCGCCGTGACGCAGTACGCCAACCCCGCTTCGCGCCGCCATGGCCACGGCCCGAAAGCCCTGGTCGATTGCGGCTCCTTCGCGGCCCTGGCCCGAAAGGCCGGCGCGCTGGAAGCGCTCGATCGCGCATTGCGTCAGACATTGCCCTTGCCGTTGCGCGACGAAGTACGTTTCGCCAACCTGCGCTACGGACGCCTTGTCTTCCTGGCAACCTCACCAGCCTGGGCGGCGCGCCTGCGATTGATGCAGACGCAGATCCTGGCCGCCGCCGATGCCATTGGCACCAACGCCAGTGCGATTACCGTGAAAGTGGTCCCCCAACCGCCGGCCCCTACCGAGCCGTCCCGATCAAAACCGCTTTCGCCTGCCGCCGCCGCCCATCTTCGGGCCACCGCAGCATCCATGACAGACCCCGAATTGCAGGGACTGTTCCTTGAATTGGCGTCCATCGCCGAACCTGCTGATTCCCCTTTTCCCCGGGCAAAGTAGCCACGAGTCGCCAAATGCGTCCTCGTCGGCTTGTGCGCCAGGAACCCCCCGTTGGCCGCCTGCGATCGCGGCCGAGGGGTTTTATAGCACGCGTTTGCGCCGCCAAGCACCTCGTCGATCACGAAAGTGTGAACTGACCCGGCCGACGAGCGGGCGCGGCGCATGCGAAAACGGCCCTGTCAGGGGGCTGACAGGGCCGTTGGGGTGTTTCCGGGTTAGCCGGGTGGTGGCGTCAGATCGCCTGGGCCGGATGCGCGTAGGAGATCGGCGAGGTGGCCGGATCGTCCTGATAGCTGACTTCTTCCCACGCCGAGGCGTCGGCGATCAGCGTGCGCAGCAGCTTGTTGTTGAGTTCGTGGCCGGATTTGTGCGCGTCGTAGGCGCCGATCAGGCTGTGACCCAGCAGATACAGGTCACCGATGGCATCGAGGATCTTGTGCTTCACGAACTCGTCCTCGTAGCGCAGGCCGTCCTCGTTCAGCACCCGGTAGTCATCCAGCACCACCGCGTTGTCCATCGAGGCGCCAAGCGCCAGGTTGTGTTCGCGCAACATCTCGATATCACGCATGAAACCGAAGGTGCGGGCGCGACTGACTTCCTTCACGAACGAGGTCGTGGAGAAGTCGATCTCGGCGCGCGAGGTGCGCTTGCTGATGATCGGATGGTTGAAGTCGATCGAGAAGCCCACCTTGAAACCGTCAAACGGCGTGAAGCTGGCCCATTTGTCGCCTTCCTGCACCTTGATCGGCTTCTTGATCCGGATGAAGCGCTTGGCGACGTTCTGCTCTTCGATGCCTGCCGATTGCAGCAGGAACACGAACGGACCGGCGCTGCCATCCATCACCGGCACTTCCGGTGCGGAAAGGTCGACATAGGCATTGTCGATGCCCAGCCCGGCCATGGCCGAGAGCAGGTGTTCCACCGTGGAAACACGCACGTCGCCCTTGGCCAGCGTGGTGGACCGGCGCGTGTCACCGACATTGTCGGGTCGCGCGTGGATTTCCACCGGGGGTTCGAGGTCGGTACGACGGAACACGATGCCCGTATTCGGCGCAGCCGGGCGCAGGGTCATGTAGACCTTGTCGCCAGTATGCAAACCCACGCCGGTGGCCCGGATGATGTTCTTGAGCGTACGCTGCTTGATCATTTTTGTTGGTACCTGTGTAGGTAGCAGCCAATCAGGGAGCGGATGCTAACACAGATTTAACCTGTGATAAAAGCAAACCGAACCGTACAGTCTGATTAAGCCTTCATGATTCCTTCATCCCTGCGGAAAGCGATCCGCGAAGCCGTCGTTCGGTAGTGGCGACGAAGCCGTTCGCAGCGACATGCCGCCGGAGCAAATGACATGTGGCGACGTATACGCCTGATCGCACATGCTCCGACACCATCCGCCTGTCGCAGTGAACCCACGCCGACTTTGGCCGCACGACGATCAGTCAGCGCGGCAACAACGCAACGACGCAACGCTGCAGCGCCGGATGCGGACAGCCGGCGCCAGGCAATGCTGAGATGGACAAGCTGTGCGTAGATTTGTTCAGTCTATGTGATACCTCAGTCAGCCTGGCGACGCAGGAAAGCGGGAATGTCGAGGTAGTCGATGTTCGGCTCGGCGTTGCGGGCCGGCGTGGCACCAGCATCGGCACGGTTGTGACCGGCCACCACGTCAGGCTGCGCATAATCGACCACTTCGTTGCCGGTGCCGGTACGCAGCACCACGGGGCGCGGACGCATCTGCACCTGCTGCTGGGTCTCGACCGCACGGATCGGCTGGCGCGATGCCGCGGCGCGGTTCAGGCCGGTGGCGACCACGGTGACGCGCACGTCGTCCTTCATTTCCGGGTCCATCGAGGTGCCGATCACCACGGTGGCGTCTTCGCTGGCAAAATCGTGGATAACCCGCCCAATTTCGTCGAATTCACGCATGGTGAGGTTCGGGCCGGCCGTCACGTTGACCAGGATGCCGCAGGCGCCGTTGAGGTTGACGTCTTCCAGCAGCGGGTTCTTGATCGCCGCCTCGGCGGCCGCCTGGGCGCGGTCGTCGCCGCACGCGGTGCCCGTGCCCATCATGGCCAGGCCCATTTCCGACATCACGGTGCGCACGTCGGCGAAGTCGACGTTGATCAGGCCGGGGGCGGTGATCAGGTCGGCGATGCCCTGCACGGCGCCTTGCAGCACGTCGTTGGCGGCCTTGAACGCGTTCAGCAGGGTGACTTCGCGGCCCAGCACGCTGAGCAGCTTTTCATTGGGAACGGTGATCAGCGAGTCCACGTGCTGCTGCAGATCCTCGATGCCCTTCAGCGCCACCTGCATGCGACGACGACCCTCGAACGGGAACGGCTTGGTGACCACAGCCACGGTGAGGATGCCCTTTTCCTTGGCCAGCTGCGCCACCACCGGAGCCGCGCCGGTGCCGGTGCCGCCGCCCATGCCGGCGGTGATGAACACCATGTCGGCGCCTTCCAGCATGGCCTCGATGCGTTCACGATCCTCCAGCGCGGCCTGCCGGCCGACTTCCGGGTTGGCGCCGGCGCCGAGGCCCTTGGTGACGTTGCCGCCCAATTGCAGATGCGTGCGCGAGCCGCAGCTGGTCATGGCCTGGGCGTCGGTGTTGGCGACGATGAATTCCACGCCCTCGATGTTGGCGTTGAGCATGTGGGCCACGGCATTGCCGCCGCCACCGCCGACACCGATCACCTTGATCACCGCGTTGGGTGCGAGTTTTTCGATCATTTCAAACATTTCCCGTTCTCCGTAGAGTTGTTGTCGTTGTAACCGTGAGTACGGCTCCTGCCGTCTCGCGGTGGGTGGGTGAATCCGTCACCCGCGGTGGCGCGTCCCGCGCCCCCTCAGAAATTCCTGGTGAACCAGTTGCGCCATTTGCCGACCAGGCCGCCCACGCTGCCGCCCATCGGGTGACTGACGCGGGCCCCGCCGGCGCGCGAGCCGTGCAGCAGCAGGCCCACGCCGGTGGCGTGCAGCGGGCTGGAGACGACTTCGCCCAGGCCGCTGATTTCCTGCGGCACGCCGATGCGCACCATCATGTGGAAGATCTCCTCGGCCAGTTCCAGCGCGCCTTCCATCTTCGAGGCGCCGCCGGTCAGCACCACGCCGGCGGCCACCAGGTTCTCGTAGCCGGAGCGGCGCAGCTGGTCCTGCACCATCTCGAAGATTTCCTCGTAGCGGGCCTGCACGCTCTGCGCCAGGGATTGCCGCGCCAGCCGGCGCGGCGGACGGTCGCCCACGCTGGGCACCTGGATGGTTTCGTCGGCGTGCGCCAGGCCGGCCAGCGCGCAGGCGTACTTGATCTTGATTTCCTCGGCGTGCGCGGTCGGCGTGTGCACGCCCTGGGCGATGTCGCCGGTGACGTTGTCGCCGCCCACCGGCAATGAGGCGGTGAAGCGGATCGAGCCGTGGGTGTAGATGGCGATGTCGGTGGTACCCGCGCCGATATCGACCAGGCACACGCCCAACTCGCGCTCGTCGTCGGTGAGCACGGATTTGGCGCTGGCCAGCGCCGAGGGCACCAGCTCGTCCACCGACAGCCCGCAGCGCTGGATGCACTTGGTGATGTTCTGCACCGCGGCGGCCGCGCCGGTGACCAGGTGCACGTTCGCCTCCAGCCGCACGCCGCTCATGCCCACCGGCGAGCGGATGCCGTCCTGGCCGTCGATGCGGTATTCCTGCGACTCCTTGTAGAGCACCTTGCGGTCGGCGGGGATCGCCACCGCACTGGCCGCTTCCAGCACCTGCTCCAGGTCGCCCACGGTCACCTCGCGGTCGCGGATGGCCGCGTTGCCGTGCGAGTTGCGGGTTTCCAGGTGGCTGCCGGAGATGGAGGCGTAGACCGAGCGGATATCGCAGCCGGCCATCAGCTCGGCCTCCTCCACCGCGCGCTGGATCGAGTGCACGGTGGATTCGATGTCGACCACCGACCCGCGCTTCATGCCGCGCGACACGTGGGTGCCGATGCCGATCACGGTGATCGGCTCGCCGATTTCGTATTCGCCGACGATCGCCACCACTTTCGAGGTGCCGATATCGAGCCCGACGACGAGTTGCTTGTCGTTGCGTGGTTTCATGAGGAAATGTTCATGGTGGGGGGCGAACCTCCAGCGTTGGCGGGGGCCGCTTGCGGCCAGCGCACGGCGAATCCATTGGTGTAACGAAGATCGGCGTAGGCAAACGGCTCGGTATGGCCGGCCATCAGTTGCGGGTAGACATCGAGGAAACGGCGCAAGCGGCGGCCAGCCTGTTCGCGGTCGCCGATCACGATGCGCGCGCCGGCGGCGGTGCTTACGCTCCAGCTGCCGCGCTCGCTCAACGCCACGCCGTTGATGCGCAGCCCGCTGCCGGCGAAGGCTTTCTGGGTTTGCGCGTAGAAGCTGACCACTTCGGCCAGCCGATCGTCCGGGCCTTGCAGATGCGGCAACGCGACGAGGTCACCCGCACCGGGCGCATCGAACACCAGGCCCTGGCGGCTGATCAGCCGCTTGTCGTTCCAGCGCGCGAACGGCTGGCGCTCGTAGATGCGCAGCGACAAGGTATCGGGCCAGCGCTTGCGCGCTTCCACCGACTCCACCCACGGCAGCGCGGCGACGGCCTTCTGCACGTTGTCCAGGTTCAGCGCGAAAAACCCGCGGCCGATGCCAGGCAATACCGCGGCGCGCACTTCCGCCGGCGTCACGTGCTTGAACTCCGCCTGCACGGTCAAATGGTTCACCGGCCACCGCGCGGCCGCAAACCAGCCGCGCAACACGCCCACGATGGGCAGCGCCACCAGGGCGATGGCCAGGCACCAGGCGATCAGGCGGACGGAGCTTTTCACTGGGCGCCTCCGTTGGAGTCGCGGGATTTGGGATTCGGGATTCGGGATTCGGAAGAGCCGGCGGCGTGGGGTCCGAAGCTCGTTTCCAGCACGCGCCAGCACAATTCCTGGTAATCGATACCGGCGGCGGCGGCGGCTTTGGGTACCAGCGAGTGGGAGGTCATGCCGGGGGCGGTGTTCACTTCCAGCAGCCAGTTGCGGCCCTGGCGATCGCGCATCACGTCGACGCGGCCCCAGCCGTTGCAGCCCAGCGCATCGAAGGCCTGCAACGCCAGCGCGCGCAGCGACGCTTCGGCCTCGCCTTCCAGGCCCGGGCACAGGTACTGGGTGTCTTCGGCCACGTACTTGGCGTTGAAATCGTAGAACTGCGCCTTCGGCACGATGTGGATGCTGGGCAGCACGTCGCGACCCAGGATGCTGACGGTCAGCTCGGCGCCTTCGATCAGTGTTTCCATCAACAGATCGCCGGGATACTGCGTCGCCAACTGCACCGCCTGATCCAGCTGCGAGGCATCGAACACGCGGCTCACGCCCACGCTGGAACCCTCGCAGGCCGGCTTCACGATCAGCGGAAAGCCGATCGCCTGCGCCGCGGCCTGCACGTCGGCGCCGCGCGGCAGCGGCATGAACGCCGGCGTGGGCAGGCCCTGCGACTGCCACACCCGCTTCGAGCGTGTCTTGTCCATCGACAACGCGGAACCCAGCACGCCCGAGCCGGTGTACGGCACGTTCGAGGCTTCCAGTGCGCCCTGCAGCACGCCGTCCTCACCGCCGCCGTGCTGGCCGTGCAGGATGTTGAACACGCGGGCGAACCGGCCGACCCGCAGCGCGTCCAGCAAGGCGGGAATGCCGTCGACGGCATGCGCATCGACGCCGCGCGCCTGCAGCGCAGCCAGTACGTTGCGGCCGGAATCCAGCGACACGCTGCGCTCGGTGGAGCTGCCGCCCATCACCACGGCCACGCGGCCGAAGTCGGCGGGGTTGTCGATGCGATGGCGTTGCGTGGCGCTCATTTGCGTGTCCTCAGCTCACCGGCCCGCCCCAGCTCGACCGCCACCGCGCCGATATCGCCGGCGCCCATAAGCAGCAGCAGGTCGCCATCGCGCAGCAGCGCCGGCAAGGTGTCGGCGAACTCGCGCGGGTGATCGACCAGCACTGGATCGACCTTTCCGCGCGCACGTACCGCACGCGCCAGCGCACGGCCATCCGCACCGGCGATCGGTGCTTCGCCGGCGGCGTAGACATCGGTCAGCACCAGCACGTCGACCTCGGCCAGCACGTTGGCGAAATCGTCCAGCAGGTCGCGCGTACGGCTGTAGCGATGCGGCTGGAAACCCACCACCAGCCGCCGCTCGGGCCAGCCGCCGCGCACCGCGGCGAACACCGCCGCCAGTTCGCTGGGGTGATGGCCGTAATCGTCCACCAGCAGGACCGAACCCTGATCGAGCGCGATCTCGCCACGCCGATGGAAGCGCCGGCCCACACCCTGGAACTTGCTCAGCGCGTGCGCGATGGCTTCCGCCTCGACCCCCAACTGCCAGCCGATCGCCGCCGCCGCCAACGCGTTCAGCACGTTGTGGCGCCCGGGCAGGTTCAGCATCACCGGCAAGGCTTCGTCGCGACCCGGCAGGTGCAGGTTGAAATGCATCTCGAAGCCACTCTGGCGCAGCGCGCTGGCGCGCACGTCGGCGTCCTGCGATTCGATGCCGTAGGTCATCACCCGGCGGGTGGTGCGGCCGGCCAGCTCGCGCACTTCGGCGTCGTCCACGCACAGCACGGCCAACCCGTAGAACGGCAGCCGATGCAGAAAATCGGCAAACGCCTTCTTCACCAGGGCGAAATCGCCGCCGTAGTTTTCCAGGTGGTCGGCGTCGATATTGGTGACCGCCGCGATGATCGGCGACAGCAGCAGGAACGAGCCATCGGACTCGTCGGCCTCGGCCACCAGGTACTGGCCAGTGCCCAGCCGCGCGTTGGCGCCGGCCGCGTTCAACTGGCCGCCGATCACGAAGGTGGGATCGTAGCCGGCCTCGGCCAGCACGCTGGCGGTGAGGCTGGTGGTGGTGGTCTTGCCGTGGGTGCCGGCGATGGCCACGCCACGGCGGAAACGCATCAGCTCGCCCAGCATTTCCGCGCGCGGCACCAGCGGGATGCGCGCCTCGCGGGCGGCCAGCAATTCGGGGTTGTCCTGCGGGATCGCGCTGGAAGTGACCACCACGTCGGCGTCACCGAGGTTGCTCGCCGCATGACCGATGTGCACCGTGATGCCCATGCCTTGCAGCCGCAGCGCGGTAGGCGACGGGTTGCGATCGGAGCCGGACACGGCGTAGCCCAGGTTGTGCAGCACCTCGGCAATGCCGCTCATGCCCACACCACCGATGCCGATGAAGTGCACCCGGCGGAAGGTGCTCATCAAATCCTCGTTGGCGGAGAGCCGGCGCGGGGTCATGCCGCCACCTCCAGGCAGGCGCGGGCGATGGCCGCGGCCGCGTCGGGTTTGGCCAGCGTGCGGGCGGATTCGGCCATCGCCAGCAAGCGGCTGCGGTCGCCAAGTAGCGCAGCGAGCTGCTGCGCCAGAAGTTCTACGTTCAAGCTGTTCCCTTTCAGATCGGATTCCGGCAGCAACACGGCGGCGCCGGCCTGCACCAGTACGTCGGCATTGCGGGTCTGGTGGTCGTCCACCGCGTGCGGAAACGGCACCAGCACCGAACCCAGCCCGGCCGCCGACAGTTCGGCCAGAGTCAGCGCGCCGGCGCGGCAAACCGCCAGATCGGCCCAGGCGTAACTGGCCGCCATGTCTTCGATGAATGGCACCACCTGCGCGCGGATGCCGGCCTCGGCATAGGCCGCATTGGTCTCGTCGATGCCGCGCGCGCCACATTGGTGCAGCACGTCGGGCCGCTGCGACGGGTCGAGTCGGGCCAGCGCCTGCGGCAGCGCCAGGTTCAATGCCCGCGCGCCCAGGCTGCCGCCCAGCACCAGCAACCGCGGCGCATCCCGGTGCTGCGCCATGCGCGCGGCGGGCGGCGGCAGTTGGGCGATCGCCTGGCGCACCGGGTTGCCCACCCATTCGGCCTGCGGCAGCGCATCGGCAAAACCGGTCAGCACGCGGCGAGCCATGCTGGCCAGTTTGCGATTGGTGAAGCCGGCCACGCGGTTCTGTTCGTGCACCAGCAACGGCCGCCGCAACAGCCACGCCGCCAAACCTCCGGGACCGGCCACGTAGCCGCCCATCGACAACACGCTGCGCGGCTGGATCCGCCGCAGCAACGCCAGCGAAGCGAACAAGGCCTGCAGCAGCATCGCCGGCGCCAGCAGGCGGGCCTTCCAGCCCTTGCCGCGCAGCCCGCGTACCGCCACCGTGTGCAGCGGGATGTTGTGGGCAGGAACCACACGGGTTTCCATACCGCCGGCTGCCCCCAGCCACATCACCGGCACGCCCTGCCCACGCAGCGTTTCCGCCACGGCCAGGCCCGGAAAAATGTGGCCGCCGGTGCCGCCGGCCATGATCAGCACGGGACGGGAATCGGGAATGGGGAATGGGGAATCGGTAAAAGCCGGGCGCGGCGCGTCTTGGCCATTCCCGATTCCCGATTGCCGATTCCCGTAGATACTCATGCCGCCACCTGCTCGCGCGGAACCGCCGCGGCATTCGCATCGACGGCGGTCACCGCCGCCGGCATCCGGGTGGCCATGTGCCGAGCATCCAGCGCGCGGTTGATCTCGAACGTGGCGCGCAGCAGTACGCCGGCCATGGCGCAGGTCAGCACCATCGAGGAGCCGCCGTAGCTGATCAGCGGCAAGGTCAGGCCCTTGGTCGGCAACGCGCCGAGGTTCACGCCCACCGACACGATCGCCTGCATCGCCAGCATCAGCGAGGTGCCGAACGCCACGTAGCCGGCGAAGCGCTGGCCGACTTCCACGCCCTTGAGGCCCAGATAAAGTCCACGCCCCACCGCCAATGCAAACAGGCCGATCACCAGCGCCACGCCGGCCAGGCCCAGCTCCTCGCCGATCACCGCGAAGATGAAATCGGTATGCGCCTCGGGCAGGTACGACAGCTTCAGCACGCTGGAACCCAGGCCCACGCCGGTCCACTCGCCGCGACCGATCGCCATCAGCGACTGGGTCAGCTGGAAGCCGTCGTTGAACGGGTCCTTCCACGGATCCATGAACGAGGTCAGGCGCTTCATGCGGTAGCTCTCGCCAGTGGCCGCGATGTACAGCAGCGGCATCAGCGGCAGCCCCATCAGGAACAGGAAGATCGGCCGCGCGCCGCCCAGCCAGACCATCGCGATGGTCACCGCGATCACCAGCGTGGCCGAGCCGAAATCCGGTTGCGCCAGCAGCAGCAGCACGATCAGCCCCGCCACCACCACCGGCTTGAACAGGCCCAGGAAGCGCGTTTCCACATTCTCGCGGTGACGCACCAGATAGCTGGCGATGTACACCACCAGGATCAGCTTCACCGCTTCCACCGGCTGGAACGTGGTCACCAGCAGGTTCAGCCAGCGCCGCGCGCCATTGATGCGCATGCCCAGGTGCGGCACGAACACCGCCAGCAGCAAGACGAACGCCAGCGCCAGCAGCGGAAACGCGAATTTCTCCAGCAGCTTCATCTCGGTGCGCATGGCCACGCCCGCCGCCAGCAGCCCCAGACTGAGAAACACCAGATGCCGCTTCAGGTAATAGAACGCCCCCAGGTGCTGGCTGTCGGCCACCGAGATCGAACTGGACGCCACCATCACCACGCCGATGCTGGCCAGCGCAACCAGCGCAATCAGCAACAGCAGATCGAAGCTGCCGCGCGGGCCGTGTCGCCGTTTTGCCTGGGTGGTGTCAAACATGGGCCTGCTCCGCAAGCCGGGAATGGGGAATAGGGAATGGGGAATAGGTACAAGCACGCACGACACTACGCACCGGCGCGCACGTGCCGTTCCGATTCCCCATTCCCGATTCCCTATTCCCGGCCATCACCGCACCTTCAACGTGGCAAGGCCGATCAGCACCAGCACTACCGAGATGATCCAGAAGCGCACGATCACCCGCGGCTCCGGCCAGCCTTTCAGTTCGAAGTGGTGATGGATCGGTGCCATGCGGAAGATGCGCTTGCCGGTGAGCTTGAAGCTGGCCACCTGCAACATCACCGACACCGTTTCCATCACGAACACGCCGCCCATCACCAGCAGCACGATTTCCTGGCGCACGATCACCGCCACGCAACCCAGCGCCGCGCCCATCGCCAGCGCGCCCACGTCGCCCATGAACACCTGCGCGGGGTACGTGTTGAACCACAGGAAGCCCAGCCCCGCGCCCGACAGCGCGCCGGTGAAGATCGCCAGCTCGCCTGCGCCGGGGATGGACGGAATGCCCAGGTATTCGGAGAACACCTTGTTGCCGGCCAGGTAGGCGAACACGCCCAGCGCGCCGGACACCAGCACCGTCGGCATCACGGCCAGGCCATCCAGGCCGTCGGTGAGGTTCACCGCGTTGGAGAAGCCCACCATCATGAAATACGCCACCACCACGAAGAACAGCCCCATCGGCAGCACCACGTGCTTGAACAGCGGCACGTACAACGCGGTCTCCGCCACCGGCAGCGCGCCGGTCGCGTGGGGTGCGGTGTAGTACAGGAACAGCGCGGCGCCGAGGCCGAAGACGGACTGCCAGAAATACTTCCAGCGGCTGGCCAGCCCGCGGCTGTCCTTCAGCACCAGCTTGCGGTAGTCGTCGTAGAACCCGATCACGCCGAAGGTCAGCATCACCGCCAGCACCACCCACACGTAGCGGTTGCGCAGGTCGGCCCACAGCAGCGTGGCGACGCTCACCGACAGCAGGATCATCACCCCGCCCATGGTCGGCGTGCCGGCCTTGACCAGGTGCGTCTGCGGACCGTCGCTGCGCACCACCTGGCCGGCCTTCAGCGCGCTCAGCTTGCGGATCAACGCCGGACCCAGCAGCAGCGACACCGCCAGCGCGGTGAGCGCGGCCATGATCGTGCGGAAGGTGATGTACTGGAAAAGATGCGGCGCCACGAAGTGGCGCGACATCCATTCGGCCAATTCATACAACATCGGACGTGCCCTCCTGCGCCGGGCCGGGTGCGCCCGGAGGCTGCCCCAGCGCCACCACCACCTGTTCCATGCCGGCCGAGCGCGAACCCTTCACCAGACAGGTGACGCCCGGATGCAATTGCGAGCGCAGCGCCGCGATCAGCGCGGGCTTGTCGATGAAATGCGTCGCACCGTCGCCGAACGCCTCGACCGTGGCCGCGCCCAGCGGGCCGACCGCGAACAGCCGCTCCACGCCGCGCTCGCGCGCACGTTGCCCGACCGAGGCGTGCAGGGCGCGCGCATCGGCGCCCAGTTCCGCCATGTCGCCCAGCACCAGCCAGCGCTCGCCCCCGGCCAGCAGCAGCGTGTCGATCGCTGCCCGCATCGAGCTGGGGTTGGCGTTGTAGCTGTCGTCGATCACGGTCCAGCCGCCGGACGTCAGCTCGCGGCGAAGCCGGCCGGGCACGCCCTCGGCCGTCTGCAGCCCCGCCACGATGGTGGCCAGCGGCACCTCCAGCGCCAGCGCGATGGCACTGGCGGCCAGCGCATTGGCGATGTTGTGGCGACCGGGCAGCGGCAGCGAAACCTCGGCCTCGCCAGCCGGCGTCTGCAGCACGAAACGCGACCCGTCCGGGCGCTGCTCCAGGATCCGGGCGCTCACGTCGGCCGCATGATCCAGCCCGAAATGCAGCAGCTTGCGACCACCGGCCAGGCCGTCGAAGAAGCTGGCGAAGGCATCGTCGGCATTGACGATCGCCACGCCATCGGCGGGCAGGGCCTGATACAGCGCGCCCTTGGTTTCGGCCACGCCTTCGATGCTGCCCATGCGCTCCAGATGCGCCGGCGCGATCAGGTTGACCACGCCGACATCGGGCCGCGCGATGGCCGCCAGGTAGGCGATGTCGCCCGGCTTGCCGGCGCCCATTTCCAGCACGGCGAACTGGGTGTCGAGCGGCATCGCCAGCAGGCTCAGCGGCAGCCCCAGTTCGTTGTTGTAATTACCCGCGCTGACATGAGTGCGGCCATGCCGTGACAGGATCGAGGCGGTCAGCGTCTTGACGGTGGTCTTGCCGTTGGAACCGGTGATACCCACCACCCGCACGTCGCGCTGCGCCCGCACGGCACTGGCCAGGTCGCCCAGGGCCAGTGCGCTGTCGTCGACCACGATTTGCGGCAGATCATGCTCCAGCTTGTGCGTCACCATGGCGGCCACGGCGCCGCGGGCGGCTGCGTCGGCCAGGTAGTCATGGCCATCGACGCGATCGCCCTTGATCGCCACAAACAGGTCGCCGGGCTTCACCCGGCGCGTGTCGATGACCACGCCGGTGACTTTGGCATCGGCGCCGTGCAGGCGGCCGTGGGTCCACATGGCGATGGTGCTCGCGGACATCATGCGTGCGGCTCCCGGCGTTCCAGCGCGGCTCGCGCCACGGCCATGTCGTCGAAGGGATGCTTGCCGCTGGCGTCTTCCTGGTAGGGCTCGTGGCCCTTGCCGGCGATCAGCACCACGTCGCCGGCGTGCGCGTCGCGCAGCGCGAGAGCGATGGCCGCGGCCCGGTCGCGTTCGATCGTCGTGCCCTCAGGCATGCCGGCCACGATCTGCGCCACGATGGCGTCGCCGTTTTCGCCGCGCGGGTTGTCGTCGGTGACGATGGCCACGTCGGCCAGCCGTGCCGCGATCTCGCCCATCAGCGGACGCTTGCCGGCATCGCGCTCGCCGCCGCAGCCGAACACGCAGATCAGGCGGCCGGCGCAATGCGCGCGCAGCGCGGTCAACGCCTGCTCCAGCGCGTCGGGAGTGTGCGAATAATCCACCACCACCAGCGGCAGATCGCCCTGCCCGCCGAGGCGGCTCATGCGGCCGGGCACCGGCTGCAGGTTTTCGAGTGCAGCGACGATGCGCTCGAACGGCTCACCCAGCGCACCGAGGCAACCGGCCACCGTGAGCAGGTTCGCCACGTTGAAACGGCCCAGCAGCGGACTCTTGACGGGCGCGGCACCCCACGGCGTGCGCAGCTCGAAACTGAGCCCGTTGGACGAGGTGACGATGGCGCTGGCGGCGACATCGGCGTCCGCATTGTCGGCCATGCTGGTACGCAGCGGCTGCACGGCGCCATCAAGCCGCGCCAGCAGTTCGGGACCGAACGCATCGTCGAGATTGATCACGGCGGCGCGCAGGCTGGGCCACGCAAACAACAAGGCCTTGGCCGCGCCGTACGACGCCATGTCGCCGTGGTAGTCCAGATGGTCGCGGGTCAGGTTGGTGAAGGCGGCCACGTCGAAATCCACCGCGGCCACGCGATGCTGCGCCAGCGCGTGCGAGGACACTTCCATCGCCACATGGCTTACGCCCGCGTCGCGGAATTCCGCCAGCAGCCGATGCACGGCCACCGCATCGGGCGTGGTGCGCTCGCCCTCGTGCAATTGCCCGTGCACGCCGGCGCCGAGCGTGCCGATGGTGGCGCTGCGATGGCCGAGAAAACTCAGCGCCTGCGCCAGCATCTGCACGCACGACGTCTTGCCATTGGTACCGGTGACGCCCACCACGCGCATCGCTTCGCTGGCGCGCTCGTAGAAGCGCGCGGCGATCTCGCCGACCTGCGAGGCGAGGTTGTCGATCCACACCACCGGCACGCCTTCGATCACCTGCGAAGAGGTGCCGATGTCGGCCGGTACCGGTGCCTCGGCCAGCACCACCGAGGCGCCGCGCTGCGCGGCGACGGGGGCGAAGCGGATGCCATGCGTCTGCGTGCCGCGCAAGGCGACGAAGGCGTCGCCGCGCACGATCTGGCGCGAGTCGATGGCGAGCCCGGCGATCGAAAGCTCACGGGCGCCGGCTACTTGCGCCAGCGCCGCATCGCCAATGCCCAGCAGCAGGCGGTCGAGACGATGCACGGTCATGGCGCGCCCTCGTCGATGGGTGCGTCATCGATCGGCGCATCGACCGGTGGGTTGCTGCCGGCCAGGCCACCGGTGCCCTGCAGCGGGCCGCCCACATACCAGCGCCCCACATTATCCGGCGGCACATCCAGCAGCCGTAATGCGCCTTCCATCACCTTGGCGAACACCGGCGCGGACACCATGCCGCCGTAGTAGCTGCGCTTCTGCGGGTTGTCGATCACCACCACGCCGACCAGCCGCGGGTTCGACGCGGGCACGATGCCGGCGAACGCGGCGGTGTAGTTGCTCTTGGAGTAGCCGCCGGCGTTGGCCTTGTGCGCCGTGCCCGTCTTGCCCGCCACGCTGTAATTGGGGATGCGTGCCTGCGGCGCCGTGCTGCCCGGCCCTGTCACCGTCTCCATCATGCGCACCAGCTCGTGCGCCACTTTCGGCGAGATGATCTGCTTGGTGGGACCGTCGTTGTCCTTGATGAACGCGGGCGTGTGCATCAGCCCGCCGTCGGCGATGGTGGCGTAGGCGTTGGCCAGCTGCAGCACGGTCACGTTGAGCCCGTAGCCGTAACCGAGGATGGCCTTTTCCAACGGCCGCCAGTCACGGCCGATGCGCAGCAAGCCGGAGGCTTCGCCGGGAAAGCCGCTCTCGGTGCTGTTGCCGAAACCGAAGCCGCGATAGGTGTCGTACATCAACGTGGTATCCAGCGACATCGCGATGCGCGCCGCGCCCACGTTGCTGGATTTGGTGATGACGCCGGTGGGCGTCAACAAGCCATAGTTGTGCGTGTCGTGAATGTCGTGGCCCTGGAAATACCAGTGCCCACCGGTGGTGTCGATGATCGGCGTCGTGGGCGTGTACTGGCCGCTGGACAGCGCCGCCGCCATCAGGATCGGCTTGATCGTCGAACCGGGTTCGAGCAGGTCGGTCATCGCGCGGTTGCGCCGCTGGCCCGGCTTGCTGTCGTTGACCGCGTTGGGGTTGTAGGACGGCAGGTTGACCATCGCCAGCACTTCGCCGTTGCGCGCGTCGAGTACCACCATCGAGCCGGAGTCGGCCTCGAATTTCTCCAGCGCGTTCTTCAGCTCGTTGAAGGCGAGGAACTGGATGCGCCGGTCGATGCTCAGCGTGAGACTCTGCCCCGGCTTGGGCGCGCGCACCTGCTCCACGTCTTCCACCACGTGGCCCATGCGGTCGCGGATCACGCGCTTGGCGCCGGGCTTGCCCGAGAGCCAGTCGTCGTACGCCAGCTCCAGCCCTTCCTGGCCGTGATCGTCGATATTGGTGAAGCCGAGCACGTGCGCGGTCAGCTCGCCCGACGGGTAATAGCGCTTGAACTCGCGCTGGCCATTGATGCCCGGGATGCCCAGATCCAGCACGGCCTGCGCCGCTTCCGGTGCCATCTGCCGGCGCAGGTACACGAACTCGCGCTCGGAGCGCTGTGCCAGCTTGTTTTTCAGCTCGGCGGCATCGACGCCCAGCGCCCGCGCCAGCGCGGGAATGCGCTCTTCATTGGCCAGCACTTCCGGCGGATTGGCCCAGATCGAGGTGACCGGCGTGGATACCGCCAGCGGCGCGCCGTTGCGATCGAAAATGGTGCCGCGCGACACCGGGATCGGCATTTCGCGCAGGAAGCGGGCGTCGCCCTGACGCTGGTAGAACGCCTTGCGCACCACCTGCAGGTCGAACGCGCGCGCCACCAGCCCCAGCCCGCTGAGGCTCAGCAGGCCCACCACGATCAGCATGCGCTTGCGTGCGCTGGGGCCGGCCGCGTGGCGGCGGCCTTGCGGTGCGGCAATGTGATTGCGCCAGCCCATCAGCGCAGCAACCTGACATCTTGCGGACGCGGATCGACCATGCCGAGCTTCTCCCGCGCCTCGGCATTGATGCGGCTGGGGTCGGCCTTGGTCGCCTGCTCCAGCTCCAGCTTGCCGAACTCGATGTTCAGCTCGTCGCGCTGGTTTTGCAGCGCCGTGAGGCTGACGAACAGCACGCGGCTTTCGTGACGCGTCCACACCACGCCCAACGCGCTGGCCAGCACGGCAACCAGCAACAGCAGGGTGGCGATGGCGCCGACAGCCTTCATGCGCCTTCCTCCGCCAGCTTTTCGGCCACGCGCAGCACCGCCGAACGCGAACGCGGGTTGGCCGACAACTCTTCTGCCGAGGGGAACTGCGCCTTGCCCACCGCCGTCAGGCGTGCGGGCGCGGCCTGCACCGGCGGGCCGCGGCGGGAGTTCTGCACGCGACCGGACTGGTCGCGGATGAACTGCTTGACCGCGCGATCCTCCAGCGAATGGAAGCTGATCACCGACAGACGTCCGCCCGGATTGAGCCGCGACAGCGCGGCATCGAGCCCGTCGTGCAACGCATCAAGCTCGCCGTTGACGCGGATGCGCAGCGCCTGGAACGTGCGCGTGGCCGGATGCTTGCCCGGCTCGCGCCGACCCACCACGCGTTCGCACAACGCCGCCAGCTGGCCGGTGCGGGTGAACGGCGTGGCGTCGCGATCGGCCACGATGGCACGGGCGATGCGCCGGCCGTGGCGCTCCTCGCCGAAATTCCACAGCACATCCATGATCTCGCGCTCGCTGGCGTGGGCCAGGAATTCGGCCGCGCTTTCGCCGCAGCTGGTGTCCATGCGCATGTCCAGCGGGGCATCCGCCATGAAACTGAAACCGCGCGCGGCCTCGTCCAGCTGCGGCGAAGACACGCCCAGGTCGAGCAGCACGCCATCGAGCCCGGCGGCGGTTTCGTCCCACTCGGCCAGGCTGGAGAAGTTGGCGTGGCGGATGGACACGCGCGGATCGGCGGCGAACTCGGCCTGCGCCGCGGCGATCGCCTGCGGGTCACGATCCATCAACAGCAGCCGACCGTCGGGGCCCAGGCGCGACAGCACGGCGCGGGCGTGACCGCCGCGTCCAAAGGTTCCGTCGAGATAACGCCCGTCAGAACGCACGGACAGACCCTCCACCGCTTCGCCCAGCATCACCGGGATGTGCCGCAAAACTCGCTCGGCCATGCCGCACTCCCGCCCTCATCCCACGTGTGTTGCCGCGCCCGCTTACAGGCGCAGTTCGGCCATTTCGTCTGTGATGTCGTCCTCGCCGATCGTCTGGCGGGTTGTCTTGAGGTGCTCCTGTTCGCTCCACAACTCGAACTTGTCGCCCATGCCCAGCAGCACCGCCTTTTTCTCGATGCCGGTGGTGGTGCGCTGACTGGCGGGCAGCAGGATGCGTCCGGCGCCATCCGGTTCGACCACGGCCGCCGCACCCACCAGCTTGCGTTGCAGGTTGCGGTGCTGGGCCCGGACGCTGGGGAGCGCATTGACCGAGTCGCGCACGCGCTCCCATTCGGCATACGGGAACAGCCACAGGCAGCCTTCATCGAACGGGTTGTAGGTGATCACCAGACGGTTGCCACACTCGCCCGCCACCTGTTCCCGATACGCGGTCGGAATGGCCAGGCGGCCCTTGTCGTCGACGGTGATGGCGGTCTCGCCCTGGAACACGGTGTCAGAACTCCACTAAAACCCACGATTTCACACAGGAACCCACGATAGTCTCGCCCTATGAGACTGTCAAGGGAATTTCGCTTGTGAATCAAGGAGTAAAGGCAGAATGCTGACCGCACATGCAGGACTTTGTGAGCTATACCGGCAAGGTGGTTGAATGCAGGGAGTTTTCTTATCAGGAGTCGCCACCCCTTTCGGGCCGAATCGGCGCCGTTGCGGGGTTTCCCGGGGGATCGGGGATGAATCGGCGTTCACACAACAAGCCGCCGGCGCGTGAACCCACGCACCGGCGGCCTATCGGGTAAAAGAGAGGTGGAGTCGGCCTGTAAGCCGGGTTCTGTACGTCTTGCGACGCGACAGTCATTCCTCTCGGCCAGGCGTCGCCGCCTGGCTCCAGCAACCTACCCGGGAACAACGCGGGCCGCGTTATCGTTCCCCTATTTGGTCTTGCTCCGAGTGGGGTTTACCGTGCCGTACGACGTTGGCCCCGTACGCGGTGCGCTCTTACCGCACCCTTTCACCCTTACCACGCACATCCGAAGATGCCGTTCGGCGGTCTGCTCTCTGTTGCACTGGCCGTCAGCTCACGCTGCCCAGGAGTTACCTGGCACTCTGCCCTGTGGAGCCCGGACTTTCCTCGATGCGCTTGCGCGCGACGCGACTGTCCGGCCGACTCCAAGAGCCAGTGTAGCTGGCCGGGAGTAGGGAATGGGGAATGGGGAATAGGAAGAGCGGCGGCGCGGCTTTTCCGACTCCCTATTCCCTATTCCCCATTCCCTGACTCCTGGTACAGCAGCTTGCGCGGTGCACCGCTGATCGCCGCCGCCAATTTCGCCGCTTTCGCCGGCGGCAGTTCCTCGCGCAGGATGGCAAAAATGCGCCGTCCCTCGGCCAGCTTCGCGTCCGCTTCCTCGCCGCGACCGGCCACCACGATCACATGCTCGCCACGCTGCTGGTCGGGGTCGGTGGCGACGTGCGCGGCCAGTTCCGCCAGCGGCTCGCCCAGCACGGTCTCGAACATCTTGGTCAGTTCGCGCGCCAGCACCGCCTCGCGCTCGGCACCAAACACGTCGCGCATGTCGGCCAGGCTCTCGGCCACGCGATGCGACGATTCATAGAAGATGAGCGTGCGCGTCTCGCTCGCCAGTTCCTGCAAACGACTGCGCCGTGCGGCGGCTTTCGATGGCAGGAAACCCTCGAACACGAACCGGTCACTGGGCAGGCCCGCCACCGACAACGCCGCGATGGCCGCGCACGCACCCGGCACCGGAATGCAGCGGATGCCGGCCGCCCGCGCCGCGCGCACCAGCCTGAAACCGGGGTCGCTGATCAACGGTGTGCCTGCGTCGGAAATCAGCGCGACGGATTCTCCGCCCTGCATCCGCTGCACGATGGCATCCACCACCTCGCGCTCGTTGTGCTCATGCAAGGCCACCAGTGGCGTCGCCACATTGTGGTGTTGCAGCAGCGGCCGGCTGTGGCGGGTGTCTTCGGCCGCGATCACCGCCACCGCGCGCAAGGTCTCGATGGCGCGGGCGGACAAATCATCGCGATGGCCGATCGGGGTGGCCACCACCCACAGGCATGCGGGTTGAATTGCTGACATCGGGGAAGCTCCTGCGCCGTGGGTCGCGCGAATACGATCGGCTATGATCGCGCATTGCCGACCATGACGAACAAGGGACCTCCCATGCACCTCATGCGCCCGATTCGCGCCGCCGGATTCTGCCTGCTGGCGGCGCTGGCCTTGAGCGCCTGCGTACCCGGCAACGTGCAGCGCACGCCGGAGGAAACCGCCGCGGCACAAAGCGCCAATGCGCTGGCACAGCGCGGGCAGTTCGACCAGGCCGCACAGGCCTACCTCGCGCTGGCCGCGCAGTCACCGGGGCGCGCCGATGAGTATCGCCTGCTGGCCGCCGAAGCCTGGCGCCAGGACGGCCACATCACACAGGCCGCCCCCACCCTTGCGGCCATCAACCGGCGGCGTTTGCGCGGTGACGAACCGTTTCGCCTGGACCTGTTGCAGGCCGAACTGGCGCTGGAGCGCAACGATGCGGCAACCGCACTGCAGATCACCCTGCACCCGAGCATGGGCGCGCCCGATGCCTACCTGACGCGACTGCTGGAACTGCGCGCGCGTGCCATGGCCGCCAGCGGCGATCGCTGGGGCAGTGCGCGTACGCGGGTGGGGATGGATACGCGGCTGACCGGCCTCGACCAGAGCCAGAACCGCCAGCAGATCCTCGACCTGCTCACCCAACTCGGCGTGGGGCCGCTGCAGCGCCGCGCATCCGCGATGCAGCCGGGTAGCCGCATGCTGCCGTGGGTCAATGAGGCGCTGAGCCAGCTCGGCGTGGCCGTGGCCCGTCCGCAGCCGACCCTGCAACAACCGGTCGGCACCCTGTTGCCGGGGGCCGATGCCAACGTTCGCGAAGGCTACAAAGTCCCCGCGCACCTGGCCTTGCTGCTGCCCGCCAATGGCAACTACGCGGCAGCCAGCAGCGCGATCCGCCAGGGTTTCTTCGCGGCCTACCTCGACGCGGCGCGCAACCATGCGCCACGACCCAGCGTGCGGGTCTATGACAGCCTGGGCAGCCCCGACGGCGCCGTGAAAGCCTATCAACAGGCCGTCAGCGATGGCGCACAGCTGGTCGTGGGCCCACTGACACGCACCGAAGTGGCGGCCGTATTCGCCCAATCGCCGCTGCCGGTGCCGCTGCTGGCGCTGAACCACCCCGACGACAAACAGCTGCCCGCCGGCGATGTCAGCGAATTCGGCCTGCTGCCGGAAACCGAAGGCGCGCAAGCTGCCGACCACATGGTCGAACGTGGAATCCACCATGCCTACGTGCTGACCTCCGACGACGACTTTGCCCAGCGCGCGGCCAGCGCGTTCAAGGCCGAGCTGGAATCCCACGGCGGCGACGTGTCCGGCCGCACCACCCTGCCCGGCGGCTCGGTGACCTATACCGATGCCATCACCGGCCTCAAGATTCCCGGCGCCGGTACGCCAGCTACTCCTGTCGCCAACCCGACCACCACTGACGACACCACCATCACCACCCTGCCGGCGCCCGTCAGCGACACCGGCATCTTCATCAGCATGCGGCCCGCCCAGGCACGCCTGCTGGTGCCACAGTTGAAGATCGCCAACGTCACCCTGCCGATCTTCGCCACCTCGCACGTCTACGCCGGCGTGGACGACACCAGTGCCAACGGCGATCTGGACGGCGTGGAATTCTGCGACGCGCCGTGGCTGTTCGATGCCCAATCCGGCCTGCCTCGCCACGACGACGTGGCCAATCTGCTGCCCACCGCCCGCGGCGGCGCCGCGCGGCTGTTCGCGTTCGGCATGGATGCGTGGAACCTGGTGCCGTACCTCGACTGGTTGCGCCAGCACCCCGGCAGCTACCTGCCCGGTGCCAGCGGCCAGCTCACCGCCGACCAGTTCGGAAGGGTGCGGCGCGTGCTGATCTGGGCCAAGTTCCAGGGTGGCCTGGCCCGGCCGTTAGGCGGCAGCCTGCAGATGGACGAGGTACCGGTCACCGTGCCGCCCGTCAGTGACGCGCCCGCACCCGCCAGCAGCACCTCCACGCCCGCCAGCCAGCCCGCCAACTACTGATGCGCGCCGCCGGCGACGTCTTCGAGCAACGCGCCCGCGCCGAACTCGAACGCGCCGGTCTTGCCTGCCTCGCGGCGAACTACACCACCCGCCACGGCGAACTCGACCTGGTGATGCGCGAAAAGCAAACCATCGTCTTCGTCGAAGTGCGCTACCGCAAAAGCGCCACCCACGGCGACGCCGCCGCATCGGTCACGCCGACCAAGCAGGCCAAACTGATCCTCGCCGCGCAGCAATGGCTGGCCGCGCATCCGCAACACGCGAAGCTGGTGTGCCGATTCGACGTGGTGAGCTATGACGGCCCGGTCGGGGCGATATCGCAACAGTGGTTGCGCGGCGCGTTCGAAGCGGCCTGATCAACCCCTGCCGGCATCTGCCTGGCTTCCTCCCGCCCGCTCCGGGCCATCCCACCATGACGTCCCCTCGATAGCGACCGTAGGAATTGGACTACGTCCTTCGGCGCATTTCTATGACTGCCCCTACGCAAAACGCTTACTTGGCCGTCTAGACGTCTGTTCTATATTCACGACTCCAAAACCGGGGCACGTTCAGCGGCTTTGTCGCCGATACACACGACGAAGTTTCCGCCAACCAGGGGCCTGCACGAACGCGCCCGGACTCAACATGCAATTCGTGGCGCAGCTATGGACCGGCTGCCGCAACGCTGAATCGGATTCGGGAAGGCCTTTCTTCCCGGACAGGGGGATCGAATGGAATCGACGTGTGGGAGCTTGTCCTCCACCACCATCATGGCGAATCGGGACGTAACGACCGCTGGCATCGGCCGAGCCCGTCGCACTTCCCGTTCTTGCAACTTCATCTTCAGAAGCGGCCTGATCATCGTGGCTGGTGCCCTGGCCGCGTGCGGAACACCTCCCGCCAAGAACTTCGGTGGCCGCTGGAAACCCGTCAATCATTTTCAGGCGCAACCCACCGAAATCCCGCTGGTCGCGGACTACACCTACTACGCGGCGCCGATGGATGGAACGCTAAAGAGCATGCTGGTGCGTTGGGCAAACGACTCCGGGCGCGAGCTGTCCTATCAGCTTCCCTTTGACGTCACCCTCTACACGCCGGTATCGAGTATTCGCACCACCAGCATCGACAGTGCCGCGCAGCAGCTGACACAGATCTACGCCGCGCAACACGTGCATGTTTCCGCGACCGATCAAAAAATACTGGTACTCGCATCCGACGCCGCCAGCCGTGGCAGCCCTCATCCGAAGGTCGCTTCAACCGCGCCCACTCCGGCCGAACACGCGGGTACCAAGTGATGCCGAACAAGAAGCCTTCCTCCGGCCGGAAAGTCGACGAAGCGATTTCCAGGTCCGTCAATTTCGAGCTGACCCTTGCCGACATCGCCCGGCGCAGTGAACGACGTGCGTGGTACGTGGCGTTTGCCGCCATGGCGATGGCACTGATTCTTGCCGGCGGCTATTTCTACATGCTGCCGTTGAAGCAGAAAGTCCCTTATCTCGTCATGGCCGATGCCTATACCGGCACCGCCACCGTCGCCCGTCTTGATGGCGACTTCGCCATGCGCGGCATCACGACGCGCGAGGCCGTCAACCGCAGCAACGTCGCCCATTTCGTGCTGGCCAGGGAGTCCTACGACCAGGCGCTGGTGAACCTCCGCGACTGGAAAACCGTGCAGACGATGGCGTCCGGCGGCGTCAAGGCCGAATACATGGCGATGTTCTCGTCCACCAACCCGGACAGCTGGGTCAAACAATACGGGCCGTATCAATCCATCCGGATCAAGCTGCTCAGTATCCAGCTGGTGGGTGGCGGTCGCGGCAAGACACCCCGGGGCGCGACCGTGAGGTTCCAGCGCAGCCTTTTCAACAAATCAAGCGGGGCAACCCGAGCGCTGGACAACAAGATCGCCACCATCGAATTCACGTACAAGCAGAACCTCGAAATGGACGACCAGAACCGCATCGAGAACCCGCTGGGGTTCTGGGTTACCAGCTACCGCGTGGACGATGACTACGCCACCGCACCACCGGCGGAAATTGCCGGGCCGCCCATGACGCCAACGGCTGGCGCGCAAACCGACATCGCCCCTGCGGCGCCGGCAGCCACCGCCGCGCCCCTGTCCGGGTCGACGATGCCCACTGACTCCGCCACGGGAGCGGTACGCCAATGAAACGACCCGGCCTTTGGCGTCTTGGAGCCATCCTGTGCATCGCCGCCACCGTTGCGCCTTCAGCGGCAACGGCGCAGGTGTTGACGCGCTATCAATTCAAGCCAGACAGCATCTACCCGGTGAACACCGGCCTGGGCATCACCACCCAGATCGAGCTCAGCCCGAATGAAAAAGTGCTCGACTACAGCACGGGTTTCAGCGGTGGCTGGGATCTCACCCGCCGCGAAAACGTGTTCTATCTGAAACCCAGAAACGTGGATGTCGACACCAACATGATGGTGCGTACCGCCACGCACTCGTACATCTTCGAACTGAAGGTGGTGGCCACGGACTGGAAAACGCTGGCGCAGGCCCGTCGCGATGGCGTGCAGTACAAGATCGCCTTCAGCTACCCGGCCGATACCAGCTTCGCCCATCAGAAGAAAAAGCAGCTGCAGGCGACGGCGCAGAACAGCGCCCTGTTGCCCGACCGCAGCTACAACTTCAATTACGACTACGCCACCAAGAGCAAAGCGGCCCCATGGCTGATCCCCGCCAACGTTTATGACGATGGCCGCTTTACGTACATCCGGATGAGTGACCTGAAGGCCTTCCCCACCGGTGACTTCCCTGCCGTCTACATGCGCGAGCAGGAGAAGAGTGAGGACTCGCTGGTGAATACCACGGTGGAAGGCAACACCATCGTCGTCCACGGCACCTACAACTATCTCGTCATCCGCCACGGCAACGACGTGGTGGGCCTGCGCAGGAACACCAGAAAGTGAATACTCCCCCGTATCCCGACGGCGAGCGCATGGGCAACGACGCGGCGGCTCCAGCCAACCCCTACGCCAACCAGTACCAGCGCAGCGCCGAACCCGACCTGGACGCCAGCGCCCCCTCGCTGCAGAGCAGCGAACTGCGACAGATGAACCGTCGCGCACTGTTCCTGCTGGGCGCCGTGGTGCTGCTGCTGTTGTTCCTGGCGTACTGGATGGTCAGCGGCGTCGGCAGAAAGGATGAACGTGCCAAACCGCGCGAGGAAAAGGTGACGGTGGCGGACGCTCCCACATCGATGACCTTGCCGCCACTGCCTCCCGCCGCAGCGCCAGCGGCGCCAACACCGCAGCCGGCTCCTCAACCCATCCCACTGTTGCCGACATCGACTGCCATGTCGGCGAGGCCGATGCCGGCGGCGCCCAGTGGCCCCACCTTGTTGCAGCGGCGCATCGCCGCCAGCAACATCGATACCGGCAACCGGGAACCGTCCAATCCACTCGCGGCAGCGGGGATCGTCGGAAAGAAGCTGCCTGGCGATGCCGATTCAAAACCCACCAGCGCCCAATCGCTGCCGCACCCCGACACGCTGATGCAACGCGGAACCTACATCCGCTGCGTGCTGGAGACGCGCATCGTTTCGGATATCCCCGGCTTCAGCACCTGCCTGGTCACCGAGCCCGTCTACTCCTTCAACGGCCATACCCTGCTGCTGCCCAAGGGCTCGAAGTTGTTGGGCAGTTACAGCGGCGGCCCTACGGGCGACCGTGAAGCCGTGATCTGGGATCGCATCATCACGCCCACCGGCATCGACGTGAACATGTCCAGCCCGGGCATCGACAATCTCGGCGGCGCAGGTCTGCCCGGCCATTACGACGCCCACTGGGGCAAGCGCATCGGATCGGCCTTGCTGATCAGCCTGCTCAGCGATGCCTTCAAGTACGAAGCCGCCGAACACGGGCCGCGCAACACCACCATCAGCAATGGCCTGGTGACCCAGACGCCGTTCGAAAGCAACACCGCCCAGACCATCCAGAACCTGGCCAATCAGGCCGTTCGTGAAGCGGCCAACCGGCCGCCGACGGTCACCATCAACCAGGGCACGGTCATCTACGTCTACGTGACCAAGGACGTGGATTTCAGCGGCGTGGTCGCCCGCTCCTGACGCCATCGTCAATCAACGAATGACATAAAGCACGTAATGGAAGACGTCACCACCCACATCTCGCATGACTTTCTCGACTACCAGTACGAGGTGCTGGGCGTGCGCGAATACATGGCCTCCCCCGAGGTCACCGAGATCTGCATCAACCGCCCGGGCGAGCTCTATCTGGAAAGCCGCGGCAACTGGCAACGGGTGGAAGTACCCACGCTTACCTTCGAGCGGGCGCGGCAGTTCTGCACCGCGGTGATCAACGAAAGCAACACCGGCCAGCGCATCACCGACGTGGATCCGGTGGTGTCGCTGACCTTTCCCACCGGCCAGCGCGCCCAGTTCGTGATCCCGCCCGCCTGCGAAGCGGGCTTCGTCTCGATCACCATCCGGCTGCCGTCCAAACAGCTCAAGACGCTGCAGCAGTACGAAAGCGACGGCTTCTTCGACCAGATCGTGGAGGTGGGACACGGCCTCAGCGAACTGGACACCCGACTGCTGGAGCTTCGCGCCGCCCGCCGCTACGCGGACTTCTTTCGCCAGGCCGTGCTGGGCAAGAAAAACATCGTGGTTTCCGGCGCCACCGGCAGCGGCAAGACCACCTTCATGAAGTCACTGGTCAATCATATTCCCGCCGATGAGCGTCTGGTCACCATCGAGGACGCGCGCGAACTTTTCATCGATCAGCCCAACGTGGTGCACCTGCTCTATTCCAAGGGTGGGCAGAGCACCAGCAACGTCACCGCCAAGAGTTGCATGGAGGCGTGCCTGCGGATGAAGCCCGACCGCATCATCCTGGCGGAACTGCGCGGTGACGAGTCGTTCTACTTCATCCGCAACTGCGCCTCGGGCCACCCCGGCTCCATCACCAGTTGCCACGCCGGCAGCACCGAGCAGACCTGGGACCAACTCGCTCTGATGGTCAAGGCATCGGCCGAGGGCGCCGGACTGGAATTCAACACCATCAAGCGCCTGCTGATGATGACCATCGACATCGTGGTGCACATCAAGGCGCACGGCGGGCGTCGCTGCATCACCGGCATCGACTTCAATCCGCAGCGCACCCACGAGGAGCACTGAATGCTGCCCGGGATGGAAATGCTGGCCTGCCCCAACCTCGCTGTCTCACCCGAGATCATGCGGCACGTCGTGCATGTGGAATCCAGCGCCAATCCCTACGCCATCGGCGTGGTCGGCGGCCAACTGGAACGCCAGCCAAGGAACCTCTCCGAGGCGCTGGCTACCGCGCGGATGCTCGATGCCAAGGGCTACAACTTTTCGGTAGGACTGGCCCAGGTCAACCGGGCCAACCTGGAGCGCTATGGGCTCGGTTCGTATCGGGAAGCCTTCGGCACCTGCGCCAATCTTTCCGCTGGCGCGCGCATCCTGGCCGACTGCTACACCAGCGCACACGGCGACTGGCCCAAAGCCTTCAGTTGCTATTACTCGGGCAATTTCACCACGGGTTTCCGCGACGGCTACGTCCAGAAGATCTACGCATCGATCGACCGCCAGACCAGCAAGCCGGTAAACCCGACTGGCCCCTCACCGGCACCCATTGGAACCATTGCGCAACACACACCACCAGCGGCCACACCGGTGAATGTGGTGACAAGCCGCCATGTCGATCTCAAACCCGTCACCGTCTATGCCTCGCGCGGAGCCAACTATCGCGTGGCTCTCCGCAGTATGGCGATCGACGCCACCGCTGCAGCAACGGTGCCTACGACCGCGGCGATGGCCGGCGCCTCCTCACCAACGCGGACGCCAACATCAGATGGCAGCAGGGCTGCGTTGCTGGCATCCAGCCAGTCGAACGTGCCGGGAAAGCCAACTTTCCCTCAACAGCCGGGCGCGGCCGACAGCAGTTCACCCGATGACGCCGTGTTCGTGCCCGAGGTGCGCGGACCTGATGATTTGCCTGACATCTCCGCCCCCGCCCGAACCCAGATCGCGGCACAAACAGGGCGTGCCAAACCCGGCGTTGATCCCGCCAACCCACGCCAGGAGCAGCGCGATGCCGCTTTTGTCTTCTGACGGGGCCAGACCCAGTCCATCCCATCACATTCTTTCCAACCAGCGTGCACCTCGGTTCGCGTTGTCCTGGCCTCACGGCCGTCCAAGCGTCACGGGGCAACCCGGGACTTCAATCATCAAGAAAAGGAAAACTTAGATGGCCATCCAATCACCCAACGAAAGCATTCTCCACTCGCAGCGCACGCGTCTTTTCATGGTCATGTGCATCATGGCCCTTATCGTGATGCCCGGTCTGGCGCTTGCACAGGACGCAGGCGCAACCATCGATACAACCTGCAACTTCGCCTCGAACATCCAGAAAATCCTCAATGCGCTGTCCATCGTCGTCGTCACCATCGCAGTGATTTTTTCCGGCTATCAGATTGCCTTCGCGCACAAGCGCATTGGTGATGTCGCACCCGTCATGATCGGCGCCGTGCTGATCGGCGCCGCCGGACAGATTGCCAAGATGTTCCTGGGTACCAGCGCGGGAACTGACGCCTGCAAACCGACGGCGGACCTGCTCACGCACATCCTCACAAACTATGTATAAAAACCCGCTCTTTCGCGGCTGCACCCGCCCGCCGATGTTCATGGGCGTGCCTTACGTGCCCTTTTTCATGGGTGCGGGCGGGTGTTTTCTGCTGGCGGTCTACACCAACTTCTTCTATTTGCTGCTGCTGCCGGTGGTGATTTTCATCATGCGGCAAATGGCACGCCGCGACGAAATGATCTTCCGGTTGCTCGGCCTGCGTTTGCAATTTCGTACGCGGGTAAGAAACCTGGGCGACAACGACGGCATGTGGGTGTTCACACCCAACAACCATCGTGGCCAGGGCAAAGACAAAACGTAGTTCCCCAAGATGCCTTGATCGCAAGGTCGGGGCACCACCTCGGATCCGAACCATGGCCAAACCCAGCTTCACACCCGACACCCCCATCGCCGAATTCCTGCCATTGTCGACGCACGTCTCACCCACGGTGCTGAAGACGATCGGTGGGGATTTCCTGTTGGTGTGGCGCCTCGGCGGGCTGCCGTTCGTAGGGCGCGAAGAATGGGAGATCGAGCACCGCCACAACGGCTTCAACCGCCTCCTGCAGACATTGCGGGCGCCGGATTTCGTCAATGTGGCGTTCTGGGTGCACGACATACGCCGGCGTCGCCGCTTGAAGGATCACAGCCGTTTCAACCAGAGCTTCAACCAGCAGATGTCCGATGCCTATTACGAGGCCTTGTCGACGCAAAAGCTGATGCAGAACGAGTTGTACCTGACCATGCTGTACCGGCCGATCGTCAGCGGCAAACGCTTCGCGGAGAAATCCAGCGATATCGGACGCCTGGAGTCGCAGCAGCTCGACGCCGTAAACACCATGCTGGAACTGGCCGGCAACGTGGAAGCCGTGCTCAAGGACTACGCACCCTACCGCCTCGGCATGTACGAGGCGAGCAACGGCGTGGTGTTCTCCGAAGCGCTGGAACTCTACGGCTATCTGCTCAATCGCATCGACGAACCTGTACCGGTGCTCGATGCCCCTGTCTACAACTACCTGGCCGTGAGCAAACAACGCTTCTCCGCGAAAACAGGGGATTTCGTCATCACCACGCCGGAAGGCAGGAACCACTTCGGCGCCGTGCTCAACATCAAGGAATACACCGACAGCACCTACCCGGGCATCCTCAACGGGCTGAAGTACCTGGATTTCGAGTACGTCATCACCCACTCCTTCAGCCCCATGGGTCGACAGGACGCGCTCAAGGCGCTGGATCGCACCAAGGGCATGATGGTGTCCTCCGGCGACAAGGCCTTCAGCCAGATCGCCGAGCTGGACCACGCCATGGATCAGCTTGCCTCAGGCAACTTCGTGCTGGGCGAGTACCACTTTTCCATGGCGATCTACGCATCAAGCCAGGAAGCGCTTTCGCAGCAGATCGCAACCACTCGCGCGGAACTGTCCAACGCCGGTTTCGTCACGGTGAAGGAAGACCTGGCGGTCACCGCAGCGTTCTACGCGCAGTTTCCGGGCAACTGGAAATACCGCACCCGGCTGGCCAACGTCAGCTCGCTCAACTTCCTGGGTCTGTCGCCCCTGCACAACTTCGCCACGGGCAAGAAGGAAAACAATCCCTGGGGCGACTGCGTCACCACCCTGCAGACCACCAACGGTCAGGCCTATCACTTCAACTTCCACGCCACCCACCCGGCGGAGAATTCGCTGGGCGAAAAAGCCATCGCCAACACCATGGTCATCGGCAAGTCCGGTACCGGCAAAACCGCACTGATCAACTTTCTGCTCAGCCAGGTGCAGAAGCTCAAGCCGTCACCAACCATCTTCTTCTTCGACAAGGACCGCGGCGCGGAGATCTTCGTACGCGCCTGCGGCGGCAACTATCTTGCGCTGGAAAACGGCAAGCCCACCGGGTTCAACCCGTTCCAGTGCGAGCACACCGAAGCCAACGTGCAGTTCCTGGCCGAGCTGGTGAAGGTGATGGTGGGCAAGAGCGTCTACAGCTCGCGCGAGGAAGAGGACATCTTCCGCGCCGTCGAAAGCATCCTCGACACCCCGATGCATCTGCGCACCATGACCAACTTCCAGAAAAGCCTGCCCAACATGGGCGACGACGGCCTTTTCATCCGCATGCGCAAGTGGACCGCCGGCAATTCGCTGGGCTGGGTCTTCGACAACCCGGTCGACACCATCGACCTGGAAAAGGCCAACATCATCGGCTTCGACTACACCGAGCTGATCGACAACCCCGAAGCGCGCGTGCCCGTCATCAACTACCTGTTGCACAAGCTGGAAGCGCTCATCGACGGCCGCCCGCTCATCTACGTCATGGATGAGTTCTGGAAAATTCTCGATGGCAAGGGCGGCCTCAAGGACTTCGCCAAGAACAAGCAGAAGACCATCCGCAAGCAGAACGGCCTGGGCATCTTCGCCACGCAAAGCCCTGAGGACGCGCTCGCCAGCGACATCGCCGCCGCCCTGATCGAGCAGACCGCCACCATGATCCTGCTACCCAACCCCAACGCGAGTCGCGATGACTACGTGGGTGGGCTGAAGCTGACAGACGCCGAGTACCAGGTTGTCGTAAGTTTGGACGAGCGTTCGCGTTGCTTCCTGGTCAAGCAGGGCCACGCCAGCGCCGTCTGCCAACTCAACCTGCGCGGCATGGACGACGCCTTGGCCGTGATCTCAGCCTCCACCGACAACATAGAGATCATGCATGAGGTGCTGTCACAGCGGGCGGAGGCAGAAGGCGTGCCGGTCGATGCGCTTAGCCCGGAGCAGTGGCTCGGCGATTTCTACGAAAACCGCAAAGGCAGCGGTAAATCGAAGCCCACCTCGCCACCTGCTGCCAGTCCGGCCCGTGCAGCGTCCGGCCTGGCTTCGTGACGAGCAAACCACACGAGGGTACGTCATGACCAACTCGCCCATCCGACCGATCTTCGCGCGTGCCACGTTGCCGCGTGTACGCCAAACTGCCTTGGCGTTCCCACTGATCGCTGCAGTCTTCGCCAGCGGCGTTCAGGCCCAGGTCTTGGTTACCGATAGCGTAGCCATCTCCGCCGCGGAGGAAGGCTTCAAGTCGCAGCTGGCGCAATCGGTAGAGCAATACATCAAGCAGGGCATGCAGTACGCGAAGCAGATCGAGCAATTTCGGCAGCAGATACTGCAATACGAGCAAATACTGACGTCCATACAGAGCTTGGTCACAGGCGGTATTACGCTTACCTCCGAAAAGCTCACACCGATCAACGATGCCAGCAACCTCATTCAGCAATCCTGCCCGGGTGCCAGCAGCAGTGGCCTACTGGGGAGCATGAAGTCCCTCGTCACGTCCTCTTTCGACAATTCCATTACCAAGAATCAGCAGACCATCTGTGTACAGATTGTTCTGGTGAAAATCGACAAGTACAACAAGACCGTGAAAATGGTCAACGATACCCAACAGTTTGGCCAAGAATTGCAGCAAATCACGAGCACATTGAAAAAAATGACCACACAGGGTGATTCGGACAGAGTCACCGCCAATACCGCTGCGCACAGCGAGCAACTCGCCTGGGAAATGCAGGACTGGCAAAGTCAGATGAAGAAGGACGATGCCATTATCTCAACGCTGGAGCAACAACAAGGCATTCTGGCCAAAATCGCCTTGAACGGCCATCACACCATCCTGGGCAACGTAGTGCAGGCCGCCGCATTCGCCAAGGCGTTCGATTGACGCAAACAGTGGCCTGACAGTGGGCCATGGCAACACAGCATCTCAACCTGGCCGGGGCCGCGTGCACATGATTTATTTCGTCCTTATCTACAATTGGCTACATGACAAGATCGACAGTTTCGGAGCCAATCTTATGGGCGCCGTGACCAGTTGGATGACAGCCCTCGCCCTGATCCTGGTCACCATCTGGATCATGATCCAAGGTTATCGCCTGATCACCGGCCAGTCGCGCGAGTCGATGATGGGTCTGGCGACCAACATGGTACGGGTGGTGGTGATCGTCGCCATCGCCACCACCGTCGGTGCCGCGGGCCACAATCTGCACACCCTCGTCACCACCGAGCTGAGCACCGACATCAATCAATTGTTCACCGGCGACGACACCACGCTGGCACAGACCATCGACAAGAACCTCGCCTACACCCAACTGGCCATGGCGGCCATCGACACCGTACAGATACCGCCAGGCGATACCGAAAGCGCTTCAAGCAAGGCCCGCGCACAGGCCTTTGCCACCTTTGGCACCGCCAGTCCGCCCATGGCCGCTGCCGCCATGCTGCTGCTCTACGAAATCACCCTCGCCCTGGTGATCGGCTTGGCGCCGCTGTTCATCATGTGCCTGATTTTCGAGCAGACCAAGGGCCTGTTCCAGAAATGGCTGCTCTACGGCATCGGCACACTGTTCTCGATGGGTGTGCTTGCTTTCATCAGCTCGCTAGTACTGCAGCTCACGCTGAACGTCGCCAAGGCACTCTGGGCCGCCGGCATCATCAACGGCATTACCGGCCTCGGTGCCGAGGGCTTCACCAACCAATCCATGCAGCAAGGCGGCATCGGCCTGCTGATGACCGTACTGATCGTCTCCTCGCCTCCGCTGGCAGCCATGTTTTTCCAAGGGACCATCGGACAGTTCTACTTCAACTCGGCATTTGGACACGGTGGCGCACGGCAGGGAGCCAATGGGCAACTGCAATCGCCCGGGGCTTATAACGGCGGATATGGGCCGTCGCACGCAAGCCATGCAGCCACAGGTCAGCACGTTAGTGGCCTTAACTCACCAAGCTCTACTTCTCCCGGCATTCCTCGTTTGGGCGGCGTCGGTTACTCAACCGCTTCCGACACGATGAAGCAAGGCGGCGGCTTGGCCAACCCAGCGGCATCAAGGGGATAACCATGAAAGCGCTTTGTCTCTTTGTGCTTTTACTAGCCACAACCACCATACATGCCCAAGCCGCTTGCCCTCCAGGCACTATCCCATACGGCGCCGGCAACGATCCCAGTGCCTGTGGGCCGGACGACAGCCAACAACCACAAGAACCTCAAACTCCGCGGCTGCCGCGGCAAATTTGGGTGGATCGTTGGGGGGCTATGGCGACTAATGAACCAGGCGATGTTCTGGGCGTAGCTACCAATATGCAGAGTGAAAGCGAGGCCAAACGATCAGCCATATTAGATTGCCAAACCAAGGGAAGGGAGCCCAGTTGTACATCTCTGGTTTCATACAGGAATGGTTGTGCTGTCCTCCTTGTGGGCGACAAGTTCTTCAATGCCTCATCAGCAGCAACCATTGAAGAAGCCACGCAATCTGGTATGAAGGTTTGTTCCGCTAATGGGAATGCCAATTGCCACGTCTATTACTCCGCTTGCAGCCTTCCGGTACGAATTCAATAACCATGCCTACCGTTAAGATCCCCCTCAATCGCATTGCCATCTCGCTGGCCTTCGGCACCTTGCTTTGCGCCTGCAACGCATCGGGGCGCGACTCGGTGACAGCTAGCGCACAAATGAACCCTGCTCCAGTCGCTTCCACCGCACCCAAAGATGCCACCTCGCCGAAGAACGCCATGTCACCACTGAGCCAGTTGTTGCTCATCCTTGCCGGCGAAACAACGTCTTGGGACACCTTCGACCATGTTCCCGGCGTGCAGTGGCACGACGTCATGCCAAGGGCCAACCCAGAAGCGCCCACGCCAGATCTCGCCTACGACCGCAGCGGCACGCTTATGCTCAACGGTTTCGGTATGGTGGACGTGCCAGACGGCCATCAAGGCGCGGAAGCCGGCACCAGGCAAGACAATGAAGGCCATGCAGGCGTGACTCTTGGTGGCGATGCCAAGTCGGTGCAATCCCTCGCCCTGCTCAAGTTCTACCCCAGCAAGAACTATCAGGTCATTCTGCAAAAGCAGTTCGACGGCGGCGTTTCGATTCGACCGATAGCTGATGCCTGTGCGCTCGACTACGGCACCACCGCCGCCAACACACAAGACAATGCCTTCTACCAGATCACCCTTGCCTCGGCTTCCCGTCCGCTCTACGTGGAAGCCGCGATCGACGATGGCGCGGAAAACCACGGCCCGGGCTCGACCACGTTCGTGTTTTACCGCAGCGAACCAACACAGCGCATCGCAGCGATGCATTGCAAGGAGCATTGACCTAATAGCACCGCACCCCTTTCGTCATATCAAGGAGGACACGCATCATGGCTGATAGACGAGATAACGCAGTGGCTACTGCGAGCGCATACCATCAGGGCAACATCGCCGGCTTGGACGACGCAATGACCCGCCGCTTGATTGCTTCCACGGTGATGACCGAAAGCAACGGTGGCGATCTGGCAATTACCAACCGGCAGGGCTACGTCGGCCGCTACCAAGCGGGTGCAGGCTGGCTATCCGACGCTGGCTACATCGACAAGCACAAGCTTGCCGAGGCCATGCAGGGTCAGCGAAACGAATGGGCTTGGGCTGTCTCGGGCGGCATGACCCGGTTTCTGGAAGACCCTTCCAATTGGAATAATGGTCTGAGCCTGGAGAAGTACAAGGCTTCTCCCGACCTGCAAGATCGGGCGTTCAAGATCAATAGCGACCATGCCTACCATCAAGCCGTCGGAAACGGCGTGTTGAAGGAAGGCGATGATCCGGCCAAGGTGGCCGGCTTCCTTAAAGCACGCCACATCGCGGGCTATGGCGGTGCCATCGCGGCCGTGACCGGCAGTCGTGTGATCCGCGACAGCAACGGCACCAGCAACTACGACTACATGCACGACATCACCCGCAACCGTGACGGGCTGGATCAACGCATGGCTCGGACGCTCCACACGCAAAGTCAAACCGGGTCGGCGTATTCCTGCGTCGCTCGCAACGTGCTCGAAGAAGGCGCCCGGGGCTCGGCCGTCGCCACCCTGCAAGCTGAACTCTCGCAGCTCGGCTACAGCGGCGATCGCGGCCACCCGCTCACAGCAGACGGCGAGTTCGGTATCCGTACCCGCCACGCTGTAGAACGCTTCCAGCACGACCACCATCTGACCGTAGACGGCAAAGTCGGGCCACTGACCCGGGAGGCTATGCACTCCGCTCTGCAACAGAGCGCCTCGCCTCTCTCCCTCACGGATGTGCACCACCCCGGCCATGCGTTGTTCGCACAGGCGTTAGCCGGCGTACGCGCCCTTGATGCACGCGGTCAGCCGACCGAGCAGCAGCGCCTCAATCTTGCCGCCGCAATGGTTGTCGAAGCCAGGCACCAGGGTTTGACACGCATCGACCAGGTTGCTCTTGGCAACGACGGTAGCCGTGTCTACATCGCTCAGCGTCCAACGTCGTTTATGGAGCAGACGAAGATCGGTTCCGTGGATACGGTAGCGGCTTTGCAAACACCAGTGGCGAGAAGCTCTGAGCTTGCAGCTTCCCCCCGATCGTCGTCAGCCGCGTCGCCGGCTCCCATCATTCAACCGCCGGCACCGACTCAAACCATGGTCGTGTGATAAGCGCGTTTTGGTTCCGACTCGCTCGCCATGCACGGCTATCGCGTCATCAGCGGCCAGTTGTGCGAACCGTTCATGGATGTACCGATCCACAGATCCCCGCATCGCCGCCAGCGCCACCACCCGCGCTTCACGCAGTGACGAAACCTCACATGGAGCCACCATGAAACTACGTACCCTCTGCCCCATCCTTGCCTTTGGTATGGTCGCCAACGCCAACCCGACCCATGCCCAGGCTTTTGATCCGTGTAGCGTTTACCTTTGCATGGCAGGCATCTCCGGCGCAGGCACGACCGGCGGCCCGGCTTGCACTGCGCCCATTGCTTTCTGGCACACCACTGCGCCTGCCGGCCTCGCCGTTTACGACGAAGAAGGCTTCGACGCACCAGCAAGCCTCGCCGCGCGCCAGACCTACCTGATGACCTGCCCCGGCGCTCAGGTGTCAAGCAACGCAGGCATCCTCAGCGCCATCATCGCCGAGTGGGGTAGTGTTCCTTGAGAGGAGAGCCGAGCCAGCGAGCCTGAATCCTCTCGATCTGACGCCAGTAGAGACTCTCCTTGGCTACTGGTCTGGAGTTTCTGCAACGGTTGATGCGCTGGCTAAACCGGAAATCCGCCAAAGCTGCAGGAAGGGTTCGGCGTTAAACTTGGCCGATGCCGCTCCCGCCCGCACTGCTCACCACCCTCCACTCGACCTTCCCCGCCGACGCGCTCGCCATCGGCGAAGCCGAGCGCATCGCCTATTCCTATGACAACTCCCGCCGGCATGCCTTGCCGGATGCGGTGGTGTTTCCGACGGAGCATGCGCAGGTTGAGGCGTTGGTGCGGGCTTGCCGCGCACATGGCGTACCGGTGATCGCGCGGGGTCGCGGCACCAACACCACCGGGGCCACGGTGCCGGTGGCCGGCGGTGTGGTGGTGAGTTTCGAGCGGATGAACCGGATTGTGCGGATTGATCCGGACAACCGACTGGCGGTGGTGGAGCCGGGGGTGCTGAACGCGGACTTGCAGAAGGCGCTGGCGCCGCACGGTTTCTTCTGGCCGCCGGATCCCAGTTCGGCGCCGTGGTGCAGTGTGGGTGGCAACCTGGCCTGCAACTCGGCGGGGCCGCGCGCGGTGAAGTACGGCACACCACGCGAGAACACGCTGGGCTTGCGCGCGGTGGCGGGTAGTGGCGAAGGTTTTCGTTGCGGCACGTACACCAGCAAGGGCGCGACGGGTTACGACCTGACCCGGTTGTTGATCGGCTCGGAGGGCACGCTGGCGCTGATCACCGAGGCCACGTTGAAGCTCACCCCGAAGCCTTCCGCGGTGCGCACCTTGCGCGCCACCTATCGCGACGTAGGCAGCGCGGCGCGGGCCGTGGCGCGGATCATGGCGCAGCCGGTGACGCCGTGCGCGCTGGAGTTCATCGACGACGTGGCGTTGAAGCTGGCGCATGCGCACGGCGGCGACAGTGTGCCGCTGGCCGGCGCGATGCTGATGATCGAGGTGGATGGCGAACCGGCCACGCTGGACAGCGCCGTCGGTGCGGTGGCTGCTGCCGCGCGTGGCGATGGGTTGGAGGAGTTGCGGGTGGCGCAGAGCGCCGACGAGACGCGTGCGCTGTGGGCCGCACGCAAGGCGCTGTCGCCGGCGCAGCGCACGATCTCGCCCAACAAGATCAACGAGGATGTGGTGGTGCCGGTCAGCCACCTGCCCGCGCTGGTCGATGGAATCAAGCGGTTTGCAGCAAAGCACGATGTACTGATCGTGACGTTTGGCCACGCCGGCAACGGCAACCTGCACGTGAACCTGTTGCCGCGTGACGATGCCGAGCGCAAGCGCGCGCATGCCTGCCTGGCCGAGGTGTTTGCGCTGGTGATCGAGCTGGAGGGCACGCTGTCGGGCGAGCACGGCATCGGCCTGGCGAAGCGCGAGTTCATGCCGCTGGCGGTACCGGCCAGCACGCTGGAACTGATGCGCAACGTCAAGGCGGCGTTTGATCCCGATGGCATCCTCAACCCGGGCAAGTTGTTGCCGTGATGGCGCGGAGTCGGGAATTGGGAATCGGGAACGGGAAGAGCGCGGGGTCCACACGGGCATCGCGCGCGATGGATACCTTGTTGGCGGAAATCCGCGCCTGCCAGATCTGCGCCGCGCACCTGCCGCTCGGTCCGCGGCCGGTATTGCAGGCCTCGGCCACGGCGCGTTTGCTGATCGTGAGCCAGGCACCGGGACGCAAGGTGCATATGAGCGGCGTGCCGTTCGACGATGTCAGTGGCGACCGCCTGCGCGAATGGATGCAGATCGATCGCGACACGTTTTACGACGCCAGCCGTGTGGCGATCGTGCCGATGGGTTTCTGTTTTCCCGGCAGTGCGCATGGCGGCGATCTGCCGCCACGGCCGGAGTGTGCGCCCACCTGGCATCCGCGATTGCTGCCGTTGCTCAGCCAGGTGGAGTTGACCCTGGTGATCGGTCAGTACGCGCAGATGGGGATGCTCGGCGTACCGCGCGGCACCCGGCTCACCGACACTGTGCAGCGCTGGCGCGACTACCTGCCCAGTGGGCGCTTGCCGCTGCCGCACCCCAGCCCGCGCAACCGGCCCTGGGTGATGCACAACCTGTGGTTCGAGGCGGAGCTGCTGCCGGTGTTGCGGCAGCGCGTGGCCGCCGCGTTGACGGCACCACGCTGAAGCGGGCCTTGCGTCACTCCAATAGCTCGTCATCCCAACAGGAGCTGGAGAAGCTTTACAACAGCCGAAGGCTGGTCATCCAGTACCTCTGCTTTTCAAAGGCTTGAAGTCACTGGATGCCGGCTTGCGCGGGCATGACGGCGTTTCGATATCCCTGCAACGGCACCACTGCGCTGCAGCGTGCCTTGCCGGTTTCGGGCCGCTTCTCTAACCTCCAAAATTTTATGGCCGTGCGCCGGATATCAGATGAGCATCAAGCTGCGCCTCGTGGCCATGAACTTCCTGCAGTTTTTCGTGTGGGGGGCGTGGCTGATCACCATCGGCGCCTATTGGTTCCAGTACCGCCACTGGTCGGGCGCGCAGTTCGGCGCGATCTTTTCCACCATGGGTATCGCGGCGCTGTTCATGCGACGTCCCCCCGATTTTGAG